>NZ_JAANAT010000003.1:0-600000 GCF_011089895.1 Mucilaginibacter inviolabilis
TAATGATAATCCATGTGTTTCACAATATTCCCATCCTTATCCTTCACATTCATTAACCGCTGGAAGCTATCATACTCGTAAGTCGTTGTCTCTCCCTTCGTATCTGTTATACTCGTTATACCAACCAGGGGGCTGTAGGTGTACGTCGTTACCTGGGCTGTGCCCATTGCTGAGTTTGTTCTTAAAGGTGCGAGAAATGTTTTAAGCGTAGCATCTGTCGGGTTACTATTGGCAAAGTTGTCAACCGCTGTGGTACCTCCAAGCAAGCTTACGATAGTATTATAATCTCCATTTTTGATTTCTGCAACCGGATACTGCCTATTATAACTCCAGATATAGGAAAAAGGGATACCGTTGATTCGCTTTTGTTGAGTTAAATTACCCCTTGGGTCATAAGAATCCATTGAAATCTGGGCCACATAACGCGGATCAGAGCTAATGGCCCCTCCTTGTACAGAAGAAGGACTAAAATCGTTGATTGCTGTAGTGTTTTCGATACTGTAAATCTTGTCAAGAAATGGCTGAGCCGTCTTATAGGTATTAAAAGTAGCTCCTACTAAGTTTTCCTGGGTTTGACCACTGATTTTTCTACTCACGCTTTGTTCTACTAGTGGATCAATTACATTTAACGCCAAAAGATTCTTTACTCCTAGTGAAGTAGGATCAGAACTGGAAATATTGACATATTCTGTGGGATATTTTGATCTTGTCATTATAGAGTCAGCCTTACTGGATGCAAGTGCTATCTCAAGCGGCTTATTATGAAAATTGCCATATTTATATGTCTCGACACTTGTTATATTATTTAAGATATCTTTTATCTCTTTTTTTTGCAGTAAAGTAACTCCTGTAGTAATGTTGTAGTCAAAATAGGTATAAGCATTGTTTCCTTCTGCAAACGCGGCTCCAAATGTATAGGTAGTACCATAAGAACCCGATGCGGGGCCATTATAGTTTCTATACGCCTTGAGCGAGCTTAAAACTACCGAAGGTTTATCATAATAAGTATAATTTTCGGATCGTATTAACGTATAATTATTATTATCATTCCTGAAAACTGATTTACCGGTCATTAATCCAAGTGTCCAATTATTAAATGATTTGATATACCTTGTTACCGGCCCATCTGACTCGTAATAACTGTTTGATGGCGGTCTGAAAAAGAATTGTGTTTTGCCTGTATTGCTATTTTCGTCACCAGAATATTCCGTAACTGTATTATAAAATACCGGTAAAGATTCAAAATTACCAGAACCATCAACAAAGTCGGAAGAAATAGTCCGCACACTTCGCTTATAAGACGGGATAGGATCGCTTGAGCTATAAGTGCAGGCCACCAGCTCTTTTGAATATTGGGTAAAATTATCATCAATATATGGGTCTATCAACATCTGTCCCATTCCGCTTTCACCTACTCCATATTTATATGTTTTTACTTCAACCTGATTAGCATTGCTTACGTTTTCAATCCTCTTTATTCTTAACCCGCCGACATTCTTCACGCTGTTGGCATAATTCGGAGCAACATTCCCTTCATAAAAGAATGTAGAGGAGCCACCGGTAGGATAGGTTATTTTAGTAAGGATACCTGCCTGCATATAAACATCATTGGCTTCCCTGTTAGCATTACCCGAAGTAAGCTGTGCTGAATACGGCCCTGCATAAAGTGTCCTTGGGGTTAATGTATTAAGGTTACTTGTTTGCCCATTATAAAAACCCCAATGATCTATAGCTGTAGTGCCATTATTGAACCCCGAAAAGCTAGTTTGATTGTAGTCGAAGATATATTTTTGCACCTGTTGGTTTGCTGAATCATATTGGTTCAGTCCATCCAGTTTATAGTACGAATTATTGGAAGTATAGTTGGATTGCTGAAAAGTATAATTTTTTATAACAGCTCCACTTTGGTTGGTTATATTGATTACAGACAACCTTAAATTGTCCTGCTGGGCTGGATCCGGGATATAGCTAAAAGTTACTTTCCCATTTCTAAAGTCAATTTCACTTAGGGTAAGGGTACCGGAAGAACTGTGGCTTGCTGAGTTTGAAGTTTGCGTTTCAAAATCTGTATTTGAGGGAGGGGGAAGAGGGCATGTTCCGCTGATAGGAGGAGGCTGAGGTGTTACTATTAAATTATCCAAAACCGTATAACTATAGGTGTTATTTGTACGGTATTGTGTGAATGATTTATATTTAAAAGAAATAGTATCGGATTTATCAGCTGAAATCATCTCGCTTAAAAACCATCCTGTTAAGTTATCACTTATACCACCTGCTTTGGAGCTGCTGTGTGTCGTTTCGCTATTAATTGCACCCGACATTAGTGATTTTCCAAAGCGGTATAATATCCCACTCTCGTCAACAATCTCAAAATAATCAAGCGCCGCTCCGGTGAAATTAGGCAAGTTTGAGGTTATTCTGATAGGACTAAAGGGTATAGTTACCGGGGTCTTGATGTTATTTCCGGTATTGTTTAATATGAATTTTCCGCCTCCCGTTGGCGTATTATAATAAAATATATCATATTCAGATTCCAAATTACTTAAGCTCGCAGGGGCTGTAAGTTGTTCAAGAAAATCTTTATCTGCGGTAGAAGCCGCATTGATTTGGTTGGCTTTTTTAATTGGATAGGGGAAAGTAGCATACTCGTCGGCCTCTTTTCCGACAACGGTCCTGGAAACTTCTCCTCCTCCGTTTAAAGACCAGCCCATACCTATTACACCGCTCAATGTGCCAAATTTTAAGCCTGATGCATGATAAGAAATACTTAAAGGTACTGTTAATTTACCGCTCCTAATTTCATATAAGGGTATATTGATTTCAGGTATTCCTGAATAATAAGTCATAGGGTAATCACCATACTTTTGAAATTGAGTAACCTGAGGGGAAGGAGTTACAATGCTAGCAAGTGTTGGGGATGCGTATTGAGAGACTCCCTGCGCCCAAGTTGTATCCACCAAAAAGATCAGAATAGCTATATAAGTTACTGTAAAATATATTTTTCGTCTATTGTAAGTCATAACCTTTGTTTATTTAACGATTTTTACGTTATTGATTTGGTTCTGCAGTACTTTATTATTTTCTGTTAATTTTTCGATTTTATCATTTTGCTCAATCAGATACAATGTCAATTCCTCCACCTTCTTCATTAACAGCTTATTCATCTCCCCTAGATTCAAGCCTTCTTTTGCAATTTGCTGCTCTGATGGAATTTCCGGTAAATGTTGGTTCTGATCGATATAGGCTTTTACTTCCTGAAGAGATGGCAATTGATAATCTTTCTTAAAAACATAATCAGGCCACGCAGAATTGAGTTTAACAGTCATGGAGGTGGCAATGGCACTGCCATTAATTGCAAACTTATATCCTTTAGAGTCAAAAGTATTAAGCGCAATATTTCCGTTGGCATCGATGATTAATACGGGAAGCACAGTTGGTGTAACATCCGTTCCAATCGGTGTTTGTTGTACAATAGTTTGTAATTGGCCATTGTTACTAGGTAGCTTAAATGATTTTATGGAAATCGCAGGATAGTCCTGTGTTATAATAATGTAGATATCCGTATTTCCATTAGGGTTTGCATAGGCCTTGATGCCAAACGATGAAGCCCCACTACCTTGCGTTGTTTGGTGAATGGTCAGGCCCCCCCTGTTTCCCACATAGTAAGTAGTAACTCCGAGATTATTATTTCCCCATCCGCCCCCTAAAATATCGATTTGTAGCTTTTGATAATTGTCTAGATTATCAGGAGGTAAACTACCCACTAAATAAAATGGACGTTGTGTTGATCCAACATTATCTACCGTATATTGTGCGTGGGTTATACCTGGAAGTGCCAATAAGATTAATAAAATCAGTTTAAAAAGCTCTTTTTTCTGCATAGTCATAGGTTTATAATTTTTTATTTGATTTTGCTATTTAGTAGTTCTACTCTCTTGGATGTAGCAATTATGCCTCCGTTCACCGCTAGTTTATATGTTGAATTTATCAGATTCCAATTAGCATTATCCGTTGTGTTTATACCTACGTTTCCTCCTGCAAATGACATTACAGGAATATCCGTACTAGTACCTTGTCTCATAATCCAATTGTATTGTATACTGCTTAATGGTGCATTAAATTGTTGTTCAAGACGTAATCCCCAATTGCTTAAATCACCTAACCACGTGTATCGTTGTAATACATCAGATTTACCAGATGCTGTTAAGGAGGCGATATCAAGTTTTCCATTTGGAGTAGTTGTTCCGATACCAACGTTACCATTGTATAACCAGGTCATAGCCTGTTGATCTGGAATATCATTGATATTACTTCCTCCATTTATAAATAAATCCAACTGAGACCCTGATGTACCCGACCCGCCGTGCCCTATTCTAAATTCCGCGCTTTCATTATAAGAGTAATTGGGAGTTCCGTATCTTGAAAGTTTAAAAACCGATTTAGTTGGTGCTAAAACACCACCAGGCTTGCTTGTTGATAGTTCGGAAATATGTAGATTACTTGCTGGAGCTGTTGTTCCTATACCCACATTGCCATTAGCATCAATTACCATACGATTATCGACATTCCCTGTACGAAAAGAAATCGTATTACCGCCCAAAACATTATTTATTCCATTTTGGGTATTGGTTACATAAAAGCCTAATGCTGAAGTCATGTAGCTTGGCGTATTAATAACACCCGCTACATCTAACTTATTTGCTGGATTAATGACACCTATACCTACATTTCCGCTAAAATTATAATAAATGTTATTACCGCTGGTTGTCCATTGAGCCTGCACAAATGACGAAAAGCCTAAAAACAGAGATAGGGAAAAGATTAATTTCTTCATGATATAGGGGGCTAAGAATTATTTAAAAATATACATACAAGATCTGTCTGTATCAGATTGGTACTGAGTTATTATGGAATAAATAAATATTGTTTGATTACGCCTTCTGAAGGCTAAGTTCGAGAGATTTTTATTGTGATAATGCGATCATATTGCATGGTTAAGGTGCTTCAAATATAATTATTTATCATTCCAAACAATTGCGATGTACAAAATATTCATATTGCTCATTGTATTATATATACAAACATTTGTGGAGACTCTGCAAGCCGCCAGCGAATAAGCCCGGCCACCTTCTGTCTGGATGAAGCTAATTGCAAGCGTGCTTGTCGTGGTACCATCATATTAAATACCGCTGGTATAATCCGTAGTCGCTGTACCGATGACTCGGCGGAGTTTTTGTCCTG
Source organism: Mucilaginibacter inviolabilis (assembly GCF_011089895.1). Classification (NCBI taxonomy): domain Bacteria; kingdom Pseudomonadati; phylum Bacteroidota; class Sphingobacteriia; order Sphingobacteriales; family Sphingobacteriaceae; genus Mucilaginibacter; species Mucilaginibacter inviolabilis. The sequence continues at coordinate 5,242 of NZ_JAANAT010000003.1, forward strand.
CCGCGTTGCGGGCGTATGCTGTTATCTTCCCTTTGATTGTTTGTGACAGGTGCAGCAGGCTATAGAGGTTATACCTGTTCCGGTGATGCTCTTACTGGCATCTGTTTTTAGATTACCATTATCGTCATAAGTATAATTGGGCATACCCTGCTTTTCTCCTGCATCATTAGTGGTATCCCGTTACGTTTTGAAGCTTATTTGTTCCAGCCGTATAGCCATAGGACAACTTGTCGATCTGTGGTACTGTTCGCATAACGATTCAGCGCTGAGATATTACCCATCAGATCATACGTAATCGCATTTTCATGACTTCCTGTTGATGCTGTAGCAGTTTTCAACCGGTTCAGCTGATCATAACCATATGCATAATTATTATACAGATTATCTGCCGCTCCCCAGAACTGGTTAGCGATGTTTCCATTGTGTTGCTTGCTTGTTCCGCTCGTATTATAATAAAGTTGTTGTGCAAACAACGGAGCCGTACTTGTTGACAGCCAGCCCCGCTCTTTATTTATAAGCAGAGGTAATGGTTTGCAAATAAGTAGATATTTGGATATTAAACATTGGGCCTGAGGGAACAACTGTGCTTCAAGTCAGATTCGAACAGCTCAATGGTAAAAGGTGTTTTCTCCATCTCGTACTTTTGCAACAGTTTCTGCGCCCCTACCCCCTACCAATTTGTTTTTGAGAATGATGTTACACTCTTTATAGTTTACACAAATCTTCCGGAATTTACCTAACCCATGCTTCGGCAGGCTTCCAGTCTTCAATCTTACAATACCATTGTAAAGATTGGTTTGTTACAAGCCTGCTTAGAACAAAGAACCGGCTTTGTCTTTCAGGTGTTACTCTAAGAGTAGCAGCATATTCGTTGTTAGATAACTTTTGTTTGGTTTTAAGAACTATTGCTATAATTGGCAAAACTAGCTTTTACTGCCGTAAAAGCTATCAAAGAGGTCAATAAAAGTAAAAAAGCATATCCAATTAGTCCTAAAACTGCTCAATTATGCTCTCTTTTACTTCATTTCTAGTCGGGATGGCGGGATTCGAACCCACGACCTCCAGCACCCCATGCTGGCGCGATACCGGGCTACGCTACATCCCGAAATGGTTATTCTATCTCAAAAACATCGTTTAGAGTGTACTACGCAAGTATTACTAATTAATTGCATGGTTAACCTTTATGTTGTTAATGATCTCTTTTGACGTGGTAGTACACGTTGATGCAAATATAATCATGTGTCCGTAATTGCAAAGTGTTCCATAATGATTTTGATTAAGTGAGTAAAATGAATTATGAAGCCACTACAGGTTTGGTACTATCAAGTGCAAAAGGAAACGATATAAATCGGTTGTGTAGTAGCCTGTGGGTTTTTATGCTCGGCAAACTTTTGCACGCTTCAGAAGCAACAGCCCTAACTTTGCCTAATAATTCATTCCCTCTCTCCTTCATTCAATCCAGAGAATCTTAAATTTCTTTCTTTATAGAGGGTGGATAATTCCTGAGTTGAAGGTGGATTAGGTGAGTGTGATTCTAACCCAGTCGTTTTAAATGGTAAAATGGATTAATTATCCACCAATAACTTGCCTTCACTCGCTTTTAATAAGATAGCTTAACCTCTCTTTGCAAATTCATTTTACACTATTGATGGCCTTATACAACATGCTAAGACCAGGTTAGCTTATAAAATAAAGCCCAACCGTTGTGGTTGGGCTTTATTCTCGCATTGCAAATGCTAATTCCATATTACGCACTGATCACAGATCAGCGCGAGGGTGGATTATACTAATAATTGGGAGCTAAATCACTTCAGATATTTTCCTGTATTTGCTAAATCCCTAAGCTTCATCTTGTAATTTTTTTTCCCAAGCTCCGACCCCAATTCAGCAGATCGCTTAAGCAATTCAAGAGCTCGATCAAAATCTTGTTGGCACCCATCCCCAAGTGCATAAAAATTTGATAGGTTATTACATGCTATAGCATGGCCTTTATTACAGGCTTTTGTATACCAATAAACACATTTTTTAGGATCAAATAGAGGGTTAGGAATTCCCAAAAAACCAACATCCTCGTATTGCTGCCCCATGTCAAATAACGCCTCTACATATCCTTGATATGCCGCTTTCTTTATGTATTTAAAATATTGACTATATAACTCAACTTGTTCTTCGGTCCTAAGTCCTTTCTCATACATTTTTTTATTAACCTCAAGCGCCAAAAGATAATTTTTGTGTCCCTTCATGATTTTTATATTTTCTTATCCGGATGTTTTTCATTCCACCATTCGGCAAAGCCAGATGGTGCCTTTTTCGATTTTGTTTGACCTGTATTACTATCTTTTTCCAGTACATTTCCCGGAACATTCGGATCTGGTTTCAGTTTTTTATAAGGATTATCTGTTCCGTCTGGGTTTCTACTTTGTCCACGTTCTCCTTTTCCTTGGGCGCTTCGTACAGTAGGTGGATATAAAGCACTATGGGGAACCCCCATTCTTTCAAGCAATTGAGCTAATCCCAATGCAAATTCATGAGGATGATCGCCTATTTGTTTTCCGGCTTGCCAGCCTACAGTTCCCCAAAAAACAAATGGAACACCTTTCGTCAAAGGCTTCGCTGCTACTAAAACCTCTTCTAACGAAAAAACCTTCGTGGTTAGGCCTATAGTTACTACAGCTGAACCGGGAGCAGGTTGAGGTGTTGGAGATGGAGTAGGTACCGGTTTTGGAGCCGGAGGCGGTGTCGGTGTTATTCTTTTAGTTGTGTCTGAAGCCATTCCATCGAGATCAATCATTAAGATCGGATTATTTGATCCATAGTTATATGGATTCAAATGTTCATAGTCCTCCGCCAAGGGATCCACACTCGTCCACCTTGCAACAACCGGATCATAGAACCTTGCACCATAATCATATAGGCCCAGGTTCTCCTGTAATTCCTTCTTATTGTAAAGGTACTCATTTTTCGGACTGGCTACACTCGTGTTGATCTCCATCCCAAACGCATAGTAATCATCTACCTGTACCTGACGGGTTGTACCTGTACCCGTATCAAAGTTCACCCTGCTGTTACCCAAATGGTCTGTCAGGCTGTATTCATAGTTGTAGCTTGTGGCATCTTTGGGTAAAGCTCTTCCTTCTTCTGTCTGGATAAAGGTGATCGTAGATGATGCCGATGTACCGTCATACTGGATCCCCGATATATAATCCGTCTTGGCCGTATTGATCAGCCTGCTTAGTTTTTGACCTGTAGCGTCATACGTATAGGTGGTACTCTTGCCAGTGATCGCCTGTGGCAAATCTAGCAGGTTATAGTTGATATTGGTGATCCCTTTGCTGTTGTCGGTGAGCAGGTTGCCATTACCATCATACGTATAACTGGCTGTTCCATGTATTTGTCCGGCATCGTTATTGGTACCATCCGTTACGCTTTGCAGCGTATTCGTTCCCGCTATATAGACATAAGTCAGTTGATCGATCTGCGTATTTACATTATTGATCTTGGCATACCGGTTCAGCGCTGTGATATTACCCATCATATCATAGGTTATCCCGGTTTCATTGTTCCCTGTTGTTGCCCCTGCGGAGGTCAGCCGGTTCAGCTGGTCGTAGTAATACGAATAGTGGTTGTTCAGGTTTCCTGCCGTGCCCCAGAACTGGTTGGCAATATTACCATTATACTGTTTGCTCGTTCCGCTGGTATTGTAATACAACTGCTCGGCAAACAGAGGTGCACTGCTTGTTAGTAACCAGCCCCGTTCGTTATACCCATAGGTGATATCCTGTTTAAAAGCTGTACTATCTGTACTGTGCAGGTGTTTTTTCCATACCTGGCCCAATTCGTTATAGTCTGTTTTGGACAGGATCGGATTCACGTCCGCTGTTTGGGTTCCGTTCTGGATCTGTTCCCGCGTGGTCAGTTTCCTGCCCATGTGATCATAGCTGTACTGGTTAATGATTGTCAACTTCGGGGTACTGGTGGATGCATTGATAAAATGTCTCCGGTTGGTTACCGTTATCTGGTCATTGAAATTATAGGTATTCAATACCACATCAAAGTTAGCGGTGTCTACTTTGGCACCAAGATAATGCTGTTTATAGCTCCGGATATTTCTGCCTTTGTCGTCATAATAGTTCACGTCCCAAAGCATATCCGGATTGGGATTGTTTATCGTATTCAGCACCGCCGTTTGAGAAGCGGTGAGTAATCCTTTGGTCATCGTACTCACTCCATTGGTTACCTTGTAACCAGAGGGCAATTTCGGGATATTATAATCATCATAATAATTAATGGTCAGTTTCACAATACTTGGCCCATTTGGAAAGGCTGTATTCGTATAACCATTAGGTCCTGCTGCATTGCGGGTTTCCCATTCGGTAAATCCTGATGCCGGATTTTTCAGAGAACTTGTCACATAATCCTGCAAATCAGCTCTTGTTTGAGTATGCCCTCCTTCTATACCCGTCATGACTACTTTGCCAAAGGCGTCATATTTGGTAAAACTTACCTCCTGACGGTTTCTTTGCAAAGAATCCTGGCTAAAGATTACTTGGTCAAGCAGATTATATACCATCCACTCCCAGCCTTTGCCCGGGATCTTTTTCTGGGTTAACCGATTCCACTCGTCGTAACGGTATTGGTAGCACAGGTTATCCAGGGTAGTTTGCGCAGGCAGCACATTATCCGCATTGGAACCCGGCGGCAGTACAAAAGCCAGGTTGCCCACGTCGTCGTACACGTAATAGGTGGATAGCATTTGCAGTGTCCCTCCAGTATAATTAAACGTCCGTTTCAGCACCACATGACCCTCGATGTCTTTATATTCTTCCATTGTCCCGCCCCTTGAATTACCCAATCCAGTATCTTTCCAGTTTTCGTCTTTACTTACTGTTACATACAGTTGGCCGGCCAGGTAATAGTTACCCGCGGCATTACCTATGGTCAAGGTCTGGCTTTGGTTACTGTTAATGGTCGCGTTATACAATATTACACGCATGCTTACTGAGGTATCGGTTCCGCTAAAGGCGTTAAGGTTATTGGTGGTATAAACCATTTTTGCCGTATGCCCTGTTGTATTTCCTGCTACCGGTTGCCAGGGTGTGCCTGCTGCTCCCTGCTCTACCACCCGGTTCAGGGGCGACGACTCGAAATTGGTTACGCTGTATGGATTAGGATTATAAACAATACCTCCGGTGCTTTGCTGGGTACCACTTACACCGCTGCCCCCAGGGTTATAAAAATTATTTATCCCCGTGCTTAGCGCATCTGTTTTATAGCTCCCATCGGCAGTAGTTGCTGCATAGGGCAGGTATTTGATCGCTTCCCGCCCAAACTGATCATATGCGAAAGGTTGCACCATGTCTTTATTCAAAGGGCTCCCCTGTACCTGAACCGTCTGTAAAGGCCTGCCTAATCCGTCAAAGTATTGTACTGCCTGCATTAGCTCACAAGTTGTTCTGTTGGCAAAATCTCCTGAGTTCGGGGTCACATCTACCGTCTGCATTCCACCAACTCTGGGCGTACTGGTTACGATATAATTCTGGTTTTGGTTAAAACTGTTCACCAGTTTCTGACAGTCAGGATTGGCGATATACAGGCTCAGACTGCTCCCTGATGATGATGTAAAACTGAAGCCCGGGCTCAGTGTAATACTGTTATAACTAAAATAAGAACCTGCCGCGGGTGTCCCCGTCATTGGTGAGGTTATCTGTGTCTGCGCTTGCAGACCTATTTCTGGCAGCAAAAAAAACAAAGAAAATAACAGATTTCTTACAGGGATTTTGTATAAATGCTTTATGGTCATATGCTATAGCTTTTATAATATAGGTGATGATTCTTTATTAAATAATTTGATAAACACCGGCGGTGAGGCTATAATCATAATTAGAGCTGACGGCGAAATTAGGGTCAAGATCCTGTACCGGTGCGCCGCTCGCCAAGGTTACAGTGTTCCCATTGCAAGTAAATGTAAAGTTTTGTGTCCCTTGTACTGCTCCCGTGGAAGCCTTCGTCTGTATCCGCTTATAATTCACCACTATATTACTGACACTCAATGGCTGGGTGCCTGCTGCATCGGAATAGAAACGAACAACCACATTTCCTGTTACAAAACGTCCTCCTTGTTTAATATTCTCCACTGATATACGGGCATAAGTGCCTGAAGGAGGAGTACACGTTCCATGTGCATTGGCATAAGCTTGTCCGTTGGCATTCAGATCTGTCTGAGCTTTACTGTCGGCATCAGCTTGTGATATGGTGGAAGTATAAGCACCTAAACTCAGTGCATAGGTGACTGCCGGGCCGGGAGTAAAACCAGACTGACAAACAGGGGCTAAAGCCACCGAAGTTGGTGCGCTTTTATAAATCGTTGGCGGAGGTGGCGGTCCACCTCCACCTGGATTAGCATCCTGATAGGCTCCTGCGGTAAGATAGTAGCTGTAATAATCACTAACCACAAAGTTGGGATCAAGCGCCTGAGTTATTGCCTGGCTGGAAAGAGTTGCCACGACACCGGTGCAGGTAACTGTGAAGTTTTGTGTGCCCCTTACAGCTCCATCAGATGCCGCGGTTTGTACTTGTTTGTAATTTACTACCATGTTTTTTGCACTAAAAGGTTGCGTGCAAGCTGCATCGGCATAAAAACGAACCATTACGTCACCATTTACAAATCGCCCCCCTTGCTTGGTGTTTTCTACCGATATCCTGGCATAAATAATTGCCGGAGGAGTACACGTTCCATTTGCATTGGCATAAGCTTGTCCGTTGGCATTCAGATCTGCCTGAGCTTTACTGTCGGCATCGGCTTGTGATATGGTGGAAGTATAAGTACCTGAACTCACGGTATAAGTGACTGCTGGACCAGCAGTGTAGCCAGCCTGGCAAACAGGCGGTAAGGTAATCGACGTTGCTGCGCTTTTGTAAACTGTTGATTGTCCATTACCCGAACTGGAATAATTATAACTATAGTTTTTCACAATATTTCCATCCTTGTCTTTCACATTCATCAATCGCTGGAAGCTATCATACTCATACGTCGTTGTCATCCCCTTCGCATCAGTCATACTCGTTATGCCAATTAATGGGTCGTATGTGTAAGTAATCATCTGAGCTGCGACAGGGTAAAAGCGCACGTCATCAATTTGTCCATTCAGACCGATTGGATATGATGTCCCGGTAACGTTTACAATCGATTCCTGATATACCCATATGCTGCCGCTTTTCGTCCAGTAGCTTAAAATATAGCTGCCCGCATCCAATCCAGTTAAAGTTGTTGAGTATCCTCCCGTTTTGCTTTTATGGCCGGTATGCGCATCATTCAAACTGCTGTTGCCTTCTGTTTCCTCAAAGTTTTGGTGAAATACATCATTCACAGATGCATTGGTAATTTGTGCTATGACATACTGAAAATTATAGCCCCAAATCTGACTTGTATTACTCTGTACTTTATTTATATTGCCCCTTACGTTGTCAATTTCCGTTAAGTTTGCTTTAGCATCGTACTTACTGTAGGTGATCCGAGGTTCCATAACAGCGTCAATTATATCCTGCTCTGTTTCGTTAATATCTGTAACAGCATAATTGTTATAATTTGACTTTAGTATGGGTCTTGTTTTATCTAAATACAGGGTGTTGGGAATGACGCTGGCTATAGTAGTGTTATCTAGCGACTGAAAACTAATCCCTTTAAAGGTATTTAGTTTGATAGCGGTGATGTTCTCTACATCATTTCTTTTTATCGTCGAAATTTGTTCAACAGGTATGCCTATCATATGCTTCGCCTTAAGGAAAGCAATAGGTGTAGTGGTGATAGATGAGTATTTTATATAATTTGCTCCCGCTACGTCAAAGGGATAGTTGAAATAAGTGCTAACTTGGTTCCCCTTGCTATCAGTTAGTTTAACTTGCTTAAGAAGGTTATAAGAACTGTCATATACATATTCCGTAGTAGTAGAAACGTTGTTTGAGTATATAAACGTTTCCACGGTTTTTTTTATATACGGCGTATAATAGTAATGTAGATAAGCAGCATGGTTTGTATAAAGATAAGTAGGGAGTACCGCTCCTCCGGTCAGGCCGACCCCTATAGCTCTTATGGCTTTGTTAAATCGATCAGGGTCGTCATTCAATAAGTTTTGTATGGTATGGACAGATTGTTTTAAACTGTTGTAATCAGTTTGCAGTAAAAGCTTTCCTCTTTCTAATTCTAAACTATTAAACTGATTCAGATTTCTATCAAATCCGAGTGTTCCAGATTGCGTAACAGCAGGGCTATCTTGATAGCCATTGTCATAATTTGAATACTTATAAACCGTAAAACCTCCATCATGTTTTTCAGTTACCGTGCTATAACGTACAGATTGACCTGTTCCGGTCAAACTGATGTTTTGAAAATTAAACCAGTTGAGATTACTGTTGTAATTACCGCCATAATAAGTATAGCTGTCTAATACACCGCTACTTGTCAGATCGTTATTGAGATAGTCATTCACATAAAAATACTCTTTCGTTTCAACAGGGCCATTTAACGGCTCGTTCACGATTTTGCTTATCCTTACGCCTCCTCCAAAACCGGTTGTATTATCTATTCCGAAAGGATATTGTGTCGCAACCTTTGAATAATCATTCCCCTCATAATAAAAGCTGGACTTCCCTTTTGTTGGATATTCAATAGAGGTGAGTATTTCAGCCTGCGCGTATGTGCCGTTAGGCGTTTTTGAGTTACTCCATGTAGTTAACAGCGAATTGGGAGGGGTTGATTTGTATTGACTTAAAAAAAGATTAACCTGACTTCCATTGTTAAAATAGCCCCAATGATCCGTCTGAGCAGAAATATAGCTTGATGGAAGCAATGATGGATTATATGCCAGATTATAGATCTGATTGTTATCAATCGTGATCCGGTTTAATTTTAATCGTTCATTTGCATTTTCTATATAATTTAAACTGATCGTTTTTGTAGGGATAGTGGCTCCTGGTTTGTATATACTTATTAAATCAAGTTTATATTTAGTTGTTTTTTCAGGGGTACCCGTGCTGCTAAATGCATCCGATAGATCATTAACCAACGAGGAGGTGAAACTGACATTTTGATTTTCTGTAACTATGTTTTTTAAATAGGTAATATCACCATATGTTTTCGAATATTCATCTGTCGGATTAATATTGCTTGGATTGACACTACCATACAAAAGATTTTGTGTGACAAAGCGTCCTTTCTTTTCGTAATTGAATTCAATCTTTTGTCCATTAGGTAGAATGATTTCCTTCAAAAACCAGGACATGGCCTCATGTAAATAATTATTTGCGTTTGCAACGCTATGGTCATCGTCTGCGCTATTTAAAGAAATCCAACTTGGAGCCGAATTCGGATCAACCTTTAAAGATTCCGGCCAGGAATGTTCTATCGCCGTTTCGTCTCCGCCAAAAACATATACATTCCCATTAGCATCAGTTATCTTAAATTTTGAGAAAAAAGGGATTCCACCGCTTGTCAGGCTTGAGAATTCGCTTTCTACAGTAAAATGAGTATTCTCATCTGATTTGACTTGCCATTTATTAGTGCCATCCAAAAAGAACCTTCCGGATATGCCATTGAAATTGAAAGTAAATTCATCAGGGTCTCTATCAACCTGCCAGGCTAAATAATTACCATTGTCAACATTACCTGTAGTAGCCCAATCGGTAATTCCCAAATCAATGTTTGGCAAATGAAAACCCGGTGGTACGTAACGATCGTTTTGATGATATTGATTAAATAGGGTTCTTAAGTAGTATCCTGTCCTAATTCTAACATCTCCACCATCCGAAGTTAGTGTCCCTCCGTAACAATCGTCTGCTTCTCCATTCTTTTTGCGTGTAATCGCGCCAACTGGTAAAGTCCATCCGAGTCCGGTCCACCCTGCATTCTGATTGACCTTGTTTCCTGTAGCGTTATATATAAGTCCAATCGGAATGTTTATTCCTTTTTCGTGGATCGTATATAGCGGAATTTGAATATTGGCCTGCCCTGTATACAAACTAACAGGAATTTGTCCATATTTGCCTAAACTGGCCGCGTCCGGACTTGGGATCTTGTCAAAACTCTTGTATTCCGAAATGCTAGGTGTGCCACTTTGTGCAAACAGCACGCTTTGACAGCAAACTATAAAAAGTAATAAGGTTAGTAAAATATATTTCATATCAAGTAAACTATTGTTGATGTTGTGGCTTAGTTAGCAATGCTAATTGTTGTTTTAATTCTTCTAGTTGCTTTAGTTGTGACTGTTCTATTTGCTTTTGCTGCTGCTTTAGTGAGTCATATTCGTTTTTTACTTCAATCAGATACAAAGTCAGCTCTTCCACCTTTTTCATCAACAGTTTGTTAATTTCAGCTACATCAAGCCCTTTCTTAATCATCTCTTGTTCTGATGGAATTTCCGGTAAATGCTGATTTTGTTCTATATATGTCTTTACCTCACTTAATGGACGCAGTTGATAATCTTTTTTGAAAACGTAATCGTTCCAGCCAGTCAGATCTATGTTAACTGCTTTGGAATGAATAGTGCCATTTACAGACAATTTTTGATCTGGTGTAAGTGTCCCTATTCCTATGTTTCCTAATCCATCTATAACCAAGTCATCACCATAATATAATTGATACCCCGTTCCAAATTTGTTGACGTTACGCCTGGTACCTAAAATCATTTTTCCAACAGCACCAGGAGAGGCCGTACCAGGAACAGTTATAATTCGGGCCTGTCCCCAAAAGTTGGTTCCGTCTGGATTTGCGGGCAATACAAACTCCAATTGAGCACCCGTTGCCGCTGATCTGCTCCCTCCAATATTTCCCTGTATAACCAATCCTCCTCCGGAGATTGCTTTTGAATTATCTGCCTCATATGTTGCTCCGGTACCAACCACATGAAGACTCGTTTGAGGGTTTGTTGTTCCGATACCAACATTGCCCTTAAAATAGCTGCTTCCTCCGATAACCGCAGATAGTCCAATATTGGGATTAGTAGTAGACCATTGCGACAAATAAAAAGTATCGCCAGTATTTGAAATGCGGGAGGCACTGCCACTGGTCCACCACATTATGCTGGCATCATGACGAATCCCCCCCTGCTGGTCGCTTCCGATAACAATATCTGCGGCATAGGGATCCGAGGGGTTTACCAGATTATTCCCAGTGGTAACTATTTTAGTCTGCGCAGAGGCTGCCTGATTAAAAATGACACATAAAGTCAATAGTAGAATCGGTTTTAAAAGAAATATTTTATTCATGATTGTATGTCTGTTTTTATTTGATTGTATTGATAAGCTGTTCAACCGTCTTTTTTAACTGATCAATTTGATCCTGTTGTGTTTTTAGTCTTGTTTCCTGTATCTTATTTATTTCACCCTGCTCTTTTTCTTTATGATCCTTTTCAATCAAGTATAAAGTCAATTCCTCAACTTTCTTCACCAACAGTTTATTCATCTCTCCAAGATTCAATCCATCCTTGGCTACTTCCTGTTCAGATGGCATTTCCGGCAAATGCTGGTTTTGATCGATGTAGGCTTTTACTTCTTGAAGTGAGGGTAGCTGATAGTCTTTTTTGAAAACATAATCGGGCCAATCGGACTTAAGTTTAACTGTTACCGATGTGGCGATGACGCTTCCATTTACAGCTAACTTATATCCCCTGCTGTCTGAAGTTCCGATGGATACATTCCCTCCGGCTATCCGCATTTGTAGATAATTTGGAAGATTAGCGCCGGGAACTGTATAACTGGTTCCACCTGTAGATGCGCCATTGTAAAAATTAATTCCGCCCCCATTATCTCCTCCATTATCCATTTTGATCGCACTGAAATAGTTTGATCCACCGTCCCCATAAGCAGTGTATGTACCATCTGCATTATCTTTGATAGCTCCCCCCAAAAATAAGTTTGTGAAATTGTTAGCCGAAGTACGCAAACACGACATGTAGCCATATCCATTCACAGAGATCACTCCATTTACATCCAACTTGGTGTTAGGTGTGGTTGTTCCAATACCCACATTACCTGAAGATTGTATAGTCATTTTTGCATCATTCAGCGTAACGGTTGAATTGTCTATCGAATTATTGACTAAAAAATGCAAGTTCCCTACGCCATAGGCGTTTGTTCTTTCATGGACAATAGCTGCTTTCCACCAATTTCCGTTTAATTCATTAAGAAAGCCAATACCTACAGCAGTGCCGGCTGTAGTCGTCCCGTTCCCAGCCCCATTATTTGAGTTTCGAAAACCACCTGTGATATTTAATCCTAGGTTAGATACTTGTACTTGTAATGGAGAGACAGGGGTTGTTGTACCAATGCCAACGAAATTAGAGGTTGAAGTAATAGTATTCGCTCCATTGGTTGTCCATTGGGCGTGTACTAATGATGAAAAGCTCAAAAATAGAGATAGTGAAAGAATTAGTTTCTTCATAATATAAGGGGCTTAAAGTTTACTTAAAAAAATAAAGGCAAGATCGATCTGTAATAGATTGACGCTAAACTGTTCTGGAATGAATAAAATGTGTTTGATTGGAGCTTACGGAAGCTGAGAGCGGAGGTCTTTTTTATTGTGATAACGCGATCATATTTTGCAGGGTTAAGGTGCTTCAAATATAATTATTTATCATCCCAAACAAATACTGATGATAAAATATTCATATTGTTCATTGTAATAACGCTTGTGAATTGTTCTTGGATCTGTCTGTAAAGAGAGAATACACGAGTTCAAACTATCCTTTATCTATAATTGGGGTGTATACCTCCTATACAAATATCGATACTATTATTTATTTAGATGGTGATCGATGTTGAATAATAAGAACCTTGTTGTTAAAACAAGTGCTCTTGCACTCTGGTGATTGACTTTTATGCTCTTACTGGCTCAAAAGGTTTATCAAATTTAGGTTTAACTTCAGTATCTTTTAAATCATGTAGCCAGATATAGCTTTGCTCTGCCCCATTAAACATGTTAGGACTTCACTTACAAAGACTTATTGTTCTAAAAAAACCTTATTTTCACTTTAATTATAAATCGTTAAAGTTATCGCAATGCTTACTCATCATTTATCCTTTAGGCAAATTACCGGGCAATTATGGTTCGGGGCAGGCAAAAAACTGTTGGTCACCTTAATATACTTTTTGTTTTTTGGCAGCGCACTTCATGCTCAAAAAACAAGTGCTTTCCCAATCAGCTCGCCTGAAGCCCAAGGCGTTTCGGCAGCCGGAATTGACAGTTTTCTGAATGCGGCAGCACAAAGCAAACATGAGTTTCATAGTTTTATGTTTTTACGGCATGGCAAAATAATAGCCCAGGGTTGGTGGAATCCATATCAGTCAACGTTAAAGCATAGTCTTTACAGTTGCAGCAAAAGCTTTACCTCCACAGCAATAGGCTTTGCTGTTAGTGAAAAGCGTTTGTCGGTAAATGATAAAGTAGTTTCTTTTTTTGCTGGTAGCTTACCTGATACCATACCGCCTTACCTGGCTTCACTTACCATAAAAGATCTTTTAACCATGAGCGTTGGGCAAGCCGTCGACCCTACTTTTGCAATTGTATCCAAAGAAGATAATTGGGTTAAGGCTTTCCTGGCATTGCCTATAGCGTATAAACCCGGTAGTCAATTTTTATATAATTCCATGGCGACATTTATGCTATCAGCCATTGTGCAAAAGGTAACCGGACAAAAGGAGGTTGATTATCTTAAACCCCGTCTCTTTGATCCGCTGGGTATAAAGGGCATGGACTGGGAAATTAACAAGCAGGGTATTAACACAGGTGGCTGGGGGTTACGCGTAAAAACAGAAGATCTGGCTAAATTAGGCCAGTTTTACTTGCAAAAAGGAGAGTGGCAAGGAAAGCAATTATTGCCAAAAGAATGGGTAGCAGAAGCCACTTCCTTTAAAATTGATCAGGCGCCTGGCCTTGCTCAGAGTAAAAGAGACTCAAGCGACTGGGTGCAGGGTTATTGTTACCAATTTTGGCGCTGTCGTCATAATGCATTTCGGGCCGATGGCGCCTTCGGACAATATATCATTGTGATGCCCGATCAGGATGCGGTTATTGCCATTACTTCCGAAACAAGCGATATGCAGGGGGAACTTAACCTGATCTGGAAATATTTGCTGCCGGCTATGCATCCAAAGGCTTTGCCGCTTAACAAGGCTGATGATGTTAGACTCGAAAAGCATTTAGCCGCTTTACGTTTACCGCCAAGTACCAATACTGGTAATCATATAAACAGCTCTTTTACCAAAACCTTTTCCATTCAACCAAATGTTCTGCATATTAGCTCCATAACCTTTAATATGACTAACAACATTTGTCATGTCACTTTGAAAAAGGATTCGGCAAGCTATATGCTTAATTTTGAAACAGGTAAATGGCTGCCAGGCAAAACAGATATGCAAGGCCCGGGCTTAGTTACCGGGGGCCGGGAAGATTTTTCATTATTAGTGCCTTACAAAGTAGAAGGTAGTTATGGGTGGATCAACAGTGAGACATTGCAATTAAAACTACGCTACATAGAAAGTCCGCATACAGAAATTATTACCTGTCATTTCAACGGTCAGCAGTTAAATGCCGATATGGAATATAGTTTTAATTACGGAAAAAATAAGTTAGTGTTGCAAGGAGAATTGATTAAGTAAGGTTATTTATTAACTGGCAGCTCAATACAGCCAGCCAATTAAATGCTTTTATTAAATCACTAACCTGTAAATCAAAAATATACGCCTATCATATATCATCGAATCTTCGATTTTCACACCCAAAGAAGGCGTAGTAGCACGTCCTGCTTTACTCCGCGTTTGTAGGATCTATGGTCCTGGAAATCTGACTGATTGAATTTGCCGGAAACCCGCCCTGGCTGGCGTGTTCTCTCACCATCTCTTCATTTGGCGCTATATAAATACAATATATTTTATCTGTTGTTACATAGCTGTTAACCCATTGTATTTGCGGCCCCATTTTGCTTAATACCCCACAAGAAGTTTGCGAAATGGCTTTTAATTGTTCGTCCGAAAGATTTCCTGCCCCGGGAATTTCTCTTTCAATAACATACTTTGGCATATTGTTTAATTGTTTTTTGAAGAGGTAATTTACAAACTTTAATAACAATTACAATACTGATAATTAGGCTAATACAGTCTTTTTTTATTGTCCGGCTATGCTTTAAATCACAATAAAACAATATGAATTCAAAATCAAATGTTCTATCCCTTAAAAATAAGATAGCCTTGTCGTAAAAATCTCATTATAAGGCAGTCACCAAAGTTTTAATTATTCATATTGTTTATTATTGCTTCTGGTATTAACTTAATTGGGGTATTATATATATTGTTCTGTTTTTTCGTTTAATATTGTGTTGGGAATTTTTGCACCTGTATATGAATTCTGCCGAAAATTATGAAGTACTCATTGATAAGATCAACATCTTTATCAGGAAGTACTATTTTAATAACTTTTTGCGGGGACTGATCTTTTTAGGTGCAGGCCTGTTTACCGCCTATGTAGTCATTACGCTGAGCGAGTATTTTGGCAATTTTAACGTCGCCTTTCGCAGCATCCTGTTTTATTTCTTCATACTGCTCAATATCGGCCTGATATGCTGGCTTATTTTACCTCCATTTCTATCATGGCTTAAACTAGGCCATTCATTAAGCCATGACGAAGCAGCCGAAATCATCGGTAAACACTTTCATGATGTTAATGATAAATTGTTAAACACGTTACAGCTTAAAAAATTGGCCGCAGCCGATGAAAAGCACCGCGCTCTCATCGAAGCCAGTATCGATCAAAAGATAGAGGCCCTTAAACCGGTTAGCTTCCCTTCGGCTATTAATATTCGCGAGAACAGTAAATACTTAAAGTGGGTGCTGGCTCCTGCTGCCGTGATCATCGTGCTGGCTTTTGCCGCTCCATCTATATTAACAGAAAGCACAAAACGACTCATCAGGCACAACGAATACTTTGCCCCTATAGCCCCATTTCGTTTCAACGTACTGAACAAAACCTTATCTGTAGTGCAGGGAGATGATCTTAAACTTGATCTTAAACTTGATGGTGACAGGCTACCGGCTGATGTTTATATAGAAACGGCTAACAATACTTTTAAACTCGATAAAGATAATATCAGTAAATTTCATTACCTGTTCAGTAATCTACAGCAAAACACAAAGTTCCGGTTGCTGGGCAACGGTTTTGCCTCAGCTCCTTATGAGATAAGGGTAAATCAAAAACCAGCCTTATTACATTTTGATGTAGAATTAAACTATCCCTCCTATTTGCATAAAAAAGCTGAAAAGTTACTGAATGCCGGCGATCTCGTAATTCCCGAAGGCACCTCAGTAAAATGGTTGCTGCATACGCAACATGCTTCGGGTTTAGAGTTTTATTTAAATGGTATTAAACATGTTGCCAAATTAAATGGAGCTGATTTTTTTGAGTATAACGAGAGGATCTTAAAAAGCACCATTTATAAACTTAATCCTGTCAATCCGCTGGTTAATCACAGCGATTCTTCTGCTTATCATATTAATGTAATAGCTGATGAGCCACCGACTATCTCTGTACAGGAAAAGTCCGATTCGGTAAGCATTAATGCCTTGTATTTCAACGGAAAGATTCAGGATGATCATGGTTTTTCATCGCTCAACTTTCATTATAGCGTACAAGCAGCCAATAATAAGGGTTCTCAAAAAACATTCATCAAACGAATTGATGCTGCGATGAACCAAACACAATCAGATTTCTTTTATTTCTGGAATTTGAAAGAACTGGGTATAGAACCCGGGGCCCGCGTAAGTTACTTTTTTGAAGTTGCTGATAACGATGGTGTAAATGGCCCTAAAAGAGCCCGAACCGCCGAGCGTACCCTTAATTTACCCGATACCAAAGCCATTAACGAACAATTAAATGCCGGGACACAGGCCGTAAAGCAAAAAATGCAATCGGCCATAAAACTGGCTGGTCAGGTGGAGCACGATTCACAAAAACTCAATCAGTTACTGCTCAATAAAAATACACTGTCCTTTGACGAAAAAAAACAGGTAGAAGACTTGCTCCAGAAACGGCAGGATCTGGAAAATTTGGTAAAAGAAATAAAAGACGAAAACCAGAAAAACCTGTATAACCGGAAAGAAAACCAGCAACAGAATGAGGAGCTATTGGCCAAGCAAAAACAAATCGAAGATCTGTTTAACAATGTACTTGATCAAAAGACAAAAGAACTGCTGCAAAACCTGCAAAAGCTTTTAGATCAGGAACAAAAGGATGCTACCCGCGATGAGTTATCAAAAATGCAGATGGATAACAAATCGTTAAAAAAAGAACTTGATCGCATGCTGGAGCTTTATAAAAAACTGGAATTTGATCAAAAATTAAATCAAAGCGTTGATCAGTTAAACAAACTGGCCAATAGGGAGCAACAGCTATCTGACAAAACCAAACAGCAGGGAGCCGATCAAAAAGAATTGCAGCAGGAACAGGAAAGCCTGAAGAAAGATTTCCAGGACATCAAAAAGGGTTTGGAAGATCTGCAGAAAACCAACGAACAGGCCGAGCACAAACAGGATTTTAAAAACCCCGAAAAAGAAACTCAAAGCATTGATCAGCAAATGGATCAAAGTGCCGGCGAATTACAAAAAAACAATAAAGAAGGTGCCTCAAAATCACAAAATCAGGCTGCCAAACAAATGCAGCAACTAGCTGCCAAGTTATCACAGGATAATGACGAGGGCGAGAGTAAAGAAAATGCCATTGATGCCCAGCAACTGCGGGAGTTGTTAAAAAGTTTGGTGAACAGCTCTTTTGACCAGGAAAAGGTGATGCAAACTTTAAAAGGAACAAACCCAACCGATCCTTCTTACATTACGTTATCTCAAAAGCAAAAGGATATTAAGGATAACTTGAAAACAGCCGAAGACAGTCTTTACGCCATCAGCAGGCGTATTCCGCAAATACAATCGACCGTTAACCAGGAAATCAGCGGTATTAATAGTCACATTGACCATGCCCTGGACAATCTGGGCGACCGCCGTACGGCTGAAGCCAACCGTCATCAGCAATACGCTATGACGGCTATGAACAACCTGGCATTAATGCTGAGCGAAGCACTGGAACAACTGCAAAAACAGATGAATAAAGGCGGAAAAGGAAAGGGTAAAAAACAATCCGTATCCCAATTGGCAAAAATGCAGCAGCAGCTTAACCAAAACATGCAAAAAGCGCGCGAGCAGATGCAGCAGCAAGGCAATCAGGGTAAAAGTGCACAAGGAAGCCGGGGTAATATGAGTGAACAATTAGCCCGAATGGCCCGCCAGCAGCAAATGATACGGGAATCGCTTGAACAGATAAACCGGGATGAGAACAAAGACGGGAAAAATGGTTTAGGAAATTTGGATAAAATTTCTAAAGAAATGGAACAAACTGAGCATGATCTCGTAAACAGGAAGATTACAGATGAAGCGTTAAAAAGACAGGAACAAATTCAAAGCCGGTTATTGGAAGCTGAAAAGGCGGAACAGGAACGTGAACAAGATCAGCAAAGAGAAAGCCATGCCGGTAAGGATATACCTCCGGGTTATATAAAAGCACTGCAGGGATACCAGCAACAAAAGAACAAACAAACGGAGCAAATAAAAACTGTGTCTCCGGCACTTAATTTGTATTATAAACAAAAAATAAAATCTTACTTTGATCAACTTAATGCCAAATAACATGGAACAGGCAAATGTTCATACCAGCAGCGAATTGTTTACGTTACAGCTACCGTCAAAAACGGAAAGCATAGCGCAACTTGAGCAGCTGATTGAAGAAATTGCTGATAAATATCACGTAGCCGAAGATACTTTCGCTAACATGATGACCTGCCTTAACGAAGCCGCTATAAATGCTATTATCCATGGCAATAAACTCGACGAAACAAAAAAGGTAATTATTAATGCTGAGGTGGAACCCAAGCGTATTGTATGGACTGTTACCGACGAGGGTCCGGGTTTTGATTACACGAACCTCGCCGATCCTACTTCGCCCGAAAATCTGGAAAACTTAACTGGTCGCGGCGTTTTCATCATCAAGCATTTGGCCGATCAATGCATTTTTAATGCATCGGGCAATACTATCGAACTACATTTTAAAATATAATGCCCGCTATTCAGTTTTTTGAGGAAGACATCAGTTATAAACTAAAAAATAAAACCCTTGTGCGCCAGTGGATCAAAGATACCATCGCCGCCGAGGGTTTTAAATTGAAAGAGCTTACCTACGTTTTTTGCTCAGATGCGTATTTGCTCCCTATGAACCAGCAGTATCTTGATCATGATACCTATACCGACATCATTACCTTTGATAATTCGGAAGTGGAAGGTGATATTGTGGGCGATATTTTCATTTCCGTTGAACGCGTACGCGAAAACGCAGCTAAATTCAATATCACCGAAACCGATGAGCTGCATCGTGTAATTATACATGGCGCCTTACACCTGTTGGGCTACACCGATAAAAGTGTTGTTACAAAGAAGAAAATGACACAAAAAGAAGATGAGTATTTGGCTAAAAGAACTTTTTAATAGTTAATTTTACTCTAAGAAATTTGTCTCACATCAATTATAAAAAAACATGAAACTACTTGCTTTAATATTCGCTTTCCTTTTTATCACAGCGCCCTCATCTGTATATGAGTTTAAGCTGAAAAGTATTGACGGAAAAGATTTTACATTGGCAAAATACAAAGGCAAAAAAGTGCTTATTGTAAATACGGCCTCCAAATGCGGCTTTACCAAACAATACACCGATCTGGAGAAATTATCTGAACAATACAAAGGTAAATTAGTAGTAGTGGGTTTCCCAGCTAATAACTTTGGCGGACAAGAGCCTGGTACAAATCAGGATATCAAAACTTTTTGCAAAGAAAACTTCTCGGTAACCTTCCCGATGAGCGGAAAAGTTAGCGTGTTAGGGCTTGATATCGATCCATTGTTTCAGTATCTGACCACAGCACCGAACCCTGATTTTACAGGTGATATCAAATGGAACTTTGAAAAATTTCTGATTGATGAAAATGGTAAACTGATTCACCGTTTCAGGTCACAAACAACCCCACTATCCCCAGAAATTACTAAATATTTGAACTAAAAACTTTGCTTTTAAAAAGGCAAAAGCCGCCGGATGCTCTCCGGCGGCTTTTTTGTTCATTTTGTTCACAGAAAGTGCCTGTTTTTTAGGGCTAATGTATAGCCTGGGTGTACATTATTCTGTATAGTTGTATTTAGTTGATCCGCGCTACAAAAAATATTACAAAACACCAGGTAAAATTTTTGCTAGTTTCCCTTATCATCCTTTTCCTTCGCGGCTTTTTCCTTATCTTTTTGGGCTTGTTCCTGTACTTTTTTAATGGAATCCTGTTTTGCTTTAGCCGCCTTTTTCTTTTTATTAAAAAAGCCTCTTAATAAAAAATTATGCTGTGCTGCAGTCAGGTCTTCATTGAGGGTGTTAGTGGTGGTATGCACTTTTTTCATGGTAGTTTGTGCTTGTTTAACCGTACTTTCGATGTTTTTAGCCATATCATCACTATTCAGCAAGCGACCTATACTTCCTTTTCCGCTATTGATTTTACCAACAATATGAGATAGATCTGTCGTTAACGTTTCCGCATTATCAGCAACTCGCGTAAGTTTGGTTATTATTTTGTCTACATCAACCGGGTTTATGGATCCTAAATGCCCTCCTGGCTGTACCTCTGTATGACTTGTTATACCACCAGGAGCAATTACCACCAGCTTATCGCCCATCAATCCATCACTCCCAATACTCATTTTTGCATCAGTTTTAATGAATTTTTTAACACTGTTATTTAGTGTCAGGTCAACCCTTACCGAGCTATCCGTTACAATGTTAATTGACTGTACTACACCTATGTTGATACCCGCAAAGCGTACATTATTGCCTACTTGCAAGCCACTTACATTTTTAAAAGTGCCATATACATTGAATGTAGAATTAAACAAGCTTTTTTGACTGCCTATAAAAAAGATAGCCAATACCAAAACCACCAATCCGGCGAAGGTGAACAGGCCAATTTTTATTTTTTGTGATGATGTGGTTTTCATGTTGTTTCGTTAAAAAATGATCGTACCATTTTGTTATCCGATTTTTGCAGCTCTTTATAAGAGCCTTCGGCTATATATTCGCCATCATCCATCACTACAATGCGGTCGGCCGTTATCCGGGCACATTCCATATCGTGTGTAATAATGATAGATGATGTTTTATATTTCTTTTGCATATGGAGTATCAGCTCGCTGATTTCACGTGAAGTGATGGGATCTAGCCCGGTAGTGGGTTCGTCATACAGCATAATTTCGGGCTTTACAATAAGTGTCCGGGCCAGACCTACCCTTTTACGCATCCCGCCAGATAGGTCTGACGGCAGCTTATCGATAGCATCCAATAAGCCCACACCGTCCAGCACTTCCTCTACCCGTTTATCTATCTCCTGCTGATCATTAAGTTTTAGTACCCTCGTTAATGGAAACTCCAGATTCTCCCGTACCGTCATAGAATCATATAAGGCCCCACTCTGAAACAAAAACCCAATTTTCATACGCAACTGTTTCAGATCCTCGTCTTCCATTTCTACTACATTTTCGCCCAATACGGTTAAGGTGCCAGCATCCGGTTTAAGCATACCCACTATACATTGTATGGTCACCGATTTTCCCATGCCTGATTTGCCTAAAACCACCATATTTTCTCCTCTTTTAAGATCAAAGCTGATGTCTTTCAATACTTCCTTGTCACCAAAGGCTTTGGCTACACCTTTAGCATGTATAACCACTTCCTCTTTTTGTGATGATGCAGGTTTCTTCGCTTCCATATTTTTAACGGCGGCTTTCATATCAATGATAAAATAATAAACTGGTGATCTGGACAGCTATGGCATCAATAACAAATATCCACAGGGAAGCCGTTACCACTGCTGAATTAGCCGCGATACCTACACTCTCGGTCCCTTTGTTGGAATGATAACCTTTATAACAGCCAACAAAACCTATCGCAAAGCCGAAAAAAATGGTTTTCACTACAGCCGGCAAAAAGTCTGAAAAATCAAGGGAGGAGATACATTTAGTAAAATAAAGCGAAAAGCTGATACTATCTGTAATATTTAAGGCCAGGAAGCCACCAAACAAGCCTATAGCATCGCCAATAATAGAAAGAAGGGGTACCATGAGGCTGGTAGCTAAAATACGCGTAACAACGAGATATTGCAGCGGATTGGCGCCTGATACTTCCATAGCATCTATCTGCTCGGTAACCTTCATGCTGCCTAGTTCAGCGCCGATACTCGATGCTATCTTACCTGCACAAATAATAGCCGTTATAACCGGTCCTATTTCGCGGATAAAAGAAACTGTAAGGGTTTTGGGTAACATACTGGCAGCCCCAAGACCAACTAATGATGGTCTGAGCTGTACAATTAAAACCAGTCCCATGATAAAGGAGGTAATACCTACCAGCATCATGGAGCGATAGCCTATTTCATAACATTGCCGCACAAATTCCGACCATTCAAAGCCGCCGGCAAATATATTTCTGAAAAAACGGGCAAAGAAAACACATTGCTCGCCAATGTCTTCTGCCCACTTCCTCCATCCGGTAATTGCTTGTTCTGCCATAAGTTATGTTCAACTAATTGTGAGGATAAAACAAAATTCTATCCCTTTGTTTTGCAGTTCAAGAAAATTAACCTTTAGGTTCGGCTTGCAGGTTTATGACATTGGTACATCAATGATCAGGAAACGGGAAAATTCTTCGGGTTCAATTGTAAATGAACTGGTATCATAAACACCCAGCGCATCTCTTTTGTTTAAAACAGCACTATTTATTTTGATAGAACCTTCTATAACAAACACATAAGCCCCATTTCCCCCTGTTTTTATATCATAATTTAGCTGGGTACCTGCTTCAAAATCACCCATGCTAAAAGTGGCATCCTGGTTTAACCAAAGTGTATCCAGGCTCTTTACCGGCGATATCAATGTGGTAAGCTGGTTTGTCTTTAAAAGCGGCTTAAAATCCTTCTGGTCATAACGAGGCTGTATATCTAGTTCCTTAGGGAAAAGCCATATCTGTAAGGTCTTAGCTTCTTCTGTACGGGAAGCATTATACTCGGAATGATAAACGCCGGTTCCGGCCGACATCACCTGAACTTCACCAGCACGAATCACGCCCGTATTACCCATACTGTCTTTGTGTTCCAAGCCTCCCTCCAATGGTATGGTTATGATTTCCATATTATCATGCGGGTGTGTCCCAAAACCTGTACCGCCGGCAATAATATCATCGTTTAATACCCTTAATACACCAAAATTAACCTTGTTGGGATCATAATATGATGCAAAGCTGAATGAAAAGTTAGCTTTTAACCAACCAAGGTTATTTTTTCTACGTTCGTTTTCGGGATAAAATATAGTTTTCATGATGCTCTCCTATTTATATGTTTAAACATATAATTCTTATTCCACAATTTATTTATGTGTATTTTTGCAAAAAATTGTGCGTACTATGGCAAATAAGGCTATTATTGCAGGTTCGAGCGGACTAATTGGCAGTAATTTACTGGATATTTTACTACGAGAGGCTTTTTATGATGAAGTTTTAATTCTGGTTAGAAAAGAATTACCCATCCAACATCCTAAATTGACTCAATTGGTGGTGGATTTTGATCAGCTGGAGAGTTATTCCAGTGCCATAACCGGCCATGCTATATTTTGCTGTTTAGGTACAACCAGACATAAAACACCAGACAAGATTGTTTACCGCAAAATTGACCATGATTATCCTTTGATATTGGCGCAATTGGCGCATAAAAATGGCATAGAGCAATATCACCTGGTTTCCTCCATAGGAGCCAACAAAGCTTCGTCTACTTTTTATATCAAAACAAAGGGTGAATTAGAAGCGGATATACAACATGTTGGTATACCCGCTTTGCATATCTATCGCCCATCACTATTAACCGGCAAGAGACAAGAAAAACGAGTGGAAGAAAAAATAGTAACTGTGCTATACAAAATAATAGAGCCTTTACTATTTGGGGTCTTAAAAAAATACAAAAGTATTCCGGCTGTAAAAGTAGCCTCTGCTATGTACAAACAATCAATGCAAACTAACATGGGCTTGTTTATATATGAGTCTGACAAAATAAAAGAACTATCGTGAGCACTTACATTTCTGCTGAAAATCTTGGTCATCAATTTCATGACAACTGGCTATTTAAAAACATAACCATCGGTATAAACCGTGGCCGCAGGGTTGCACTGGTGGGTGTAAATGGTGCAGGTAAATCTACCCTGCTTAAATTACTGGCCGGTCACCTCAAGCCCACCGAAGGTAAAGTAGTTCAGAGCCGTGACTTGAACATGGGTTATCTGGAACAAGACCCTGGTTTTAAGGATGCGGTAACTATCAGTGATTATATTTTTCATGCCGATGATGTACAACAGCAATTGATCCGTAAGTACGAGGAGCTTTTGGAAAATGATCCCGACAACGCCAAGGCTATTGAAAAAGTAATGGAAGAGATGAGTGAAGTTGATGCCTGGGAGTATGAGTACAAGATCAAAACCATTTTGGGCCGGTTGGATATACATCACCTGAATCAAAAGATCAATACCCTATCTGGTGGTCAAAAGAAACGTCTGGCTTTAGCCAAACTGCTTATCGAAGACCCGGACATTTATATACTGGATGAGCCTACCAACCATTTGGATATCGATACTATAGAGTGGCTGGAGAAATTACTCACCGAAGGTAACAAAACCATATTGATGGTTACGCACGACAGGTATTTCCTGGATAATGTATGTAACGAGATATTAGAGATAGACCGAGGTAAAATACAACCTTATAACGGTAGCTATGGATACTATCTGGAAAAGAAAGCCGAACGGGATGCCGCAGATGAAGCTACTTTCCAAAAAAACAGCAACCTGCTACGCAAGGAGCTGGAATGGATGCGCAGACAGCCACAAGCCCGCGGAACTAAATCAAAGGCACGCATTGATGCCTATTATGATCTGGAAGAGAAAACCAAAGCAGGTGGTATCCGCGAAAAAGTTGAACTGAGTGTAAAAACAGCACGGCAGGGTAACAAGATCATGGAGATGGAACACCTCTTTAAATCATTTGGCGACCGTACTTTTATTAAGGATTTCAGCTATATATTCAAAAAAGGCGATCGGATTGGTTTAGCTGGTCGTAATGGTAGTGGCAAATCTACCCTACTTAATGTTATTACCGGAGCTTTACAACCAGATAAAGGAACAGTGGTAAAAGGCGAAACTACTGTATTGGGCTATTTTCATCAATCGGGCATTAAATTCAAGGAAGATGAGCGTGTAATTGATATTGTAAAAAACGTTGCAGAGTTTATTACGATGGCCGATGGTAAAACTATCTCAGCCTCTGCCCTGCTCACTTTATTCTTATTCCCGCCTGCTAAACAATATGGATTTATATCTAAGCTAAGCGGTGGCGAAAAGAAACGCCTGCAGTTAATGAGCATTCTGATGAAGAATCCTAATTTCTTGATCCTGGATGAGCCTACAAACGATCTGGATATTGATACCTTGAATGTATTGGAAGAGTTTTTAACCAATTACACGGGTGTATTAATGATTGTATCGCACGATAGGTATTTACTGGATAAGCTAACCGATCAGCTATTTATTATGGAAGATGGCGGCCATGTACGTATCTACAATGGTAATTATTCATCTTACCGTATTGATCTGGAAGAGGAAAAGCAACAAGCCAAAAAACCAGCTCCTGTTGCTCCTACTCCAGCTCCTGTTGCTAAAAAAAGTAAATTAAGCTTTAAAGAAGCCAAAGAATTAGAAACAACCGAAGCAGAAATACAAGCTATAGAAAACCAAATAAAGGATAAAACCGAACAGCTAAATACAACAGGCATAGCTCCGGAAAAGTTGAATGATATACTAGCTGAAATTGATACCCTGAATAAGAAACTGGATGCTAAAAGTATGCGGTGGATGGAATTAACCGAGTTAAACGAATCATAAAGTGAAAGTATCAGATATCATTGCTTCAGCAGGTGTAATCATACTTTTGATTGCTTTTTTGCTAAATTTATTTAACAAATTATCAGCCGAAAGCAAGGTATATAAGCTCATGAATTTTATAGGTGCAGGTACTTGTTGCTATGCCTCTTACATGGTTAACTTCTATCCATTTGTGGTATTAGAGGATGTATGGGGCTTTGTAGCTTTAATATCATTATTAAAGGTTCCACGTGGAACATCGGTATAGATTGAATAGTTTTGTATTCTACTATTCAATAAAACTAAAAGAATATGACGTTCCACGTGGAACATCGACAATAAATAAGATCATCAAATCGCTTATTTCAAGCATAATTGACTATAAGATCATAATGTTCCACGTGGAACATGGAGGTAAAAATGTTTAAGAAATATAATGTAATAGTTGTTGGTGCAGGCCATGCCGGCTGCGAAGCTGCTGCTGCTGCTGCCAATTTGGGGTCGTCTGTATTGCTCATTACCATGAATATGGGAACCATTGCACAGATGAGCTGTAACCCTGCTATGGGTGGTGTTGCCAAGGGACAAATAGTGCGTGAAATAGATGCTTTAGGTGGATACTCAGGTATTATTACAGATAAAACCTCTATCCAATTCAGGATGCTGAACCAATCAAAAGGACCAGCAATGTGGAGCCCAAGGGCTCAAAGTGATCGTATGCGCTTTGCAGAAGAATGGAGATTGGCCTTGGAAAGAACACCAAATGTTGACTTCTGGCAGGATACCGTTACCTCCCTTTTAGTAAAGGATAACACCATAAAAGGTGTACGTACCTCTATAGGCGTAGAGATAGAAGCAGACGCCGTTGTACTTACTAACGGTACCTTTTTAAATGGTATAATACACATAGGTGAAAAGAAGTTTGGCGGTGGCAGATCTGGTGAGAAATCAGCTACAGGTTTAACCGAACAACTGGTTACTTTAGGCTTTGACTCGGGCAGAATGAAGACCGGTACCCCACCCCGTATTGATGGCCGCAGTCTTAAC
The DNA here is from genome assembly GCF_011089895.1 of Mucilaginibacter inviolabilis. Classification (NCBI taxonomy): domain Bacteria; kingdom Pseudomonadati; phylum Bacteroidota; class Sphingobacteriia; order Sphingobacteriales; family Sphingobacteriaceae; genus Mucilaginibacter; species Mucilaginibacter inviolabilis. The sequence goes on from NZ_JAANAT010000003.1 coordinate 32,350, forward strand.
TATAGCCTAATGGAAGAGCAATGGGGTGACGAAGAACGTGGTCGCTTTTCTTTCACTGATGTAGATATGATCCAGGAACAACGCTGCTGCTGGATTACTTATACCAATACCAAAGTACACGAAACATTGAAGGAAGGCTTTGAAAAGTCGCCCATGTTTACAGGCAGAATTAAAGGCTTAGGTCCACGTTATTGTCCTTCTATCGAAGATAAAATAAACCGTTTTGCAGAGCGGGATCGTCACCAGATATTTGTTGAACCGGAAGGATTGAATACTATTGAGATCTATGTAAATGGTTTTTCTACCTCCCTACCAGAGGATGTACAGTACAAAGCGCTTACTCAAATACCAGGTTTTGAGAATGCAAAAATGTTCCGTCCGGGTTATGCCATTGAGTACGATTACTTCCCACCTACCCAATTAGGTTTAACTCTGGAAACTAAATTGATCAGTAACCTGTACTTCGCAGGGCAGATCAATGGTACTACCGGATATGAGGAAGCGGCATCTCAAGGCTTCATTGCGGGGATCAACGCGCATCAAAAAATTAACGATAAACATGAATTGATTTTGAAAAGATCAGAATCATATATTGGTGTATTGATTGACGACCTGGTAACTAAAGGTACCGAAGAACCCTACCGAATGTTTACTTCCAGGGCCGAACACCGCCTGTTACTACGTCAGGATAACGCTGATATCAGGCTAAGCCCTATGGGTCATGAGTTAGGATTGATCAATGACGAGCGCTTAGAAAAGGTAAAACAAAAAGTTAAAAACTCTGATGATATTGTTGCTTACACCAGGAGCAAATCAATTGATCCGTCAAATGTAAATAGCTTACTTGATGAATTAGGTACTAGTCCCCTATCGCAAAGTGCCAAACTTTTTAATTTATTAAGCCGTCCGCAAGTTGGCTTTAATGACCTTAAGAAGGTAGATGGATCTTTGACCGAATTATTATCAGCTTATGATAAAGAAACTGTTGAACAAGCTGAAATAAAAATCAAATATGAGAGTTACTTTATAAAAGAAATGGAAATTGTTGACCGCATGAAAAAAATGGAAGACCGAGAAATCAATCCGGAGTTTGATTATCATACCCTGGTATCTCTTTCAAAAGAAGCACGCGAAAAATTGATGAAGATAAAACCACGCACTTTAGGTCAGGCATCCCGAATTTCGGGCGTATCACCATCTGATATTTCAGTTTTAATGGTTCATGTCTCCAGATAGAATATAACTTATTGATAATAAACACTTTATAAAATATTGTTTTAAATCAATTATTTTCATTTTTTAATATCATAACTCATAAAAATATAAAAATCGCTTATATCGCCTAAAAACCATGTTAAACAAAAAACGGGTCAATTTTCACAATTTTCCATTCTCTTTTTTGGCACTTTTAATCCTTTTTGGATGCGCAGCTCAACAACCCCCCCAGGGAGGACCGCGTGACCTCACTCCACCCAAATTAGTGAAGGCTATACCGGCCAATAAAACCCGGAATTTTAAAGCCAAGGAAATTGATCTGGAATTTGATGAGTTCATTAAACTCACCAACCAGTACCAGGAAATAAGCATGAGCCCGGCGATGGAAAAACAACCGGAGTACATTTCGAGCAAAAGGATCTTAAAAATAAAACTTAAAGACTCACTGCAAAAAAATACTACCTACGTTATCAATTTTGGAAAAGCTATACAAGATGTTAATGAAGGTAACGTACTCAAAAACTTTACTTACGTTTTTTCGACAGGTCCGCATATTGATTCTTTAAGCATCTCGGGAAGTGTTACCAATACTTTAACCCAGGAAAAAGAAAAAGATGTAACCGTAATGCTTTTTACATTAAAGCAAGACTCCCTCCTTTTCGGTAAAAAGAAACCAAGTATTTTCGCAACTACAGACTCCTCCGGAAATTTTAGTCTAAACAATTTGCGCGAAGATGACTACAGGATCTATGCCCTTAAAGAAGCATCCCCTAACAAGATATTTGATAACGACCAGGAATTGATAGCTTTCTTAAAAAAAACAATCCACCTCAGATCCGACACTTCAAATATTCAGTTAAATCTATTTAAGCAAAATCCAGAGAAATTCAGGTTTTCAGAAAAACGGTTTGACACCGATGGTAAATTGCTTTTCGTTTTTAATAAAGCTTTAAATAATCCTTCTATAAAAGTTATTTATCCTGCAGATGTCGATAAACAAAAACAGGTAGACTTTAGTAAAACAAAAGATACTGCATCAGTATATCTGCGTAATATGAATTTTGATTCTATACGGGTGGCTGTATTTGATAATGGTAAGCCCATTGATTCTACTTCGCTTTTAAAAGGTAAAAAGGAGAGCTTTCAGAGAGCTTTAACCTTTCAGTATAATATTAACGGCAACAACCTGCTAAAGCCCGGTACCGACTTAAAATTGACAGCCAGCTTACCCATAGAAAACTTTGATAACTCGCTCATCACACTTAATGAAGACTCAGTTGCCGTTGCAACCAGCGATCTTACCTTACAAAAGGACACTGGCAATTTTAAAAAGATCACTGTAAAATATAGATGGCGGCAAGGCAGTAAATATGAAATTATATTTAATGAAGCAGCATTTACCTCCATATATGGTGATAAGAATAAAAGAATATCAAAAAAATTCCAGTTAGATAAAACAGATAATTACAGTACACTTACTTTAAAGGTTACCCTTCCAGATACAGGAAAATCATATGTTGTTGAATTGCTAAACGAACAAAAGAAAGTTTTACAAAGCGATCCCATAAAACGTAATGGCTCTATAGTTTATAAAAATATTATTACAGGAAAATATATATTCCGGGTAATTTATGATGAAAACAAAAACGGTAAATGGGACAGCGGAAACGTACATCTTAGAAAACAGCCGGAACACATTTGGGTAAGTGAAAAAGTAATATCCTTAAGGCCAAACTGGGAAGCAGAAGAAGCTATAACGGTACCTAAAGAGCCTATTACTCCTTAAACCAGGCAGAGTACATAATATAATTATTGGGGAGCTGTTTCAGCAGAGCTTTTTGTTCATCTGTTAAAGGTTTTATCTTTTTGGCAGGGATACCGGCATACAGGTATCCTGATTCACAAATAGTATTCTCTAACACTACTGCACCAGCTGCAATGATCACAAATTCATTCACCACAGCATGATCCATCACAATGGCGCCCATACCTACCAGCGTATGATCATGCAACGTACAGCCATGCACAAGGGCGTTGTGCCCAATAGATACGTTACTACCTATATTGGTAGCCGCCTTTAAATAAGTGGCATGTATCACTGCACCATCCTGTATATTGGTATTATCACCTATTTTAATATAGTGCACATCACCACGGATAACAGCATTAAACCAAACCGAGCAATTTTTACCCATCACTACATCACCAACAATAGTAGCGTTTGGAGCAATAAAACAATCCTCACCCCAAACCGGGCTTTTATCTTTTACAGGCAGTATTACAGGCATAGCTTTTATTCGTGAGTTATTGAATTATTGATTTAGTAAATGGAAATTATTGAATGATGTACTTTTTAATTATGTTTGGGTATAAAATTTAAGCGGAAATAGCTCAGCTGGTAGAGCATCAGTTTCCCAAACTGAAGGCCGCGGGTTCGAATCCCGTTTTCCGCTCAAATATTATTATATCTCAATTGCCATCCTGAGGAACGAAGGGTCTATTCACCTATAGACTAATGATATAACAGATTCTTCACTCCGTTCAGAACGACAAAATTTACTTTTTTAAAAAACGGTATCTTCTACCTTCTCCGCATGCACCGGGTAATCCGTAGTATAATGTAAGCCCCTACTCTCTTTACGTAACATTGCCGATTTTACAACAATAAATGATACCTGTATTAAATTACGTAGTTCGCAAAGCTTTACAGATAATTTCGTTTTCTTATAAAAAGATTCCGTTTCCTCATACAACAATCCTAAACGACGCAAAGCTCTTTCCAGCCTGAAATCAGAACGAACGATACCTACATAATCATTCATCAACTTCTGCATTTCGCGTACGTTGTGTGTTACCAGGATGTCCTCGTTTGAAAGTTGCACACCCTTTTCGTCCCAATCCGGGATATTATCCGGGATAACAAAATCTTTAAATTTACTTACCGCATCTTCATATATACGGTGAGCAAAAACCAATGCTTCTAATAATGAATTGGAAGCCAAACGATTAGCACCATGCAGACCAGTTGATGAACATTCTCCGCAGGCATATAATCTTAATATAGATGATTGCCCAACATGGTTCACCATAATACCACCACACATATAATGACAGGCCGGAGCAACTGGTATCATATCCTTAGTCATATCAATACCTATCTCCAGGCATTTGGCATATATATTAGGGAAATGGTTTAAAATATCTTTTTTACTGCGATGCCTGATATCTAAATAAACAAAATCTTCACCCGATTTTTTAATCTCCGCGTCAATAGCACGTGCTGTAATGTCACGTGGAGCCAATGATTTACGCGGATCATATTCCTGCATAAACTCTTCACCATTAGTACGTCTTAATACACCTCCAAAGCCACGTACAGCTTCAGATATTAAAAAGGAAGGATATTCACCAGGATTATATAAGGCCGTAGGGTGAAATTGTATAAACTCCATGTTCCTTACTTTTCCTTTGGCTCTATAAACCATGGCAACCCCATCACCAGTGGCAATAGTTGGATTAGTAGTAACTGCATATATATGGCCCGCTCCACCAGAAGCCATCACCGTTACTTTGGATAATATCTTTTCCACAATATTACTTTCGGTGTTGAAAGCATAAATACCATAGCAAGTGATATCCGTACTGGATTTACCAACCAGCTCACCTAAATGGTGCTGTGTGATCAGATCGACAGCGAAATAATGTGTTAATATCTCAATATTAGGGTTCTTATGTATCTCTTCTAATAGTGAACGCTCTATTTCCCAGCCAGTTACATCTTTATAATGTAATACCCTGAATTCAGAATGCCCACCTTCTTTGGCCAGGTCATAAAAGCCTTCATTTGTCTTGTCGAAATTGGTTCCGTAATCAATAATTTCATTGATCCGGGCCGGACCTTCTTTAACAACAGCCTCTACAACTTCTTTGTCGCAAAGGCCATCACCCGATATTAAGGTGTCTTCTATATGTTTTTCAAAAGAATCTTCTTTTTTATCCACAACCACCGCAACGCCACCCTGCGCATACTTAGTGTTTGATTCGTCCTCGTTTGATTTTGTAACTATCAGAACCTTACCATGCTTTGCTGCTTTCAGCGCAAAACTCAATCCGGCTATACCGGAACCCACAACCAGAAAATCAACAGTTTTGGTCATATTTATATGTAAAATGTGTAAAAGTATAATTAGTGTTAACAACAGGTATAAAACCTGTTAATTTCATGTAAACAAATAGCTAATAAATAATCAACTCGTGGATAACTCCTATTTTTAATGCTAATATGAATAATTTTTGAGCGACTTTTGAGGTAGTAAAGTCATATAGCTAACATTTTCCCCACTCACAAAATATTAACATAAAACTTTTTTAAATAAAATTTGATTGTCATACGAATCACAAAATCAATCAAATATAAGATCAAAAGATGTGGATAACTGTTAGTAAAATGTGAAAACTAATTAATGAAACAAAATATATCACGACTTTTGCACAATACTAACACACCAATAAACAATAGTTTTATTTATATAAAAAATTAGTTGTTATTAATTGAAATGTTGAAATGGATATCTTCGAAGAATTAAATGTGAAAGGATTTGTGGACGAATACATCGACCCCACACTGGATCTTTTTGATGAAATTGAAAAACTTAAAAAGGAAAAAAATGCAGTTATTTTGGCTCATTATTACCAGGAACCCGATATCCAGGATATTGCGGATTATATTGGAGATAGTTTGGGGCTTTCACAACAAGCCGCAAAAACTGATGCCGATATTATCGTTTTCGCCGGGGTACACTTCATGGCCGAAACCGCCAAAATACTTTCACCAAACAAAAAGGTTTTATTACCCGACTTAAAGGCAGGTTGCTCATTAGCAGATAGTTGCCCACCTCATTTATTTAAAAAGTTTAAGGAAAACTATCCGGATCACCTGGTGATCACCTATGTAAACTGCACAGCCGAACTGAAAGCTTTAAGTGATATTGTTTGTACATCAAGTAACGCGGTAGCCATTGTAGAAAGTTTGCCAAAAGATCAGAAGATCATATTTGGGCCCGATAAAAACCTGGGGGCTTATGTGGCTAAAAAAACAGGCCGCGACCTGGTACTGTGGAACGGAGCCTGTATGGTTCATGAAATTTTTTCTAGGGAAAAGATAACTAAACTCAAGGAAAGGTACCCCAATGCTAAATTATTGGCACATCCTGAATGCGAGGAAGTTATATTGAAAATGGCCGATTATATAGGCTCAACAACCGGGATATTAAAATATGCTGGCAGCCATGCGGATAAAGAATTTATAGTAGCTACAGAAGCTGGTATACTACACCAGATGCAAAAGGAAAACCCGGATAAAACGTTTATTCCGGCGCCACCAAATAACAATTGTGCCTGTAATGATTGTCCGCATATGAAAAGAAACACATTAGAGAAATTGTATTTGTGTTTAAAAAATGGATCGCCTGAGATTACAGTGCCCGAACATATTATTGAACGTGCGGTAAAACCGATTGAACGGATGCTGGAAATATCAGCACAATTGGGCTTATAAAAGGGAAGATTTTTTAAAGAAGCTAAAAATCCTAAAAAATTTTTCCCGCCTTCGGCGGATGTGATGGGTTATTGCGCTGTTGCCGGCTGGTTTTGTTTGATAGCCTAAAATCGGCCAAAAATTTCCCGCCTTCGGCGGTAGGAAGTATGGAGGGACCCGCATTATTAAATGCGATAGGTATTGAACTTAAAATCTCAAAATTTTTTTCCGCCTTCGGCGAAAGACATCATGCGATTTTTGCGACGGCCCGAAAATTTTAAGCTAACTAAATTGTAGCCATTTGGTAACCCCGGGCAACAATCTGTACTTTTGCAGATTATTATATTGAAGAAAAAATGTTTGAAAATCAAGATAGAACGAATTTAGAGGACCTGGGCGAATTTGGGCTGATAGGTCATCTGACAAAAAACATCAAACTAACTCAGCAAAGCACCGTGAAGGGAGTTGGCGATGATGCAGCAGTATTGGACTTTACCGGAAAGAAAGTACTGGTAAGCACCGATATGCTGTTGGAAGGCATTCATTTCGACCTGGCTTATACGCCTTTAAAGCATCTTGGTTATAAAGCTATACAAGTAAACCTGAGTGATATTTATGCCATGAATGGTACCGCATCGCAGGTTACGGTATCTATTGGAATGTCGAGTAAATTTCCGCTGGAAGCTATTGAAGAGCTTTACGAGGGCATTTACATCGCTTGCGAAAAATATAATGTAGATCTGGTTGGTGGCGATACCACTTCATCAAAACAAGGGTTGGTGATTAGCGTAACGTCTATTGGTTATGCCGATGAAGCTGATGTAACTTATCGTAATACTGCCGGTGAAGGGGATTTGATCTGTGTATCTGGCGATTTAGGCGGTGCGTATGTCGGTTTGCAATTGCTGGAGCGTGAAAAGCTGATCTACCTGGAAAATCCACAGGTTCAGCCCGATCTGGAAGGCAAGGATTATATTGTGGAGCGCCAGTTAAAGCCGGAGGCCCGCCGGGATATTGTAGAGTTGTTGAAAAGCATCGATGTAAAGCCAACGGCTATGATCGATGTATCTGACGGTTTGGCATCAGAGATATTACACATTTGTAAGCAAAGCGATAAAGGCTGCAACCTGTACGAAGATAAGATCCCGCTGGATCCGATGACCTATGAAACAGCTCGCGAATTTAACCTCGACCCTACCGTTTGCGCGTTGAGTGGCGGCGAAGACTACGAACTGCTTTTTACCGTAAAACAAGCCGACTACGACAAGATTAAGTTCAAGATGGATATCACCATCATCGGGCATATCACAGAGCCTTCAGCGGGCTGTAATCTTATTACCAAAACAGGTAACGTACATGCCTTAAAAGCCCAGGGATGGAACGCATTTAAAAAGGATTAATAAGGAATGTTTAACAGTCTCTTCAAAAAATTCAGCGGACAGGATCCTGATAATAATAAGCCCAAACAGGTTGCTACAGCGGTAATGTTGTTGTATATCGGTTTCATACTGTCTATGATTACCGATTGGCTCGATGGCATTGGTATTATCCCCTTTCTGGTTGTTTTTATTGTGATCAGCGCCATTATCACCGCTATTTCGGCAGGAAAGAAATGGGCCCGTATTGTGATAATCCTGTTTGTTCTTTTTAACCTGCTCTCCTTTGGGTTTAACATTGCCCAGCTGCTTAGCCATGGTATAAAAGAAAAATTTACCAATCTGGTGATGGCATTATACGCTATCGAGATCATTATTGAATTGATAGCGTTACGCCTGTTGTTTTCCAAACAAGCTAATGCATGGTTTAATGAGCGAAGGGAAGATGTGAGCATGTAAGCGTCCATTTCTCTCCCTTTGTCATGCTGAACGGAGTGAAGCATCTATTGGTATAATACGCTAAGTTCATTAATAGATCCTTCGTTCCTCAGGATGACAAGTAGGATAAAGAATTTACCTACTCCTCTCCTATAAATTTCTGATCGATTTGCTTATCCGCTTTAGCACCAAGCTTTTTAATCTTTTCGGCAGTAGTAGTTAAATTTCCGCGGCCTTCCGATAGCTTGTTCAGTGCGGTATTATAAGCGCTTTGGGTTTGATTGATGTTACGGCCAATACTGTCCATATCGCCCAGGAACCCTACAAATTTATCATACATATCTCCGCTCAAACGGGCAATTTCCAGCACATTTCGGTTTTGGCGTTCCTGTTTCCACATGCTGGCGATAGTTCGCAGCGTAGCCAGCAAAGTTGAAGGGCTCACGATCACCACCTTTTTATCCCAGGCATAGTTAAACAGCTCTCCATCCAATTGCACAGCTATGCTAAAAGATGACTCGATGGGCACAAAAAGCAGTACAAAGTCGGGCGAGTTAATCTTGTACAGATCATGATATTTTTTGGAGGATAAGCCACCAATATGCCCCCGTATAGATTCGATATGGGCTTTGGCAAAAAGCTTCCGGTCTTCCTCCGTATCGGCATTCACCAGGCGCTCATAAGCGATCAGGGATACTTTGGAGTCGATCACCAGATGTTTATCATCGGGCAGGTCAATGATCACATCGGGTTGATAACGGGTGCCATCTGTGGCTTGCATGGCGGCTTGTACGCGGTACTCTTGATCCCGCACCAGACCCGATCTTTCCAGCACCCGCTCCAGGATCACTTCGCCCCAGTTTCCTTGTTTTTTATTGTCGCCTTTAAGGGCTTTAGTGAGGTTTTGCGCTTCGTCGCTGATTTGCTTATTGAGATCCATCAACTGAGTGATTACTCCTTTCAGCGTATTGCGCTCAGCAGCTTCCATATTGTAAACTTTTTCTACCTTATCCTCAAAAGCTTTCAGGTTTTCCTTCAGTGGGTTTAGGATTATATCCAGATTATTGCGGTTTACATCGATAAACTCTTTCGATTTTTCTTTCAATAGTTTCTCGGCAACATTTTCAAACTCTCGCTGAAACTGTGTGCGGATCTGCTCTACCTCTATTTTTTGCTCCTGTAGTTTTTCCTGCTGCGATTGATAGTAAGCTTTGGTGTTTTCTAACTCCTTGCTAACCTGTGCCAGTTGAGTACGCTCAAATAATAATTCGTCCAGTAACCGGGTTTTCTCATCCTTTAGTAACTGGATGATATTTTCCTTTTCAGATGATATGATGCTGCCTTTTTCTTCGGCTTTGGCCAGGTTAATTTTAAGCACATCGTGCTCGTTCCGGAGCCGGTTTAATTCCTCGGCTGATATCAATTCCAGCGCTTTTGGTTTTTTTAAAAACAAAAACACCGATAGCACCAGGATCACTAAAGAAACAATTAATAATATATCGCCACTCATTTTGATAAAAATATTAGTAAAATTATGATAATATTTTTAGTATTTCAAAAATTAAATATGCCTGTTTTAGATGGGTTTTATTTTTTGTCGGTAAGCGAACTGATCAAAGCAGGGTTTAGTAATTCCAGATAAGGGTCGCCATTTAATCCGAGTAACCTGGCAAAAGCAGGCTCGGTTTTATAACCTTGTTTTTTGAGTTCAATTACTTGTTGCCTGAATGGTTCGCCATAATGCTCCAGCAGCAGATGCTCAACTACCATGTGCTTGTAGGCATTTTGCTGCCGGGTAGGGATGTCCTGGCCAAAAACCTCTACCGGCCAACCATCGACAGAAAAATTAACCATGATAGTTTCCTGTTGATCAATAATGGTATCCGTAAGTTTAAAACCCTCCAAAGCAGAAAAATTTAAAGCTACGATGTTTTTAAAATCCGCTTTATTAGTAAAGCAGCAGATGATATCCAGATCACTGTTTTCTATATCGATATTGATGGGAACGGTACCGGCAAGTATAGGGTCAAATGCTTGAAGAATACCAAACAGGTTGTATTTCAACAGTAGGTTATAGGCAGCCTGTTGTTGTATCTTGCCGGTGCTTAAATAGTCTAAATTATGGAATTGGTCTGCATGCATGTATAAAACCAGCTATTTTGAAACGGTATACCAGGGAATATTCAGCAGCCCTTTTTTTAAATAAACATTAACTGTTGATCCGACCGTATCCTGATAATATTCGGTTTCCGAGACATCAACATTTGCTGTGTTTGATTGGGGTCCCCAGGGACTTATTAGAATGTGGAAGTGTCTGCCTTTACCGTGTGTAATGTTATGATCTAATATGGTAGCTTGAAAAACCTTTTCGGGTGAATGGTCAAAATCACAATTGCTTAATATAACAAAGCTGAAACCATACAGGCATCCGATTATTAAACTGACAAAAATTAAGGAAGATCCGATGGAGGTAGCACTATTGTTTGGGTCGGAAAACTGTATAAATATACCTAGTGCCAGAGCGGCTATGATACAAGGAAGCCAAAGGTGATTAAGTTCAAGAATAGAGTAATCTGCCGCTGATTTAATAAACATGGGAATAATAGCGCCGAATGTGCCCATCCAAAGGGTGTAATATGGGGTATGTGGTTTAGCAAAAAGTTTGATTAAGCCTTTACTGGTAAAAATGATAACCACGGCTATAAACGGATAAACAAGAAGCACGGCATCAAAAAGAGGACTTTTTTTAAAAACAAAAAGAAGTATTATAAAGACAGCTCCAATCACATTGTAAATGATTGCTGTTTTCCGGGCTTTATTAATAGTATTTTTTTTGTCCGCGTCTGTAATTCCTAGTCGGGTATCATTCTGAATGCTGTGCAGATCGGCTTGATAGTCTATCTCATTAAGATCCGTAAAGTTTTCTCGAAGCCATTTAGCCAGATCTCCCGAACCGCTAAAATCTATATAATTGTTGATTGTGATTTTGGAATAAGATGGGGTATTAGGTATAATATTAATTACTTTTTGACCAACCCTGCAGCCTTTAATATCAGCTATCGGCAGCTCGCGGGTTCTGAATATATTGGCGTGTATAATGCGATCATCATACACCACAATTTTTCTTTTAAGGGTAGCTATTACAATGAATATTGATAATCCGGCTAAAAATATACCAAAAACAGAAAATCCAGGACTCCTTGAAAGAAGAGCTATCCATAGGAACAAACCCAATACCAATGTTACCAGGGCCACAATAAAGTAAGAGATTTTGGATCCCGTAGATATCGGAAATTCGCGGTTCATACAATGATAATTAAGGAAGAACAAGATAGTAAAATAAGCGGAATACTTATTTCGCTTTCTCTACCCTCAAACCCACATCGCTAACCTCATGCAAGGGGTTGTCGCGCATGTTTTGCTCTATCTCAAAGTGATAATTGCCTTTGGCCGGGAATTTAATATTGGTTTTAAAAGGCACCTGGTAACTGTACAAATTGCCCGATCCTTTGCCAAACCACTCACCATCTTTGCCGGCCAGTTTTACTTCGTAACGGGTAACACTTGTTTTTTTATCCGGCGAGGTTTGATAAATAAGTACAAACAGATTGGAGTATTTGTAATTATCCGTAACCCGCAAATTCAGGTACAAGTTATAAGCTGCGGATTCATCGTCAATTTTGCAATCAAACCTTACCCGGTTTACATAGCTCCAGTTATGATCGGTAATGGGCGTATTATTATCCATTATCCAATTGGAATTGGTGCAGCTACCCAACAGCATAATCAACAAAACACCTGTTACTGTACAAATGGTTTTTAATACCCGTTTCATTATGATTTACTATCCGGAGGTGGGTTGTTATTGTTTTTATTCGGGCGGTTTGGCCTGCGCCTGTTATTTCGGTTACGATTTTCCTGTGCCGGTTTATCGCCCTGTGCTTGCGGTTGGCGGTTTGCCTGTTGTTGCTGTGGCGGTCTGTTGGCTTGCGGGGCTTTAGGTGCATCCGGCTTTTGTTGCGGAGCTGGTTTATCTGCCGCCGGCGCAGCCCCCTGCTGGCGTGGTTGATTACCGCCACGGTTTTCTGGCGCAGGGTTGCCAGGTTTACGATCTTTATTACGGTTGCGGTTGTTGTTATTCTTCTTTTTGTTATTGTTGCGGCGTTCGTCCAAACGGGTTAAGCTATCCTGGCCAACCACATTTTCATAATCAAGCACTTTGGCCGGTTGGGTTTCTACTTCTACCAATTCGCCCAGATCTGCAGGGATAATACCCTCTTTATTTTGCTGCTGAATTTCTTTGACCTTACTGATAGGCAAAGGCACCCATGATTCTTCACGGGGATAGCTAAACCACATGATCTTTTTAAAGATATCCGTTTTTTGCAGACGAGCATCGCCTTTTTCGGTACGCAGTACGTTCACATTATCGGGGATATATTTCAGGGCATCCATATAGGTGTCCAGCTCATAATTAAGGCAGCATTTCAGCTTACCGCACTGGCCGGCCAGCTTTAAGGTATTGAGCGAAAGATTCTGGTAACGTGCGGCCGAAGTAGATACGGTTTTAAAATCGGTAAGCCAGGTAGAACAGCATAACTCGCGGCCACAGGAACCAATACCGCCTAAACGACTAGCTTCCTGACGCATGCCTATCTGCCGCATTTCGATACGGATACGGAATGTTTCGGCCATTTTTTTGATCAGTTCCCTGAAATCAACGCGGCCTTCGGCCGTATAATAAAATGTGGCTTTAGTTTTATCGCCCTGGTAATCCACATCGCTTAGCTTCATGCTCAGGTTAAGGTCAAGGGCCAGTTTGCGCGATTTGTGCATGGTTTCCCATTCCATATCTTTGGCAGCTTTCCACTTATCGACATCGGAAACGGTAGCTTTGCGGTATATTTTTTTAACCACATCAGCTTCCTTTACATGGCGCTTTACCATTTGCATGCGCACCAGTTCGCCGGTTAACGATACGTGGCCGATATCATAACCACCGGTAGTTGCTTCTACAGCTACCAGTTCGCCGGCTTCCAGGTAAATATTGTCGGTATTAACAAAAAACTCTTTTCTTGAGCCTTTAAACTTTACTTCAATAACCGGAAACGGCCTATAATTTGTTGGCATGTCCATGTGGGCAAGCCAATCGTAAACATCTAATTTGCTGCAACCATTAGTAAGGCATGAACCATTACTTTTGCAGCCCGCAGGCGAACATCCGCCACCTGTTGAACAGCTTCCACAACCCATAATTAATTTGATATATGTTGACTCCCCTGAGGGATGGTTTTTAAATTTAGTATTTTAATAATCTGTAAAGATACATCTAAAAATAAAATTTTAGGGTTTGCATTTCTCTCTACATGATAATGCGCTTTTTCAAGCTCATCGCTTATATATTGGCTCTTTTCGATACTCAGTACATTGGTCATCTTTTGCGCGGTTTCCAGCTCTTTTGCCGGCAGGTGCACCAGGTTACCGGCGCCGGCCATCAGCAGGCAGCATTCGCGTATAAAGCTGATGCCATAGCGTAAAAAGTTTTTCTGGTTTTCGCGACCCATTTTGGCAAATTGGTCAACAAAGCTTAAAACCTCCAGGCCCTTGTTGCTAAAACACAGGCGCAGCCATTGTACAAAAAGGTTATGATAGCCTTTATTGTCCTGCTGCAGCATAGTCAAAGCCTCGGTTAAGTTGCCATTGCTCAAATAAGCAATTTCGGCGGCGGCATCCTCGGTCTGGTTATGTTCGGTAAGCAGGTATTGTTTTATTTCATCATACGTTAGGCACGGTATCTTGACCAATTGCGTACGCGATAGAATAGTATTCAGTATCTGATCCTGATTTTGCGCAACGAGGATAAACAGTGTGTTGGGCTGTGGTTCTTCAATAATTTTCAGCAGGGCGTTGCCCTCCTTGTCCAGGTATTCGGGCAGCCAAAGTATCAGGATCTTATAAACCGATTCAAAAGGTTTGAAACTTAATTTTTTAATGATCTGGTGACACTCGGCAATGTTGATGTTGGCCTGCTTGTTTTCGGCATCCAGATATCCGCGCCAGGTATCCAGGCTCAGGTATGGATTAGCTATGAAAGCTTCGCGCCATTGTTCAATAAAAGTAAGTGCTGTATCATCCTTATGTTTAGCGAAAAACGGATACGAAAAATGCAGATCGGGGTGCATCAGTTTTTGATACTTGCGGCAGGAGGCGCATTCACCGCAGGAATCATCGGCCTGTTTATTTTCGCACGATAAAAACTGGGCGTAAGCGACGGCTAATGCCAGGCTTCCTGAGCCTTCCGGACCCAAAAATAACTGCGCATGGCTTACCCGGTTCTCGTTGACCGTGTTTACCAATCTTTGCTTTACAGCTTCTTGTCCAACTATATCTTTAAACTGCATTTGGTGCAAAATAAGAATTAGATGTGAGATATGAGATATGAGATGTGAGATTGCCTGGCTTTTTTGTAATTAATAACCTGTTAATAAGTAATTTAATTGATTGTTGCCGCAGCAATACTTTGAAAGGAATATCCCATACCTTTGCACAATGAAAATCTCACATCTCATATCTCATATCTATTATCTACTATGAGAGTAATGGCTTTTGATTATGGTACCAAACGCATAGGCATAGCGGTAACCGATCCTTTGCAGATCATCGCTACCGGGCTGGATACCATACATCCGCAGTATATCGTTGATTACCTGAAAACCTACCTGCAAACCGAACAAGTGGAGCGTTTTATCGTAGGCGAACCAAAGCAGATGGATAATACACCCTCTCAATCGGCTGTACATGTAAAAGGTTTTGTAACTATCTTAAAAAAGAATTTTCCCGAAATCCCTATAGAAATGCTCGACGAACGTTTTACTTCCAAAATGGCATCAGCCACTATTGCCCAAAGCGGCATGAACAAAAAGCACCGGCAAAATAAGGAACTGGTAGATACCATATCGGCCGTGATACTGCTGCAGAGCTGGATGAGTAAGTTATATTAACCACTTGTCATGCTGAACGGAGTGAAGCATCTATTCGCCAATATGCAAAGTCCATGAATAGATCCTTCGTTCCTCAGGATGACAATATTATAACAAATGGGTAGGATGTCTGTCTGATCCTGTCGAATACTCGCGCGGAAAGGCCCAACCCACCATGCTTCAACGGGTTCAACACGACAGCTTTTTGCTCTTTTTACCCATTAAAAACAAAATACTTATCTTTGCGCCATGGATATTCTACCACATGGCCTACAGGCATACTTAGATGACCATTGCGATCCCGAGCCCGATGCATTGCAAAAGCTCAACCGGGAAACGCATTTAAAAGTGCTCCGTCCGCATATGTTATCGGGTCATTATCAGGGTCGTTTGCTCAGTTTTTTGAGCAAAATGGTACAGCCCAAACTGATCCTGGAGATAGGCACTTTTACAGGTTACTCCGCCATTTGTCTGGCCGAAGGCCTGGTGGAAGGCGGCATCCTCCATACCATTGAAGTGAACCGCGAAATGGAGGAAATCATCAATTCACACTTTAAATCAACAAATGTTGAAAACAAAATAAAGCTGCATTTTGGCCAGGCAGGGGCCATTATTGCTGATTTAGAGGAAGATAATTTCGACCTTGTGTTTATTGATGCTGATAAAAAGAATAATTATACTTACTTTCAAATGACTTTTGACAAGGTCAGGTCCGGAGGATTAATAATAATTGATAATGTTTTGTGGAAAGGAAAGGTGTACGGCGACGAAAAAGATACCGATACCGAAAACATCCGCAAACTAAATGACCAGATAGCTGTTGACCCCAGGGTAGAAAAACTAATCCTGCCGGTACGTGATGGGCTGCTGGTTATCAGAAAAAAATAAATTATGAAGAAAATCTTACTGATTACATCATTGTTGATCTCAACATTAGCTGCTTCAGCACAGAAAAATACCCCAACTTCTTATATAGAAAAGTTTAAAGACGATGCCATACGCATCATGCACGAAACCGGGATACCAGCAAGCATCGTTTTAGGCGTGGCCATGCATGAATCGGCCAGCGGCAACAGCGCCCTTGCACAGCACTTAAACAACCAGTTTGGCGTAAAAGGCGGCGGCGGTGCGGTTTTTTATAAAAACCATAAAAAAGTACGCACATCTTACAAAAAATACGATTCGGTGATGGATTCTTTCCAGGATTTTGCCCGCATCATGACCGAGCGTAAGCAATTCAGCCACCTGGCCGATGCACTTACACATTATGATTACCTGGGTTGGGCCAAAGGTATTCAGCGCAGCGGTTATGCCGGTAGCCGTAAATGGGCTTCGCAGGTATTAGGTATCATTCGTAAGTATGATCTGCATGATCTTGACGAAAAACCGGAAGATTCTTTAAAGCAGGTTAAGCCCCAATTAGCAGAAACAAATTAATAAATACATTTATAAGTAGTAATTTGGCATATTTAAACCCATGTACTAAGGTTTAACCGTATGCAAAAACAAATCTATCTCCTACTCATAGTGGCTGTTTGCCTTGCTTCCTGCTCGGCCAAAAAGAAAACCATCTCCAACAGACAGGTTAAGCAGAATAACAATACCATCAAAAAACAAAATCAGGATGCTATTGCCAATTATCAGTCATATACCTCCCTCTCCTATATCGAACGGTTTAAAGGCATAGCCATACAGGAAATGAATCAGTATGGTATCCCGGCAAGTATTACCCTGGCCCAGGGTTTATTTGAATCGGGTAGCGGCAACAGCGACCTGGCTAAAGTAGCCAACAATCACTTTGGTATTAAATGTACCAGTGAATGGAGAGGAAAAAGCTATTATAAGGATGATGACAGCCACAATGAGTGTTTTAGGGTGTATGATAATCCCGACGACTCCTACCGCGATCATTCCGCTTTTCTGAAACGTAAGAATTATGCCCGCCTGTTTGAGTTGGATAAAAACGACTATGAAGGCTGGGCCCGCGGACTAAAACAGTGCGGTTATGCCACAAATCCCAAATACCCCGAGTTGCTGATCAATATTATTGTACGCTATCATCTTGATCAATACGATCGCCCGGAAGGGGAAATTGCCAAGATCAAACGGGAAGACCGTGTGCTGACGCAGATCAACAATAATATTGGTAAAGCCGATACCGATACCATTGCTAAAACCAAACCCGACGATAAAATATATACCGTTAAGCAGGGAGATACACTATACAACATATCCAAACGTTTTGGAATAACAGTTGATGAGTTAAAAGGGCTAAACAATATTGTTGATGACCACATTGCCATTGGCCAAAAGCTGGTGGTAGTAAAGTAGCTGCGAGTATCAAGTAGTTAGTATCAAGTATCACGACTTTTGAAAATGAGATTTGCAGACTGCAAGAAGAAATCATGATACTTGATACTAACTACTTGATACCATCAAAAAGCTGTTAATTGTTGTTAAATAATATGACCAGATACGGCCGAACGCTTACTTTTGAGGCTGCGATGAAAATAGGGCTGCTATTGTTTTTATGTGCGTTATCTGCAACGGTTTTTGCACAACAAAAAACCGTTGATGGTATTGTATTTGATAAAGACAGTAAAGGGCGTATTGCTAAAGTAAATGTGCTGAACGCTACAACAGGCAAATCTGTTTATAATACCTTTAAGGGCGAGTTTAATATTGAGGCCAAACCCGGCGACGTACTTATTTTTACCAAGCCCGATCATTATGCCGATACCCTGCAATTACAAAACAACGCTTCACTGGCTGTTTATATGAAACGCTCGGCTATACAGCTTAAGGAGGTTTTTGTGCGCGATACCATGCTCAATCCGCAAAAACTACTGGAAGCAACCAAAAGAGACTATACTAAAATTTACGGTTCATTGGATAATCACGACCTGCTTTCGGTTGCGCCGGGAATGGGCGCAGGCATTGGTATTGATGCCCTGTGGAACTCTTTAAGCCGTAGCGGCCGCAATGCCGAAAAGCTGCGGGGCATTATTGAACGGGATTACAAACAAAATGTAATCGACTTTAGATTCAACCGGACCTATGTGGGCAATATCACCCATTTAAAAGATCAGCAATTGACTGATTTTATGCAGCGTTACCGTCCCGGTTATTACCTGGTGACCACCGCCAGCGATTATGAGTTCATCGCCTCTATCAAATCAAATCTGAGACGGTTTTTACGCTCACCCCGGGCGCTTGTTTTACCTCAACTGGTTACACCCAGCCCGGTAGACCTTGCCAATTGATTACAGTGACGAGCCGAAATTAGTGATGTATTCAGCATATAGCTAAATGTAATGCCGATCGTTAGAACTCTTTTTTAATTTAGAAGAAACCTTTAAGCCATGAAATATCCATTAAAGTTTGCTGTTGTACTAACTCTGATGTTGCTTTATAGTTGTAAGCTCAAACCTAACCCGGGATGGATCAAAGACAAAAATGGCTGCCTAGGTATTCGAAATCAAAAGCTTGCAAAGACAATGATTGATCAATCTGATTTGATGGGGAGTTCTGAAACTGATTTTATGAAAGTATTTGGGCCGCCAGATACAACAACCGAAGACAACGATATACGAATGCTTATTTATTATTGGGGCAATATGTGTGAACAGAACAAGCCTGCTACGGGAGCTGATAAATGTTATGCCCGATTCTATTTTAAAAAAGATAGACTATCCTCAACAAACTTTATTTGCGAATAATTTAAAACAAAGCCTCACTCCCTCGTCGCCTTATTCCATTCAAAGACACAAAATCCTGTAATAGGGTATTTTTTATGCCAAACAGATCAATATCGCCATAGTTATTTGAGAAAATTTATCTTATTGAGAAAAGCAAGGAGTTAGATCTGTAAAGCAATGCGGCAATATTTTTCTTTTAACATTAAATAATAACATAATATTATCCATTAATTAACAAGGATAATCCATTTTTGGGCGAAATATATTTATATATATTGGAATGATATTTAACTAATAATAAACAAATCCAATAACCTAGCCCAATGAGTAACCTTATCACCAGGTATTTACGTGTTGTTTTTATTTCGGTTCCCGGCCGGTTGGTTTTTTCAAAATTGATATTTTCAATAACCCTGCTAAAAAGCATCAATTAATCAACTAAATAAATAAAAACTATCTAACCATGAAATCAAAATCACTATTGCCGGTGTTGCTGGCCACAATCATTATGCTGTTTTCCCAGTGTAAAAAGCAGGAAGACATTATGGCCAGCTCTGATGCCGGCAAAACTGCAAAACAAAAAGTTAACACCGTAATGTGCGCCGATTGTGCCGAAAGTACAGCCAAGATTACCGGTTCTGTAGCCCAAACATTGGCTGCTACCTATGCTCCAACTTTAAAGTTTGACCGCGCCACACCAGATTATCCAACCAGTGTTGAAAATGTGTGGGCAAGCACAGATCCGGCCAGTATGGTATGTAACGGAACGCTGGTACTCACCAACCGCGATGCTCCACGCAGTACCAATTTTTCTACTTATTACGAAGTGCAGCAAAATCCTAATGATATAAACAAGGTTTTTATTGATTACTGGTGGACGTATAAAACCCAGTCGACCTGCTTTGAAAATCTGGGCGGTCATGATTATGATTGGGAACACATCGTTATACAGGTAAACACGCAAACCAACCGCATCATTACGGTTACCTATTTTCAGCATGCCGGCTGGTACACCCGCGACTGGCGCAGCGTAACACCGGGTACCCGAGTGCAGGTATACGTTGCCAAAACCAGCCACGGCAGTTTCCATTTTGGTAATTCTATTTCTTTCCCGGGTTATGCCTGCTCTTACTATGGTGATTACCGCAACCCTAATGGTACGGCGAACGATGTGCCAACCGGTGGCAACCTGGTTGAAATGAGCTGTAATATTACTCAACTAAGCTTTAACGGTTTCTGGGGTACAGGCGTAGGCAAAGGGCCTCTGTATCGCAATTTGGCTTACTGGTCGTACTCCACCTGTAATGGGCACGATGGTATTACCGGTACCGATGGCTGCAGCCAAAGCAGTTTCCCGGATGGAACAATTTTGGGCGGTATTTAAGCGGCTTTAATGCTATAAAAAAAGCCCCGGTTATTTTTTAACCGGGGCTTTTTATTTCCAGAGGATAGCGTCTCATTTTCTCACAACAGCTTTTGCTGCACAGCCGCCATCAATAGCTCTGCGGTGTTTTTTACCTCAAACTTTTGCAGCAGATTTTTACGGTGTGTATCAACGGTAAGTGGACTCAGGAACAGTTCGGTGGCAATGGCCGCGGTAGTTTTACCCTGGGCCAATAGCTGTAAAATTTGTTTTTCCCTTTTAGTGATGGAGGCTACTTCGTTAAGCCCGTTTTTTGACGGCCGCGCCATGATCTCTTTGGCCTCCCTGCTAAAGGTAATGAGGCCATGCAGCGCTTCCTGTATACAGGTCAGCAATTCATCGGGCGAAACATTTTTTAGTAAATAACCGCTGGCCCCGCTTTGCAGCATTTGCAGCATAATGCTCCGTTCGGTTTGATTACTGAGTCCCAGTACAATGGTTTTTGGCGAAATTTTCTTGATCTCTTTACACAATTCAATACCATTGGCATCGGGCAAACTAATATCCAGGAATACCAGGTTTACTTCATTCTGGCTTAAAAAGGAAATAAACTCACGACCGCTTGTGAAGCTCACTGCGGTATAAATAGCCATTTCGGACTTTAATAATGATTTTAAACCCTCAATCACCATCGGATGATCGTCGACAATGGCGAGTATGATCTTATCCTGCTGCATTCAATTCAATGTTAATGATGGTCCCTTCGTTGATCACCGATTCTATATCCATTTTTCCTTTCATATAATCTACCCGATTTTTAATATTGCTAAACCCTATTCCCTCTGCCTTTAAACCGGCCGCAGTATCAAATCCAATACCGTTGTCTTCTATGGTTATTAAAAAGATCTCATCGTTCTGGCTGCATTGTAATACAATTTTGCTGGCCTTGGCATGCCTCACGGCGTTTGATAAAAGCTCCTGTACAATACGATAAATATTAGCCTGGATAACCGCCGGCATATCTTTCCGGATATCATAAGCCTGAAATTTGATAGGTGTCTGGTCGCTCATCAATGATTCGCACAGGTCACGCAGCGCGGTTTCCAGGCCCAGACGCAGCAAGCTTTCGGGCATCATGTTACGGGCAATGCGCCGAAGCTCTGTTACCGAATGGTCCAATTGCTGTATCACCCCGTCAAGCTCCTGGTGCCCGCCGGCTTTAGCTTGCCCCGAAAGTTTTATTTTGATGCCCGAAAGCATACCCCCCAGCCCATCATGCAGATCGCGTGCTACCCGCTGCCGTTCCTGTTCTTCGCCGGTAAGCATGGCTTGTGTAAACTGGAGTTTTTGCTGCTGCTCAATGTCTTTAAGCTGTTGCTGATAGTTCAGCTCTTTTTGATGCGCCAGCTTTTTGCTGTTGCGATAATAAAAAACGAGGGAAGCCAGGATAACCAGTAACAGAATACTGGCAATACCCAACAGCCAGTTGGTAAATACCGCTTTTTGCCGGCCTGCTTCCAGTTCGGTAATTTTTTTCTGTTTTTCGGAGGTCTGGTATTTTATTTCCAGGGAGTTTATTTTGGTTTCCAGGGTACTGTGAGAAATGCTATCACTCAGGGCGCTGTATCGCTTCATCCAGTCATAAGCGCCGGCTTTGTCCTTTAATTCTTCATCGGTTAAAGCCAGGCAGTAAAACAACTGCGACCGATTGGCTGCCATGTTCATGAATGGCTTGCGATGGCTAAGATCAAGTGCCACATCCTTAGCCTGCTGAAAGGACTTTTTATTATAAAGGGCATAAAATTTCTGCATCAGCAGCCGTTGTTCCGGGTATTCCTGCTTTAGCTTTTGCGCCAGTTCAATACCTTTGTTAATAACACTAAGCGATTGATCAAACTGACTTGTTATCGTAAGGCGCATACCCTCAGCTGCGTAGTAATCGAGCCAGGCATCCGCATCGGGGTATGGTGTGAGTAAAACCCGCATACTATCCAGCATGGCTGCTGCCTGTTTGGCCTTGCCCAACAAAGAGTAATTTTCAGATAGAGTATGGTAGGCCGATGCCAGGTATTGAGGAGCTTCGGGCGCATTTTTTAATGTGGAAATGGCCTTAAACAAATAAACTTCGGCCTTTTTAAAGTTGCCCAGGTTTTTAAAAGCGAAAGATAAATCCAGGTAAAGCTTACCGGTATAGCCGCGGTCGCCGGCCTGTTGGGTTAATGGAAGCGCTTTATTCAGCAGGATATCCACATAGGCTTCCAGATTATCATTTTTAAAATGCAGTAAGCGGGCATAATCGTGCCAGCCCTTGGCCCTTATCAAAAAAGCATCACGGGAATTATACTTTTCAAGTTCCTTCTCGGCTTCTAAAAAAGTTTTTATTGCCGAATCCGGACGTGAGCCTGGTAATACGTCTGCATGAAAAACCATAGAAACAGCATTAAGATATTTATTATCTCCGCTGTACTTAACCCCCTGTTGTAAATATTGGCGAGCTTTTACGGTGTCTTCAGACAGGATAAAATAATCTGTTAAGAGAAAACAGCTCCTGGCTTTTACGCTATCGGATGCCGGTTTCTTTAAAGATAGCTGGATACTATCGGCATAATGCTTTCCATTAAGCGGTAGCTGTGCCTTGCTGCCCAGGGCAATAGCCATAAAAATAATAAAGCTGTAATATATTTTCATATGGTTTAAGCTGAGAACGATGGTAGATGCCAGCCGTTACCGGCCTAAGTTAATGCTCATGCTTCTTTTATTCAAAAATTGCCTTAAGACATTTCCTTTTATGCAAAGTTGAATTATTTACAAAGTATTAAAAATACCTAACTATAGGTATAAAAAAATACCAAATATACCCGATTGTTTGGTTTTGCCTGCCACCCTACTTTTGAAACGCCTACTCCCTAACATGGCACCTGCCAACAAAAAAGTGAAAACGCATTGGAGGAATGAAGTAAAAACAAGAATAAGTACTACCATCAGAAACAACAGGCATACCCATTTCGAATGATACGGAAGGGGAAGAATTTACAAGCAATCAACCACAATCAATTAAAAAATAGCTCTTATGAAAAAAGCACTTTTATGGATAAACCTTGTCGTTTTGGGTTTACTGATCTTTAGCGGATGTTCCAGCAAAAAAAGCGATCGGCCCCCAACTCCGAGCACAAAAGGACATACCGTTAAATTCACGGTGACAGTTATTGGAAGCGTGGCTGCACCTAATGCGGGATTAATAAATCTTGGATTTGGTGGTGGAGACGCTACTAATCCTCAAAATTCAACCATCCGGAAATTAAATACCGTTGTGCAAAACAATGAAAGCAATTTAGTTTTTAATGCCACAACTTTTCCACAAGGCAAAACAACAACTATTACTATTGAGTCTGTTGTCCCCATATTTGAACCCGTGGCCGGCCTAACGTTTGGAAATGTATCGGGCTTTACACCTTATACCATTAGTTTTAAAGCCGAAATAGATGGACAGGTAAAAACGGATGATGAAAACATTAGCATTACAGCTGCCAACGAATACATTCATACCTATTCTTATCAATAATATTGAGTAATCAAAGCTGTTTACCGGGTTTGTTAGCCAATACCATGTTTGGATAATTTTCGATATACAGCAAGCAATAAAGAAATAGCCTATCCTTATCAATAACAACATCTATATCTTAAAACCCCGGACGCGAGGCCCGGGGTTTTTTTAATGAGATACAGTTTTCTTTCCAATGGAAACCGGACGGAAGAGGCATTAAAATTATTGTTTGATCAATTGGATATCAAAATGCAATTTGATTTCTTGGACTTTTTTACCATAACCAGGAAACCAGCAACGTAATCAGGGCCGTGGAAGAGAAAATCCCTCTGATCAAAATTAACTTTACCCAGGAGAGCTGCAAGCCTCGCCAGTCAGCAACATTAGCGGCAGGATATTGGTTGAATTGGTTATTAATAGGGATGCTTCCCTTTAAGGCGATGAGTACATCCATTACAATGCATAGGGTTGCTACCAGTGTGCAAAGGAAAACCAGGCCGCTCATTTGCTGTCGCGATAAAATCAATACCGTTACACCTAAAGCCAGGGCTATGTAATAAAGCACCTTTAATCTGCCGGCTATAAAACTGTCCAGCGCCTTCCGGTAATCGGCAAATACGGGTACGGTGAGATGCTTCATGGCTTCGGCGCAGCCTATGAAATAAAATATACCCTGGGAGGCAATAATGATGACCACCAATAATTGAAGAAATCTGATTTTTTCTGTGTACATGTTTTTATGTTTAATAATGGCACAAAAGTCTTTATCTTCAATACATTAAACCTTGATTGAAATCAAGAATTTCGGCTAATGACCTTGATTATGGAACATGCACGCTTACGGGAGCTGATTGCACGGATGACGGAAATGAACGATGAGGCCTGGGAAGCATCCATCGATCGTTTTAAAATTAAACGCCTCAAAAAAAGGCAGTACTTTGTAAAGCAGGGCGACGTTTGCCGGCAGGTAGGCTTTATTGTGTCTGGCTATACCCGCCTTTTTTATAACCTTAAGGACGCGGAGGTAACCAAAGATTTTAATACGGAATATATGTTTTGCGGATCATATGCCAGTTTTATAAGCAAGGCCCCCGCCCATTTTAATGTTATTGCCATGGAACCGCTAACGTTGCTGGTGATTGGCCGGGAAGATTTGCTTGATTTAACGGAGCGTTTCCCACCCTGGCAAAAATTTTTACGCATTGCGATGGAACAACTTTTTATAAGCAAGGAAGACAGGGAAGCGCTTTTCCTGACCTGTACTCCCGATGAACGCTATGCAGATCTGGTTCAGCATCATCAGGACTGGGTGAACCGGATTCCATTAAAATACCTGGCATCTTACCTTGGCATGACGCCGGAAACCTTAAGCCGGATCAGGGCTAAAAAAATATAAACCAAGCCAGCTGTAAAGCACTCAACTGGCATTAAGCCACATTGCGCGTGTTACCAGCCTTATTAATTCTACAGAGTTTTTAGCCTCCATTTTTTCGAGCAGGTGGCGCCTGTGTGTTTCAACGGTGTTGATACTGATAAATAATTCTTGTGCAATACGTTTGGTAGAAAAACCCTCTCCTATCAGCGTGAGCACTTCCATTTCTCTTTTTGTAAATTTTTTAACTTTCTCTATATACATAACGACCGTTTATTTAATGGCATAAAATTCCAGAAGTTTACTATCGCAAACCTTGATTGAAATCAAGAATTTTATGCAGGAAAGAGCCTCCCGTATGCTAAATCGCTGAACCAATGCTTCGTTGTGCCATCCTGTTGTAATAAATCACAAACAAAAATGAACAGACTTGTATGTTCATTTTTAAAAACCCAACTTTGTCCTATGATGAAAAAGGAAAGCGTCGACGAACGTATCATGCAAACCGCTGCCCGGTTGTTTTACACACAGGGCTATAACCTTACCGGTATTAACCAGTTGATAGACGAAGCAGGTATTGCCAAGCCATCTTTATATAATAACTATCGTTCTAAAAGTGATGTATTGCTGGCTTACCTGGACAGGCAGGCATTAACTTTATTCGACGCGTTAGAAGATCACCTCAATAAAATAAAAGGAGCCCGGAATAAGATAATCGGGATTTTTGAATATTCAATAGCGCGAAACCACACCTGTAACTTTGGAGGCTGCCCATTTTTAAAGATCAACGCGGAGGTAGCTTCATCAGAAAAAGAAGTTTTAGATCGTGTGCAGGCAATTAAAAGCCGCTTCCGCAATCTGATTTTTCAATTGGTAACCCAACTGGAAGATAAAAAAGGATTTTCTGAAAAGGCCCTGGCTGATATGCTTTATTTTATGCTGGAAGGATCAAGAGCAAGCGCATCGATTACTAAACAAATTGCCGATATGGAAAGTGCGCTGGCAACAATTCAAAAAATTATTTAAAGTACAAAACGAATCAAACGCTCATGAAAAATAAACAAGTAGCGCTCATCACCGGCGTAGGTAAACAAACAGGGATAGGTTTTGAAACGGCGAGGCAACTTGCTGCAATGGGCTACCAGGCAATTATAACCGCCCGGAAACAGGAAACCAGCGAACAGCTTGCAGATATATTAATTAAAGAACAGCTGGATATTGTACCGATGGCATTAGATGTTACGGACGAAAAGATGGTACAGGCAGTTGCAGCGGAAGTAAACAACAGGTTCGGGAAGCTTGATGTCCTGATCAACAACGCCACCTTGTTCCCAGATCAGTACAATACGGAAACAGTAGATTTAGACGATATAAGAAAGGTATTTGAAAGTAATTTTATTGGTGCGTGGGGCACCGTTAAACATTTTACCCCTTTGCTCCGGAAAAGCGAACATCCCAGGATTGTCAACATTTCTTCGGGTTCCGGAGCTTTTGGTGGGGAAGGATACAGCCTCGTTAATCCCTGGAGAGACGTCATATCAGCCTACAGCATCTCCAAAGCAGCCTTGAATGCCTTTACACTAAAAGCGGCAGCAGATTTGAAGAAAGATAACATTTTGGTGAATGCTGTTACCCCGGGACTTACCGCAACCCACGATATTTTAGCCGATTTTGGGGGACGATCGGTAAGCGACGGAGCGAAAAGTATTGTTTTTGTTGCTACGCTGCCCAAAGGAGGCCCAACAGGTAAATTTTTTAAAGACGGCGAGATCATCAGCTGGTAGGGTTAAACCGATCCGCGTTATACTTGACCACATCTTCTTCTCCCCTTTCTCTTCACGCGTCATTGCGAGGTATCTTGCAATGACGCGTTTTTAATAATTTCCCTTCGCCACCTCTCCAAATCTTCACTTTTTTAAAACCATCCCCTCAAATTTTTATTAATCTGTTATAAAAGGAGATTTTTTGCTTTAATTTGTTTACTATGTTTAAAACCCGACTTGTACTGCCATTCCTGGCATTAATAGCCCTGGGCATCAACGCCAAAGCACAACAAACCGACTCCCTGAAGCGCGACACTGTTAAAATTGATACCGCGCAAATCAATAAACTCCGGATAGATTCCCGTAAAAATGCCATCCCAACCCGGGTAAGGCCGGTGCAATTGCAAAGGGAGCAAGTGCCATTTACCATGCTGGATTATAAGGTGAACTATTGGAAAAAATCCATCACTTTTGGATTGAATTTTAACCAGTCGTCATTTACCAGTAACTACGCGGCGGGTGGTGTAAACGCAGTTGCGTTGGGATCAAACTTTATTTACCATACCGAGTATAATAAAGCGCCGTTTAGCTATGTATCCGAACTGAATTTGCAGTACGGTGTATCCAAAAACAAGGGCCAGGGCAAACGCAAAACCAACGACCGTATTTACTTTGATAACAAGGTGGCCTCCCAACTATCCAAACACTGGTACATATTTGGATCCTTAACCTTTGAGTCGCAATTTGATAAAGGTTATAATTATGTCGACAATGGAAACGGCACCTTTACCTCGCAGTACATCTCCAATTTCATGTCGCCAGGTTATTTGACCGAAGCGCTGGGTTTTGAGTATAAGCCAACCGGTTATTTTGATCTGCGTTTGGGTACAGGTACCGCCAGGCAAACCTTTGTTTTGGACCGCTCAATTCACAAAGAACAACAGGATAATTATGGTGTAGATACCAACAAAACCGTAAAAAACGATCTGGCATTTCAAATGGTGGCCTTATTTGATAAGGATATCATGAAAAACGTTCACCTCAATACCCGATATGCTTTATTTATACCCTACGGGCAGGATCTTAAATTCATTACGCACCGTGTAGATATGGTTTTATCGGCCCGCGTTAACCGGTTAATTAATGTCAGTCTTAACGGTACGCTGCTTTATGATAAACATACTTCGAAAGATGCCCAGGCTACGGAGGGCCTGGCACTGGGGATGTTGTATAAATTCCCGTAAGTTGAATAAAACTTATTTTTGAGTCCCCGGCGAATAGCCGTGATATTGTTTAAAAGCTCTTATAAAAGAAGCATCAGAGAGGTAGCCCGTAATGGAAGCTGCCTCTCCTACTGTTATACCCCCGCTGCGCATCAGCGTTAAGGCATGGTTCATACGCAGGCTTTGCACATAGCCAAAAACTGTAGTGCCAAATAGTCTTTTAAAACCTGCCTTCAGTTTAAATTCATTCAACAGAAAATCGCGCGAGAGGCTCCTGAGGCTCATATTATCCAGGTAATGGATGTTCAAATGGTCTTTAACGCCATGTAGCTTTTCCTCGTCAACCGGGTTGATGGTAGACGCTGCCCGGTTTTCATACTGGCCCGAAAGAGTAAGCAGGGTAAGCTCGGTAATTTTGGTTTTGATGTAAGCGTTGCGCAACGAGTCGGCCACGGGTGGTTCGGTAAGCAAACTCAGTCCGGAGCTTTGCAGGTAGCTTATCTTTTTATTATCAGGAAACAAGGCGAATGGCCTTGCGCCACGGCTTTGCTGTAACAGGCCATCATAAGCCTCGCCGCAGCTTAGTAATATCTCATTAAAAAAAGCGGGTTTTAAACCAACGCAAACATACTCATACCGTTTTTGCTTCGGAAAAACAAAGGAACTAACCGGGTTAACACAATTAAGCAGGTTAAACTGGCCCCGGTTCATGGTCGAGGTGGCATCAAAACCCGAAATGAGCGCGTCTGAAGAGCCATGTAGCTGAAAGTGGATACTCACATGTGTGGCATCCTGCATATTGTTGATGCGCAGGCCATCTTCAAAACGGGCCCCAAACCGCAAAATACTAAAATCATCGGCTTTAAGGCCCTGGGCATAGCAGTCAAAACGGTTGGGTACACTGCCGGTAGCGTAGGTAGTTTCAAAGGATGTGCTGAACTCCCTTTTCATCAATCTGGCAAACTCAACTCCTTCTAACTGGTACATATAATCCGTTTATGCTAATTAAAAATCCGTTTGGGCATATCGTAAATGGCTCAAAACCGGCAATTTGCGCCCATGAAACCATCATGAGCTACCGCTCAAAAAAACTAAAATGAATATAGCTCATGATAGCCTCATTTCCATTAAAAAACAAATAACTCTAATGAAAAATATCTGCAAATATAAGGTGAATACGGCGGGCTGGAAACGCGGGGTTCATTATAATTTCTTCAAAAGCTTTGAGCAGCCCTTTTTTGGCGTCAGTACCGATATGGATGCTACGGATGCTTACGACTATTGTAAACAATACGGACAGGCATTTTTTCTGTTTTACCTGCATCGCTCGCTGCTGGCAGCCAACCAGGTGCCCGAGCTGCGGCAACGGATAGAGGATGGCGACGTTTATGAATACGACACCATATCTGCCTCGGTTACGGTATTACGGCCCGATGATACTTTTGGCTTTGCCTATATGGATCATTATGAGGAGTTTGAGCAATTTGCCCCGCCGGCCCGCGCAGCCGTTGACTATGAAAAAACGACCGACAGGCTGCAGCTGCGCAAGGGTTTTAACAGCCTTATCCATTATTCCATACTGAAGGATATCCGCTTTACCAGTATGCAGCACGCGCAACCTTTAACGGGCGACGATAGTGTGCCCAAAATCGTATTCGGCCAGTTTTACCGGCGCGACGGTCGCGTTTGGCTGCCCATAGCCATCCACGCACATCATGCCCTTTGCGATGGGCGGCATATGGGCCGTTTTGTGCATTACTTTCAGGAACAGATGAACCGCATACCTGCCGGTAATATGAATGCATAGTAGTATTTTAGCCTTATAAAAACCAACATACCCCTTATGAAATTATTTATGCTGATGCTTGGCTGCACACCACCCGGGCGGAATACCGAACAACACGATACGTTTTTTGGAATCGGAGAAACGGTAAAAGATCTTATCCCTCAGATTAAAGCTTTCTGGCCCGAAGGTCAGGATCGGCTGCATGTAGACGCCTGGCGCGAAGTAACCCAGGTTAGCGGATACAGAGTGCAGGTAGTTGAGCAACCCGGTAGTACAGATGCCGAGCTCCTCAGACTGTTTTTTATAAATCTGGGCGGTTACCAGGAGGGTTTGTTTGATGAACCACATTTTAAGGTACTTACCGTGCAGCCCAACAAATCAAAAGCTTTTGCCTATGCCAAGGACACACCGTTTTATCACCAGGTTCATTTTCCCGGCGCTGAATCGCACATCGACGATAAATATGGACTGGATGTAGATGATCTGCATGAGATAGCAGATATTTTACCCGCCGCTCAGAAAGCGCAATACGCCCTGCACATTACACCCGCAGCTGACGGAACCGCGGAAGACAAAATACATTTAGGGTATTTTAAACTGGATAAATTGCCGTAAGGAGATTTGATTAGCAGTCGCTTGGTCCCAGCGATATACATGCCTTTCCTTAAGCCAAAAATTTTCTGTATATTTGATATATACGCACAGCCCGGTTCCTAACCAAAGGAAACCGGGCTGTGCTGTTAAAGGGTGAAACAGATCAAAAATCGCCCTTCTTGTATATAGTTATTTGACAGTCAATAAATTAATACTTTTTAAAGTTTTAAAAACACCTCAAAACGGGACTGTAATTTGTTAAAAAGTGTTAAAATGAAGGTTTTTCAATCGTTTTTGCCCTCTTTTTAACCCGTTTTTGGCCAGAAAAGTGTTAAAATCCGGGGTTTAAAAAGTTTTTGTAGGTGCAATGTAAAAGCTCTTTTCAAAAAGCAGGGCCGGGGTTAAAATAATTCAACGGATATATTTCAAAATCATACCTTTGTAACCTTTAAAGATTAAAAGTACTTTATAATAATGTTTGAAAATCTTTCGGATAAACTCGACAGGGCGTTCAAGGTCCTGAAGGGTCAGGGAACTATTACTGAGATAAACGTGGCCGAAACCATGAAGGAGATACGCAAAGCCCTTCTGGATGCCGACGTTAACTATAAAACCGCCAAAGCCTTTACCGACGAGGTTAGGCAAAAAGCACTGGGACAGAATGTATTAACAGCTGTTTCGCCGGGCCAGTTGCTTACCAAGCTCATGAACGATGAGCTGGCCGAGCTGATGGGCGGTACTACAGCCGAGCTTACCTTCCCGGCTACACCAACCATCATCCTCATAGCGGGCTTGAACGGTGCTGGTAAAACAACTTTTACCGGCAAGCTGGCTAATTACTTAAAAACACAAAAAAATAAAAAACCTTTACTGGTTGCTGATGATATTTACCGCCCCGCGGCTATTGACCAGCTGGAAGTATTGGGTCAGCAAATAGGCATCCCGGTTTATGCCAACCGCGAGTCAAAAGATCCGGTAGCTATTGCCCGTGAGGGTATTGCCCTGGCAAAACAGAACGGCCACAATGTGGTGATCATCGATACCGCCGGTCGTTTGGCTATTGATGAGGCCATGATGGTGGAGATTGAGCAGGTAAAAGCAGCGGTAAATCCGCATGAGATCCTGTTTGTGGTGGATTCGATGACCGGTCAGGATGCGGTGAACACGGCTAAAGTATTCAACGACCGTTTGGACTTTACCGGTGTGGTTTTAACCAAACTGGATGGTGATACCCGTGGTGGTGCTGCGCTGTCGATCAAATCGGTAGTAAGCAAGCCGATCAAATTTATCGGTACCGGCGAAAAAATGGAAGCGCTGGATGTTTTCCACCCCGATCGTATGGCTTCCCGTATCCTGGGCATGGGCGACGTGGTATCCCTGGTTGAGCGTGCGCAACAGCAGTTTGATGAGAAAGAAGCTGCCGAGCTGCAAAAGAAGATCCGCAAGAACAAGTTTGATTTTAACGATTTTTACAGCCAGATACAGCAGATCAAAAAAATGGGTAACATGAAAGATCTGATGGGCATGATACCTGGTGTAGGTAAAATGATGAAGGATGTAGAGGTTGACGATAATGCCTTTAAAGCTATCGAAGCTATCATCCAGTCGATGACGCCATTCGAGAAATCAAACCCCGAAACCATAAACCAAAGCCGTCGTACCCGTATAGCCAAAGGCTCCGGTACCGACCTGGCCGAGGTAAACCGCCTCATGAAGCAGTTTGACGACATGAAAAAGGTGATGAAACAAATGAGCAACCCGGCAGCCATGGCCAGCATGATGCGCCGCATGCCTAAGATGTAATTTATAATCCCCCGTTCATGGGGGATTATAAAACCTGAAATTGTCCAATCCTTACAGGAATATAGCCAATGTTTAAGGTTGTTTTATTATGGAGCTTTGCTCCATCAAATAGAAACAGCCATGAATATTACAACAATATATAAAAAAGAACCGCTACAGGTTGCCATTATTGGCGCAGGTTTGGGCGGACTTTGTCTGGCACAGGGATTGAAGAAAAACGGAATCGCTTTCCAGGTTTTTGAGAAAGACTCTGCGGCTAATAGTCGCACACAGGGATACCGTATCCGCATTGATAAAACAGGGCAGGATGCGCTTGCCGCTTGTTTGTCTGAACGTTTATATACATTATTTTCCGAAACTGTGGTCCCGTCAGTTGGGGTACGTACTTTAAATGCACAATTAGAATTGCTTACCGATAAGTGGGTAGATTCCTGGGAGGATGGAGAAGCCAATGCGCAACCCGATTTGAAAGCCAACCGTTTAACCATGCGCGAAATACTGCTGCTTGGCTTAAACAAACAGGTACACTTCAACAAAAAATTTGTCAGTTATGAAAAACAGCCCGATGACCGGGTTTGCGTACATTTTGAAGATGGAACCTCATTTACTGCTGATGTATTGGTTGCTGCAGATGGGGTGAATTCCCGCCTGGGCGCACAACGGTTCCCCGCTCAGGAGCTGGTGGATACCGGCAGTGTTTGCGTGTACGGAAAAACCTTTTATACCGAGCAAGCCAAAAAGCAAGTCGATCCGGCTTTACAAACGGATACAGCGGTTATCTTTGAAAATGAGCTGGCAATGATAGCCGACGCCATGCAGTTTAAATCGACTTTTGTAAAAGCCGGTGAGCAATATGGACCGGATGCCGAATTGACTTATACCGAAGATTATATGTACTGGGCGCTCATTGGTAACCGGGGTCGCTTTGGCCTGAACAATGAACAGGCCTTAACATTTGCCTCCGGTGAGCTTTTTGATTGTCTTAAACAGGTAACATCGGCATGGGCTCCTACCCTAAAGGCGCTTTTTGAATCAGCAAATCCAGAATCGCTGACTATAGTGCCCGTAAAAACGTCGTTACCCCAAGATGCCTGGAGCAGCGATAATATAACCGCCCTGGGCGATTCGATACATGCGATGAGCCCGGCCGGAGGCCTTGGCGCCAACACCGCCCTTTATGATGCCGCATTACTTACTGCCTGCCTTACCAAAGTTGCTGCCGGAGAAACAGCGTTGCTTGATGCTATAGCGCAGTATGAGGAAAAGATGCGGGAACATAGCTGCAACTCGATCAATGCTTCGCAGCGGGGAGGAAAAAAACTCTATAAACAATCGGCAGATTAAATAGAATTGTTGCTTTTGGAGAGCATCATTTTTAAATATAAACGGGGAGGTAATTGGCCGCTTTTTTATTTTAGTTTTGTGTAATACGAAGCTATCCCCCATTTAAAATATATGCGTAAAACGATATTATCTTCGGCTCTTTTAATTTTAAGTATAGCAGCTCAAGCACAAGTTCCCGGTGCTGTTATTGATGTACAGCACTACAACTTTGCCCTGCAATTAACCGATGCTGATAACAATATCAAAGGGCAGGCTACGGTAGAGGTTAAATTTTTGAGAAATGCGGATGCATTCAACCTCGACCTGGTTAAAAAGAACAGTGAAGGCAAAGGGATGCTGGTATCGGCGGTTACGGAAAATGGAAAAAAGCTCCGGTTTGTGCAAGATAGCGGTGCTGTTAAAATATATACTAGTGCCAAAACAGGAAGTTTGCATAGTTACAAAGTGAGTTATGAGGGTATCCCTGCCGATGGGTTGATCATATCGACCAATAACTTTGGACACCGTACTTTTTTTGGGGATAATTGGCCAAACCGGGCGCATAACTGGCTGCCCTGTGTAGATGTTCCGGCCGATAAAGCTTCGGTTGATTTTGTGGTAACCGCGCCCGATCATTACCAGGTAGTATCCAACGGCTTAAAAATAAAGGAGCAGCAATTGCCCAATCATTTGAAATTAACGCACTGGCATGAAGCTGTTGTTGTACCTACCAAAGTAATGGTGATAGGTGTAGCCGCCTTTGCTATTGACCACCCGGGCGATGCAGGCAATATTCCCGTATATACTTATGTGTTTCCGGAGAGTAAGGAGGCGGGATTTAAGAGTTACGCTGTAGCTAAAGATATACTGCCTTATTTTATCAAAAATGTTGGTCCGTACAGCTATGAAAAACTGGCCAACGTGCAGTCAAAAACCATATTTGGCGGTATGGAAAACGCCAGCGCGATATTTTACTTTGAAGAGTCGGTAACGTCACCCGGTATTGAGGAGCTGATGGCCCATGAGATTGCTCACCAATGGTTTGGTGACGGCGCCAGCGAAAAAAGTTTCTGGCACTTGTGGCTCAGCGAAGGTTTTGCCACCTATATGACCAACCTGTACCTGGAGAACAAATACGGCACCGATACACTGAAAAAGCGAATGCTGGCCGATCGTAAAAAAGTACTGGAGTTTGAAAAAAAGCGCCTTACTCCTGTGGTTGATAGCGCCGTGAAAAACGACTATATGCAGTTGCTTAACGCCAACAGTTATGAAAAAGGGAGCTGGGTATTACATATGCTCCGCCGTAAACTGGGCGACAACTTGTTTTGGAAAGGCGTGCAAAACTACTATGCCAAATACCGCAACAAAAACGCCAATACCGATGATTTGCGTAGGGAAATGGAACAAGCCAGCGGCCAGGATCTGAAACCGTTTTTTAATCAATGGCTCCGCAAAGCCGGGCACCCTGATCTGAACATCGGCTGGCATTATGATGTAGATAAAGGCGTAATTGATTTTGCGATAGAACAGAAGCAGGGTAACCTATACGAGTTCCCGTTAGAGTATACAATTGATGGTCTAAAACAATCTTTTGTTATCAAAGATAAAATAAATCACTTTCAAATTTCGGCTAAAACAGCACCTGTTAATATTATTATGGATCCGAATGTAAATCTACTTGCCTCTTTTAATTTTAAAACATATGTTGAATTAATGTTGAAATATAAAATAGATTAATTCTAATTTATTTGCTGCAATAAAATTTATCCTTGCCCTTGATTTATAAGAATTTATAATTATCATTGTGTTAAATAAACACAATGATAATTATAGAAAAGATCTTGTTTTAAACAGGCCGATTCTGTTGTCCGTCCCCCTGCTTGTCTGTAGTATCATTCCTGGTTGTTATTCGGGCATTCTATAAGCCCATGATCTATAAACCAATTATACTAAACCAGATAGTTATGAAAAAACGTTCCTCATTTTGGGCTGTTTTAGCCTTATGCCTCTTACCTGTTTACGGATGGTGCCAGGGCAATAGCGGCGATGCCATTTTAGCCGGAAAAGATATCGCGGTGACCAGTACCGGAAACGGACAGGTTCGCGGATACATCCATAATGGCACATTCACCTACAAAGGCATTCCTTATGCAAAAGCGCAACGGTTTATGGCGCCCGAAAAGCCGGAATCGTGGCCGGGAGTTAGGGCATCGCTAACCTATGGCGCGGTATGCCCCATAGATCCTACTACTGCAGTAAATGATCTCCTGGAGTTTGGTTTTAATCACAACTGGGGTTATATGAATGAAGATTGCCTGAAACTCAATGTCTGGACACCGGGTATCAATGATCAAAAGAAACGCCCGGTAATGGTTTGGCTGCATGGTGGTGGTTTTAGTGCCGGCTCGGCCATTGAGCTACCTTCCTATGATGGCGAAAACATGAGTAAAAAGGGCGATGTGGTGGTGGTATCTATCAATCATCGCCTAAACTTATTGGGCTTTTTAAACCTGTCGGCCTATGGTGATAAATATAAAGCATCGGCCAACGCGGGCATGATGGATATTGTAGCGGCCCTGCAATGGGTAAAACAAAACATAACCAGTTTTGGTGGCGATCCGGACAATGTAACCATCTTTGGCCAGTCGGGTGGTGGTGCTAAAGTGGGTACGCTGATGAATGCCCCATCAGCAAAAGGCCTGTTTCAAAAAGCTATTGTGGAAAGCGGCAGCTATCGCAGTGACTTTATGACGGCTGATGTTTCAAAACGCATTGGCGCGGCTGTGCTGGAAGTACTGAACCTGCAGCCAGGACAGGTAGATTCATTGCAAACCATGTCTTATGAACGTTTGAGTGCAGCCTGCAAAAAAGCATTTATAAAGGTGCAGCAGCAACTAAAGGCAGAAGGTAAACCCGTTGGTGGATTCGGGCTGATGTGGGAACCAAGTATCGACGGGAATTTTTTACCTTATAATATGACCGACCCGGCGGCTGTTGAACTTTCTAAAAATGTACCGCTATTGGTAGGATCGACCAAAAATGAATTTATGGCCTCGCTCATCAATCCTGCAATTTCAGGTTTTACGATGGATGAAGCTAAAAGTTATCTTCAAAAAAAATATGGCGACAAAACCGATGCTTATATGGCCGAAGTAAAAAAAGCATACCCCAACACTGTGAAACCAGCTGATTATATTGATATCGACTTGACCACCTTTAGACCAGGAACTGTGCGGCAGGCAAATGCAAAATCGGCTGTAGTGGGCGGAGCCCCGGTTTATATGTACCAGTTTGCATGGCAATCGCCGGTGATGGATGGGATGTACAAATCGGTACATTGCATGGATATCGCATTCCAGTTTAATAACATTAGCCGTTGTGAAGAGTTTACCGGCGGCGGAAAAGAGGCTTACGCGCTGGCAGCAAAAATAAGCCAGGCCTGGATAAATTTCGCACGCACGGGTAACCCCAATGCAAAAGGTTTGCCTAATTGGCCTATGTATACCGAAAAAAATGGAGCGGCAATGGTATTCGATAACCAGTCAGCAGTAAAATTTCATCATGACCAGGTACTGCTGCAAATGGCTGCTGTAAAATAGAGGTTGATATTTTTGCTGTATTAGTAATGATTATTTGCAACAATTTCATTTTTGAGTGATGTGGGATATTTATTTAATAAAAATGCAGGGTTGATAAAAAATATTTAATTTAGCGCAATAAAATTCTGAAAAATTGCGTTATTTCGATATATAATATTACAACAAACCATTATTAACCTTAAACCAATAACCTATGAACACTACAAGATTCTATAAATCCATGTATGTAAGCTTTTACAGGTGGAGTTTTAAAAATTTTGGTCAGGGTAATTTACCCCGATTTAATTCGCTTTTTGGGCTGAATTTTTTGCTGATCATACTGTTAACCACATTGTTGCTGATTGCTCAGCTTTGTTTAAAATCAAGCTGGTTTAATGTTAATCCCATGTCGGGCACATTTATAATGCTCGGGGCAGTTGGCGCGTTACTGTTAAATTATTTTGTATTGCTAAACAATAAGCGGTTTAATAAACTCAATATCGCTTTTGAAAAAATAAGCAAGCACCATCAAAAAATATGGTCGGTAATGATACTGGCCTGCGTAATCGCATCCTGCGGATTTTTGATGATAATTGCCCAGGTAGCTTAATTTCACGATCAATAATACCTGCCTGCCGTCTCTTTAACTGTGGATGGCAGGCTTTTTTATATACTTATTTTAATATCCCGCCTCTTTCTTCTGCTGATTAAAAATATTTATCTTACGCGTTGATTAAACTTTATCACAGTGTTGGTTAAAACTTTTGGCAGTGCGGTTTATGGTATCGAGGCTATTACCATAACGGTTGAGGTAAATATAGCGGCGGGTACCAAATATTTTATAGTTGGCCTACCCGATGTGGCCGTAAAAGAGAGTTATTTCCGGATCGAATCGGCATTAAAAAATACCGGTTTCCGGATGCCCCGCCAGCAGGTGGTGGTTAATATGGCTCCTGCGGATATCAAAAAAGAAGGATCTTCCTATGATTTGACCATCGCCACGGCTGTTTTGGCGGCATCCGGGCAGTTGGAGCCAGAGAACCTGGATAAGTACATTATCATGGGTGAACTATCACTGGATGGCAGCTTACAACCCATCAAAGGGGCCCTTCCTATTGCTATACAAGCCCGTAAAGATGGTTTTAAGGGATTTATTCTCCCCAAACAAAACGCCCGTGAAGCAGCCATTGTGAACGATCTGGAAGTTTATGGTGTGGATAATATCAAAGAGGTTGCCGGTTTTTTTAATGGTGATCTGAACATCGAGCCCGAGGTAGTAAACACCCGGGAGGAGTTCTATAACAGTCTGAGCAATTACGATAGCGATTTTAGTGAAGTAAAGGGCCAGGAGAACATCAAACGCGCGCTGGAAATTGCCGCAGCAGGCGGTCATAATGTGATATTGATTGGTCCGCCGGGAGCGGGTAAAACTATGCTGGCCCGCAGGTTGCCTTCTATTTTACCACCACTGAGTTTATATGAATCGTTAGAAACTACGAAGATACATTCGGTTGCGGGCAAACTGGCCGCCGCAGATGCTTTGGTAACTATTAGGCCATTCCGGTCACCCCATCATACCATTAGTGATGTGGCTTTGGTTGGCGGTGGTGGCAATCCACAACCAGGTGAAATCTCATTGGCACATAATGGCGTATTGTTTTTGGATGAGCTGCCTGAATTTAAGCGTAGCGCGCTGGAAGTAATGCGCCAGCCGCTGGAAGAACGCCGCGTAACTATTTCAAGGGCCAAATTTACCGTTGATTACCCCTCCAGCTTTATGCTGGTGGCTAGTATGAACCCCTGCCCTTGCGGGTATTATAATCATCCCGAAAAAGAATGTATCTGTCCGCCTGGAATGGTGCAGAAATATCTGAGCAAGATCTCTGGTCCGCTGTTGGACAGGATCGATCTGCACGTGGAGGTAACACCGGTGAATTTCAGCGAACTATCCTCAGACCGTGCCTCCGAAAAAAGCGAGCTGATCCGCGAGCGGGTAATCAAAGCCCGGGAGGTGCAGGTAGAACGTTTTGGTAACCGCCCCGATCTGCATGCCAATGCGCAAATGAGCCCGCAGATGGTGCGCGACCTGTGTAAAATAGATGTTGCCGGACAAACACTGCTCAAAAGAGCCATGGAAAAGCTGGGCCTCTCCGCCCGGGCCTACGACCGTATCCTGAAAGTATCCCGCACCATTGCCGATCTGGCTGATAGCGAAGATATCAAACTGGAGCATTTGGCCGAGGCCATACATTTCCGGAGTTTGGATAGAGAAGGCTGGGCCGGGTAGAGAGGAGACGGAGTCTCAGGGCATAGTGGTCCGTAGTTGGAAACTACGGACAGCGGGGCGCCATGCTAATAAACATTGTAAGCCTTTATCTTTACAAAAAGCATCCGGCTTGCGGTAGCGGAGGTGGGTACCCTTACTTTTTAGCCTTTGGACCTGAAACGATAACTATTTTATCGTACCAAAAAATTCGGGCCATTTCGGGCGTTGCTTTTGTATGATATGTCCTGGGCTCCCCTTTTTTTTCAGAAAATCTTCCAACCAGTTTTAATGTAAGAGGAAGAGTTTGTCCATCCCATAAATCATTAGCGTTTATTAAGGTTTTATTAGTGGGTTCCAGATAAAATCGTTCAACACCTTTTAAAAATGGTTGTTTTTTGAATTTTGTTTCAAACCATTGTGGACATCCGCATTCTATAGCAGCATAAGAAGCTGTTATTGAAATTGTCTTTGCATCTGAAGGTTTCCTTACAGAAATAGCCATTTGGTAAGAACCCTTTTGGGGGGTATCCGGTAAATCCTTTCTATCTCTGTTAGATATGTCTGAATACCAGCAACCCAAGGTTATCATTAATGAAATAATAATATTTGTTACGTTTATCATATACTCTTTTGTTAAGTACCTATATTTAAGAACCATTTTACCCTGGCTATCACAAGCGTCATACTGTGTAAAGATAAAAGGATTACAATGCTTCCTCATATGCTACCGCAGGGGTCCCGTTTGTGGCGTCATGCGGCCAAGCATCGTAACCATTTAGCTTTAGCTTTTACCACTAGCGGGACGCTTGTGGTAAAAGAGTTACTTTTTTAATGGCCAATATACCCAAGGCAGTAAAACGGTGTTGCGGTTTCAATAGCAGAACCATAATACATAATAATATCTATATTTTCCTTTATTCTACCTTTGCAGAAGCAGTTAAAGAATAACATGACTAAAGAATACATTTTTAAATCAAAACGACTAGGGTTCAGGAACTGGTTAACGATAGATGTTGAAATTATGGATGAAATAAATTCAGACGAGGAAGTGATGGAGTTTTTTCCGAGCATCAAATCTAAACAAGAAACATCCGAATTTATTGAGAGAATGCAGAATCAATTACAAGAAAAAGGCTTTTGTTACTATGCTGTAGATAAACTCGAAACCAGCGAGTTTATTGGCTTCATTGGGCTATCAGAACAAACTTTCACCTCGGACTTCACACCAGCCATTGATATCGGTTGGAGACTAAAGAGAGATGAATGGAATAAGGGTTACGCAACAGAGGGAGCAAAAAGATGCTTAGATTATGCATTTAGCCAGCTGAAATTAGAAAAAGTTATTGCTATAACCCCTATAGTTAATTTGAAATCCGAACAGGTAATGAAAAAAATTGGAATGAAAAAAGTGAAGAACTTTAACCATCCAACCTTAGCCGACAATGAAAGATTACGGGAATGTAGCTTGTATGAAATAAATTCATATGAATTTAATCCCTTGAATACTTTAGTGGAATAAGGTCGCTGATCTGAACTTTGAATGGGCCTTCTTTATCTTGCAATATTACAAAAGCCTGTGGTGAGTAATCGCTGATCATTTCACGGCACATTCCACAAGGTGAAACTATTTCTCCATCCTTATAAACCGCGACGATGGTGTCAATCTTTGTATCACCAGCTACCGCAGCTGCACCTAACGCTACCGCTTCTGCGCAAATAGCTATACGGCCTACATAGGCCTCCAGATGCAATCCTTCAAAAAAGCTTCCTGAATTTGTTCTAAGCACAGAACTAACCGCGTGCCAATCATCAAGTTTTCGTTCGGCGATTAATTTTTTTGCCTGACTTATTAAAATCAAATCGCTTTCGTTTACTTTAAATTTTTCCATATAATATATTTACGATACAGGTATTTGCCGGCTTTTGTTTTATTATGCTTCGAAAAATCATAAGTAAAAATATCGCAGGAAAGTTGACC
This sequence comes from Mucilaginibacter inviolabilis, assembly GCF_011089895.1. Classification (NCBI taxonomy): domain Bacteria; kingdom Pseudomonadati; phylum Bacteroidota; class Sphingobacteriia; order Sphingobacteriales; family Sphingobacteriaceae; genus Mucilaginibacter; species Mucilaginibacter inviolabilis. The sequence continues at coordinate 74,189 of NZ_JAANAT010000003.1, forward strand.
AGAAGATCAAAAGACTTAGTTTTCCACCGAAACAGACGATCAATTATAGCCTTAACTGAGTGATAATATTTGCTAATTGAAATAATCGTAGACCTTTTTAAAAGAATTTAGGTCTCCATAAAAACGCTGTTTCTTATCTGATGATGGTTCACAAAAAAGACAAACACTCATTCTGAAAATCAATGCTCTAAGAATTAGTTGAAACGCAATTTTCTTGTCAAGATTAATCTCGTTAAGTACGCTGATTGGTGCCTGATACAAGGAAACGGAATCTACAAGTACGATCGCCTCTGCATATTCTTTAGGATAAAATCCTGGTGTAAAATCTATAACGCAGGTTTCGTTGAGCTCGTTTATCAAAATGTTTCCAGCCAGATCCATGTGAATTAACTGTTCATCCAAATCAATATCGACTCTAAGGGACATTAAGAATCGCAACTCATTAGGGAATGTCTTATTTGCTTTCCCATGCCAAGCTAAAAAATTTGCTTTTTTCCATGGGTTGTTCAAATCACTAAATAAAGCTGCTGGTTTGGTGACTTTCTGCAAAATTTGATTAAGTTTCCTGCAAAGCCTGATGCTGGTTTCAACATCATATAAATGCCCTTTATTTTCAAAATATGATGTTGCACCAAAACCGTCTTCAATGTAGTTCCCATGGAGTGAGCATGCTGGTTTTGCCAAGTTAATTTCCGTTAAATCTAAATTTTCAAGGGCCTGCGCTATCCATAAATATTCTTTAACATCATGTACAGGCTTTATTACGTGTTGACCAATGAGAAAACTTTCAGCTTGCCCCCCGGTCAATTTCTGGATATTGTTATCTTTTGAAAATTTCAAAAGGGTTTCGGTATTTATCGTCATCTTATTGCTACTTACTGATCTTTTTAAATTAACTCCCGACCTTTTGAGACCATTTATCAGGGGGCCTATAAGCACCGTGTATATCACCAAAGCCAGCTCTCTGTATTATAACACCATCATTAATTTTTACTAAAATAGCAATTTTAGTGCCTCGTACTGGGCCGGAGCGGACGCAGGTCGATTACTCATCCCCAACTACCGCAAGCGTCCCGTTTGTGGCATCATGCTAAGAAACATTGTAAGCCCTTAATCTTTACCGCAAGCCACCCGCTTGCGGTAGCGAAGAATTCATCCGACATTTGTAATTGATTATAAATGACATTTAAATATTCTTTAAGCTATGTTCCTGAAAAAATTACTTGTTGCCCTTTTCTTTTTGGGTATCTGCACCAAAGCGCATAGCCAAATTAAATTACAGCTAAAAATGTCGCATGCCGATAATAACGTAATCAACGGTATCAGCGTGACTTATGTACTGCCCCAAGGATACAGCGACTCCAAAGACAAAATCATTCTCCTGTTTGACAAGCTCACGCCATTGCAGCGAACACGTGATACCGTATGCAATTTAAATGCGAAAGACAGTTCGGCCCCAATTAAATTTCACCAGGTAAAAAGTAAAACCATAAATGGCAACGATTACGATTGCTTGCAGGCAGATCGTAATACAACAGGACCTTTGCAAATTTCTTATCGTGTACCTCTCGCAAATCCGATTCCTGCGCAAAGCGGTCCTGTCAGAGATCTGCAGGCAGCAGGCGACGGTATATCAGGGTCATTTGGCAGTTTTCTACTGCTGCCATATACGGATAAAAACATGGAGATTCAGCTCGATTGGGAATTGCCCGCGACGGCCGAGGCTGTATGCAGTTATGGCTCCGGAAAATCGATAAAATTTCAAACAACTTTCGGCGATCTTTTAGAGGCACAGTTTTTAGCGGGGAAGCTTAGTGCGTTTACCTCAACGGATCACCCTCATGGCTTCAGCATGTACGGCCTCGGTAAAGGATCGGACAGTGAATTTAGGACTGCTGCGAATTGGGCTGCAAAAGCTCACCAGGTAATCAGGGATAGCCTGGAAGGATCGCCCGAAAAGCCCTTTTATTACTTTTTCCGTTCTTATGACGGACCCCCTTTATCAAGCGGAAGGGCAACCAGTGGCTCGTTTGTTTTATATGTGCCCACGGGGACTTCGCTGAATGATGAGGATATTAAATCGCTATCTGCTCATGAGATGATACATGTTTTTGTTGCTGATCTGTACGATCCGGAAGGACTTGCTGATTGGTATGTAGAAGGTATCGCGGATTACTTGTCTGTTAAATTTTTGTATGATGCAGGATTGATTAGTGAGAAACGATATTTGGAACTTAGGAACGGCGAGCTTGCAGAATATTATACCAATCGGCTTAAAAATGTTCCAAATCAAAAAATCCCACAAATTATGTGGTCTGGCCGTAACGCCTGGACAACGCCCTATACACGTGGCGTGCTGTATTTTGCCGATTTAGAGGGAAAGCTACGGCAACACCGGGTGAAAAATGTTTCTGTACTATCCCTGATCAGGGAAATGGATCGTCTAAAAGCAAGTGGTCAGCAAACGACCGTACAAACGTGGGCCAACCTGATCAAGAAAAAGGCAGGTGACTGGGCCGTAGCTGATTTTAAATTGATGATGGCAGGCCGGTTACTCATCCCGGTTAATAATGCGTATGGTAAAAATTTTAAGCGGAAACCAGTTGCTGCGCAATTTTTTGATTTAGGCTTTGATGAACCAAAAGCTATAAAAGCAGGGAAAGTTATTGCCGGATTGGATCCAAAATCTCCGGCTGGTTTGGCCGGGTTAAAAAATGGAGACACTATTTCATCTGCTATCAATTTGATACCTGCTTATGAAAGCTATAATAATAACATAACTATTATAGTAAAGCGGAAAGGCATTGATTTTCCGATTACTTTTAAGCCACGTATGGGCCACACAACGGGATACAAATGGGTTTCCGTTGCCTCCGGATCTACCAGGTAAAAAATAGCTATACAGATAGCCTAAGGATTAATTTAGCCCTCGCTACTGCGAGCGTCTCGCTTGTGGCAAACATGAGGCCACAAACGAGCTGCGATTTTCTGGTTGTGTAACTCCGCAACAGATTTTATATTTGTATGTCCCTATACCTGATTAATTTATTGAAGAGCCCGGGAACATTTTCCACACGCAGGGCATGAATCTGAGAAGATAGAAACTATCTGAAATTCAATTAAATTATATACGGATGAAAAAAATAGCACAATTGCTTATCCTTCCCGCTTTTATGACAACTACCCTTATCATTTCCTGTCAAAACAGGGATAAAGGTTCAAAAGCCCAAACTCAATATGCAGAATCAAATGGTGATGATGCCAACAGTATCATTAAGTATAACAATGGCCTGTTGGGCCAGGATGAACGTAGGGACAGCTATTTAAAAAGCCTGGGCAACAATGTAAGGAGTATGCGGAGATTATTTGATAATCCGAAGGCAACTGTTTCCTCCATAGGTATGTTTGAGCCTTTTGAAACGCCCTATATTCCAAAATATGGTGAAAACATCTCCAGTCCTCCAAGCGGGTTAAACAGCAGCGACAAGCAATTCTTCAAAGACAATGTTACGCAACTGAACACGCTTTATACCCAGATCAAAGACGTATATAAAGCGATGCGGGATTACGTAAAGGCCCAGGATTATAAAGACGATAATGGCGCCAAAGGAAAAGCATTAACAGATTCGATAGATAATTTGGGCAACAAATATTATAAACTAGATGACCAGGTGAGGGCAAAATTAAGCGTAATTGCCGACGATGCAGAACGCGTGACACTGAAAGATCATCCACTGAAAGAATATATCTACGCGATGAAAGATGATCGTACCAAAATAGCAGGGATCAGCATGCTTTTGGATAGTAGCGCTAATAATTATAAAGTTTCGGAAGCAAAGTTGCAGGTAGCTTTCCAGGCATTGAAGTCGGAGAATGAAAAACATACAGCTATGAGCTTTTCGAGTCGTGATGAGTATGCTTCAAAAAAGAATTATTTCGGCAAGTTCAATGAAGCGGTTAATGATTTTTTGCTTGAATTAAAAAGGATCATGCGCGATGCTTCTGCATCAGGAAAAATCAGTGAAGAAGACCTGAAAACGTTGGACTATAAAAGAGAAACTATCAGAAGCTACTATAACAATTTTGTAGATTAAAAAACAAGATAATATAAAGCGAACTGAGCATGGAGAAGGATCTGATCATTGATCAAGCCCCTTCTCCATGCTCAGTTCGCCTTTTCTGGGTTTACACTTTTTATGCGTTATTTTTTATAATTTATTGATTTTTAGCAATATAGGCCAATGTTAACCCTGAAAAGTGTAAACCCATGTAAACCCACTTTTTAACTTTATTTATCCTTCCAAAATTGCAGCCAATGCAGGTTATACCCTCCTTTATTGGCGTACACCCTTACTTTATTTGTTCCTGCTTTTAAACGGATATCTTTTACGGTGATCACCTGCCAGGTTTTTAGTCCCCCGGTGTTAGGTACCGCAATCTCTTTCGCCTGATCAGCTCCATTGATATGGAGAGATAGCTTGGCATCATCAGTGGCCGCAGCTACTTTTAGTTTAACTGAATATACTCCTGCTGTTTTTGCTTGTATGGTGTATTGGGTCCATTCGGTGGTTTCTATATGATCAACATAAAAGCTGTTATAAGCGGTGGAATCTTTGCTGATATCTACACCATCATTACGATAGATGCGGCCATGGTTCCCGATACCTGGTTTTCCTGAAGTATGGTAATCGGCTGTATCGGTATCAAAATAAGCAAAACCGTTTCGGCCCAGGTCATAGTCAACGGCATTAATAATAGTACCGTTGGTAACCTTATTGGCTTTAAATGGCTTGGTTGCGGTAGTGAATGGCTGCCTGAAAATAGCATCAATCACATCGTGATGAATAATGGCATTCTCCAATTTGGCATGAATAGCCATTTCGAGTGTGCCACTGTATACATTGCTCTCTTTGGGTTTATGTTTACCCGTGTTCAGGTAGTTGGTCACATCATCATAATTCAGGTTGGAGGGAATCTCGATCGGGTTGTTATTGCCCATTTTTTTCAATGGCCAAAGTGCCCAGCCCAGGTTGTTTTTCTCCAGCAGGCGAATCTCCTCGGTTAGCCAAACATTGGAGTTTTCGCCGGTTTCCCCTATCCAGGCTGGTACATTGTACTGGTCGCGGGTTTTGATGATGTGTTCTACGGATTTCTGATCATTGAAATTCCAGTATTTGTGGAAGCTCAATACCATGTTTTTATCCCAGGTAGGCAGTATGCCGTTATAATTATTACCCCAGCCATTGCCTTCAATAATAATAATGTGTTTTTTATCTACCTCGCGGATGGCAGCGGTAATATCCATCATCAGTTTGCGTAAGGGGGCATTGGTTTTTTCCTTTAAGCCATTCTTATCATTCGCCGGATCATCAAAACCCCAGTTGGGTTCGTTAATGATATCATAGCCGGCTATGTTGGGCTCGTTCTTATATCTATCGGCCAGTTTGCGCCAAAGGGCTATCATTTTTTGCTTGTTAGCTTCGCTATCCCACAGTGACGGCAGATCGGGGTTACGGTCTGATATATTGAGATCATTGCCCTGGCCGCCAGGTGTAGCATGCAGATCAAGGATGAGGTACATGTGGTTAGCTTTGCACCAGGCCAGCAGGTCGTCGGTCATTTTGAAGCCTTTATCCAGCCAGGTATTTTGCCCGGCAACCGGTTCTTTTTCGATAGGTAAAGTATACAGGTTATAGTGCATAGGCAGGCGCACCGAGTTGAAGCCCCAGCGACGCATGGAATCGATATCTATTTTGCGGGTATTATTGGCCAGCCAGGTATCATAAAACTCTTTGGTTTCGGCGGGCCCCATCAGCTCCTCCAGCCTTTCACGGATGCGATACTGACGGCTATCCTTATTTACATGCAGCATGTAACCTTCCTGGATCATCCAGCCTCCCAAACCCATGCCGCGCAATAGGACGTTTTTGCCGCTTTCGTCCACTATTTTTTTGCCATCCGCCTTCAAAAAGCTTTGCGCACTACCTTGTAACGAAATGAACGAAGTCGGTAAAGCCAGTAGCAAAACCTTTACCGATATATTTTTAAATGTTTGTAATAACATGATGTACTTAGGTTATTGATATAAAACAAATAATTAAAAAAGCTTACCAAATATAAGTGCCTACAGAACCCTTATCCAGGGTAGCAGTAATAGCCCGTCCATTATATTTGATATTAAAAGATTGCGACGAGTCGCTGGTATTGGCTACGATGAGCACCTTTTTACCCTCTGGTGTTTTGAAAGCCACGTTTGGCAATGTATCAGAATTATTGGAGGCGATGCGGACAGAGCCGGGGCGCACAAATTTGGATGCATGGGCTATTGAGTAGTAAGCCAGGTTGCGTTTCACTGCGTTTTTGTCAATGGTTACAGCCCCCTGACACATTGGGCAGCCACCACGGTCGGTATAGGGTTTATAATCAGGATCCGCAGCCAGGTTCCATTCCAGTACATTACGGCTCCAGTTGCGGGTTGCCCCAATGATCAATCTTTTAACAGGCGAGGCAATGTTGATGGTAGTGCTGTTCTCTTTTTCAACCACCATTTGCTCCGTAAAGTAAAGATTTTTATCCGGGTGTGCATTGTGTACATCTGTCAGGGCATCAATATCGCCTCCGTATAAATGGAAGCCTGAACCATCAATATATTTACGGGCCGCTGGATCGTTCAGGATAGAGATGGGATAATCAGGTCTGTCGGCATTATGGTCATAAATAATGATCTTGGTTTTAATACCGGCCGCTTTAAAAGCTGGTCCGAGATGGTTTTTAATAAACTCGCCTTCATCTGGGGCTACCAACAGTAAGCTGGGATTATTACCCGGATGTAAAGGCTCGTTTTGAATGGTGATAGCGTCAATAGGTATGCCGTTGGCTTTCATTCCCTGAATATATTTTACCAGGTATTTAGCATAAGCACTGTAGTATTCGGGCTTTAAACGACCGCCACGGGTGTCTTCATTGGTTTTCATCCAGGCAGGTGGCGACCAGGGCGACCCTAGTATCTTGATAGCCGGATTAATAGCCAATATCTGTTTCATAACCGGAATTACATCCTGTTTGTCGGGCCCCAGGTCAAAATGTTTTAATGCCGGGTCCGTTTGGCCGGTCGGCATATCATCATATGAAAACACTTTTTCATTCAGATCTGAAGCACCTATACTCAACCTGATATAACTTACGCCGATGTTATTGCCATTGGTGTCAAATAGCTCTTTTAACAGAGCAGCGCGACTATCCGGACTCATGCGGATGATGTGCATGGCACTGCCGCCGGTTAATGCAAAGCCAAAGCCGTCAATGGGCTGGTATGTTTTTTTGTCATCAACAGTAATGGTAAATCCGTTATCGGTTGCTGGTTTAAAGTTTAAAACATCTTTTTGCTTCTCAAATAAAACAGATCTGTCGGCTTTGGTTAACCATAAATTAGCCTGATCTGCCTTTTGCGCATGGATAACGGTGGTGCTAAACAGCAGTGGCCACAATAAAAGTGATCGGATATTTTTATTCATAAATTAAAATTTAACGGGAAGTTTATTGCTGTAAACTGGTTTAAATAAGGCTTAAATTGGACGGTAAATTTATTATTGTTTTCAATATAATGTTATATAAATTATTGGGTAACTAATATATTACGAAAGTGTAAATTATACACCACATTGTCTGTTTAATTTGATGTTTTTATGCCCTATTTTAACACTACAGAAAGAGGGGTATAAACTCCAACATTAATTTAATGGCGATGTATATTAATTAAGACTTTAAATTATTTGACAGTATTAAAATTTATTTATAGTTTCACTGGAAGTATACAAATGAAAGAACCGCACAAAAAGATCATCATATTTGATGATGATGAAGATATACTGTCTATTTGTAGTTATATCTTGGAGGAGAAGGGATGGGAGGTGCATACTTTTACCGATTGCAATAATATTGCTGATAAAGTTTTGCCGATTTTACCGGATGTAATATTAATGGATAACTGGATTCCAGATGCCGGAGGGATTGTTGCTACGCAAACCCTAAAAAAGGCGGAAGAATTAAAGCATATACCAGTTATATACTTTTCGGCCAATAGCGATATCCAATTACTGGCCAGCCATGCTGGTGCACAAACCTATCTGGCTAAGCCCTTTGATCTGGAAGATCTGGAACGGGTTATCAGTAATGTATTAACAACAGATTCGAATTAACAACAAATTGTAAAAGAAAGCATAATAAAAAAGCCCCATCTATTAAGATGAGGCTTTTTTTATGACTGGTTATTGTAACCCGGCAGGTACGCCCGGTACACCTCCGCCAGATCCTCCGCCATCACGGCGTCCGCCGCCATTGAACCTGCGACCAGGGCCCATATCATCCTGAACAGGTGCTTTGCCTGCAAATTTTTTCAGGTTAAGTGTAAAGGTTAACAGATAGTATCTCGAAAGACGGTTAACACGCGATTGTGTTAATGAACTGGCTGTTGATGTTGATGAAAAACCAGTGTTCTGATTAAATAAGTCAAACCCTGAAAGGCGTATAGTAGCCTGGTGGTTTTTCAAAAAGCGACGCTCCACATACAAATTTAAAATATTAGGATTGGTAACTTTTATATCTGAGCTGTAACCATAGTTGGTTGCTTTGGAGTAATCGTAGCTAAATGTCCAGTCGCCAAAATAATTTTTACCGGTAAGACCAATGTTCCAGGTTCTGATATTAGATGTTCCTTGTAACAGTGGGTTTTGTACGGAGTTGCTTGTTCTGTTGATAGCATAGTTGGTTAAAATTTGTGCATCAACGATGTTATTGATATCAACCCTGAAACGAACCTCTGGTGTAAATACCAGGTTTTTGGCAATGTTTTTCTCTGTAGTAGCTGCAAAAGAAGTGGAATCGATATTGGTCAGATAACCTATATTGTTGGTATAGGTAGCTGTACCGTTGAAGGTGAGCGTGTATTTACGATTTTCCCATGGTTTGGAATAAGTTAAACGGCCAGAACCGGTATAGTATCCATCGGCATTTAAATACTGGGTTAAAATGGTGTTTTGAAACCTTGGGTTAGGCGAATAAAGACGGGGATAGGTAATGGTATTGGTCACCACCTGGTTTTGCACACTCTGGAATGATAAGTTAGCAAAGAACACGTCGCCGGTTTGGAAACTAAACTTGTTATACCTGATCGAAAAATTGTTGGTAAACTGTGGTTTTAGATTTGGGTTACCCTCAACCGGATAAAGCGCATTGGAAAAGTCGATCACCGGTTGTAATTGTGAAAAACTTGGTGTACTGCTTGATCCGTTGTAATTAACACTGAATGACTGACTCCGGGAGAAATTATAAATAAAACGGGCCGTTGGTATTACATTGAATGTGGAGATATGGGTTGAAACCCCGGTTACCGGAGAGTTACCATCCAGAACCGATGGCTGAACGCCTATACCTAATGTGTAATTGTATTTTTTCTCAATAAAACGATAGTTTAAACCTACCTTATTGGTTGTAAAAGTATAATTGTAGCGGTTGCTTAATGCGCTGTCGCTTCTGAACGAAAAATCAGCCGTATTAAAGAGGGTATCGGTTTCTTTATTGTTGGTTGTAATAGCCCGGTTAAATGCATAGTTAAGCTCCAGATATGAACGTTTGCCTATCGGGTTCAGATACGAAACGTTAGTACCATAGCTGTTGGTGCGGCTATAAGTATTGATCATTTGATTGATGGGCGCAGTGGGGTTGCCAGCTGTATAATCGTAAACCGGATTTTGGTATGACCAGCTTGGCGCCGAACTTACGGTAGCATTGATGCTCAGATTATGGCGATTTTTAAAACGGTGGTTAAATAAGGCCGTAAAACCATAATTCGGCGCTTGAGAATCGCCGTTGGTAATAGCGGTATAAGCAGAGGATATATTCCCGTTTCTGGTGAAATTTACGGCTTCAGACTCATTGGTATTTGTGCCGGCATAAGAGAATGTTGGAGTAACCTTTAAGTAGTTAATCGTATCGGGTTTATACTCCATGTTCCAGGTAAAACGATGATTGATATTCTGATCTTTTTCAACACTATTTTGGTTTTGTGTTGTAGGATTTGAGGCCGACCTATTTTCCTGCAATGTGTTGGTTGTTGTGGTAACGGTATTATCGGCAAAGCTGTAACTGCCATATACCGAAAGCTTTTTACCCCATTGGTCGCGGAAGTTAGCTCCTATAGAATGCGCATTGGTTTCACCATTTTGAGTTGTTATCAAACTGCCGGTGTTACCGCCGCCTCTGCCTGCATTACCTCTGCCGCCACCGCCAAAGCCACCACCTCCAAAACCGCCGCCACCACCACTGGCGCTGCCAAATGAAAAGGTATTTACGTTGGTATTGTTGATGCTTCCCAAAAGCGCAATTTGCTGGTCGCCATTAAAATTAAATACATTTAATGATCCTATATACCGGTTCTTATCGGGGATGTCCTGACTTTGAGGTAAGGCATCCCGACCGTCGCCGGCAGTAGCCTGACCAAAATAGCCATAGTTTTTATCCTTGCGAATGGTGATGTTCATGATCTTATCTGGTTCACCGGTTTTAACACCGGTAAGATTAGCCTGATCGCCATAATCATCAATCATCTGGATGTTCTCAATTACATCTGCGGGTAGGTTTTTGGTGGCGCTTTGAACATCACCCCCCATAAAGTCCTTACCGTTTATGCGCACTTTGGTAACCTGTTTTCCCTGTGTAGTAATATTTCCATTTACGTCTACATCAACACCGGGTAGCTTTTTGATCAAATCTTCGGCTGGGGCGTTCTCCCTAACTTTATAGGCACTGGCATTATACTCCACCGTATCCTCTTTTAAAGTTACCGGATTAACACCCACAATAGTAACCACGCTGAGCATATTGGTTGAAGCCTTCATGATGATGTTCCCCAAATCAACCGGCTTTCCGTCGGGATTCAATGCGAAATGTTTTTTGATGGGTGTAAAACCAATGGACGATAATGTAAGCGTTATTTTGCTGCCTTTAACTCCCGAAAATGCGAACTTCCCATTGGCATCAGCAATAGATATGGTACTATCCCCTCCGTTTGATATGAGCTTAATGCTGCTGCCGGGTAGTGATAGTTTTGTAGTGTCAACAACTGTACCGCTGATATCATGCGTAGTTTGTGCCAACGTGTTGAGTACGGTTAAAATGGTTAGGCTTAAAATAAGGCACAGGGTTTTCATAGGGTGTATTTGATCTGCTTGTAATTTTTATTAATTAAACGTTAGACACAATCCGATTGCAAATGTTCAACTTATAAAGTATTAAATGTCAAAAAAGCATATGATTGTTACAATAATGGCACTAAACGCTTATTAATCATAGCATTGTTACAAATTTCAAATATAAAAGGGCCAACGATAACGGCCCTTTCATACTTGAAATCACATTTTATTAAATCAGTTGATATGCAGTGCGGAGGCTACTTCACTGTAGTTTTTAAAGTTGATATTAGGATGGGCAACCTGTAAGGTAGTAACGCTGCCGCCAGGAATAACCACGATTTTAAAATCGAGCCCGGATTGTGAAAAATTCGCTTTAATATTAACATAACCAACACCAAAATCTGATAAAGTAATGGTTCTGCCAGCTTCGCTGTAAGGTAATGCATAATATGCTCCGGTGCTTCCAGTAGTTCTGAAGTAAGCTAAAACAACGCCACTGTCAACGATGTCTTGAGTAATCGCAGGTATCGCAAAATTGGTAAATCCGGTTAGGGTAACGCTTTTATTAATTAATAAATAGCTTTTAACATTCATGGTACCATCGGCTCCTGTAGATCCCGTTGGGCCTTGTGGCCCTGCAGGTCCGGTTGGGCCCTGTGGCCCGGTTGGTCCCTCTGGGCCTTGAGGTCCCTGAGGCCCCGTGCCGCCGGTTGACCCGGTATTGCCTGTTGCCCCTTGTGGTCCGCCTGGTCCTGGTGAGCCGGTATCTCCTTTGGGGCCTTGCGCTCCATTGGTACCATTAGTGCCATTGGCACCGGCTGGCCCGGGATCACCCTTTTTACAAGCGTTCATACTGAATAAGCATATCATTAATGCAGGAAATAGTAGTCGTAGTTTTCTCATGGGATTTTTGAATTTTAGGTGGATTTGTCGCTTTATTACGGATGTGTGAATAATTAGTTTCAGGGAATGGAGATAGCGGAACAATTATTGTTGCCGGTTAAAAAAGGAAATTAGTGTATTGTTCAAATAATCCAAAAAATGAACAACAAAACCAGCGAATGTTTCGTTATGTTTAAAATAAAATTAACCTATGAATAATATTAGCAGCACACTGCACTCAAAAGTGCACAATTGGATAGATGCGATCGGATTTCGGTTAAATGCATCACAAACCAATAATAAAAGTCATGTAACAACTAATCATTATTTCTTTGAAACGTTTAATTTTTTTGAGAAAAAGCGAAGAAATCATCCGGAAAGCACCAAGTTTTTATGCTTTGATGCCTACGGCGAAAAAATTAATGTAAGATCACTGCTTGATCTGCAGGTTGCCTTTTTCGAAAACATCAGCCAGCTTAAATAGTGTTGCTATAGCTGGATGTTAAATCCTGTTCAAGTTTTACCTAACCCATGCTGCTTGTGTTGGGTGTATTCATAAAAAAAGCCGGCTTAAACTAAGCCGGCTTTTTGTTTAATAAGGGTAGATTAATTATCTGTTGGTGTTTTTGGCCAACAATTCATATACCCGCTTTCTGAATTTTCTTTTATCCCATCGTTATTGTTGATGCCGCGCATCACTCCTCCCGGAAGATTGATAATTGCTTTATCCGGATTTAGAGCGTCTTTAATACGCAGATGAAGGTCAGCAAAGTGAGCCGCTGTTAAAGCATCGCCACCCTTTGGTAAGCCGGCATCTATTTTCTTCAACTCCGCACGTACCATTGGCCTGATATCAGATAAGACAATGTTTATAGGAGTAAGGCCCCATGACGCCAATTGGGCGCTTGTTAAGCCCGGAAATGAAAAACTGGCATCCGTTAACAATAAGCCTTTCAGGTTTTCAATGTAACCACGTTGCAGGTTGCGTTTAAAGGCATCCGGTTTGTTGTTATTGAATACACCTGCACGTACATCAGTAAATAACTCAGCAACAGTATAGGCGTTAGTGCCGTTTTTGGCCTCATTATCATACATACGGGCTAGTCTTGATGGATTAAGTACATTTGATAATACAGCAACTTGCATCGCTTTGATTCGATTAAGCGTTACACCATTATCAAATTTACTCAGTTCGGGTTTATTTATTAACCAAAGTGGGGTTTCAAACAATTGCTTGTTTAAAAACAGTGCAGCATCGTGCTGGCGGTCTTTACTTACAAAGTCATATACCGGCCCTTTTTGATCGTAGGTTTTGAAGTTTTCGTTCATCCCGCCAATGTTGGTAGTAACATGCCCCATATAACGATAAAACTGACCCAGAACTTCATTATACAGTTCTGCCACATCGCTAAAATTCTCATTTTTTTGATAGGTCCATTTTTCCAGGTTAGGTAAAATGCGTTTTAAGTTGGCTATACCATAGGTACTGGCTTTCATGGCATTGTCGCCCAGGTCTTCATTTTGCAGGCGTGGGTCAATGGATGTGCCCTGGCGACCAAAATAATAAAGCGGGTTGCCTGCTTTTTTATTGGTCCAGTCGGCCAGTATTTCTTTTTCCTGTAAAGCTGTTTTGTTACCCGGGAACCAGCTGTAGCCCCATTTAATAGACCAAAGGTCATACTCGCCTATTTGTGGATAAAGGTGAGTAACACCATCACCAGGTTGGGCTATATAGTTAAAGCGGGCATAGTCCATGATAGATGGCGCTGTACCATGTTTATCGGTAAATGTTTTGGAGCGAAGTGAATCAACAGGATAAGCATAGCTCGAACCGAAGTTATGCGGTAAACCAAGTGTGTGCCCAATTTCATGCGATGATACGAAACGGATCAACTCGCCCATTTGCTCGTCGGTAAATTGAGCTTTGCGGGCGGCAGGGTTTACAGCAGCAGTCTGTATCAGGTACCAATCGCGCAGCAGGCTCATCACGTTATGATACCAACCCACATGGCTTTCCAGAATCTCGCCGGTACGCGGATCAGAAACATGGGGGCCATATGCGTTCTCTACGTCTGATGCAAAATACCTGACCACACTGTAGCGGGCGTCCTCGGTACTAAATTCAGGGTCTTGTTTGTGTGTCGGAGCTTCTTTACCAACAATAGCATTTTTAAAACCGGCTGCTTCAAAAGCTTTATTCCAGTCGTTTATACCAGCTATAAGATAAGGAACCCATTTTTTCGGCGTCGCCGGATCAATATAATAAACTATTTGTTTCTTGGGTTCAACCAGTTCGCCGCGTGAATAAGCGGCAGGGTCTTTGGGCTCCAGTTTCCAACGATGTATGTAAGCGGTTACCTGAGCCTTTTGAGCATCTGTACCATAATCCGTTTGACGCTGACCAAAAAAGCCAACCCTTTCATCACTGATACGGGCTTTCATTGGTGTTTTAGGCAGCAACAGCATGGAGGTATTGAATTCAAAAGTTATAGCTCCGGTAGAATTATCAGTAGGTGATTCTGCAGAGCGATAAGTTTTTAAAGTGTGGGCTTCCAGGTTTATCGGGAAGCTTTTAATTGTATCAATATAAGAGCGGGTATTATCAACTCCCGAAACTTTATAAGCTTTTTTAACATTATCTGTTAAGCCAATTGCGCTTATATCACCGTTGTAAAAATCGGTGACATCAATCAATACTCCAGTACTATCTTTGTTAAAAGCCTTGATATCAAAAGAAGCTAATACAGCATCGAGATTAGAGTTTTTAACAGATTGATACATATCGGTGGTACTATCTGCCCTTATCGAATAGCTGGGTACCCTGATGAAGATCTGTTTATCATGACGCTCCCATTTCCAAACCTGATCGTTCAGTTCCTCTCCGCCATATTGCTGACCAAATGTTTTTAAGCCGCCCGGAGTTTTAACATAACGGGTAACCACCAGCATTTCGCGGTTGATCAGAGAGTCTGGAATTTCATAGTAATACTTACCATCAACCTTATAGGTATTAAAAAGACCGCTATCGGCCTTTGTTTTACCGGTTATAACATCGCTGAATTTTTTAATGCCCTCTTTTTTGGGTGCACCAACTGTTGCTGTAGCTACAGATGTTCCGCCCGGACCTGATGTTGTTTTAAGGGTTAGGGTTTGGTTTGCTGTGTGTTTTTTGGTAGCACATGAGCTGGCTAAAACAGCAAGGATAAAAGCAGAGCCTCGTAAATAACGGCCTGCAATGGGGTGTTTTTTCATTTATATCGACAGTTAATCCGTAAACTTAAATAAAATAAACACGATGTAATAGTATATAATAGGGTGATTTTTAAAAATCACCCTATTATATACGCCTTTTGAGGGTAAGGATTACTTTATCCAGCTTCTTATCGTGATAAACATCAAGTAAAAGACTTCGGTCATTGCGGGATTTGAATATCTCGTCAATTTCTTCCAACGTCATTTTAGATACCGGTTTAAAATTGATGGCTACTATTTCATCATCCCGTTCCAGGCCAACCCCATCAGCGGCCGACCCTGGTTCAACACGGTTAATAATGATACGGTCAAAATTATCGCCGGCAGCATAATACTCAAGTCCGCTCATATCATGTTCAAACGGATCCTTAAAATTAGGACCTGCTTTTAAATACATGGTGTTATGCGTATAATCCAGTATAACCGAGAAGCGTTTTAAAGTTCCGATGCCCAGGTTGCCATCCCGGGGAACAGAGAGCGCGGTTTGATTATTGTTGACATCCGGAAAGGAGGCGATAACCTGTTTAATTTTAAATTTGCCCAGCTCCAGTGACTCCAGGCGCCCTATATAGCCATTAATGGGGCCATTTAAGCCAATACCCAAATTAGCCGACGCAATAAATTTTTGTGGAAGACCATAGCGCTTTACTACCGTTTCAAGTGATATGGGATGCCCGGCCCCCAGATCGATGATCAGTTTGGTTTTTATATTTTCGCCGCTTAGTAGTTTTACCCAGGTTTCTACATAGGGTTTCCTGTCTTCAATAGTAATGGGAATGGGTACACCCTTGCGAAATACTTTCAGATCTTTTGGTCGCCAAACCGTTAAGGTACTATCGGGAACATTAATTTTAACGGCCAGATTATTAAAAAACTCGTAACCGATTAATCCATGGATTGGCATACCCGCATACCCGGATAAACTAAACACGTCCTTTTTAAGGATGGCGGCGGCTACGTCATAGCTTACTAACCCGGGTATCTCAATATCTAAAGGGGAGGTAACGTATGCTTCAGCGTCTTCCCCCTCTCCCAGGCCGGGTATTTTTAATGTTCGTTTATTGGGAATAGGGATAGAATCGGCTAATTTGGGGTCGGTAATAATCATCAACCCAACACCGGTATCTAATATAAAATTGTATGGGCCTTTATGATTAATGCTTAATTTAATAACCATAAGGCTCCGAACCAATCGAAAAGGGATGGTTACTTTTTTTTTATGATAATCCAGATCAAAGTATTGTGCCTGGGCTGTAAAAAAACAAACCGAAAATAAACACGCCAGCCACACTGCCCGGAATTGCTTTATTTTATGAAATAGCGTGAGTAGCAAGGTTATTATAGTTGGTATATTAAATTTACAACAATAATTGGTTAAATTGAATAAATGTATGTTAAAAACAACTTTTGTATTTCTGCTAATGATTTGTGGCTTACTATTATTTAGTGATACCATTTATGCCCGAACCATAAAAAAAAGAAAGATAAAAAGACAATTTAAGCATTCGCTCATCATGCGTGATCATTTTACGGGCTTCGCATTGTATGATCTGGATGATCAAAAAATGATATATGAGTTAAATGCCGATAAATATTTTATCCCGGCATCCAATACCAAGCTCTTTACTTTTTACACCTGTCTTAAAATGCTGGGCGATTCTATCCCCGCTCTTCGGTATGAATTGCGGAATGATTCACTGGTGTTTTGGGGTACTGGTGACCCGTCTTTTCTGCATAGCGATCTGAAAGGAACTAAGGGGTTGGACTTCTTAGCCCAAAGCAATAAAAAATTGTACTATGCAGCAACGGGTTACAAGAACAACTTTTTTGGAGCAGGCTGGGCCTGGGACGACTATAACGATTATTACCAGGCAGAAATAACAGGCTTCCCTATAGAAGATAATGTTGCTTTACTATATGCTGATGGCAATGGTAACCTGCAGGTTAAACCCTCCTACCTCAAACGGTTTTTAAACCGCGATACCAGCTATCATCCGGATAGGTTTAGAGTTAGACGTGACTTTTTAAGCAACAATTTTGCGTATCCGGTAATGCCTGTACCGCCAAATTTCAGACAGGAAATCCCCTGGAAAACAAGTGTCGAACTAACATTGGATTTGTTACAGGATACGCTGAAAAAGCCGGTGTGCCCTATAAATATGCCGCTAAGTGCTAGCGCAAAAACAATCTATAATACCAGCTCCCGTGTTGTTTACAAAAGAATGCTGCAACCCAGCGATAATTTTATTGCAGAGCAATTATTGTTAACCTGTTCGTCCGTAAAGTTTAATAGCCTTAATACTGATTCGGTGATCAGTTACTCCAAAATACATTTTTTGAATGATTTGCCTGATGAACCGCAATGGGTTGATGGTTCCGGGCTTTCACGCCTCAACCTGTTTACCCCCCGAAGCATTATAGCACTATTACAAAAAATTAAAGAACAAGTAAATAACGACTCATTACTGTACAGCATGTTGCCGGCCGGCGGAGCTACCGGCACGCTTAAAAATGCGTATAAAACAGATAATGGACAGGTATTTGTATGGGCAAAAACCGGCTCGCTA
This sequence comes from Mucilaginibacter inviolabilis, assembly GCF_011089895.1. Lineage (NCBI taxonomy): Bacteria > Pseudomonadati > Bacteroidota > Sphingobacteriia > Sphingobacteriales > Sphingobacteriaceae > Mucilaginibacter > Mucilaginibacter inviolabilis. The sequence goes on from NZ_JAANAT010000003.1 coordinate 92,079, forward strand.
TCCAACAACTACAACCAAAGTGGCTACCTGGTTACTCGGAAAGGAAAACGATTAGCATTTTCGTTTATGAATAACAACTTTACCAGACCGGTTAAAGAGATACGTGATGAAATGGTACGGATCATGACCTATATTCATGAAGAGTTTTAACCTACTCCCAACCCTCCCCGAAGGAGAGGGCTTTTATTAGTAAATTGATATTACCCCCTGTTTTTAAGTCCTCTCTTTTGGGGAGGATTTAGGTGGGGTTTTAGTTCAACCGCCGCATTAGCTGCTCTTCAACCATTTTAAATACCTGTATTGGTTTTAACGTACGCCAGCTCAGATCATCAAGCACGCCGCCAAAATTGATGTAGTAATCGATATTGTTGCGCTTAAACTCATCTATTACATGTTCGCGAAAATTGATGCCGGCTATCCAGCCATCCTCAATATCCTGAAACCACTCTTCGTAATAACAATCATCCGAAGAGTGAAAATTGAGCACATTTTCACCAATCAGTATAAAACGGGTAATACCGCTGTCAACCATCAGATCGAGTAACTCGCGTTTCAATATCATGATGTCATTGCCAATGGCATCGTTCCATTCGCCAATAAACTCAATAATGGTATAACCTTTCTCGTAATCGGCAAATAAAACTTTCAGATATAAAGTATTAGAGCCGAAAGCATCCCACTGGGGGTGTAACAGATAGTTATATACCTGCTTGTCAAATTCAAACTCACTGTATTCTGTAGCATAAAAAGGCGAATATTCATCCTCTGCTGCTATATAATCATCACGCCAACGGTAATATGGTTCTATCTCGTGCATATCTTTTAGTCAAATGTGCGGATATGCAGATGTTTCAGATGTGCCAATGTGCAGATTTCAGATGTGCAGATTATCTTAATCATTTACACATCCGCACGTCTACATATTTGCGCATCTGAAACATTTGCACATCAATTCGTTTTTTTATAATTATCAACCGCGTTGCGTACGCTTCCGTATTGTTTTAACAACGCGGCGGCTTCGTCTTCATTTAAACCGGTTTCTTCCATCACCATACGGGCTCCGCGATTAACCAGTTTATTGTTACTCAATTGCATATCAACCATCTTGTTCCCTTTTACACGGCCCAGTTGTATCATAACACTGGTGCTCAGCATGTTTAAAACAAGTTTTTGAGCCGTGCCGGCTTTCATGCGGGTTGACCCGGTTAAAAACTCCGGTCCGGTAACTACCTCAACCGGGTATTGTGCTTCGGCAGCTACAGGGCTACCACTATTACAAACTACACAGCCGGTTACAATATTATTTTTATGGGCCATTTTTAACCCTCCAATTACATAAGGAGTAGTACCCGAGGCGGCAATGCCCACCACAACATCTTTATCAGTAATGTGAAACTCTGCCAAATCTTTCCAGGCTTGCTCTGTATCATCTTCTGCAAACTCTACAGCTTTGCGTATGGCGCCATCGCCGCCGGCAATAATACCTACCACCATATCAAACGGAACACCAAATGTTGGCGGACATTCAGAGGCATCAACCACTCCTAAGCGACCACTGGTGCCTGCACCAATATAAAATAAACGACCGCCATCGCGCATTTTAGAGGCTGTTACAGTAGCCAGCTGTTCAATTTGCGGTAAGGCTTTTTTAACAGCAAGGGGAACTGTTTGGTCTTCCTTGTTAATGCTTTCCAGTATCTCAAGAACAGATAGCTGCTCTAAATTCTTATAATGTGATTCCCTCTCAGTAATGGTTTCCATTAATTTCAAATAATTTATAACAAAATTCGGTAAAAAACATCAAATGCAATGATGCCAATAAAAATTATTGATGCGGCTTTGATTAACTTTGTTTGCTGAATATGAAAAAGACCGCGGGAGTTATTTTCAGGACGATGATCCTGGTGCTGTTAGGGATTGCCATCGGGTTGATGATAGGTGATAGAAAATTTGCCGATCGTAACCTTGGTTTTTCATTTTCAGATAATAACAAACTGTCTAAAGTTTTGGAGTTAGTTAACCATAATTACGTTGATAGTGTTAATATCGATAGTATTGAAGGAGCGTCGGTTAATGAGATGCTTCAAAATCTCGACCCTCATTCCCTTTATTTACCACCACAGCAGGCACAATCTATTAATGAGCGTTTAGATGGCGGATTTAATGGTATTGGTATTGAATTTCAGTTGTTAAGGGATACCATGGTTATAACCCAGGTTTACGCAGGTGGTCCGGCCTCTAAGGCAGGTTTGCCTGCCGGCAGTAAGATAATTACGGTAGATAATAAAAAATTCTCGGGCACAAAGCTTACTACAGATAGGGTGAACAATATATTCAGAGGAGAAAAAGATTCCTCTTTATTACTTGGCGTTGCCGATGGAAAAGACCTGAAAACGTATGCTATAAAACGCGGTCGGGTTGACCTGAGTAGTGTAAATGCTGCTTATATGGCTAATTCAACAACGGGTTATATTAAGATAGGCAAATTCGCATCTACCACCGATGCGGATTTTCGTAAAGCTTTAAATAAGCTTAAAACAGATGGAATGAATAGCTTATTGCTTGATCTTAGAGGCAACGGAGGCGGATATCTGAACGCGGCAACATCCCTGGCAGATGAGTTTTTGGGCAAAGGCAAGTTAATTGTATATACCAAAGGCATTCACGAACCCCGTACGGATTATTTTGCTACAGACTCTGGTTCGTTTCAGCAGGGAAAGGTAACCGTGCTTATTGATGAGTATTCGGCCTCGGCCAGTGAAATATTGGCGGGTGCTTTACAGGACCTGGACAGAGCCACCATTGTTGGTCGCCGTTCTTTTGGTAAGGGCCTGGTGCAGCAGCAATTTCCATTTGGTGACGGTTCTGCCGTGAATTTAACGGTAGCCAGGTATTATACTCCATCGGGCCGGTCGATCCAAAAATCATATAAAGGCGGCGTGGAGAATTACCGGAACGAACTGGCATTGCGCATGAAAAAGGGTGAGCTTTTCTCGGAGCAAAACATCCGGAACGACTCCGTTTTTAAAGGCTCATATCATACCCTAAGCGGTCGTAAAGTGTTTAGCGGAGGTGGTATTATGCCAGATGTTTTTGTGCCTGCTGATACCTCACAAAGCACCCTTGTAGTACAAAATTTAATTGATCAGCAACTGTTTTCGGCTTATGTGATTGACCGGATGCTGCCCGTGCTGAATCAATTTGCAACGGGAGATGATTTTATAAAAGATTATCAAGTAAGCGATGATGATTTCCACAATTTCATCCTGTACTCCTCAAAAACATTAAAGGAAATGGATTCGCACGAATTGCTGATATCCCGCGATTATATTAAAAGTATCCTCAAGGCTAATGCGGCCCGCTTTAAATGGGGCGACAATGCTTTTTACCAGGTGATGAACAGCAATGATGAAGCGTTTAAAAAAGCGTTGAGTAATTAATGAATGTGCAGATGTGCGGATTTCAAATGTGCAGATAAAGGCAAACACATTTAATCATCAGATCAAAATCATCTGCACACTTGCACATCTGCATATCCGCACATCAAAAAGCCCTATTTCTGCCTGAACCAAACCTGTATCGGAGCGCCGGAAAAATCAAAATTCTCCCGCAGCTTATTTTCAATAAAGCGGTAGTAGGGTTCTTTTACATATTGTGGTAAATTACAGAAGAACGCGAACATAGGCGACGCACCTGCAATTTGGGTAATGTATTTGATCTTTACATATTTGCCTTTGATGGATGGCGGCGGATAACTTTCGATAATAGGCAACATCACCTCGTTTAGTTTTGAAGTAGATATTTTTCGGGCTCGGTTTTGGTAAACCTGGTTGGCCACATCAATTACCTTTAACACACGTTGTTTTTCGGTAACGGAGGTAAACACGATAGGCACATCGGTAAAAGGTGCAATCTTTTCGCGGATCTGCTCTTCAAAGACCTTCGCGGTTTTGTTGTTCTTTTCGATCAGATCCCATTTGTTCACCACAACCATGATACCTTTTTTGTTTTTCTCGGCCAGGTGGAATATGTTGATATCCTGCGATTCGATACCTTCAACCGCATCAATCATCAGGATAATCACATCGGCTTCTTCCAGCGCCTTAATGGTACGCATCACAGAGTAAAACTCGATGTTTTCCTTAACCTTGGTTTTTTTACGCATCCCGGCAGTATCAATCAGCATAAAATCATGGCCGTACTGGTTGTAATGGATGTGTATAGAATCGCGGGTGGTGCCTGCAATGGGGGTAACAATATTACGATCCTTGCCAATAAGTGAGTTGATAATAGATGATTTACCCACATTTGGCCTGCCTACAATAGCATATTTAGGTCGGGTGTTTTCTTCTAAAACCTCATCTTCAAAATGTTTAACCACCTCGTCAAGCAATTCGCCGGTACCTGAACCGGTCATGGATGAAATGCTGTAGATTTCGCCCAGCCCCAAACTGTAAAACACCATCGAATCGGCTACCTGGCTATTGTTATCCAATTTGTTAACCACCACAAAAACAGGTTTGCTGCTTTTGCGTAAACGGGTGGCTATTTCATCGTCCAGATCGGTAATGCCGGTAGTAACATCAACAATAAACAAAATTACAGAAGCTTCTTCAATAGCAATGTCAACCTGTTCGCGTATTGCGGCCTCAAAAATATCATCGGAGTTGGCTACATAGCCGCCTGTATCAATAAGGGTAAACTGATGATTCAGCCACTCGGCAACGCCATAATGTCTGTCGCGGGTTACGCCGCTAAAATCGTCGACAATGGCCTTGCGGGTTTCGGTTAAGCGATTATATAAAGTTGATTTGCCGACGTTCGGACGGCCTACTATGGCTACTATGTTACTCATTCTTTTTAGATTTGAGATGTCTGATTTGAGCTGTGAGACCTTTCAAGTCTCCATATTCAAATCCACATCAAAATTATTTGATTAATTTATAAATACCAGATTTATCTCAAATCTAATATCTCAGATCTCACATCTGTGTTTTTATTCGTACCCGAATTTTTTAAGGTAATTTTTTTTGCTACGCCAGTCGGGTATCACTTTGACAAACATCTCCAGGAAAATTTTTCTTTGAAAAAACTCTTCCATATCGCGGCGGGCATAAGTGCCTACTATTTTAAGCATTTTGCCACCTTGGCCAATAATGATGTTTTTTTGCGAATCGCGCTCCACAATAATTTCGGCGCTGATACGGTGCAGGGTTTCACCCTCAATAAACGAAGTCACAATCACCTCGGCGCTGTAAGGGATCTCTTTTTTATATTGTTTAAGCAGTTGGGCCCTGATCATCTCTGAGGCAAAAAAGCGGTCGTTACGATCGGTCAGAGCATCTTTTTCATAATAAGCCGGATGCTCGGGCAGGTTTTCTACCACAAAATCCATTACGGCTTTGATGTTGTGCTCCAACAGTGCCGATATCGCGAAAATTGCTTTGGGTTTTAGCTTTTCTTGCCAAAATTCCACTTTCTTTTTTACCGTCTCCTCGTCGCTTTGGTCGATCTTGTTGATCAGTACGGCTACTGGCGCCAATGAACCCTCCAGTTTTTTGAGTACGTCGGTTTCATCAAACTCTTCGTAAATGTCGGTAACCAGCAAAATTAGGTCGGCATCAACAATAGAACCATCCACCTGGTGCATCATGCTCTCATGCAGGGCATAGTGTGGTTTGATAACGCCAGGGGTGTCAGAAAACACAATCTGGTAATCATCGGTGTTCACAATTCCCAAAATACGGTGACGCGTGGTCTGTGCTTTTGGGGTGATGATAGACATTTTTTCGCCAACGAGGGCGTTCATAAGGGTTGATTTACCTGCATTGGGCTTACCAATTATACTTACAAAACCTGCCTGATGACTCATAGAAAAATAATTAAAAATATATTTGCACTGCAAAGAAACGAATTATATCTTTGCAGTCCAATTAAAACGGAGTGCAAATTGCATTTTTGATAATTGGAAGGAGCTTTCCGAAGTTATGACGGAATGCAACATATAAAAATACAGTGCGGGATGGAGCAGTTGGTAGCTCGTCGGGCTCATAACCCGAAGGTCGTAGGTTCGAGTCCTGCTCCCGCTACGAAAGTTAAAAGCCTCAAGTCGAAAGATTTGAGGCTTTTTTTGTTTATATTCGGTAGTCGGAGACTAAAGATATATTCATCCGAAGTTATAAACTTCGGACTACGTTGGTAAAAACACTTTAACAATGATCTTTTTAAAAAAAAGTAAATCCTATTTACTTATTATATTAGCCTTGACGATAAAATCAAACGGCAATTCTTTAGCGGCAGATGGTGCTACCATCCCTGTAACAGTTGGCACTTCTAAAAATACTGACGTTTACGTTGCGGGTTACTCAAATAATGGTAAATCCAATTACATTCCAACCTATTGGAAAAATGGAAAACCGATATACCTTACTGACGGGAATCGTCAAGGAAAAGCAACTGCTATAGTTGTTATCGGAAATGATGTGTATGTAGCGGGGCAGGTGGATATTCCAGGCCACAGCATAGCCACATATTGGAAGAATGGGGTGGCCGTAAATCTGGCCATTGGAAATTTTAGGGCTTCAGCAACTGGTATAGCTGTTGTAGGCAAAGATGTTTATGTGTCAGGAAACGAGTCTAGCAAAAATGGATTGTTAGTTGCGATGTACTGGAAAAATGGGATACCAAATCGCCTGAGCGATGAAAATCATTATGAACCAACAAACGCAATTGCCGTTTCGGGTAACGATGTCTATGTAGCAGGTTTTGAACAAGACATGCACAATTTACGCTCTTCCGTAGCCAAATATTGGAAGAACGGGAAAGCTATAATACTTAGCCCAAGGGATAAGGAGGCTTTCGCCAGTAGCATTGCGGTTGTCGGCAATGATGTTTATGTGGCAGGTCAGCAGACAGGAAAATTCAGTTATACGGTAAAGTATTGGAAAAATGGTAAAGAGATCAATCTTAGTGACATAGAAGGAACGGGTGCTTGCTCACGTGCTATTGCTGTAGTGGGCAACGATGTATATGTAACAGGGGCCGAAAATGGAAGCGACTATAATCTGGTTCCTACATATTGGAAAAACGGAAAAAAGATAATACTTAGCTCGGAGGCACGTAAACGAAATGGTTATGCTGAAGCGATCGCTGTCTTAAATGGCAACGTATATATAGCTGGCGAAGAAAATAATGGTCATTGCGATGTCGCGAAATATTGGAAAAACGGCAATGCTATCTACCTTGGAGATGGTACGCATAATTCGGCGGCTTATGCAATTGCCGTTGTTCGAAGATCATTTCCGGGGATTAACAAAAAGCCTTGAGTTGTCGACTTAAAGCGGATGTTCTAAATGTGAATCCCTCGCTACCGCAAGCGTCCCGCTTATGGTAAATATGATTAGTAGGACTTGCAATTAAATGCCACAAGCGGGACGCTTGCGGTAGCTATAGAGCCAAACCTTTTCAGTCGCCGCAATCTATTACAAAAACAAATTGGTTATATGAAAAAAACGGAGTAAAAGCTCCCAAAGCATCACTCCGCCCCAATATTCATAATCATTGAAATTCCACCAATTCTTTTGAAGGGATTTACTTCATCTCTAATACAGATCTCATATGGCTGAAAGTCTGGAAGCTGTATTGGCCGTGGTATTTACCTATTCCTGAAGTTCCTACACCGCCAAAAGGCAAAAAATGAACGCCTACATGTACTATAGCACTGTTGATCTCTGCATCACCACTTGTCGTCCTGCTTAAAACATCTTCGGCAAAATTTTTATCTTCAGAGAAAACATATAATGCCAGGGGCTTTGGTCGGGAATTGATTTCATTAAGCACCACATCAATGTCCGAATAAGCCAGAAATGGAAGAATTGGCCCAAATATTTCCTGTTGCATTACCGCGTCGGTCCAGACAACGTTATCCATTAATGTCGCTTCAAAATAGCGGGTTTCCAGATCATACTTGCCACCATATACCACTTTTTCTTTTGCTGCATCTAAATAGCCTGCCAGGTTCTTTACCTGTTGCTGTGAAACGATCTTACCAATTTTACCGAATGAATTACCATCGTAGGTCTTCTGCAGATGGGTCTTAAGTCGCTCAATCAGCTCCTCCTTTATGGATTCGTGCACATACACATAATCAGGGGCTACACAGGTTTGGCCACAGTTCATCCATTTGCCTCTTGCAATCCTTTCCACTGCCTTATCGAGGTTGGCATCCTGATGCACAATGGTCGGCGATTTTCCACCCAGCTCCAACGTCACCGGTATCAGCTGCTCGGCGGCGGCCTTCATGACGATCTTGCCTACGTTAGGACTTCCGGTAAAGAAGATATAGTCAAAACTTAAGCTTAACAAAAGCGTATTTTCCTCGATTGCGCCTTGTATCACCGATACATAGTCGGGAGGAAATGCATCCTTCACTATTTTTTCAATAACGGCGGCAACATGTGGCGTATTTTCCGACGGCTTGATGATGGCGGTATTTCCGCCCATTATAGCACCCAGTAGAGGGCTAAATGTCAATTGAATAGGATAGTTGAAAGGGCCTATAATATAGCTAACCCCGTAAGGCTGAAAGGTTACCTTGCTTACAATTTCCCCGCCTGTGGCATGCCGGCTTGAAGGCATTTCAATAGGCCTAGCCCAGCTTTCCAAATTATCGAGGCAGTAATCCAGTTCATCCAAAACCAGCTTTATTTCAGCATACTCGGTTTCTGACTTACTTTTCCCCAAATCTGTGAACATGGCATCGCAAATGGCATCATTATACGCCATAAATGACTTTTTCAAATTCGCCAGCTGCTGAATTCTGAAATCAACTGGTTGGGTTTTCCGTGTTGCAAAGAACTTTTTTTGGCTTTGAAACACCCCTGTTATGTACTCTTTTTGATTGGTATCCATTTCTGTTTTTCTGGCTTAAGTTATTTGATATTTGAGAACACTCAGATCCCGTTAAGGAGATAACGAACAATGTCAACAATTATTTACCGCTTTTGTTGCTTGTTAGTATTTTCTTTAGATACCCGCTGTCCATTGAGTTCGGCGCTGTTCGGATTTCTCTGACTTTGGACGGTTATGTATTCGCGCGATAAGGGGTAGTGCAGACGACCCTTTGGAAGCGGTCCTCCCCTCGTTGGATTATTTGGTAAAACGTTTTATTTAATCAACATCATTGCTTATATTTGAGTTATTCACCCAAACCTATCATAAATAATGAAATACAATATTCAAAATCCGGAGAAAAGCCAATACAAATATCTTTTTATACTGTTGGTTGTATTGGCCCTTTATCTGAATCCTGGCTTAGCCAGCGCCCAGCAATCAAAGCTAAAAAATGATAAAGAGGTAAATGAAAGACCTATTAAACTTACTGCCGCCCAGCTGGCAGCGGTTGCAGGAAAATACCAATATATGGACAACTATGTAACGATAACCCCTGCCAATGGTGGTATTGTGTTAAAGCAACTTCAGGGGCAACGTACCGCAATAAGCTTTTACCCCACCGATCTGTATGAATTTCATACCCGTCATTTCGGTAGGCCATACTGGATCAGGTTTGGCGAAAGCGGTAAACGTAAGACGGCCAGCTTCCTCACCAGCGACCACGATATTTGGGTTAGGGTCAAATAAAGATTGTTTAAGGATCTATTGATATTTAATAGTTGCTACCGCCACGAAAGTTAAAAGCCTCCAATCGAAAGAGTGGAGGCTTTTTTGTTGCAGTCCAAATTTTTTGGACTTTTCAAGAAACTAAATTTGGACTTTTCAGGTAACCTTAGCTAAGAATTTACATCGAACTTTGCCCTGTAAATTTTTAGATCATGGAAAATAATAAAGCTTATATAATTACCGGTCCAACTTCGGGCATTGGCTATGCTACAGCCCTTGAACTGGCAAAATACGGTACCGTTATCCTGGTGGGCAGAAACCCCGAAAAACTTGGACAGTTACAAAAAGAGATAAAAGACCGGGGGCACAATGCCGTGCCGGTGGTATGTGATATTTCGGATATGAAGAGTGTAAAGAGGGCAGCTGAGCAAATCATAGCACTGCAGTTTCCTCTTGCCGGATTGCTGAACAATGCAGGTATTATGCCGGCCAAACCGGCCAAAAGCGCCCAGGGTTGGGATATGACGTTTGCCACAAATCATCTCGGGGCATTTGCACTCACCGAGGCACTTGCTCCGCATCTTATTAAGGGTGCAAATGTGATTTTTATAACCTCCGCCATTGAAGACCCTGAACGCAAACCAGCAAAAATGATGGGGATGAAAGGTGCTCGTTACCTGTCTGCCGAGGCAAGTGCTCATGGCGAGTGGGCTGCAGGGGGTGCTAAAATGCCCGGCATTGATGCTTACGCCACATCAAAACAGTGTATCCTGGCTGCGGCTATGGCCTTTGCACGCGAAGATCAGAGACTGCATTACAACGCCGTAGAGCCGGGAATAACCCGGGGAACCAGCTTGGGCGGCGAAAGCACGAATGCTTTTATTCGTTTCCTGTTTGGTCATTTGATGGCGGTCATCCCTCCTTTCTCAACCTACAGCAGCACGCCAAAAAAATCAGCTTTAGTGATCACCAGGATCCTCACTGATGAGTTGGGTAAAACAGGAGTGTATTTTGATGAAAAGGGCAAGCCAATGCAGGGTTCAGCGCAAGTTCGTGATCTGAAGTTTCAAGATCGCGTAGTGAGCGAAACCCGTGCCTTGTTATCAACGGTTAAATAAGGTAAATTTGTGATACCAGTATGCCCAGATCAGACTATCATATTGGGGTGATCTCATCCGAACAATTCGTAACCGAGCATACTTTTGCCTATATTATTAATGGCGAAATGCACTTGTATGACGGAAGTAATAACTATGTGCTAAAATCGGGGGAATGTGTACTTGCCCGAAAAAACCGCTTGATAAGATTTAAGAAAGAAAAAGTAAACGGTGAGCTGGAAAAAGTATTCGTTTTTTTTGATGGACCGTTTCTTAAAGCTTTTCAGGAAAAACATCAACCAGGGGTGCCGAAATTCCAATCGGGCGAAACGATTTTGCGCCTGCCGGAAAATAGGTTATTGCCAAATTTTATTCAGTCGTTGCTGCCATACTATAATCATGGAAAAATAACTGAAACTTTTGCCGACGTAAAGCGGGAAGAACTACTCCTGATTTTGCTGCAGGCACAACCAGAACTAGCTGGTTTGTTTTTTGATTATGGCATACCCGAAAAAATAAACATCGAGGAATTTATGAACCGCAATTACCAGTTCAATGTTAGCATTGAGCGGTTTGCTTATTTAACAGGGCGCAGCTTATCTGTATTTAAAAGAGATTTTAAGCAGATATTTAATGATACGCCAAGCCATTGGTTAGTGCAAAGGCGATTGCAGGAAGCCTATTTCCTGATCGATAAAAAAAATCAAAAACCTACTAAAATTTATCTGGAGCTGGGCTTTGAGACCTTGCCACATTTCTCTTATGCCTTTAAAAAATATTTCGGGGTAGCACCAACAGAATTGGCAGGCCAAAAAAGCAGCGATTTTAAGCGGGCGTAGGATGCTATAGACCAACTTGAAGATCGTAGGCCCGGGTTCTGTTCCCGAATTCACTACAAAATAGAGCAACTTCGAACGGCGCTATTCTATACCTGATTTTAAAAGATAAATCAACTTGAATCGTCCTATCTTTAATTATGATACATAGAGAACTTGACGCGCCTGCAGAAATCCGCAACAGCATAAGAGATTTTTGGTACTGGGAGAAGGATTTCGGTGCATCGCCGGCTGCTTTCGAGGTATTGCCAGATGGCCACGCCGAGATTGTTTTTCATTTTGGCAGCGGCTGCAGTTTGATGGTTGATGGCCGGCTTGAGCCATTACCCTCGCCGTTTATAGTTGGGCTGTTAGGACAGCCGGTCTATTTTCATGCTCAGGATCGTTTACAGATCATCGGGGTAAAGTGTTTGCCCTGGGCAGTTTACGATCTGCTTAAACTCCCATCCGTTAAGGGCGGAATACAAGTTTTTACGCATCCGATTGCCTTATTACAAGAGCATCTGCAACAGCTTCTTCAAGCCGAAAAGATTGATGAAGCGCTGGCCCTGGTGCTAAACTGGTTTATGGATGCGCACCAGACAGCCGCCCTCGCTCCGGCATTGACCAAGGCTGGCCTGGCAATGCTGGAAGCAAATGGTTCCTTGCCGGTAAATCGGGTAGCAGCGGCAGCACATGCCACCGTCAGAACATTGGAGCGAAAGTTTAAGGCTTCATCGGGGCATACCCTAAAGGATGTATCCGGCCTGATCCGTTTTGAACAGGCGCGTGATCGTTTGTGGGATAATCCCGATACATCTATTTCAGCTTTGGCGCATGAATTGGGTTACGCAGATCAGTCTCATCTTAACCGGGAGTTTAAGCGTTATAGCGGCACTACAGCAGCAGCTTTTGCCAAACAGACCAGGGCGCGAAAAAAAGAGCTCTGCGATGATTTTGTCGCAATTGTTCTATCTTCCTAACCCACAGGTTCGGATTTTTGTGCCATGAAAGATCAAAAAGTACTTATTTCCGGCGCCAGCATAGCGGGTTTGTCAACGGCCTGGTGGCTGAACCATATAGGCTACCAGGTAACCGTTGTTGAACTGGCCGCCACTCCGAGGGTTTATGGCGCGGCTGTTGATCTGAACGGCCCAACTGTAGAAATAGCCAAGCGAATGGGCTTATATGAACAGCTCAAATCATTCCACTTAGGCGTCGACCGCATCGAATATAAGAATGCAGATGATGTGACTGAAGGGACTATGATCATCAATGAAGGCTCCGAATCCCCAGGTGATGAAATTGAGATCGAGCGTGAAAAATTTGTGGCGGTGCTGATGGAGGCGCTGAAAAATAAAGTGGAATTTATGTTCAGCAACAGTATTAGCGCGCTCGAAGAAACCGCAGACAGCCTTACAGTTACTTTTAATGATGGTAGTCCGCAAACTTACAACCTGGTGATCGGCTGCGATGGCTCACATTCCGGTACCAGGAAAATCTGGTTTGGGCCCGAAAATGATTATGCTCATTTCCTGGGCGCATATTTTTCTATCAGTATTGTTAATAAGGTGCTTGTTCCACAAAGGACGATGCAAACCTTTAGCGTGCCCTGCAAAACAGTTATGCTGAATGCTTATAACCATAAGACGGATATTATATTTTTGTTCAGCTCTGAAACCGATATCCCCTATAACTATCGCGATATTGCCCGGCAGCGTGCCATCATCGAACAGCAATTTGAAGGGCAAGGCTGGCGGACGGCTGAACTCCTGAAGGAAATTGAACAGTCTGACAGTTTCTACTTTGACAAGTTCTGCCAGATCAAAATGCCGTCATGGTCGAAAGGCCGGGTGGCATTGGTTGGCGATGCCGCCTATTGTCCGTCACCGGCTTCAGGACAGGGCGGCTCTCTGGCCATACAGGGTGCGGCCGCTATTGCCGATGCTTTGCTTAAACATAATGGTGACTATGAGCCGGCCTTTAGGGAGTATGACCGCAACCTGCGACCTTCCATTGAAGAAATTCAGGCCATCGCCGAGCAAAACGTAAAAACAAATTTTGTGTTGAAAACGGAAGAAGAAATCCGCAGGCGCAATACAGAGGCTAAGTTATTCTGAGCATTGAACTTTTAATTGGGCACTCAGCCAATTTGTTTTCTAATGGTATCCATATCAATTAAAGATAAAACGGAACTTATTTTACCCTGCTTTAATTTATAAAAAACGTTTTCTGAAAATATGGCCTTGTTACCGTTTGGTTTGATGCCCATGAATTCGCTTTTCGGGGTACAGTTAAAGTTTAACCGGCAAGCGATCGTATCCTCGTTGGTTACCAGAAGTTCGATATGATAAAAGAGATCCGGTATGGCTTTCTGCTCCGCTAAACGGCTCTCTTTATAATCTTTTGCGGTTGTATTTTTACCGTTGTACGTAAGTGTATCCTGAATGAAATCTGAAAGCCGTTCTAAATTTCGGCTATTAAGGCAATCAATATAACTTCGGTAAAATTCTTCCGTTGCTTTCATCCTTTAATTGTTTTACTATAAATACTTTCCAAAGCGCTTTGTATAAAGCAATACAAAGCCGTTCAAAACTACATCCAGCTATGAACTTTCATAACCGCGTCTGCAAATACCTTAGGATTTTCCTGTGGCACATTATGACCGGCATCAACAACTACATGTTCATGGAGCCCGATGAATGAGCTGGCATGATCTGCTGTTCCGCCGGGCTTAAGCGGATCGGCGGTGCCATCAATGGTTACTGTTGGCACCTTAATCTTAGGCTTTTGCGCCAAAAGGTCCTCCATCTGCCGAAAAGCGGGGTCTCCCGCATCCAGACCATGCATAAAGCGGTAACAATGTATAACAACATCCACAAAGTCGGGATTTTCGAAAGCCGCCGCTGTCCGGGCGTATTCCGTTTCATCGAATTGCCAGTTGGGCGACCATTCGCTCCATAGCATCCGGCCGATTTCGTATCGGTATTTGGCCAGGCATTCACGCCCCCGTTCAGATTGGAATAGATGCTGATACCAGCAGATGCGCTCAAGCGATGGTGCCAGGGCATGCCTTTGCTCTTGCACGTCTATTACGTCGTAACTTGCGTAGGATACAAGGCCACCAATTTTTTCGGGCCAAAGGGCAGCTGCAACGCACGATGCGTTACCACCCCAATCAAAACCTCCCAGTACGGGCATCTCCAATTCGAGGGCATCGGAAAGCTCGATGATGTCTGTGCCGCGGGCGGCCTGCTGCGCGTTACGCTTAACGTGTTTTGAAATGAAGCGGGTGTGCCCAAATCCACGGGTATATGGAGTAATGACTCTTGCCCCTGCATGTTTCAGGATGGAGGCTACCTCATCGAAAGCGTGTATATCATAAGGAAATCCGTGCGACAGTATTACTGGCCAGCCATCACTTGGGCCATGCTCAACGTAAGCAATTAATAGTGTCTCTGTTGCAATGGTTTTTACAGGCTGGTCGTTCATAAGCTTCATTTTTATAACCCCAATCTTAATACACCACAAAACAGCATTAAGAATGTTTTCTTTGATATTCTTTTGCGTTATACAGAGTGAAGAAATTTAAAGCCCAATACTTCAAATTCGGATTCCTCGTTCTCACCTAATTAAATTCTATCTTTATTCCTATAAGCACCTACGCAATGATTCAAAAAATAGCCTGCTTTTTCTTGCTGCTTCTTATTTTACAAAGTTGTACACATTCACAAAATTTCGATAAAGCTAAGTTGGACAGCTTTTTCGCCGCGCTGAAAGCTAATGACCAAAACATGGGCAGTATCGCCATATCTGCCAACGGGGTGTTGGTTTATCAGAACGCCATTGGTTATAGTCGGATAAATAAAGATGTAAAAACGCCGGCGAACATGGAGACCAAATACAGGATAGGCTCTATCACTAAGATGTTTACTGCCGTTATGATCTTTCAACTGATCGAGGAAGGCAAACTTGATCTTAACACGCCTTTGGCCAGGTATTTCCCTCTGCTCCCCAATGCTGCGAAGATCACTATAAGAGAAATGCTTTGCCACCGTAGCGGCCTTCATAATTTTACGAAAGACTCGCTTTATACTACCTATCTGGATCGTCCTATGTCAGAACCTGAAAGGATTGCCATTTTTACGGGACAGAAGTCTGATTTTGAACCGGATACGAAGACAGAATACAGCAATACCAACTTTGTGTTGCTGGGGTATATTATTGAAAAACTGACCGGGAAAACCTATGCCGAGGAATTAAGAGAACGCATCACTACAAAAATAGGCCTGACACAAACATATTACGGGGCTAATGCCAATCCAACCAAAAACGAGGCATACCCTTATAACTATTTAGAAGAATGCACTGAAACGCCCAAAACTGATATGAGTATTCCGGGTGCCGCGGGAGCTATCGTTTCCACGCCTGCTGATCTGGTTAAATTTATAAACGCGCTTTTTGAAGGCAAACTCATTAGTGCGGCCAGCTTGGAGCTGATGAAAACAATGAGGGACAACTATGGTATGGCCATGATTGCCATACCGTTTTATGATCAAAAGAGTTATGGCCATCCCGGAGGCATTGACGGGTTTTACAATATATTGTTGTATCTGCCACAAGAGAAAGTAGCCATAGCTTATACTTCCAATGGGGCACGATATTCGTATTTTGATGTGGTTATGGGGGCATTGAGCATTTATTTCAACAAACCGTTCACCATTCCTGAATTTAAAACAAATACGTTAAACGCAAGCGATCTCGATCAATATATCGGTAAGTACTCCAGTACCACATGGCCCCAGAAAATTGTCATACTTAAAAACAATACAACGTTGTTTGTGCAAGCCGTGAGTCAGGGCACATATCCACTGGATGCCAGGGGCGACAATAAATTTGTTTTTGCTTCTGCAGGCGCTGCTTTGCAATTTGATCCGGCTAATAAAGCTTTCACTTTAACCCAGGGAGGTGTTAACTATTTGTTTACTAAAATCAACTAATGGAATGGGCTAACCAATTCAGCCTGTGATCGAGGTTCAGCCAGTGGTGAATGTTATTCACCGCATACTATGGGTTAAAAGCCTCTCCCGCTGCCGCAAGTGTCCCGCTTGTGGTAGATATGATCAATCGGAACTCACGCACCTTCCTTCAAAGAGCGGATAACCCGGCAAGGATTTCCAACCGCGACCGAATTGTCGGGAATGGATTTAGTGACAACGCTACCGGCACCAATTACGGAGTTTTTGCCTATAGTTACGCCGGGTAAAATAATGGCACCACCTCCGATCCAGACATTATCCCCGATTGTCACGGGTAAAGCATAAGTTCTGAAATAAGGTATATCATCTGAGGGTGTCCAGTTTTCAACCAGGCGTTCAGTCATATCAACCGGATGAGTTGCCGTATAGATCTGTACGTTAGATGCAATAAGCACATTGTTGCCAATTTCTATCCGGTTGCAATCAACAAAAGTGCAATTGATATTAATAATCACATTATTACCTACGGAAATATGTTTGCCATAATCGCAGTAAAACGGGGTATCAATATTAACGTTATTACCTAGAGCCGAGAAGAGTTTCGAAAGGATGGCGCTACGTTGTTGCGCATCCGTACTGATGGTGTTATTATAGGTTTTAGTTAGCGCCCGGGCATTGTGGATCAGGCTTTGCAATTCAGGATCGGAAGTGTTAAATATTTCGCCAGCCAGGCATTTTTCAAGTTCAGTTTTCATTTACCAAGGGTTAAGCGGCAAATTTATCAAGGTAAAAGTGTTAAATTTTTCATCTATCTTAAAATCGTATATCTGCACGTAAGGCGCTTAAGTGTTGCTGGGTCATCCCCAGGTATGAGGCAATAAAGCCCAGGTTTACACGATTAATCAAACCAGGGTTCCCGGTAATAAATCTTTCATAGCGTTCTTTTGCGGTTAATGATAGGCGCTCTATGCGTAGGGTCTGCATCCGGAGTAATACTTCCTGATGAATGACTCTGCCCCAGTTTGCGATCTCGATATTGGTTTCATAAAGCCTGTTGAGTGCCGGGATGGGTATGGAATATATAACCGACTCTTCCAGTAACTCTACGTATTCAAAGCCCGGAGTTTGGTGATAAAGTGAATTGGATGAGAAGGTAAAATCGCCCTCCAAACTAAACCAATTGGTAACTTCCTTGCCGTCAATAAGCAGGTAAGTGCGGCTACAGCCTTTTTCGATGAAATAGGCGTTCCTGTCCTTGCGCCCCACTTCGGTAAGAAAATGATGCTTGGGAAGCTGATGCATTGTCAGATGCCCGGCTAAGATATGAATAGAAACATCCGAAACAGGATAGTATCGCCTGATCCCATTTACAATATTGGTTATATGACTAAAATTCACAAAGAAAACTTAACCGCAAATTATATAATTTCTTATTGGAACAAAAATACAGGTTGTTGTGTAAGATCAATAGTTTTATCCCCAGGCTTCACCATCATTAAAAAGCCCCAAATCTTTAGAGTTGAGGCTTTTGTTCGGGATATTTTATGGTTTACACTCTTGGGCTAATAATTTTATTTTTTATGTATTAAATCGTTGATTGTCAATTAAATAAAACAATGTTAACCGTAAAAAGTGTAAACCATGTAAACCCACTTTTTTATCGTTGTATCCGTTTCCTGATCCGGCTTAAAGAAGGATTCTTGATGCCCAAGTAGGAGGAAATATGATAGGCCGGAATACGATTAATAATATTAGGGTGCTCGTCTAAAAGCCTGACATACCGTTGCTCATGCGTAAAGAACAATAATTCCTCGGCCCGGCTCTGCGAATAGGTAAAGAATAACTCTGCCAGCAGTCGGCCAAACTTGGCCCAGTTTGGATGAGTCTCATATAAACTCATCAAATCATGATAGCTGATATACACTATTTCGGAATCCTCCATGGCCTGTATAAAATAGTGGCATGCGTTACGGGTAATAAAACTCCGGAACGAAACGATAAACTGATTTTCTGAAAAAAAAAAGATGTTCGTTTCCTCGTTTGTATCGGGGCGGCAGTAATAGATCCGGAAGATGCCCTTAACCACCAGCCCCAGGTCGTTACAAACCATGTATTGCATATTGAAAAAATCACCTTTTTTAATTTTGCGGGGTTTCCAAAGGGATATGCTGTCAGCTATATCTTTTTCGGTTAAAGTGGCAAAACTCGTTAAATGCGCTTTCAGTATTTCATGAGGTTCGGTCACGGCGTCAGGATTTTACGTTTAGCAAGTATATAAATAATCAGGCAGCCTTTTCATGCCCTTTTATAGTTTTTGACAACCGGATGGCAGCGAGCAGGAAATAAAAAGCCCCAAAAGCCGAGTAACCAGCCAAATTACTGATGCCCATTGTTGGTGATTTTGCCATGGCAATAAATGCGCCCCCGGCCAGTACTGATTGCCCGCCGCTAATGATCATTGGCCATTGGCCACCAAACTCTTTCCTGCGGCGTAGGCCAAGTATAAGCTGTATAAGACCGGTAACGATGGCCCAAACACCAAAAACCATCAATGCCACCGGAACGCCTTTTTGCAAAGCCAGCGCCACGCCAATAGTTGTGATAACTCCAATAGCCATATTTACATATTGCGGCGTTTTTGATACTTGCGGTGGATTAGCCTTTATATCAAACCAGGTAGCAATAACATCCCAGGCCGGATAGATAATAAAAAGTATGGAGGCGATGCCGATATTGGTTTTGGCGAAAACCGATACGAGGATAACCCAGATAACAGAAAATGCAACGCGTGCAAAGTAAAGGCTGCGCAGCGATCTGGCAGTTTCAACTGCGCTTGTTGCGTTTGTGTTTTTTATTGATTCAATTGTTGAGTTCATGACGTTATTTATGTTTTTGAAGCAAAGTTAGCCGCCATGGGAGTAGCATTTTTTCACTTAAGTGAAAACCGATATCTCCATATTGTGTCAAAGTTCATACAAATCGTCTCATTTTAGCATCTGTTCAATTGTGGCGCCTCCATTAGCGATCGACGTCAACCTGCAACTAAATTTATTTTAATAAGTTTGGATTTCCACCCGAAAACCAATAGCCATGTATAAGTCCCGGATTTGTTTAGCATCATTTCTACTCATCATTAATTGCTCCTGTTTATTCGCCCAGGCGCCCACCCTACCCACCCGGTGGACGAAAGCTGCCCTGGATGCCGAAGTTCCGTTTCCCGACTATCCACGGCCACAACTGCAACGCAGCGACTGGCTGTGTTTGAATGGCAAGTGGGACTACCTGGGAGGAAAAACAGTTGCCAATGCGCTCGACCCGGAAAAGCCGGTATCCTTTGAAAGTAAATCCGAACAAATACTGGTTCCATATTGCCCGGAATCCATATTATCAGGAATTCAGCGCAAGCAGGAGATCAATATGTGGTACCGTCGCAGCTTTGTAATTCCTGCAGGCTGGAAAAACAAACAGGTGCTTATTCATTTTGACGCAGTGGCTCATCACGCCACATTGTTTGTAAACGGCCATAAAGCGGGG
Organism: Mucilaginibacter inviolabilis; assembly: GCF_011089895.1. Taxonomy (NCBI): domain Bacteria; kingdom Pseudomonadati; phylum Bacteroidota; class Sphingobacteriia; order Sphingobacteriales; family Sphingobacteriaceae; genus Mucilaginibacter; species Mucilaginibacter inviolabilis. Next base: position 112,122 of record NZ_JAANAT010000003.1, read on the forward strand.
ACACATGCGGGTAGCTATGATGCTTTCAGCTTTGATATAACCCCCTATTTAACCAATGGAAAGAATACCCTGGTAGTTGCGGCTCAGGATTTGAATGATGGCCGGGTACCGTCAGGTAAGAGCGGCCCCCGGGGCGATTATACTTTCTGTTCCGGCATATGGCAAACTGTATGGCTGGAGCCGGTAAATAAAGCGCACATCGAGAACATTCGTTTGCTACCCGACCTGGCGAATAACCGGTTAAAAGTACTGGTAAACACCGCTGGCGAAGGAAAAGTGACCGCCATAGCCCTTGATGGAAACAGCGTAGTTTCGGAAGCAAAATCAGCAAATGGCACTTACTTTTACCTGCCCATCAAAACGCCAAAGCTTTGGTCGCCGGATGATCCCTTTTTATATGACCTTACCATTAGCCTGGAAGATGCTCATGGTACTGTTACTGATAAAGTAAAAAGCTATTTCGGTATGCGCGATATTAAGTTAGGCAAGGTTAATGGCGTTATCAGGCCTTTGATCAATGGTAAATTCATGATGCAGCTTGGGCTGCTCGACCAGGGTTACTGGCCAGACGGAGTGCTGACCGCTCCTACAGAAGAAGCACTTAAATTTGATATTCAACTCACTAAAAACGCCGGCTATAATCTGATCAGAAAACATATGAAAACCGAGCCCCAGCGGTTTTACTATTGGGCCGATAAACTGGGGTTGTTTGTTTGGCAGGATATGCCGGCCATATGGTATCAAAATGAAGATACTACCAAAATCAGGACCGAATTCAGAAAAGAGCTAAAAACACTTATTGATGACCATTATAACTCGCCATCTATCATCACCTGGGTGCCGTTTAATGAAAACTGGGGTGCTTTTGATGTTAAAAACATAACTGATTGGGTTAAGCAATATGATCCGTCGAGGCTTGTTAACGGCAACTCCGGATTTAATAATAACCCCTCCTATCAAAAAGCCTATGGCGATCCCGGGAATGGAGATTATGTTGACACGCATATTTATGTAGGTCCGTATGGAGCCTCGGTACCGGACGAACACCGGGCTGCATCATTAGGCGAATTTGGCGGAGTTGGTTTATTTGTGCGCGATCATATGTGGCCGGTGGCCAATAATGCCTATGATTATGAGCCAACCAAAGCGAGGTTAACGGACAGGTATGTGTTTTTGCTGGATGAAGTAGAACAGCTCATGAAATATAAAGGCTTGAGCGTTGCTATTTACACTCAAACAACCGATGTAGAGCATGAGGTTAATGGAATGCTTACTTATGACAGGGCTGTTGAAAAAATGGAGATGGAAAGAGTTAAAGCAGTTAATGAAGCCGTTATTAAAGCAAGTTATAAATTGATGCCTTAGTATGGTGTGAAAAGGGAAATCATCTAATCTGAATAGCTGCTAAATTTGCAATTCACTATTAAGCCGTTCAATTCCTATCTTTAAAAATGAAGCATCAAGAATTTGAACCTCCCGAAGAGCTCCGGGATACTATAAAGTGCTTTTGGTACAACAGCAGAGAATCTGGGGAACAGCAATCCAGTTTTGAGGTAATACCTGATGGCTACGCCGAAATTATTTTTCATTTTGGTGGTGGCTGCAGCATTTCATCCGATGGGGGCCAGCAGTTACTGCCCTCTCCATTTATGATGGGATTACATAATCACCCGGTTCATTTTCAATTTAAAAACCGTTTTGAGGTCATTGCCATTAGGTGCTACCCCTGGACGGTGTTTGATTTGCTCGGACTGCCATCTGGTAAAGGTGGGGTACATCTGTTTGAACATGCTATCGCCCGGCTTCAACCCGTGTTAAATAGTTATATTCAAGTGGGTAAAATAAATGAAGCGATAGCCGAAGTAAAACAATATTTCATGGATGCCCGGTTAAGGGTTGCCACCAGCAGTATGCTATTTAAAGCAGGTGTTGCCATGCGCAAAGCCAACGGCGCTATGCCGGTAAGCCAGGTTGCGGAAGCGGCTCATGCCACAGTCCGTACGCTGGAAAGAAACTTTAAACAATCATCCGGCTATACGGTTAAAGACGTTTCTGCCCTGATACGCTTTGAACAGGTACGAAACCAGTTATGGCATTATCCGGATACTAACATTGCTGGTTTAGCGCACGAGTTAGGCTATACCGATCAGGCCCACTTAAGCAGGGAATTCAAGCGCTACAGTGGCACTACTCCAGGAGCATTCGCCCGAAAAGCAAAAAAAGAGGGACCGGTTATAAGCTACGATTTTGTCGCGTTTATACAAGCCTAGCGCTGGAACATTCCGGAGTTTTGTGTATAAATAATTCAATATGAAAACTACACAAAATAATGCTATATATGATGTAATCATTGCCGGTGCAGGACCTATAGGTCTGTTTTTGGCCTGCGAACTGGCTTTGGCTAAATGCGCTGTCCTGATACTGGAAAAGACAGAAGAGCCGTATTCTCCTTTAAAACAAATGCCTTTTGGGATACGCGGACTTAATACGCCGACTATTGAGGCGCTTTACCGTCGTGATTTACTAAAAGAGCTGGAACTGCATAAACGCGTTAAAAACCCGCACCAAAATGCCAAGCCGGGAGCACAACGTCAGGGAGGGCACTTCGCCGGTATTCCATTTAGTTTTAATAATGTCGACACCTCACAGTGGCAATATCGCCTACCATCCTCTACAGAAACCAATTTAATTTCTGAAATGTGGGAAGTGGAGACAGTGTTGACCCGCCGCGCTGAAGCCCTGGGCGTAGAGATCAGGCGCGGGCTTGCCATTACTAGCTTTCACCAAACCGGGGATGGGGTAACTGTTCAGTCGGATGACCAATCCTTTCAAAGTAAATGGCTGGTAGGTTGCGACGGTGCCCGTAGTGTTGTACGTAAGGCTGGCGGTTTTGATTTTGCCGGTACAGAGCCCGAATTTACCGGCTACTCTACACTGATTGACATTGCCGATCCGGAAAAACTCAGTCCGGGCCGCAACGTAACATCAAGAGGGATGTATATGCAATCACAGCCGGGTTACGTATTAATACAGGATTTTGATGGTGGTGCATTTCATCATTCACAAAAACCGGTCACACTTGAACACGTACAGGAGGTACTGCGCCGCATCTCCAATACCGACGTTACTATTACCGCTCTGCACACAGCCACCAGCTGGACAGACCGGGCACGGCAAGCCACAGCCTACCGCAATGGACGGGTGCTTTTAGCGGGCGATGCCGCCCATATTCACTCACCATTAGGCGGTCAGGGACTTAATCTTGGGTTAGGCGATGCCATGAATCTGGGATGGAAGCTTGCTGCAACAATCCAAAATAAAGCTCCGGAGGGCTTGTTGGATAGTTATTACACAGAACGCTATCCACTTGGTGAACGGGTTTTAGATTGGTCGCGCGCGCAGGTTGCCATCATGAAACCAGATGAGCCAGCCCGTGCACTATACGGTATTGTTCGCGACCTTATGGAAACCCATGATGGGGCCACTTACTTTGCAGGTCGTGTTTGGGGTGTTAACACATACTACGATCTTGTTGGTAACCACCGACTGGCAGGCCGTAGTGTACCCAACTTTGAGTTTGAAGACGGCAAGACAGTTGGTGAGTTAATGCACGATGGTCGGGGAATACTGCTCGATTTTGATAACAATGCTTCGCTAAAAGCTTTGGCAAATGAGCATGGCGATCATTTGAAGTATGTTTCGGGCAGAGCGAAAGATCAATTGGGTCTGAGCGCAGTATTGATACGTCCCGATGGGATTATTGCCTGGGCCTCTGATCAAAGCCCTGACCTTGCGGAAGCCAAGCAAGCTGCCGCCCTCTGGTTTGCATAACATCATAAACTTACTAACCCGATCTTGTTAGTTCTCTCCCCACAGTGTCGATGGTATCGCCGTCGACACACTCTTATTCTATCATGAAAAAACCACTTATTGTTATTTTCACTGCCATTGTTCTTGATGCAATTGGCATTGGACTGGTGTTTCCTATATTGCCGGGCTTGCTCCACCAGGTTACCCACACCGGGAATGTGGCGCCCTATATTGGTATAACGACCGCAATATATGCGGTAATGCAGTTTGTGTTTGCTCCTGTACTTGGTGCGCTCAGCGACAGGTTGGGCCGCCGCCCGGTACTGTTGATTTCGCTTGGCGGAGCAGCCGTTAGCTATGTGTTGATGGCCTCCGCGTCAACGCTTTGGATGCTGTTGATTGGTCGGGCTGTTGCCGGGCTTACCAGTGCAAATATGGCGGTTGCAACCGCCTATATTACCGATATAACGCCCGAGGATAAACGGGCCGGCCGGTTCGGTGTTTTCAACGCGATGTTTGGTATAGGTTTTATTATCGGCCCGGTTCTTGGCGGCTTACTGGGCGATTATTGGCTTCGGCTTCCGTTCATCATTGCTGCCGGTCTCAATGCCTGCAATATGCTGCTGGCCTTGTTTGCGTTGCCCGAGTCGCGCAAGCCTCAAGGCGGGAGGATTGATCTGTCGGCCCTGAATCCGATACGGCCGATGAAATGGGCTTTTTCTATGAGTGGACTAACGCCATTGGTTTTAATCTTTTTCATTTTCAGTTTTTCAGGTGAAGTATACGGAACCTGTTGGGCGCTGTGGGGTGCCGACACTTTTGGATGGAACGGATTATGGATTGGCCTTTCGCTGGGTGCTTTTGGTATTTGCCAGGCACTTGTGCAGGCTTTTCTTACCGGGCCCGCAGTGAAGCTTATGGGCGAGCGCCCAACTATATTTACTGGTCTCGCCTGTGCGGCTCTTGCCCTGGTGGTAATGGCTTTGGCTAAACAAAGCTGGATTATTTTTGCTATAATGCCGGTATTCGCGCTTGGCGGTATTGGTACACCTGCGTTACAGTCGCTAGCTACAAAGCAAGTTGGAAAAGGGCAGCAGGGGCAATTTCAGGGAGTGCTGGCATCCGTAATTAGTCTATCAGCCATTATAGGTCCGCTGGTTTTTTCTTCTATATATTTTCTGGTTCAGAAAGAATGGCCCGGAGCCATCTGGCTTTCCAATATCGTTATTTATATGATTATAGTACCGGTAGTGCTCAACCTGCGATTGAAGAAAGAAGAGCCTGATTTCATTAATGGCAATGGATAACACTTCCACATGAAGAGTGGGACAAGCCAGCTCATTTCTCCCAATCCGGCGCAAATCCATTTATTTGAAAATCCACCCCCGCAATCAGATCAAACAAAAGGCCTTCAGAACAATCTGAAGGCCTTTTGTTTTTGAAGCCAAATGCTTCATTTTAACAGGCTTTTTAGAATGTTATTTAGTTTCATTCACCGATGCAGCGCTGGTGTTATTTAACAAAGCGGTTATTTCGGTATTGTTTAAGCCCTGAGCATAATCAATAGCTGTTTTATGCTGTTTGTCTGTAATGTCTGGTCTGGCGCCATGTAACAATAAGGTATTTACTATTTCTTTGTTACCATTGTTTACGGCGGCAATCAAAGCAGTAGTGCCCATATTGTTTTTAGCGTCAATTTTAGGGAAATGGCATAATAGGTAACAAACGCTTTCTGCATTCCCGCTTTTGCAGGCCAGGATAAGCGCCGTATTTCCCAATTTATCCTGAAAATCAACATCTACATCATTCATTTGCAGGATTAACTTCACAATGCGGGGTTGTTCGTTTTTAACAGCATTGATAATGGGTGTATTGCCTTCTGTATCTTTGGCATTTATATTTACACCGCGGCTCAATAAAAATTTTACTCCGGGGGCGTCATTCTCCTGAATTGCTGTAAAAATGTTTTGTGCAAAAATAGGTAGCGACAATAGCAACGTTAATGCTAGCAGCATCATTCTCTTTTTCATCATATCTTGTTTGGTGGCTTTTTCGCCGCTTTTAATAATGAGCGCATGAATGCAAAAAACAAACCACGGCTGTCTCTTATAGGGTCTAATAATCAACAACTTATAGCTGTATGGATGATTGCTGCATAAATATTTCTTCAAAGGAAAAATCTGTTGAGCTCGAATTCAATCGATGGCAATAGTATATTATAGGTTACTTTACAACAGATTTATTAATAGGTATTTAAGTGTTAGTTCAACCAGGCTTTCTTATTAGGTAATGTATCGTTTGCTTACAAATTTACTGAGGTCGGGCTGATAGGTTTATTGTCTTTTGGAATTGGGTATAATTGCGGAATTTTTTACACAGGGCCGCCTCGTTTTGTTGGATTTAATCCCCGGCTAATGAATGCTACTCATCGGTAATAGGACCCGATTTACTTCAGGATGTGTTCAGGATCAGAGCGGGTTAATTATGAATTGGGCTTTGATTGTTTTTTAGTTATCAATACTGATGCCGATTTTATTACAGGTATCTACAGTTTCTTCCAAAAGTAAATAAGTCTGGGTAGGTGCTTAAAATGTTCAAATTCAAATACCCAACGCTAACTGTATAAGAATTATAAACCGGTGTTAAATAAATATCGATTGGGGTGCAACGTATTGGATAAAAAGGTGGTCTTATGTAAGAAATAAACCAACTTCAAATCACATGAAAACATACTTTTTACTATTTGCACTGGCCTGTAGCACAACTGCTGTTATGGCACAAGATGATAGCAGAACACCATACCTTACCAAATCATTAAGCAGCGATGCCATTAACCGGGTTGTGGTAAATACTTCAGCCGGAGGTATTTTAGTTAGCGGCAGAAGCGGAGAAGCCCCAAGGGTGGAGGTTTACATTAAAGGCAATAATGGTCGTGAGCTTTCAAAAGAAGAGATCAAAAAACGCCTGGACGAGGACTATGACCTGAGTGTCTCGGTTTCGGGGCATGAGGTACGTGCTATTGCCAAAAACAAGCATAATTTTTCTGATTGGAAACGGCAGATGAGCATATCATTTAAAATATATGTTCCTGAACAAACATCCACAGATCTGCGGACCAGCGGTGGTGGCATCAGCCTGGATAACCTGAAAGGCAATGAAAGCTTTACTACCAGCGGAGGGGGCTTGCAGATAGACAGGCTTAACGGCATTGTGCGTGGTGAAACCAGCGGCGGCGGTATCAATGTTTCCAATTCGGGGAACGATATTAACCTCGAAACCAGCGGCGGTGGCATTGTTGCCAAAAACTGCACCGGTAAAATTAAGTTGGAAACATCTGGTGGCGGCTTGCAGTTAGATAACCTGAATGGAACTATCAGCGCTAATACCAGCGGTGGCGGTATACGCGGCAACAGTATTACCGGCGAACTGATCACCAGCACATCTGGCGGCGGTATTGATTTAAGGCAAATGGATTGCAGCTTAAATGCTTCAACCAGTGCTGGCAGTTTGCATGCGCAAATGAAACGGGTTGGTAAATACTTAAAACTGGATGTAAGTTCCGGAAATATCGATCTGGAGCTGCCGGTAAAACAAGGACTTAATCTTGACCTGAGGGCCGACCGGATTAATTCTGAAAAGCTAAACGGCTTTAACGGCGAATGGGAAAAAGATCATGTACGTGGAACTGTGAATGGCGGAGGAACATTGGTTAATGCTGATGCCTCAAGCGGAAGTGTGAACGTGAGATTTAATTAATATACTATAAGCTAATAGTATAACAAGGGCGACTCCTGACATTCAGGAGTCGCCCTTGTTATTTAAAGAAAAAAATAGAATGTTAATTTATTGTATAACTGTTTTAAGCAGAGCGAAATGGTTTGTTGAATTTTAAACAGCACAGTACTAGCTTTTTATATATTATAATATTTATATGGTTAAACCAAATATTATAATCGCTGTCATACTCCCGATTATAAAACAAATATTAACCTTATAAACACAATTTTATGTACAAAAAGCTACTCCTGGTAGTATTATCTGTTATTACCCTGCAAACCGTTAAAGCGCAAACTGAAAAAGGTAGCCAACAGTTAGGAGCAACAGTGGCCTTCTCAACGTCCACCTCCAATAACCAAACTTATTTGAGTTATAATAATACCTACTCCGGAAACGTAAAAAGCAAAGCAACATCTTATTCTATATTTCCAAGTTATAGCTATTTTATTGCTGATAGGTTAGATGTTGCTGTTGGCTTAGGATATGGTTATACCCGCATAACCAATGAGCCTAATAACAATAATGCTAATAGTAATAACAAAAATTACATCGGTACCATCTCCTTACGTAAGTATTTTTTATTTGATAATAAAATAGGCATCCGTACCGGGCCATATTTAACTTATCAAAAAACCAAAAACTCATATGCCTATTCAAGTAACAGCTCAATCAGTAATTCTGATAATTATGGCGGAGGTTTAGGCGCGGACTTTGTTTACTTCCCGGCAAAAAATATAGGCCTTGCAGCGGGTTTAGCTAATTTGAATTATACACATTCCAAAAACAAAGGGGACTCGGTTGGTTCATCTGATAATTTTAATCTAAGTTTTGTTAATAACCTTCAGTTATCCATTTATTACGTATTCGGAAAATAATTAAATCCTAAAACCAAACCACAATGGAGCCTTAGATCGATAAGATTTATGGCTTTTTTGTTTTTTTAATAAAAAAAAAGCCATAAAATTATTTATAAAAAATTGATCAAAAATTAAATTTTTATTTTTTAATAAATTGATAATGAGTTGTTTGATAAATAAAGCATTTATATTTTAAATAAATAAATATGACGCTGCTTATAGGATGATAAACTTTGCTTTTAACCAATTAATCAAAGCCGGTTTTTAATTCTAAAATATGCGTAAATCTATACTCATTGCAGCGCTTATGCTCCATGCTGTGCTTTTTGTACAGGCACAGGAAATAACATCACCCGATAAAAACCTCACGCTCAAATTTGAGCTGCAGGGAAATGGTGTACCAACCTATCAACTCCATTACAAACAAAGAGAAGTCATCAAACCCAGTAAATTAGGTTTGGAGACCAAGGATGTGCCATCGTTTTTAGACGGTTTCACCATCACCAAAACAGAACAGAGTACATTTGACGAATCCTGGAACCCGGTTTGGGGCGAAGAAAAAACCATTCGTAATCACTATAACGAACTACTGGTAACCTTAACGCAAAAAGCTGTTCAGGACCGATATATCCGCATCCGTTTCCGTTTGTTTAACGATGGCTTGGGATTCAGGTACGAGTTCCCTTCACAAAAAAACCTGAATTACTTTATCATTAAAGAAGAGCATACGCAATTTGCCCTGGCCGGCGATCATAAAGCATTTTGGCTGCCCGGCGATTTCGATACGCAGGAGTATGAAACGGTAACCTCCAACCTGTCAGAGATCAGAGGTAAAATGAAAGCCGCCGTTACACCAAACGTATCACAAACTACTTTTTCGCCAACAGGTGTACAAACACCACTGATGCTGAAAAGTAAGGATGGCCTGTATATCAACATACATGAAGCTGCCCTCATTGATTATTCGTGCATGTCATTAAATCTGGATGATAAGAACTTTGTGCTCGAGTCTTTTTTAACCCCCGATGCTATTGGAGATAAAGGTTATATGCAGGCACCCACACAATCACCCTGGCGCACGGTGATTGTGAGCGATAAAGCCGCGGATATATTGTCGTCAAGATTGATCCTGAATCTGAACGAACCAACCAAATACAAAGATGTATCCTGGATAAAACCCATTAAATACGTGGGAGTTTGGTGGGAAATGATCACCGGTAAAAGTACCTGGGCCTATACCGATCTGGAAAATGTGCAGCTGGGTATAACCGATTATTCAAAAACCAAGCCCAACGGCAAACATGGGGCCACTACACAGCATGTAAAAGAATATATCGACTTCGCGGCCAAAAACGGTTTTGACGCGGTATTGGTTGAAGGCTGGAACCAGGGTTGGGAAGATTGGTTTGGTAAAACCAAAGATTTTGTATTTGATTTTGTAACCCCCTACCCTGATTTTGATGTAAAAGAACTGCACCGTTATGCAGCCGAAAAAGGTGTCAAGATCATTATGCATCATGAAACCTCGGGCTCTGTACGTAATTATGAGCGCCACCTGGACACCGCGTATAAGTTTATGGTAGCGAATGGTTACAACGCCGTAAAAAGCGGCTACGTTGGGCAGATTATCCCGCGGGGTGAACATCATTATGGACAATGGCTGGTAAATCATTACCTGTATGATATTACCAAAGCTGCCGACTATAAAATTATGGTGAACGCGCACGAAGCCGTAAGGCCAACTGGTTTATGTCGTACCTATCCCAATTTAATAGGCAATGAAGCCGCACGGGGCACAGAGTATGAAGCATTCGGTGGCAATAATCCTGATCATACTACCATTTTGCCTTTCACCCGGTTAATGGGTGGCCCTATGGATTATACACCAGGGATATTCGAAACACAGTGCAGCGTTTACAATCCCGAAAATAAATCATTTGTACACACCACGCTGGTACATCAATTGGCTTTGTATGTAACCATGTATAGTCCGCTGCAAATGGCCGCCGATTTGCCCGAAACCTATAATAAATACATGGATGCCTTTCAATTCATTAAAGATGTTGCTGTTGATTGGGACGAGAGCCATGTCCTGGAAGCGGAGCCGGGTGATTATATTACCATTGCCCGTAAAGCCAAAAATAAAGAGGAATGGTACATTGGCAGTATTACCGACGAAAACCCACGCATAGCCAACATTACATTTGAATATTTGCCCAAAGGAAAAACATATGAAGCAACTGTTTATGCCGATGGCAAGGATGCCAGTTATGATAAAAATCCAAAAAGCTATGCTATCCGGAAGATCAAGGTAACGTCTAAAACTATACTGAAACAGCCTGTTGCTTCTGGCGGCGGCATGGCTATCAGTATCAAATAAAAAGGATGAGTGCAGAGAGATAGGTGGTTGAAATATATTGTTTAAGGAGAACCCGCTATGGATAGCGGGTTTTTTTATGCGGGATTCACATATCGGGATCAGGAAAGTCGCTTTTAAATCGGATAACTAATAGGAGGCACCTACGGAGCCAATACTTATTCTATATTGATCTATAAACAGGTACTCCTCCGGAGTTGTATTTGTACCTTTTTGTAAACTCCGGAGGAGTAACCTGTTTATAGACAGAAAACATTCATTTAATGGCTCCGTAGGTGCCTCCTGTTTAAAAGCGATTTCGATACCTCCCAATTTTTGCTGCGCCGCTTTTTTCCTATCTTGCATCTTTTGAAAACCAAATGAAAAGACTTTCCTTATTAATGTTACTGAGCCTTTTTACGGCTACTTTAACCTTCGCGCAGCAACCGGATTTTATTGAAAACAAACTCGATGCCTACATCAAGCAAGGCTTAAAAGACTGGAATCTTCCGGGGCTGGCCATTGCCATTGTAAAAGATGGAAAAACTGTGATTATGAAAGGCTATGGTGTAAGGGACATCAAAACCAATGAGCCTGTTGACGAAAATACCTTGTTTATGATTGCCAGCAACAGCAAGTTGTTTACCGGTACGGCGCTGGCACAGTTAGATGTAGATAAAAAACTGTCGCTTGATGATAAGATCACCAAATATTTCCCAGGTTATTCGGTATATGATGCCTCTACCACCCCCCTGCTTACTATAAAAGATTTGCTTGGTCATCATTTAGGCACTAAAACTTTCCAGGGCGATTTTACCTTTTGGAACACCACGTTATCCCGTCAGGAAATTATGAACCGGATGAAACTCCTGAAACCATCTATGGAATTCAGGCAGAGCTTTGGTTATTGCAATAGCTGCTTTTTAACCGCAGGGCAGGTGATACAGCAGGTTACCGGCAAGCCCTGGGAAACGTATATCCAGGATAGTATCCTTACCCCGCTGGGTATGAGCAATACCTATCCCCTAACCATAGGTATCGCAGCACGCAAAGGTGTTTCTAAACCATATACCAACGCTTTTACCGGCCAGATGGTTGAATTACCGTACGATCAGGTGGATAATCTGGCACCTGCAGGCAGCATCGTAAGTAATGTAAAGGATGTGGCTAAATGGCTTACCATGCAGTTGGATAGCGGCCGATATGAAGGTAAACAGATCATCGCCTGGAAAGCGCTTCAAAAAACCCGCGACGAAAATACCATTGTAAGCAGCAGGGCATCTGTGGTTTACCCAATGCATTTCAGAGGATATGGTTTAGGCGTATTTGAGGCGGATTATAATGGCAAACAGATCTTCTGGCATACCGGGGGCGCAAACGGCTTTGTAACCAATACCTGTTTTGTACCCGAAGAAAAACTGGCTATCACCATTTTAACCAACAATGATAATCAAAGCTTTTTTGAGGCCCTGCGTTACCAGATCCTGGATGCCTACCTCGGCGTTCCTTATATCGACCGCAGTCAGGCCATGTTGAAAAACTTTAACCCTGAGCAGGCAGAAACCGTAAAGAAAACCAATGATATGCTGGCGCGGGTAAAAGGTAAGGCTACCGAACTTCCCCTTGCTGCTTATGCAGGCAAATATCAAAACCCGCTTTACGGGCAAATGGATATATCGGTTAATAAAAAAGACCTGTTGATTAAATTCAGCAATCATCAATACCTTACTGCTTCGCTGAAATATATGGATAATGGCGAATGGATTTTGACTTACAACAATGCCGCCTATGGTATTTTCCCGCTAAGGTTTAAAACAGACGGTGCTAAAGTGGTATCCACAGAAATTAAAGTGAACGACGGTTTAGAGTTTGATCCTTATTTGTTTATAAAAGAGAACTAAAAAAACAGCCATAAAAAAGCCTTCAAAGTTTACTTTGAGGGCTTTTTTATACGTTAATTTATAAATTAAGACGACGCAACCGTTTGACTATGAAAATAACCGTGAATAAACCTTCAATAATAAGAGCGATAATCATAACGGTATTTTTTGTAGTGTTAATTTCATGCTATGAGTATATCCACAGGTATATTAGCGGAGCTCTTTTATCTCTTTTCATATTCGGTGTTCTTATTACCATTGTTGTTTTTTTGATAAAAGAAATAATAACTATTGTCAAGAAGAGGAAGAGTCTTTCTTTTTCATACTTTTTACCGGTACTCATTTATATTTTAGTGCCTTTCGGAGGGTCATTCATTGATTTGAAAAAGCTGGAAAGCAGAATTGTACTCCGTGGTTGCTATGAGGGTACACAGAACCAGGCATATATCGTGTTTCGGGAAGATCACACTTTTGAATTGAATTGGACAGGTGTTTTCTTTTATGATAAATGGTATACAGGAAGATGGAATAAAAAGAACGATACTATCGATATGAAATATGACGGCGAGATTGTTCCTCAGCTTGGAGACAAGGTGATCATTAATCAGGGTTTTTTTAAACCCGTTGGAAAGCAGGCGGATACAGTTAGATATCCAAGACCTATGTTTTATGTGGGGTTTTGCAAAGGGAATAATTAAACTGCAATTAAAAAGCCAATCCTACCCCACCCTGTACGCTAAAGCCGCTGTTGACAACCTCATTTAGCTGGGTTTTATCAACCTGGCCATTATTGAGGTAAAGTTCATCGGTACCATTGCCGGTTTGCCAGTTAAAGTATCCAGCCCCAATGTGCACACTGAGGTTGCGGTAAACGGTATAAACAAACTGTCCGCCCGCATCGATCCCGTAACCGCTGGCGTGGTGACGATAGCTCACCGGGTGTTGAAAAGTCTGGATCAGATTCCAGTTGGCTTTGCTGTTATAGTTAACCTGGTTATAGGTAACATCCGCAGCGAATTTTAAATTTTTGATGATACGTACAGATGATGTGACTTTTAAGAGGCCTCCCTTCCAGTTGGGCTGGTAAGTGCTGTTCAAATCAGGAAAGTTGCCTGTCCGGTCTAGTAAATGTAAAGATTGTTTACTCATGGTATAGCCTACGTAGGGAATCAGGCTAAAACGCTCGTTATTGATCAGGATAAAACCAGCTCCGGCATTCCACTGGGAGGTGTTCCCTTCATCGCCATTAAATGTTTCGTGATAGGTTGGATTGGTGCGGTTATCGGCACCATAATCGGTATCGGTTACCGACCCTGATGATATAGACTGCCGGTTATAGCTGGCATACAGGGAAAATTGCTTCCATACATTCCATTGTACATTGGCGGCTATATTTTGCCCGCCCAGATGCTGCCATTTAAGTTCCGAGTAAATATTGGGGTTTTGCCCGTTAAGATTACCGGCTATTGACCAGTGAAAGTTTTGCTGTTGATAACCTGTGGATAAGGATACCTGCAATTTCTTTTCGATAGATTGGGCATAGATGCGAGACACACCTATGGCAAGAACAAAACAAAAACCTATAATTTTTTTCATCGGTAAATAAAAAAGCCTGCCTCTTAGGGTAAGGCAGGCTAAATATAAAGATTAGGTTATTGATTTATACCAAAAGCTTCCCAACCAGAAGCCGTTGTTCGGGTACAAGTCATAGGCTGTGTGCCATTCTCGCTGGAAATAAAATCGCCGTTATTGCCTCTGAGAGTAACTTTACCATCGGCTGTTGGTATCCAGTCAAATTTTTCCCAATCGCCAACTGTGGTGCGGTTACAGGTAATGGCTTGTGTGCCATTTTCTGATGACACATATTTACCCATGCTTTGCAGCGCAACTTTGCCGCCACCCGCGTCAACTACGGTAAAAGTTTCCCATGTAGAAGCAGTCGGGCGGTTACAGTTCATGGCCTGTGTGCCGTTTTCGCCGCTTACATACTGGTTGTTAAAGCCTTTCAGGGTAATGTTTTGACCGATGGGCGGGTTTGATGGAGGAGTGGTGCCCGAAAGATCGTACACACGCACATAATCAACCTGCATACTACAAGGCAGCGAGCCATTATCAATGGTATTCCCTGGTAAATCGCCACCGATAGCCAGGTTCAGGATAATAAAGAACGGATTGTGGAAAGCCCCTGTATTGTTAATATTGTTGGCAATATTGCCGGTTACATAAAGCGTGTTATCCACATACCAGCGGATAGAGTTGGTATCCCACTCCACAGCGTAGGTATGGAAACCTGTAGGGCTGGTAGTGGTGCTGCCGCCATATTGGGTGTGTTGGTTGCCACCAGCTACGGCCCAATGCATGGTTCCAAGTATAGTATTGGAGGTGTTAACCTGCTCCATAATATCAATTTCACCGCAGCTTGGCCATGGTGTGCCGTTGTTGATACTGGCGCCCAGCATCCAGAAAGCAGGCCAGGTTCCCTGTACCGCAGGCAGCTTGATGCTGGCTTCGATACGACCATAAGTTGGTGCAAATTTACCCGCGGTGGTCAACTTAGCCGAAGTGTAAGGCTGACCGCCTACCGATTGCTGGCGCGCGGTGATGGTAAGCAATCCACCACCAACGGTAGCATTTGCCGATTGATAGTACTCCTTTTCGTTATTCACACCGGGGTTGCCGTTTTCGATGTTCCAGTTGGCTGTGTTTACGCTGGTGCCATTAAACTCGTCAGACCAAATGAGCGTGCCTGCCCTTGGTGTACTAACCTGGGTTGGATCGGCCTGTGAAGCCGAAGGTTTGTTAAGATCCTTTTTACAGGATGCGGTAAATACCAGGAGCGCCATTACTATAAGGGCTCCTTTTACAGAAATTAAAAATGATTTCATACTGTCGGTTTATGTTAATAATTAAGTGGTTGTAACAAAACTGATGATGGTTTGGCACAGACTATGGTAAACTGTATACCCGTACATAATCCACCTGCATGGTGCATGGTAAGGCGCCATCGTTAATATTATTACCCGGCAGATCGCCACCGATAGCCAGATTCAGGATAATGAAAAATGGATTCTGGAATGCGCCGGTATTGTTAATGTTATTGGTGGTGTTGCCGGTTACATAATTGTTGCCATCAACAAACCATTTGATACCGGTACTGGTCCATTCTATGGCATAGGTATGAAAGTCGGTTACGCTAGTTGTGGTGCTGCCGCCATATTGCGTGTGTTGGTTGCCGCCGGCAATGGCCCAATGCATGGTTCCTAAAATGGTGCTGGAAGTATTCACCTGCTCCATAATGTCCATTTCGCCGCAGCTTGGCCATGGCGTACCGGAGTTTATACTGGCACCCAGTGTCCAGAAAGCGGGCCAGGTACCCTGTACTGCAGGTAGTTTTATACGGGCCTCGATCCGGCCGTATTTGGGTTGAAATTTACCCGCAGTGGTTAACTTACCCGAAGTATAGGGCTGCCCGCCAACGCTTTGTTTACGTGCGGTAATGTTCAGGAATCCTCCCGATACACTAACATTAGCCGGTTGATAAAACTCCTTTTCATTGTTTACGCCGGGGTTGCCATTGATGATGTTCCAGTTATTGGTGTTTACACTGGTGCCGTTAAACTCGTCAGACCATACCAGCGTGCCCGCTCTTGGGGTACTTACCTCGGTTGGGTCTGTTTGCGAAGCGGCTGGTTTGTTAAGGTCCTTTTTACAGGATGCAGTGAGTGCCAGCAAAGCCATGGCTGCCAGGGCTCCTTTGGTGATGTTTAAAATTGGTTTCATAAGATAGGTATGTTAATGGTTAATTAGTTAGTTGCATTGTTTATTGGTTTATGCCAAAAGCTTCCCAGCCCGATGCCGTAGCGCGGGTGCAGGTCATAGCTTGCGTACCGTTTTCGCTGGATATGAATTTGCTGTTGTTACCACGCAGGGTAACTTTGCCATCAGCGGTAAGTATCCAGTCAAATTTTTCGGTGTCGGAAATAGAAGTGCGA
Source organism: Mucilaginibacter inviolabilis (assembly GCF_011089895.1). Lineage (NCBI taxonomy): Bacteria > Pseudomonadati > Bacteroidota > Sphingobacteriia > Sphingobacteriales > Sphingobacteriaceae > Mucilaginibacter > Mucilaginibacter inviolabilis. The sequence goes on from NZ_JAANAT010000003.1 coordinate 128,794, forward strand.
TTGCAGGTAATGGCCTGTGTACCGTTTTCGGAGGATACATATTTACCCATGGCTTGCAGCGCTATTTTACCCCCGCCGGCATCAACCACGGTAAATGTTTCCCATGCCGAAGCGGTTGGCCGGTTACAGTTCATGGCTTGTGTGCCATTCTCGCTGCTTACATATTGGTTATTAAAACCTTTAAGGGTAACAGTTGAGCCTATAGGAGCACCTGTTCCTGTACCTCCACCGGATGATTGCGTGCCCGACCATTTGAAGGTAGCTACAGCTCCCGCAGCCAGGCTATAAGTAAATGATTCGGTACCCCATTTCACTTTAAAGCTAACGGCTGATGACCCATTATTCAATGCTACGAGAACCTTACTGCCATCACTGTTTTTGAAAGCCACGTTTTGGATACTGCCCGATAAATTTGATGAGATACGAACAGCTCCCGGGCGTACAAACCTTGCGGCATGACCGATAATATAATAACCCACATTGCGGGTGATGGATGTACCGCTTACGGTAATGCCACCTAAGCAAGTGCTGCAGCCGCCCGGTGTATGCGGATTATTGTTCGGGTCAGATGCCAGGTTCCATTCCAGTACATTGCGGCTCCAGTTGCGGGTAGCCCCAATAATGAGGGTATTTACGTGCCAGGAAAGGTCGCCGCCAAAATTGCTGGGGGCGCCAACCCATTGCTCGGTAAAGTAAACGTTCTTGTTGGGATAGGCATTATGCACATCGGTTAAAGCACTGATGCTGCCTGCATACAAGTGGAATGCAGAACCATCCACATAAGGGTTGGCTCCGCCATCAGCCAGTACGGCTTCGGGATAATCTATCCTGTCGGTATTATGATCATAGGCGATGATCTTGGTATTCAGGCCCGCGCCGCGCAGTTGTGGCCCCAGGTTGTTTTTAATAAAATTGGCCTGCTCGTTGGCCTGCATCACCATACTTGGATTGTTGTAAGGGTTCAGCGGTTCATTTTGCGGGGTTATAGCATCAATAGTAATGCCCTGCGCCTGCATAGCTTGTATGTATTTTACAAAATAACGGGCATAGGCATCATAATAGGCAGTATTTAAACTACCGCCGGTATAGCCATTATTGCCGGTGGTGTTCACTTTCATCCAGGTTGGGGCGGTCCATGGGGTAGCCAGAATTTTGATGGAGGGGTTAATAGCCAGTATTTTTTTGAGGATAGGGATCAGGTCCTGGTTTTCCTGGCTGATGCTGAAATTATTCATGTTTACATCGCCGGAGGTTTGGTTATAGGTAAAATCGCTGGAGCTTAAGTCAGAAGCGCCAATGCTGATACGTAGATAACTGATACCGATCTGTCCGTTGGCAGTACCAAAAAGTTCATTCAATACAGCTGATTGATTGCCGCCAAGACCATTGAGCAAGCCCGCGCTGCCGCCGGTTAAAGTAAAGCCAAACCCATCAATACCCTGGTAGGTGGTGTTTTCGTCAACGGTTATGGTGGTGGCATTGGTACCGGCATCCGCAGCAAAATTGAAGCTGGCTTGTGCCTCTAATTGTTTCGACCTGTCGGATGTCGTAACCCAGGCATTGACCACCTCATTTGCGGCACGCGATACGGTTTGTGTATCCTGCCCGGGTGCGGCAGCAGCAGCGCGCGAATCCTTTTTGCAGGAATAAAATATTCCCGCGGATAACAGAATAAATGCCGCCAGCCATTTTAAATTGTAATTGATCTTCATAAGTTGTTATTAGTTAATTAATTGGTTTTTTGTGCATGAATTTTAACGGGCCGTTTATCTGCAACATGCGCAAAACGCCTCCTGTAATTTAACCACAGCTTAAAATAATTGGAATTTTAACCCGTGTATCAAATACACCAGCGTAAATGTTTTTCAGAAAGGCAACGTTATGTACGGTTTATAAATGTTGTAACAAATTTATGTTATTTTAAACGTAATAAGCAAGAAAAATATTCATAAATAACTGATTAATAATAAGTTATATTGAATTCGATACGCTTTAAGCGCAGACCCATAAACTTTATAATAGGGCTGCTAAAACGTTACAGAGAGAGTTTTTATAAATAAAATAAATATTTGTGATACGCTTGTATCGCAATTAATTTTAAAGAAAAAAGCAGGGAGATATTATAGCGGAAAGTACAGTAATTATCTAATAAACAGCACGATGGATCAATTGGCCGAATTGTCGATCACCAGCTTGCTCCAGCCTTTATTGCCGGCATCTTTGATCTCTTTTTTGCGGGTTTCCATTACTTTTTTAATGCGCGAGCTATAGGCCCAGCAAGTACTTTGACGGATAGACAGGATCTCGGAGAGCTTATGGGATGATATTTTTCCTTTGGTGGAATACATTAAAAATATCATATAAAAGGCCTTATTAATGGGTATACGTGTATTCTGTAAAATGGTATAGGCTATTACCGATTCTTCGTAACCGCATTTGGAGCATCGGCGACTGTAAGGTAAGTGTCCGCTGCCATAATGGGTGTTGCTGCACTTGCGGCAGGCGTAACCATTAGCCCATTTCAAATCAGACAGAAACTTGAAGCAGGTTTCCCTGTCAGGATATATCCGGCTGAACTCCTCAAAATCAACCTCTGCCGACATCACGCGGTCATGCGTCACTTTTTCAATATCGTTGTGCAAAATGATATTATCCTTTTCGAGCAATATGTTCATCCTTGAAATTTCTTCGGCTTGCTGCTGCAGCAATTCATTAACAGACCGCAATTCCTCATTCTGCTCAGCTATCATACCCGATTTTTCAACCAGCTCTTTAGTGCGCTCCTGTACCTGCTCTTCCAGGCGTTTGTTGAGTACGTCTTTAAGTTCTTCATTTTGCTTCATCTGCATCATGATGTTATGCTGGGCATCGTCCTTTTCTTTTTTCAATATCCTTACCTTATCGCCAATGGCAAAAGAGATAAACAGCATCTCCATAATAAAACAACCACTCAGGCTATAATAATCAAACTCGGTAACGGGCAGCCACCACATATTGAGGGCTATACAGCTTTTTATGATAAAGCCGATGAGCAAAAAGCTATAACCAATCACAAAAAAACGTGCCGGCTTATAACCGTTAAGCAAAGTATAGCATCCCGCATAAAAAGCAAGCGACAGCGGGATAAATTCAACAATCTTATAATTGAACCAGCAGTTGTTGATTAAAAGACAAGCGACAAAAAACAAACTGCGCCCTAAAATTACCCAGCGGATAAGCTGGTTTAAACGGGGGGCATTCACCTTTAAATTAAGCAGCTTTTGGGTAAATAGTACCGCGAAAATACTGGCTGCAAACAGGGCTATGCCATAGGCGTACTGGTTCCAGAAGGGGGCATTTGGCCACATGTATTGATAGGCAATGCCATCTGCACACATTTCATATAAACCGATGCTGATATTGTAGGCAATGTAATACAGGTATTGTATCTGCCGCATGGCAATAAACATCATGAAATTGTACAGGCCAAATACCAGTATCATCCCATAAAAAACACCAAAAAAGAAATACTCATCCAGCGCGTAACTGATAAATCGGCTTACCGAACGCAATACGATGATGATATTGACCGAATGGTTTGATTTGATGCGGACATAATAAACACCATCATTATCGGTATTAGGGCTAAGGTTTAACGTGAGGTTTTTATGCTGATAGAACCGGGCCCCAAACGGATGCCGGCTACCCAGGGATGCTACCAGGTAATTACCCCGTGTGCCGGGCGAATAAACGGTAATGCTATCAATGGTTTGATCAAAAAACTCCAGTATCCAGCTGTTTTTGGTATCCGGGTTTTTACCTATCTTCAACCGATACCAGTAGGCCGAGCCAAAGTGCTTGGTTACCGGGGTGGGTTCGGTGTTAACTTTAAAATTGCCGGCAAGGGCCAGATTTTTTACCTGGTTAAAAGTAAGTTTACCGGTAGTATCTTCCAGGTATAAGAGTTGTTTGTATTCAAATATGTGCTGCTGAACTTTATCATTGATGGGTACTATATTTTGAGCGCATACGTTTATAACAAGGCACAAAAGCAATACCTGGGTTATCAGAAAAGACCGCAATAAAAATTTCAACATGCTCACTCGCAAGGTAAGGAATCTTCGGTACCGATAATTTAATAATTACTGGTACCGAAGCTGGTTAGTTTTGGTTAGTGTCAGGCCGGATACAATTATAGTAGTTTTCTTTCTATTATCCTATTAAAAGTACGCAATACAGTTATTTAATGGGGTATAAATAAGTATTCTAAGGTTAATTTAGTCGTTTTTGCTTCAAAAAGAGGCCAAATAGCCCTTATTCATGGGCTAACAGTGTATATTAGTATCTTTTATTGAACATTATGAATAAAAAACGGGTCCTATTTTTAATGCTTGCGGGTGTTTTGCTGCATGGTGTGGCGCTGGCTCAAAATGTACGGGTGGCAGCAGCAGCCAATCTGCAATCGGTTATAACGGTTTTACAGAAAGATTTTAAACAAAAAACGGGTATCGTGATAGAGCCCATTGTTGGCTCATCTGGAAAACTGGTAGCGCAGATCAGCAACGGCGCCCCTTTTGATGTATTCTTATCGGCCGACATGAGCTTTCCCGAAACGCTGTTTAAAAACGGCTTTGCCGAAAAGAAACCAGTAGTTTATGCCGCCGGTAGTTTGATCATCTGCAGTTCGCAAAATATTGGATTCATTAACTGGGAACGCCTGTTACTAAGTGCCCGGATTAAAAAAATAGCCCTTGCCAACCCGGCCATCGCTCCATACGGCAAAGCGGCTACCGAATTATTACAACAAAAAGGCATCCTGGATGATGTGCAATCCAAAATTGTTTACGGCGAAAGCATATCCCAGGTAAACACTTATATCACTACCGGGGTGGTTGATCTGGGTTTTACCACACAGTCGCTTATTAAAGAAACGGGTAGTAAAACCAAATTGTATTACCAGGTGATAGATCCTAAACAGTATGAGCCTATATTACAGGGCCTGGTGCTGTTAAAACATGCAGCCAATAACCCCAATGCCGAAAAGTTTTATCAGTATATATTAAGCCCTGCCGCAAAAAAGATATTTACGGCATATGGTTACCGGATGCTATAAAAATATTTTCTGATGGATCTTTCACCCATTTGGCTCACCCTAAAGCTGGCAGGTATCACTACCCTGATATTGCTGTTTGTGGGCCTGCCCTTTGCCTGGTGGCTTTCCCGGGGCCGATCGTTTTTGAAGATCATTATTGAAGCTATTATTACTATGCCATTGGTATTGCCGCCATCGGTATTGGGTTTTTATTTGTTGCTGGCTTTTAGTCCGCAGCATGGTTTGGGTAAATGGCTGCAGGGAGTATTTAATGTGCAGTTTGTATTCTCGTTCCAGGGACTGGTGTTGGCATCCGTTATTTATAGTATCCCCTTTATGGTTGGCCCTGTAAAATCGGCATTACAGCAATTGCCTTCGGCCCTGGCCGAGGCTTCCTACACACTGGGAAAAACCGAATGGCAAACATTCCGGTACGTATTGCTGCCTAACATCAAACCATCGTTATTAACGGCTGCGGTACTTACTTTTGCCCATACCCTGGGCGAGTTTGGCGTGGTGCTGATGATTGGCGGCAACATACCCGGCGTAACCCGGGTGGCCTCCATTGCCGTTTATGATGCAGTTGAACAGCGGGATTATGACATGGCCAACAATTATTCGCTCATTTTATTTGCTATTACTTTTGTACTGGTGATAGCTGTTTTCGTATTTAATAAATACCAGGCAAAAAGCCCTTTAGCATGATCAATATAGCCATCGAAAAAAAGCTAAAGGCCTACCACGGGCAACAGGTATTGCAGGTTAACCGCCAGTTTGCTACCGGCAGCGTCACCAAAATATACGGACCGTCAGGGTCTGGGAAAACAACATTTTTAAAGATTATTGCCGGATTAGTAACACCGGAAAAAGGAACGATTGTAAGCGATGGTGTTACCTGGTTTAATGCCGAAACAAAGATTAACCTAGCCGCTCAAAAAAGAAATACCGGCTTTGTTTTTCAGCAGTATGCCTTGTTTCCGAATATGACCGTAAAGCAGCACCTCAAATATGCCACTGCGGACGAAGCCTGGATAAAAAGATTACTACTTTTAGGTAAACTGGATACTTTACAGGAGCACAAGCCAGATTATCTTTCAGGCGGGCAACAGCAGCGTTTGGCCATACTGCGGGCCCTGGCCACCAAACCACAGGTATTGTTAATGGATGAGCCCTTCTCGGCCCTTGATCCTAAAATGAAAGCAGAGCTGATAGTTGAATTAAAAGGTCTTTTAAAAGAACTGGGCACAACCACCCTTATCGTGAGCCACAACCCGCAGGAATTGGACGGATGGGCCGACGGGGAATTGGTGTTTGAGTAAGAACTATATATGTTGTCATCCTGAGGAACGAAGGATCTATTCGTAAAAAGGAATCGCGCACAATAGATGCTTCACTCCGCTCGGCATGACAAATTGTTTTGTTAGCACAAGTAAAGAAAAAGCAAAAAAGTGGGTTTACATTGAAACTCGATTTTTATAACATAAATAAATTTAAATAATTGATTATCAATTATTTAAATTTATGGTAACCGTAAAAAGTGTAAACCATGTAAACCCACTTTTTTCAAGAAAAAGCATGGTGGATGGGGCTCTGCACGCGACCCTGCTACAAGCCCGGGATGACAGCCCCGGGCATTACAAACAAAAAGAGGGGGCAAACGCCCCCTCCTCTTCAAACAATAAACAAACTCACATTTTACTCGCAGTATCTTTGCTCATTTTCTTTTTACCCATTTTATCATTTGACATCTTATCCTTGCTCATTTTACCCTTCGACATTTTGTCTTTTCCCATTTTATCGTTTGACATCTTGTCCATCTTTTTACCTTTTGCCATTTTATCCATCTTGCCCATTTTGCCGGTATCGCTTACGGCAACGGTTGATGTTTTTAATGGACTTACTGTTTTGGCTTGTACGCTTAAGGTTAAACATACGGCTACTAAACCTGCGGCTAAAGCGCCTGAAATAATTGATTTCATACTTTAATTTTTAAGTTTTAATGTGTGGTTTGTTATTAATATTTAACCCTTAGTCGGGCCACACGTATAAACCTTACAAAGTATTTTAATTATTTATTTAGTTCTCCTTCAATACGGTCCTGCAGTTCTTTTTTAAAGTTTTCATCGAGCGAAAGTGTGGATGCCTGCAATTCGGTATCGTGAAAAAGCTGCAGCACCATCTGGTGGATAACCTGGCTTTGTTTATTGTATAGCTGGCACATGGAGCAACCTGCCAGGTGTATGCGGAGCTCAATACTTTCGCGGAAACTCAGTTTTTTGATCTGTCGTTTCTCGATGAGTAGCGTAGCCTGTTTGCAGTTGTATATAACTTTTTTTAAGTGATTCATGGTTAATGTTTTTAGATCCAGTTTTTTTGAAGACAGGCCCTCAGGCTAAGCTTGGCCCGGTGAATAATAACCCAAAAGTTGGCCTGGGTAACCCGGAGTTCGCTGCAAATAAATTCGGTAGTAGTCTCATCCATATGCTTCATGGTGAAAACCGACATCCACATGGCCGGGAGTTTTTGCATACATAGTTGCAGGATATGATTAAACTCCTTACCTCTCAGCGGCTCATGATCCTCGATGCCAAATGGCAGGGGCTGATGGGCCTGGGTCCAATGACCGTTATCTTCTTCAAAAAAATCTTTTTGTTCCTCCTCTGCCTTCTGTTCGGTTATGTTAGCCAGTCCCGATGATTTTTTACGGTAAACGTCAATGATCTTATTTTTCAGGATAGCCGTGAGCCAGGTGCGTTCGGAGCTTTTGCCTTCAAAGCGGTCTACCTTTTCTAAAGCAGCCAAAAAGGTTTCCTGTACCAGGTCTTTCGCCTGCTCTTCATCATTAAGGCGCGAGAGGGTGTACGAATACAGGTAATCGGCATGAGCCTTAACCCAATTATGCGGGTCCAGTAATTGTTTTTCAGTTACCATTAATAAATTTACTCATAACATTTAAACTATTAGTCGGCATTGCACGTAAATCCTTACAAACCAAGTTGCATTTTTTTTGAGCCATGATAAAATCACATTTATTCGTTAAATTTACTTATATCCAATTGATCCTAAGTATTTAGCGGATGCATTACAGGGAAGTCTCTTTTAAATAGGAGGCACCTACGGAGCCAGTACTTTTGATATTTTGGCTATAAACAGGTTACTCCTCCGGAGTTAGTTGTGTTTAAACGGCGATTTGTTAAACTCCGGAGGAGTAACCTGTTTGTAGTAGAAAGGATTGCCTTTAAAGGCTCCGGCAGGTGCCTCCTATCGGCTATTTATTTAAATGCGAATTTCCTGTTATACAGCCATACCAGCCAGCGGAAATAAAAATAAAATTTATTGTAAGGTTATTATACCCAAGCCGACTAAACAGGAAAAACGTATATCAAATTATAACCAGATGAAATCAATAAAAATATTTGCCCTTGCTGCCGGTTTTATAACCGCGATAATGGTATTGGCGGCTTTTATTATTCCTAAAGCTAAAGTGCCGGGAAAAAGTAAGATAATAGCCGACGGTAAAGGATTTGCCGTGGTAGAGCTTTTTACCTCAGAAGGCTGCTCCAGCTGCCCTCCTGCCGATGAATTGGTGGCCCGGATACAAAAAGAAGATAAAGACAAACCCGTTTACATACTGGCCTTTCATGTAGATTACTGGAACCGCCTGGGCTGGAAAGATGTTTTTAGCAGCGCCGATTACTCTAAACGTCAAAATGAATATGCCAGCTGGTTAAATCTGCAATCGGTTTATACACCGCAAATTGTGGTTAACGGTAAAAAGGAATTTGTGGGTTCGGAAGAAGGTACTTTACGTAATGCCATCACCGCTGGCCTGCGAACCAATCCGGCGGCAACTTTAACCCTTAATACACAAAAAGGGCAGGATCATATCACGGTACAATACCGTGTAAATGGTGCCGAAAAAAACACCGGCCTGCTGTTGGCCCTGGTGCAAAAAGCAGCGCAAACCAAAGTTCAGCGTGGCGAAAATGGCGGGCGTACCCTGTCGCATGTTCAAATTGTGCGCAAAATGCAGAGCCTGTCTTTAAGTGCAGGTGGTAATGGCAGTACCAACATTGCTTTTCCCGAAGGAACAAATACCCAGGATTGGGAAGTAATTGGCCTGGTACAAAACAAAACAAACGGCGAAATTTTAGCGGCAGCAAAGGCCAATCTGACAACAACAGCCAACATCGGCAAGTAAGAAGAAATCAATAATTCACTAATTATCAATAGATGAAAGTTATCAAAGAGAAACATCCATTAGTGATGCGCTGGACGCATTGGGTAAACTTTCCGATACTCGCTATTATGATATGGAGCGGGATGCTGATCTATTGGGCCAATGATGAATATAAAATAACGTTGTTTGGGCATACGTTCTTCAGCTTTTTCCCCGATTGGTTTTATAACGCGCTGCGTATTCCCCACCGCCTTTCGGAGGGGATGGCTTTTCATTTTTTGTTTATGTGGTTTTTTACCCTGAACGGTATCTTTTATGTACTCTACACCATCATCTCGGGCGAGTGGCGTGAATTGTTACCACAAAAAAAATCATTTAAAGAAGCCTGGCTGGTATTGCTGCACGATCTGCACATCCGTAAAATGGCGCCGCCTCAAAATAAATATAACGCCGCGCAGCGCATTGCTTATACCGCCATTATTGTGATGGGCATAGGCTCGGTGATAACCGGATTGGCTATTTATAAACCGGTACAGTTTTATTACCTCACCTGGCTTTGCGGTGGTTATCATTTTGCCCGCATCTTGCATTTCGCGCTAACTATTGGTTATGTGCTTTTCTTCGTGATCCATGTGGTACAGGTGATGCTGGCCGGATGGAACAATTTTCGGTCGGTGATTTCCGGATTTGAAGTGCTGAACGAAGATCCTAAACCAGTTATTGAAATTACACCCCCACCTCCAAGTGATGAAAAAAACATTCAGTAAAAAGCAGAAGGCTCCCAAAAAGCCGCTTACCATTGAGCAAAAAATCACGAGACGCAATTTTCTTTCGTTCGGTACTTTTATTGTGGCCGGAAGTGTGGCTTATTGTGGTTGGAAATGGTTATACAATGCACCCGAGGAAACACGGACCGTAACAGCCGGCGCCCGCGCGCCGTTGCGAAGAGCGTTGAATAAAACCGAACTGGCCTTTCGCCGTATTTTTAGCAATAACAACCTGGTTAAAACCTATCCCAAAGAAATGGCGGCCAAAACGGTGCGCCATAACAGCGATATCGGTTCCGAAGGAAAAATAGATGTAGACGCCTGGAAATTACAGGTAAAAAAACATACCGGCGAAGTACTACAGATTTCGCTGGATGATATCAAGGCCCTCCCCAAAACAGATATTGTGTATGATTTTAAATGCGTAGAAGGCTGGGATCAGATATCGCACTGGGGTGGAGTGAAGTTCAGTGATTTTATCAGTCATTTTAAGCTTGATGCCGAAACGCAGTTACAATATGTAGGCTTAGCCACCCCGGATAAGGAATACTATGTTGGGATAGATATGCCCAGCGCTATGCACCCGCAAACACTGCTGGCTTATGAGGTTAACGAAATGCCCCTGCCGCCTAAACACGGCGCACCTTTACGGCTGATCATCCCGGTTAAGTATGGCATTAAAAACTTAAAGCGCATTGGCACGATGAGCTTTAGTGATACCCGTCCGCCGGATTATTGGGCCGAGCAAGGGTATGATTATTATTCGGGGTTGTAAACGAAATTAAGCGCCATCGCGAAAATCGGGGGGCGCCCGACCGGAGAGGAGCTCATTAATACCCATTAAACAAACATACATTTGAGTTTGTCATCCTGAGGAACGAAGGATCTATTTGCCGGTTTGTATGGCGTATACCCGCTCTTGGCCGCGGGAGGGCCAGTTACTTTGTAGCCACAAAGTAACCAAAAGGCTTGTCACCAGAAATGCTTCTTTGCGCTCATAGCCTTTACCCTGCAAACCGGGCAGAACCAGGGCTGCAATTATTTTGCCCCACTTCGTTCCCGCGTTTCCCTGCACTTCAGCAAAAACTTGCTATGCCCCGCATCCGCACAGGCCACCATTGTTCTGCCCGCTTTCGCCCGAAGCTTATCTGCTGACGGGAAAAAAACTAATTAATAGCGCTTATCTGCTGACTGGGAAGAAGATGCACCTCAATTATGTTTGTCATGCTGAACGGAGTGAAGCATCTATTATTGAATTTTTAATTATACAGATAGATCCTTCGTACCTCAGGATGACAAAAAATTTTAATCGAATAAAGAAGAAATCAGGGTAATCCTTAAATCCTATAATTAAGTCGCACACAAAACTCAATAATTCACTAAATCACTAATTCAATAATTAATAGCCTGGACCGAAGGTAACGCCCGGATGATACTCGACTTCTTCAGACTCATATTCATCAATCCCTTAATAGCTTCTCTTTTCAAACAAAAACTCAATAATTCATTAAATCAGTCATTCAATAATTAAAAATCATTTGCATATTGCAGATATGCCGGCTGCTAAACTGCCACTTTCAAAACAACTTGCTTATGCCTGCGGAATGATAGGCTGGAGCATCATGACCAATATCATTATCGTGATGCTGCCCTACTTTTATTTGCCGCCTTCCAATGCCGGCCTGATTCCTTTGGTGCCTCAGCTGCTTGTTTTTGGTGTGTTTAATATCATGTCGCTTATTGCCGCATCGGGCCGGTTTGTGGATGCCATATTTGACCCTTTTATAGCATCGCTGAGCGATAAAAGCGGCAATGCCAAGGGCCGCCGAATTCCCTTTATGAAATGGGCCATTGTTCCTGCTGTTGTTTTTTGTTCGCTTACCTTTTATCCACTGGTTAAAGGCGAAAGTATTAGCAACGCCTTGTGGCTTACTTTTACGCTCATTTGTTTTTTTATGGGCGCTACGGCCTATATTATTCCTTACAACGCGTTGCTGCCCGAGCTGGCCCGTACCGGTGCCGAAAAGGTAAAGCTATCATCATTACAGCAGGTGGGTTTTGTGCTGGGTATTATTCTGTCGGCCCTGGTTAATAACTTTGCCGATCTGGTGCAGCACATGCTGCATACCCCTAACCGGGACACCGCCGTGCAGTACACTATTTTCGGTCTGTGCGCTTTTGCGGGCCTGGTGATGCTGATACCTGTTTTTGCCATCAACGAAAAAAAATATTCCAATAGCATTCCCTCGCATCTACCCCTGTTGCCTGCCCTGCGCCGGACTTTCCGCAACCGAAATTTTAAATACTACCTTATTTCCGATTTTTCGTACTATATGGCGCTCAGTATCATATCAAGTGGCTTGTTGTTTTTTGTAACCGTGCTGCTGCGCCTGCCCGAATCTATGGGTGGTGTACTGATGGGGAGCATGGTGCTGTTTTCATTGGTGTTTTACCCGCTCATCAATTATCTGTCGAAAAAGATCGGCAAAAAACCAATCATGTTGTTTTCGTTTGGTCTGTTAAGTCTCATTTTTGTGGCTATATTTTTCCTGGGAAAACTCCCGCTATCGCCAACAGCGCAGGTTTATATACTGGTGCTAAGTACATCCTTTCCGCTGGCTTCACTGGGTATATTGCCCAACGCCATCCTTGCCGAAATTGCCGAGAACGATGCCAAAAGAACCGGCGAGAACAGCGAAGGGATGTTTTTTGCGGTGAAATATCTTTTTGTAAAACTAGGGCAAACGCTGGGTATAGCATTGTTTGCCTTTTTAACCGTTTATGGTAAAGATCCCGGGCACGATTACGGCCTGCGGCTCAATGGTATTTGCGGTTGTGTGCTTTGTATATTGGCCATGATTTTTTTCAGCCGGTTCCGGGAACGCAGGGTAAAATGAAAAAACAGATTCTGGTCTTTTTATTATCTTTAGCTCCATCCTGAGGTAAGTATCTGCAATGAAAATAAATTTAAAACCGGTATTTAAAATCCTTCCTTATTTATGCGTTGTATGGATAATCGGCGCGTGTCAACAGCTCGATACTAAAAAACAAAATACAGCCGGGGTTGGCAACGCAGATACTATTGCCCACAAGCTCCCGGTAAAGGCTATGCATGATGACCTGGCTATACTTTGGTCTGTTATTAAAGAAATGCACCCGGCCTACGGTGTTTTTACTCCACCGGATAGTCTGCGCCGTACCTTTGATCAGGTAGTGGCTTCTATCAACGAGCCGTTGACTGAAACCGATTTTATAGCACATGTTTACCCTTTTATAAGCAACCTCCGCTGCGGACATACGCAGGTAAAATATCCGGCAGGATATAAACCATCGGGCCCGCCGCCACCCCACTTGCCATTTGAGGTATTGGTTGAAAATCATCATGCCTGGATCACCAACCACAATAATAATGAACTCAATACCGGCGACGAGATCATCAGCATGAACAATACCCCTGTTGCTGCTATCATTAGCCACGGCTATGATCTGTATGGTGGCGATGGGTATAATGAAACCTTTAAAGAGGTATTTTTAAGCGAATATGGCGGCTTTGAGGATGCCTGCAACAAGTATTATCACTGGCAGCCACCATATCATATCACGCTACGCACCAAACAAGGCAAATTAAAAAATCTTGAAGTTAATGCCCTTGCTCCCGGCGCTACGCTCAATACGCCGGCAGCAAAAACCAATGATCTGGCCGACTGGACCGAATCAAAAAACACGGATTATCTGCCCCTACGGTTTTTAAAAAATAAACCGACCGCCTGGTTTGTGACCAGGCCCTATCAGTATGCCGATACCAATATTTATAAAGAAGCTTTTAAAGAGATTAATCAACGGGGGATCAAAAACCTGATCCTGGATATGCGGCATAATACCGGCGGCGATATCCGGGTAGCTATCCGCTTGCTATCGTTCCTGGCCGATAGTTCATTTAGTATTGTTAAGGATGTAAAGGCGCGTATCCCCAACCCGGCTATCAGTCGTTTTGAACGTTACTTTGACACCGCCCGCACCTCCAGCTTTAACGAAGGTTTTGAGCCTGGTCCGGAAGATGGAACTTATTATCATATCAAATTCAGACCTACCGCCTGGGGCCAGTTGTACGGCAAATTGCCCCTATACAAGGCCGATCATTATAAAGGAAAGCTGATAGTGTTAATTGATGGTGCCACCTTCTCGTCGGCGGCTTTGTTTACCGCGGCATTGAAGGCCCAGCGTAAAGATGTGATATTTGTTGGTCGCGAAACAGCCGGTAACGAGCAGGCTTGCAGCGGAGGCACTATTCAGCATTTAACCCTGCCCCATACCCATGTTATTGTTGATTTCCCCTGGATGCGTTTTGTGTCGGCAGCTAAACATTATGATTTTGGCCGCGGCATTATGCCCGATTACCCGGTGGAATACAGCCCGGATGATATTGTGAATAAAACAGACCCCGACTTGCAAAAGGCCCTAAGCCTGGTTAATTAACGTAGGTACGTCCTGTAGCTTGCTGAGGTGTTTGGTTGGTTTACCCTGTTGTGCTTCTGCTGCGCAAGCAAACAGGAAAGATGCTGCTAATGCTATCAGCAACCCTTTTATCATATTGATATCGATCTTCATTTCCATATTTGTTAAAAATTCTACGCAGGAAGCGATCGGATATGATAAAACAAAACCATCGCTTTTAAGTATAAAACGATGGTTTGTATATATTGTGCTATTGTAACAGAATTTTTAAACTAGGTTCTTTTTAATGTAGGTAATGCTTTGGGTAATGCTGTCAAAAGGATCGCCGGGGCAAACATCCTGTTCTACAAAAAAGTATTTTAAACCTGCTTTATTAGCCTGTGTGAATATCTTTTTAAAGTCGATTGTACCATTGCCAACTTCGGTGAATTTTTTGGCCGGGGTTTTATCCATATCCTTTACGTGCCATAGCGGGAAACGGCCCGGGTGCTTATCAATTAAAGCGATAGGGTCCTGGTTGGCTTTGGTTAACCAATACAGGTCTATTTCAAATTTTACCAGGTTTTTGTCGGTAGCTTCTAACAGAATCTCGTATGGGTATTTGCCGTTTTCCTGTATAAATTCAAAATCGTGGTTATGGTAGCAAAGCTGTATGCCCGCTTTTTTGCAGATCTCACCAGCCTTGTTAAAATCTTCGGCTATTTTTTTATAGTGATCCAGGTTACCACGCTCTGGCGTTGATAAGTAAGCGCATACCATATATTTTACGCCAACCTCGGCCGCGTCGGTCACTGCTTTTTCCCAATCGTTTAGGATGGTTCCTTTTTGCGATGCGCCGTCCACCTGCTCTTCGCCCAGGCGATAATGCGCACTCGGCATAATCAGGCCGTTTTGTTTTAAAAGCGCTTTGAACGCTTTGCTATCCATGCCATAAAACAATTCGTTGCCGGTGTAGGTAGCTCCTTCAACCGAAGTATAGCCAATTTTGGCAACTTTGGCCAGGCTTGCTGCCGGATCTTTAGCCATGGCATCGCGCACGGTATACAATTGCAGGCCGATATACTTTTTATCGTAAGCAAACAGGTTGGGAGCCGCTAATATTCCGGCCGAAAGTAATGCCGAAGTTTTGAGGAATGAACGTCTGGTAGTTGTCATCGATTTACTTTTAATTGGTTAATGTAAATATAGTGTATTATGAACACCAAAAGCAAGCGATTATTATGGTCTCCTGTTAAATGTTCCTAAAAAAGCCTCATCCGGAACGTTAGGCTAAAGCCATTTTTTCGTGCGATGATTTAGTCCGTTGGCTGAAGCCAAACGGCAATGAATGGAAAGACCACAGACGAAATAGGGCCTAAATTCATTGCCGTCCCATTTATGGGGCGGGAAATAATGAAAAGAAGAGTGGCTTCAGCCAAATTGATCTTGTCGTTCTTTAAAGAGTTTCTTCGGAATTGATCCAACAAATAAATTAAACCTGCGATGCTTCTGTTGGCTGTAACAATGTTGATGTAATATGAGTTATCAATTTAGCATCAGAATAATCGGGGATGCTGCTTACCTTCTTCCATTCCGGGTCGCTGCCAAAAGCTTTCCAGTGCGCGGCTTTGGCATCCAGATCATCAAAAGTGATCATATAGGTAAGGTTTGGCCGGTGATCGCCGATAATAACCTCGCCAAAAAATACAGGATTAAAGCCCAGCTTTTTAAAAATATCTACCTCGCCGGCATCATTAAACATTTCCAGTTTCTTTTTGCCCGCGCTTTCGCTGGGGTGTTCATACCGGCGCAACTCAAAAATACGCGGACTTTTTTTAGGCACTTCCATTTTGGGCATGTGTACAAAGGCTTTTAACAATGAGCTTTCAATGCGTTCATAAGCGGGCTCTGTAGCCGGAGCAGTTAAATAGGGCGCACCTTTTTCCAGGTAAACCGGGTCGAGGTCTAGCTTTTCCTGCACGTTTAAAAAATCGGTCAGGTTGCTGAAAGGGATAAGCGCGTAAATTTTGGTTTGCCCTTCGGGTTTCAGTTCGGTAAACACGCCAATGTGTTTACAACCTAGTTTGTTAAGCGCAGGAATGGCGGCATTTTGAAAATAATCTTCTACCAGTTTTTGCTGCGTTTGGTTTTTTAAAAGGTAGGTGCGCAACTCGTAAAACTCGGTACTGTTTTTTTCTTTTATTGCTGATGCCATACTGCTTTGGGTTGATATACCGGCCGCCGCTGCCGTTAAAGCCGAGGCTTTCAGAAATGAACGTCTTTTCATGGAATATGTTGGTTAATAAAATAAAGGTAGTGTAAAACGATGATACTGCAGGGCACGGAAAAATCAAATAAAGGCCACATGTGGGTTTGGCTAAAGCCCAGAACGGTTAAATTGTGTTCCGTTGGTTAAAACCAACGGCAATGAAATATAAATCAACTGTTGTTTTATTCATTGCCGTCCCATTTATGGGGCGGATAATGGATGTGCTTTGCTGGCTTTAGCCCAAAATATTCTTCTGAACAGTTATGGCGTAAGGACAGTCCTATCCTACCACCTATCAACATAATACCTCTTCCTGAACCAGAATGCTAAATTAACCAAAGCGATCAAAGCCGGTACCTCCACCAGCGGACCGATAACGCCCGCGAAAGCTTCGCCGGAATTGATGCCGAATACGCCGATAGCAACCGCAATAGCCAGTTCAAAATTATTACCCGTGGCGGTAAAGGCGATGGAAGTGCTTTTAGAGTAATCGGCCCCGAATGATTTGCCGATAAAAAAACTCAGCAGGAACATTACCGCGAAATAGATAACCAGCGGAATAGCTATCCGCACAACATCCATCGGTATATGTACAATAAGACCGCCTTTAAGACTAAACATCAATACAATGGTAAACAGCAAGGCGATCAAAGTAAGGGGCGAAATAAAAGGCACATACTTTTGCCGGAACCAGGCTTCACCTCTTAATTTGATCAAGACATACCTGCTGATGATGCCGGCTGCAAATGGAATGCCGAGGTAAATACCCACACTTTTGGCTATTTCGCCCATGGTTATATTAACGGCTAAACCTTTAAGACCGAACAGTGGCGGCAAAATGGTGATGAATACCCAGGCATACACACTATATAGCAATACCTGGAAAATGCTGTTGAGCGCTATCAACCCGGCCGCGTATTCGCGGTTCCCTTCGGCAAGCTCGTTCCATACTACTACCATGGCTATGCAACGAGCAAGGCCAATCAGGATCAGACCCACCATATAATCCGGATGATCGCGCAATAGGGTTATCGCCAAAAGAAACATCAGGATAGGGCCTACTGTCCAGTTGAGCACCAAAGAGGCGCTTAATACTTTGGTATCTTTAAACACCTGGCCCATGTTTTCATATTTTACTTTGGCCAGCGGCGGGTACATCATCAGGATTAAACCAACAGCCAGCGGGATATTGGTTGTACCGCTTGAAAATGAATTGATAAAACCGGCCGATGAGGGGATAAAATAACCAACACTCACCCCAACTGCCATCGCCAGGAATATCCAGAGCGTAAGGTACCGGTCTAAAAAGCTCAGCCGTTTGCGTTCAGCAGCCGGGGCACAATGATCAACCGGCATGGGGTGTTTTTAAATTTTCGTTCACAAAATTTTGAGTATACTGTTTGATCATTTCGCGCACCTGCCCAAATTGCTCCATGATCTCTTCTTCAGTACCGGTAGCTTTTGCCGGGTCGGGGAAATTGTAATGCAGCTTAACGGCTTTGGTTGGAAAATACGGGCAGCTCTCTTTGGCGTTGTCACAAACGGTTATCACATAATCAAAATCAATGTCCAGGTATTCATTAACATTATTGGAGGTATGATGGGAGATATCGACACCATCGCGTTTCATGATTTCAATTGCGCGCGGATTAACACCATGTGTTTCGATACCCGCGCTGTAAATATTGGCTTTATCGCCGGCAAAGTGACGTAGGTAACCCTCGGCTATCTGGCTGCGGCAGCTGTTTCCGGTGCAAAGCACCAATACATTTTTCATATCAATTATTTGTTTTTTAATTTTTTATAGACTCTCAGCAACAACCTGAACCGGGTGTGCAACAGGCTTCATTTTTAACAGTCAGGTTTTTTAACGCTAGCTTTGGTTTTGCAGGTTCGCAGCATTCCTCCCCTTTTTCGTTGGTTCCGCAACTCCCGCCGCGACCAATGGCCTTGCACTGCACGGCATCCGGGCGCAGATCGATGATGAGGTTTTCGCCGCTCACGATCATATCTCCCGGAAACATCTGCCGGGTATCAAACTCGGAATTACCAAATTCTATTTTAACCGTTCCGTTAGGATCAAGGGGGAGCATCTTTTCTACAATAGCGACAATGGACAAAGCCTTTTCTACTTTCATTGCCCGCTCCTGCTGCTCGTCCTCGGGAACCCATAATTGCACAATAATCTCTGTCCAGGTATTCAATACTCCACCGCAATCAACGGAAGTAATAGGCGCTTGCTTAATTTCGGTGATGTGGTATGATGCGTCTACCAGCTTACCTTCGGCATATTGAAATTGAAGGTTGAGCTCCGGATGTTGTAATAACTTTTCTTTAAATGTTGCCCAGTTAATAGATTCTACTTTGTTCATGATGAATATATTTTATTATTGCAATATTGCGATAGATTGATATAAAAAATTTTAGCAGCAGCTATTCAGGTCCTTGTACGATGAAAACAGCATGTTTAATTCCTTTTGCAGGTTATCCCAGGCTTTGGGTTCTATACAATAGCAAACGCTTACGCCTTCTATTGTGCCTTGAATCAGACCAGCGTTTTTCAATTCCTTCAAATGCTGCGAAATGGTAGGTTGCGCCAGGCCCAGCTCATCGGCCAGATCACCGCAAATACAGGCTTTGGCCGCGATAATGTGCTGTAATATGGCAATACGCGCAGGATGTGCTATCGCTTTTAACTGCACAGCCAGCTTGTTTTGCTCGTCGGTAAATATTTCTGTTTTGGTAATTCCCATAATATATATTGCAATATTACGATTAATATAGATCTCGCCAAAATTATTTTTTACTTAGACGCTGGAATGGGTAGTATGTGTCTGTACTTGCGCTCGTTTGTAACGAGTGCTTATTGTGGTTAAGCGATTGCATCGCCCTTGCGTTTAAAACGCAAACCTATGTTAAGCACTCGTTACAAACGAGCGCAAGTAGGGCATCGCTTCGCTTGCCGACCCTCTCTTCGGCTTCGCTGGAAGGAGGTGAAGAAAATAAAAAAAATGCGTCATTGCGAGGCACGAAGCAATCTCTAAGCTATACAGGGCCGTTCTGCTTATCGGGGATTATTAATGTTGTGTTTGTTTATTTGTATTAATGAGCTCCCTCTGGTCGGTTGTCTTCGTACCTCGCAATGACGCGTGGAGGGAAGCACGCACACAGATGTGTTGATTCTTCGGCAATCCGCCCCGAAACATGTATATCTATCAATTAAGTAGCGATTTTTACATATAAAACACATTCTTTTTCCCTAAACTTGCATTAGTAAGGGGCTGTTCCCTAAACAGCCTTCATAAAACATGAGTGAGGATTTTTACGAGCAAATTTTTAACAAGCAGCAAAAGCTTCAGGCTGTGCCGTCGAACAAGGAGATCACCAAGTGGGCGCTCCAGGTAATCCGTTTGCTATATCCGGAGCAAACCGGGAAAACATTTGCAGATATTGCCGCACTCAAAGCAGAGTTTACCCTGTTGGAGAATGAGCTATATTACATTATGGAGGTTACCAAAGGCTGCGATGATTGTGATAATAAGCAACGGGCTGAACGGTTTTTTAGAGGGCTGCCCGAACTGTTCAGGATATTAAATACTGATATAAAAGCCATATTTAATGGTGACCCCGCGGCTCACAGCGAATTTGAAGTGGTACGCACTTATCCTGGTTTTTTTGCTATCTCGCTGTACCGGCTGGCGCATAGCTTGTACATAGACAATGTGCCTTTAGTACCCAGAATACTAACCGAATATGCGCATTCCAAAACAGGTATCGACATACATCCCGCGGCAGAAATTGGTGAGTATTTTTATATCGACCATGGTACCGGCATTGTGATAGGCGAAAGCGCTGTAATTGGTAACCATGTAAAATTGTACCAGGGTATTACCCTGGGTGCACTGAGTGTGGATAAAAGTATGGCCAACACCAAGCGCCATCCAACAGTGGAAGATCATGTGGTGATATATTCGGGCGCTACCATACTGGGCGGCGAAACCATTATTGGGAATAACAGTCTTATTGGTGGTAACGTATGGCTTACCAAAAGTGTACCGCCGTATTCCAGGGTGTATCATACCCCAAGTCACCGGACTTTGAAAAGTGATGAAGTGTGAAGATAGTATCAAGTAGCTAGTATCAAGTATCAAGATTACAAAGCAACGATACATCTGAATTATAGGTAAAAAGAAAAGATCTTGATACTTGATACTAGTGTCTTGATACTAAAAAAATTATGGCTGGCATTATTGATATAATAGGAAATACGCCCCTGGTTGAAATACAAAAACTAAACCCTAATCCCAACGTAAAAATATACGGTAAGCTGGAGGGTAATAACCCCGGCGGCAGCGTGAAAGACAGGGCATCGCTCAACATGATCCGCAGTGCCATAGAGCGTGGGGATATCAAACCCGGTACCAAACTCATTGAAGCTACCAGCGGTAATACCGGTATTGCGCTGGCTATGATAGCCCGCCTGTTTGATTTGGAGATTGAACTAGTAATGCCCTCTAACTCCACCCGCGAACGTACACTCACCATGGAAGCCTACGGCGCCAAGGTAACCCTGCTGGAGGGTATCGAGGTTTGTCGTGACTATGCCGAGGAAAAAGGCGCTACCGAAGGGTATTTTCTGTTGAACCAGTTTGCCAATCCCGATAATTATGGAGCGCACGTAAAAACTACCGGTCCGGAAATATGGCGTGATACTGATGGAAAGATCACCCATTTTGTAAGCGCTATGGGTACTACGGGTACCATTATGGGTTGCTCCCGTTATTTTAAGGATAAAAATAAGGATATACAGATCGTAGGCTGTCAGCCTACCGAGGGTTCATCTATCCCCGGTATCCGCCGCTGGCCCGAAGCCTATCTCCCTAAAATATTTGATGCCAGTCGGGTTGACAGAGTAATGGATATCTCCGAAGCCGAAGCCACCGAGATGGCCCGCCAAATGGCCAAAGTGGAAGGCATATTTGCCGGCATGAGCAGCGGCGGCGCATTAGCCGGTGCCATTAAACTGGCTGCTGAGCTCAAAGAAGGCCTTATCGTATTTATCTGCTGCGATCGTGGCGACAGGTATTTGAGCAGTGATTTGTTTGGGTAAAAGAAATTGAAATTTTGTCGTCCTGAGGAACGAAGGATCTGTTCATTGGTAGACCTGGCGCAGACCCGCTCTTGGCCGCGGGAGGGCCTTTACTTTGTAGCCACAAAGTAACCAAAAAGGCTTTCAGCAGAAATGCATCTTTGCGCACGAGGCTTCTACCCCACAAACCGGCCAGAACCAGGTCTGCAATTATTTGCCCAACTTCGGTCGCGCAAAGCCCCATGCTTCTGCAAAACTTGCTATGCCCCACAACCGCACAAGCCCACCATTGTTCTGCCCGCTTTCGCCCGAAGCTTATCTGCTGACAGGGAAGAAAACTCACTAATTAAGAAGCTGACAGAAGATTCGTTGTTTTCAATCAATAATTCACTAAATCAGTAATTCAATAATTAAAAACCGCCACCAAATCCACCAATAAATTTTCGTATATTTATATCACTAAACAGCCCGCTTATCTCCTGAAAAAGGTAAGCGGGCTGTTTGGTTAAAGGGAAAATAAGGTCAAAAATCGCCTTGTTTTCAGGTAGTTGTTTGAATACCAGAAAATTAAAACTTTTTAAAGTTTCAAAAAATACTCAAAATCGTCTTGAAATTTGTTAAAAAGTGTTAAAATGAGGCTTTTTCGATAGTTTTTAACCCGATTTTGGCCCGTTTTTGAACCGAAAAATGTTAAAATCTGGGGTTTAAAAAGTTTTTGACTACTTCAGTTTTCGGGCGGTTACTCCTTCGTTGGTGATCTTTACTGGCTTGATGGTTCCGTCGGTATCAAAGTACATTTTGTCGATACACATCACCCGGTGGTTGGCATCGGTTTCGGTGAGTGGCCGGCGGTGGTAAACAATGTACCACTCATCTGTACTTGGTACGTTGATCACTGAGTGATGACCCGCCCCGGTGGCTATACTCGGGTCTTGCTTTAAAATGGTGCCTATACGCTTAAAAGGGCCAAAAGGCGTATCGCCAATGGCATAAGCTACCCGGTAATCTGGGCCGGTCCAGCCGCCTTCGCTCCACATAAAGTAGTATTTGCCCTTACGCTTAAACATCACAGGGCCTTCTACATAGCCTTCGGGGGTTATTTTCTTGTAGGTTACGCCGTCGTCAAAGGGCTCAACGCCTGTAAAGTCGTTCTTTAGCTTCACGATATTGCACTGGCCCCAACCACCATATATCATATAATACTGGCCGTTATCATCCTTGAAAACAAACTGGTCGATGGGCTGAGCTTTGTTGATGATCTGGTCGATAAGAGGTTTGCCAAGGTAGTCTTTGAATGGGCCTTTGGGTTTGTCGCTTACAGCTACACCTATCCCGCCTTTTTCATTATTGTTCTGGATGTCGTTCGCTCCGAAGAATAGATAATATTTACCATCTTTTTCGGTAACGGCAGGAGCCCAAAGTGCACGTCTCACCCATTTAACCCCACTGGTATCAATAACATGGGGGTGCTTGGTCCAATGCACCAGATCGGGCGAGGAAAAGGCGTCCATAAACACCTGCTCATTGTATTTGGCCGAATAAGTTGGATACAGCCAGTACTGGTGCTTGAATATTTGGGCTTCCGGATCGGCGTACCAACCCTCAACTACAGGATTGCCCGACGTTTTTTTATCCTGTGCAAAAGTAGTAAAGGCTGGTGCCATCAAGGCTGCACCTAATAGTACCTGCAAAATCAGCTTTGAAGCTATGCTCCTGTTCATTTTTGGGTATTGGTATTATTATTTTTTGGCTTTTTCTTATTAAAGCGCCTGTTGGGTTTCTTTTTCTTATCGGCTTGACCTGTACCAGGCGTATGAGTAGGCTGAATGGCAGCCAGTTCATCAGGCAGGCCAACCACGCGAATGGGGCGCTCTATCAGTTGCTCAATACTTTTGAGCTTACGTTCGTCACGGTGATTTACAAAAGTAATGGCAGTGCCGGTAGTAGCGGCACGGGCGGTACGGCCAATTCGGTGAATATAGTCTTCCGGATCGCCGGGTACATCATAATTGATCACCAGGTCGATGCCCTCTACATCGATACCGCGCGACAAAGCGTCGGTGCCAATAATTACTGGTAACTGTTTGTTCTTGAACTGTAACAGAATCTCTTCGCGTTCACGCTGCTCCAGATCGGAGTGAAAGGCGTTTGATTTGATGTTGATGGCCTTCAGCTCTTTATATAGTGCTTTTACGATCTCCTTACGGGATGCAAAAATGATGGTGCTGGTATAAGCAGAATCGCGGAGTATAAGCTGCAGCAAAGGTGTTTTTTGCTGATCATGCAGGCGATAGATCTGCTGATCGATACCTGCTGCCGGCTGAGAAATGGCGATGTTGATCTGTTCGGGCTCTTTCATGATAGCCTTGGCCAGCGCGCGGATACGGCCAGGCATGGTGGCCGAAAAAAGCAGCGTTTGTCTGTTCTTAGGCAGGTAACTGATAATTTTTTTGATATCGTCAGAAAAACCCATATCCAGCATGCGGTCAGCCTCGTCCAATATCAGGTGGGTAAGATGATTTAGCTTTAAAACCCCAGATGTAAGGTGGGCTATCAGCCTGCCGGGTGTGGCTATAATAATATTTACATTATTTTGAATACCCCGGCGTTGCTGTTCGTAAACAGCGCCATCACCACCACCAAATACGGCTATGGAGCTGATGCCGGTAAAATAGGCCAGCCCCTCAACCTGCTGATCAATTTGCTGGGCAAGTTCACGGGTTGGCGCCAGTACAAGTGCACTGGTATGGTGTTTATTGCTATTGCTGATGAAGTTGAGTATGGGCAGCAAATAAGCCCCGGTTTTACCGGTTCCGGTTTGCGCGCAGGCAATAAGATCATGCCCTTTTAAAACTACGGGTATGGCCATTTCCTGTATGGGTGTTGGGTTATTGAACCCCATACTTTGTATGCCCTCGAATAATTGTTCGTTGAAATTGAAATCCTGAAACGTCACTATGTTCTACTTGGTGTAACGCAAGGTATAGATTTTTGGGACAAGGAGCAAGGATTTTGGGAATAAGGGTATTTGGAGCAAGGATTAATGGAGCAAAGATCTCTTTGGAGCAAGGACTTTTGGAGCAAGGAACAAGGATTTTTTGGCCTAAGGATACGTTGCCATGAATCAGTCCTGATGCGGTTTGAATGACAGACCCTTAATCCTTACTCTTTGTTCCCCAAATCCTTACTTCTCTACGAGTGTATATAGCTTTTTAATTGCTCAATAGTTTCCAGTTGCGAGAGGATGGTTTCGGTAACCAGGTCATTGATAGAAATAATGCCGCATAATGCATCGTCAATAAATACAGGCAGGTAGCGGATATTGCTTTCGCTCATGATGTGCATACAGGTTTCGATGGAATTGTCGGGAAGTATGCGGGGTAAGCCGGTACTCATAATATCGCGTACCAGGGTTTCGTGTGATGATTTTCCTTTCAAGATCACTTTACGGGCATAATCCCGTTCGGTAAGCAAGCCGGCATATTCGCCATCCTCTAATATAACCACCGAGCCGATGTTTTCATCAGCCATTAATTTTAATGCTTCCAAAACTGATTTACCGGCATCAATGGTAACTATGCGGCCGCCTTTACGGGCAAGGATATTTGAAACTTTTATCATGGCACAGAGATTAAGATGAAGAATTGGCTATAACCAAATATAAGAAACAGAATTGAAAAACAAGCATATAGCTATGCTATAAATATCAACAATTCAGCATTTTATCAAGGTATTGCCATCTGATTAGCATATAAAGAGCTTTTACGTTTGCTTGACACTGTGTATGCCACTTAAAAAAGAATAATATCTAATATTGCCCCCGTAATTTTTAACAATATTTTAACATAGTGCGACTGGAAGCTGTTGATTTTAAATTCATTTACTACCGGTCAACATAATTCATACTACATTGATCAATTTTTTACTCCACAAAACGCGTTTTAAGAATAACGCGTACCATATCAATCTAATCCCTGCTTTAATAGTGATCTGCTGTATGCTTTGCCTTGCGGTGCCCGGCAAATTACTGGCTAAAGGCTTGTTGAACAGCCAACCGTATGTATCGGTAGCTGATTCTACGGCTGACTCTACCCTGCTGAAACGACGGTTAATTAATAACGCGTTTGATAATATCTTTATACAAAACCTGCGAACATCTGAGGGAGGTAATGATTATTTTAATAAAATAAAAACCCAGTTAACCGCCGATCTGGCACCAAACTTTATCTTATTCCAAACGCCTAAATCACGGTTTTTTGCTGTTTTTACCGCGAGGGTTAAAATACGTTTGCTGGCTTCCTATGGAGCGCCGGTAAAATCACCAAGCTTTATGCCTGGAGCAACCGTATTTTACAGATTGAATGAGGATACTTATAAACCAGAATTTTTATCATTTGGTTACTCGCATCACTCTAACGGTGTAAGAGGTCCGTCATTAAATCCCGATGGCAGTTTTAATCGCGACAGCGGCAAGTTCACCACCAATTTTTATACCCTTACTTACTATACAGGTAAACGCATTGATAAGCAGGATCTGATTATTAACCGTTACGATAATATAGCTCTTGAAGTACATGCCGGTTTATTTGGCCTGGGTGTGTCTGAAGGATTAAAGGATCATTATGGCTTTATCAGGGTTAATGGCAGCCGTATGTATAATTTTGCCAAGGCTTATGATGATCCATTGGAGAAAGGTAAAAAGGTATACAAAAACTGGCAGCGTATACGGTTTGATTTCACTTACATTGCTGATAAGTATGACAATTATTCGGCAGTTGATTTCAAGAAACGCCTTAACGTAAGTTTGAAATATTATTACCAGTTCCCTTTTATGCCAAGTACAGCCCTGATGATTGGCGGTGGCTATCGCGGACAGGATGATTATAACCAGTTTTTTGAGGATAGTTATGGTTATATAACTGTTGGCCTGGCGTCAGATCTGTCTTTCAACTTTGGGAAACATTAAGCCTCAAAAGAGTCCTGTTTTTATATAACCATATTTTTACAGGGCTATTCACAGCTGTTTGTAATTTATTTTTCATATAATCGTTTTAGCATTGAAAAAAAGCAGATATATTTAGCCCAACCTAATGGTATATCTTAATTAAATTCTAAAACAATTATATGAAAAAGACCCTTTTGAGCCTTATGGCTATCCCTGTGCTTCATTTCGCGGTATCAGCGCAATCCAAAGGCTTTAAACCTTTATTTGATGGTAAAACAACCACCGGTTGGCATACCTATTTAAAAACAGGATCAGGTGCATGGAAAGTTGTTGACGGCGCGTTACAACTTGACCCGAAAGCCGAAGGCCAGGGTGATCTGATCACGGATGGTGAATACGAAAATTATGAGTTGAAACTGGATTGGAAGATATCCGAAACAGGAAACAGCGGAATTATTTTTGGTGTACACGAAGATCCTAAATTCAACGAAACTTACCTTACCGGTATCGAAATGCAGGTATTGGATAATGCCAAAGCCAGCGATAATAAAAAAGCAAATCACCTGGCTGGTTCTTTATATGATATGAAAGCCCCTTCTGCCGATGTTACCAAGCCAGCCGGCGAATGGAACTCCGTAGTATTGCGTAAAAAGAATGGTCACCTTACTTTTTGGTTAAATGGAACTAAAATAGTAGAAACAGAGATTGGCAGCGACGAGTGGAAAGAAATGCTGAACAACAGTAAATTCAAAAACTGGACCGATTTTGCGAAATATCCAAAAGGCCATATCGCGCTGCAAGACCACGGCCACGAGGTTGCATTCCGCAATATTTACCTCAAGCAGTTATAATATTTAAAAATGTTTATGTTGTAACGCTTTGCGTTCAATATATTTATACCATAAAAAACCAAATGAATGCAGATGTATGCCTGCGCGTGCATCTTTTCTTCTCTTAACAGAGGATACACCTGATATTATATGAGCGATCTACAAATCAAAAAATCAGCAGAAACTTACGATGTAGTCATTGTAGGTTCGGGAGCTGGTGGCGGTATGGCTGGTTATGTGTTAGCCAATGCCGGTGTAAAAGTGTTAATGCTGGAGGCCGGGGCCTATTTTGACCCAGCCAAAGACTCGCAACAATTAAAATGGCCTTGGGAATCACCACGCCGTGGTGCGGGTACAACCCGTCCTTTTGGTGATTTCGACGCCGCTTACGGTGGTTGGGAACTGGAAGGCGAACCTTACACAACTAAAGACCAAACAGAATTTTTCTGGTTCCGCTCGCGCATGCTGGGCGGTCGTACCAATCACTGGGGCCGTATTTCCTTACGCATGGGTCCACATGACTTTAAAGCTAAGGATGGTCTTACAGATGATTGGCCGATCACTTATGATGAGGTAAAACCTTTTTACGACAAGGTTGACCGCATGATAGGTGTTTATGGAACCAAAGAAGGTTTGGAGAATGAGCCTGATGGTATCTTCCTGGCTCCACCAAAACCAAGGCTGAATGAGCTCTATATTAAGCAAGGCGCCATAAAAGCAGGTGTAACCACCATCGCCGGTCGTGGATCGGTTTTAACCGAAGCTTTGCCCGGTAATAAAGACCGTGGCGCATGTTTTTTCTGCGGACAGTGCGGTCGTAGCTGTAAAGTTTATGGAGATTTCTCTGCATCGTCATGTTTGGTTATCCCTGCTGTAAAAACAGGCAATCTAAAGGTGATCACCAACGCCATGGTGCGTGAGGTGCTAACAAATAAAGAAGGGTTGGCTACAGGTGTATCTTACGTTAACAAAGAAGATATGCAGGAATATCAGGTAAATGCCAAAACGGTAGTGCTTGGTGCCAGTGCCGGCGAATCGGCACGTATCCTGCTGAACTCCAAATCTGCGGCGCATCCTGGTGGTTTGGCTAACAGCAGTGGTGTTGTAGGCCGTTACCTGCATGATTCAACCGGATCAAGCGCAGGTGGGTTCCTTCCGCAATTAATGGATCGCAAACGATACAACGAAGATGGTGTGGGCAGTGTACACATCTATTCACCATGGTGGCTGGATAATAAAAAACTGGATTTTCCTCGTGGTTATCACATCGAATATGGAGGTGGCTTACACATGCCATCATACGGTTTTGGCGGCGGTATCCATAACATGAATGGTGCAGTGCCCGATCGTAATGGCAAGAAGAAAGAGGCCGGTGGTTATGGCGCATCATTAAAAGATGATTATCGTCGTTTTTATGGTACCCAGTTTGGTATGGCCGGTCGTGGTACTGCTATTGCCCGCTATGATAACTATTGTGAGATTGACCCGAATGTGGTTGATAAATATGGTATCCCGGTACTGCGTTTCCATTACAAATGGGCCGATGACGAGATTAAACAAGCTAAACACATGCAGGAAACCTTCCAGGAAATTATGCATAATATGGGTGCTATCTATGGTAAACCACAAGGGCCTGAAACCAATTATGGTTTAGAGGCTCCGGGTAAGATCATCCACGAGGTTGGAACCATACGTATGGGCGACGACCCTAAGAAATCAGCCTTAAATAAATGGTGCCAGGCGCATGATTGCAAAAACCTGTTTGTGGTTGACGCGGCTCCGTTTGTTCAGCAGGGCGATAAAAACGCTACCTGGACTATCCTGGCCCTGTCTATGCGTACTGCCGAATATATTTTACAGGAAAGAAAAAAATTAAACGTTTAACAAGCCCCAATAAAAATTAGTTATGAACAGACGTGACTCCCTAAAAGCGATAGGCTTTGGTACACTCTCAGCAGGATTATTACTGGAAGCCTGTAAAACCGATAATAAAAAAACAGGTGAAGAAGCTGCATCCACACCGGCAGCACCAGAAGCCGGTCGGCAGCCATTTGAGGTTGAACGCGACAAAAAGCTGAATGCCGACAAATTCTTTACCCCTGCAGAAATGGCTACCATAACCGTACTGGTTGATATTATTATTCCTAAGGACGAGAAATCGGGCAGCGCGACAGATGCCAAAGTGCCTGATTTTATCGAATTTATTGTAAAAGATATGCCGTACCATCAAACCCCTTTACGTGGTGGTTTGCGCTGGCTTGATCTGCAATGCCTGAATCGTTTTGGTAAAACATTTACCGATAGCAGCCATGCACAACAAATAGAGGTAATTGATGATATAGCCTACCCCGCTAAAGCAAAGCCAGAAATGGCTCAGGGGGTAGCTTTCTTTAACCGCATGCGCGATTTAACCGCATCTGGCTTTTTTACCAGTGAAATGGGTGTTAAAGATATTGGCTATGCCGGTAATGCTCCCGGAAAATGGACGGGTGTACCAACAGACATACTGAAACATTACGGTATGGAGAATGTATAAAAAAACATCAGCCGATAAATAGTATCAAATGCCGGGTTATAAAACAGCCCGGCATTTTTTGTAATAAGTTTAATTAAGGTAATTTTTTTCACCTTTAAGCAAATTTTCAAATAGTTGATAGCTAGGGTATTAATGGAAATTGCCTGCTTGAATTATCATTATTTTGTCAATTAGTGGCGGGTGAATATACCATTTCGGCAATTTGATACGTTTATCTACTTTGTAGGTTCACACCTGCAAATAGTGATAAGGTTTAGGTTTAAAGCCCCCAAGCAGCGAGTGCAAGGGGGCTTTTATTTTGCCCTGAATTTTATCATCTCATACCTGATAATAAATTGCTTTATTTGTTTCCTGAAAAATAGAAGAAATAGCACGCGGACTGCTTTTGACTATTTTTTAGCGTTGAATTTAATCAGATAAATGAGCGACCTGAAGAAGAAATTGCACGAGCTATGTGTAAATTATGTGCGTAAAAGCATGGATGCGGCTGAACTGGGCATTAAAGAAGCACAAAAAGCATCAAACGAAGATACCAAAAGCAGTGCCGGAGATAAATATGAAACAGGTAGAGCGATGATGCAGCAGGAAACCGACCGTAATTTGACTCAACTGAATGAGGCCAATAAGTTAATGGTTGCCCTTAATCGTATTGGTACCGATGGTACAAGTATTAAAATCGAAACAGGTAGTGTGATCACAACAAATAATGGTAATTTTTATCTGGCCATAAGCGCCGGAAGCCTTTTGGTTGATGGAAAAACCTATTTTGCAGTGTCCCCGGTCTCTCCTATTGGCTCCTTACTCATGGGAAAAGCAGCAGGTGATGGTTTCGATCTCAATGGCAAGCCTTATGTCATTCAATCTGTAAACTAAGATATTGGGATTAAATCATACAGATATTCTGAGGAGCCCTTTAACGCAAATACGTATTATTTTGTTTTAGTTAAAGGATATTTTAATTATTAAAAAAAAATAAAAACGTTCATTCACAAATTCTTGCAGTAATCATCAAATATCTATTACTATATTTGATGTTAACAAAACGAGGCAAGTAAAAAAAGAACCTTGCTATTATAAATTAAAAATTGATGAACATATTTGCAGGAAGTCTTCCTTTTCAATTAGAGGAAGCCGATTTAAAAGAGCTTTTTGAAGCGTACGGTGAAGTAAGCACCGTAAAAATAATTATTGACAGGGAATCCGGAAGAAGCAAGGGTTTCGGATTTGTTGAAATGCCTGATGATGAGGCTGCCCAATTAGCTATTACCGGCTTAAATGGCTCTGAAGTTAGAGGTCGTTCAATTGCTGTAAGCCAGGCCGAAGAGAAAAAAGCAACCGACCGCAGAGGCGGCGGTGGTTACGGTGGCGGTAACCGCGGCGGCGGTGGCGGCTACGGCGGTGGAAACCGTGGTGGTGGCGGCGGCTACTCAAAAGATAGTAACAGAGGCGGCGGCGGTGGCGGTCGTTGGTAAATTATAAGTTAAAACAAAGCACCGGGACTATAGTACCCGGTGTTTTGTTTTAAAAATTACTGTCTTAGGCCGGTTTGGGTCATTTTTACCAGCTGGTTAATTTACCGGCAGTATATTCCTATATATAGTCTGTAAAATCTTATCTGTGTTAATCTTATTCTGAAAAGAGCTTTGTTGGTTTGCTTCTCAGGCCAATAACTTCATTTAACACTCACTTCTTTTTATTGCTTTTTGGCGTTATTGATGATGTAAAAGATTGTTTACCTATGGTTGCTTTTTACTAAAAATGCCTAACTTAACATTATATTAAGCCTGTTTTTATGGAAAGCAAAGAAAGTTTGACCACGCCCGTAACCGAGCTGGATGTTGAAGATAGCTCCAGGAGAATTTTCCTTAAACAATCATCATTATTAACTGCTGTTGCGCTTACTCCGGGAATTGCCGTAAAAGCAGCCGATTTACATGTTGATGAGGAAATTGCCGCCGTTTTTGAGAAAATGCCATTAAAAATGGAGGTGAATGGCAAGCAACACAGTCTTTCGGTTGAGCCCCGATCAACATTATTGGATATTTTACGCGAACAACTTGATTTAACCGGAACCAAAAAAGGCTGCGACCATGGACAATGCGGCGCCTGTACAGTGCATGTGGATGGCAGGCGGATTAACTCCTGCTTAACCCTGGGTGTAATGGTGAATGGTAAAAAAATCACCACGATTGAAGGCTTGGCCCATGGCGATCAATTACACCCGATGCAGGAAGCTTTTATAAAACATGATGGTTTTCAGTGTGGTTATTGTACACCAGGTCAGATCATGTCGGCGGTGGCCTGCATCCGTGAGGGGCACGCCGGTTCGGAGCACGAGATACGCGAATATATGAGTGGCAATATTTGCCGCTGCGGGGCCTACCCCAATATAGTTAATGCTATACAGGAAGTGAAAAATGGAGGGCAGGCTGTATGAAACAGTTTCAATATGTTCAGCCGGCTACACAGCAGGCCGTACTTGAAGTGATCAATAAGCCCGGCACCAAAATAATAGCAGGCGGTACTAATCTTGTCGATCTGATGAAGCGTGGTGTTACCGCCCCAGATAAGTTGGTTGATATTAATCACCTGCCATTAAAAAATATAACAGTAACACCAAATGGATTATATATTGGTGCGCTGGCTTTAAACAGTGTTGTGTCTGAAAATAGGCAGGTTGTTGAAAAACAGCCGCTTTTAGCCATGGCGCTTAGATCCGGGGCATCGCCGCAGCTGCGTAATATGGCTACAGTTGGCGGCAATATGATGCAGCGTACCCGTTGCGGCTACTTTTATGATACGGCTATGCCTTGTAATAAGCGTGTTTCCGGCTCCGGATGCGGAGCTTATGAAGGAGTAAACCGGATGCATGCCATATTTGGAGCCAGTTCACAGTGTATAGCGGTTCATCCCAGCGATATGTGTGTGGCTTTGGCCGCCCTGGATGCGGTAGTGATTGTTGCGGGAAAAAGGGGCGAACATCGGGTGCCGTTTACTGAATTTCACCGCCTGCCGGGCGATCATCCTGAAATGGATAACAATCTGGCCCCCGGTGAGTTGATTATTGGTGTGGAAATACCCAATAATACGCTGGCAAAAAACAGCTACTATTTAAAAGTGCGCGACCGGCAATCATACGCTTTTGCCCTGATATCGGTTGCGGCAGCTTTAGATATGAAGAATGATATCATACAAAGTGCCCGTCTGGCAATGGGCGGTGTAGCGCATAAACCCTGGCGTTTGTTTGATGCCGAAAAGTCACTGGTTGGGAAAAAGGCTTCTGAAGAGAGTTTTCAGCAGGCCGCCCAACTGGCTATGCAGGGTGCCAAAGCTTATGGATACAATTCTTTTAAATTAAAGCTGGCCCCGGCCAGTATCACCGAGGCTTTAAAACATG
Organism: Mucilaginibacter inviolabilis; assembly: GCF_011089895.1. Classification (NCBI taxonomy): domain Bacteria; kingdom Pseudomonadati; phylum Bacteroidota; class Sphingobacteriia; order Sphingobacteriales; family Sphingobacteriaceae; genus Mucilaginibacter; species Mucilaginibacter inviolabilis. Next base: position 162,312 of record NZ_JAANAT010000003.1, read on the forward strand.
CAGCCGGTTTAATTTAGCATCCTATGGAAAAAGCAATCAACATAAACCGGCTTTCATCAGCCGATGGGATGAGCCGGATAGATGGGCGGTTAAAAGTGACCGGGGCCGCAAAATATTCTGCCGAATATGCTGTAGAAGGATTAACCTATGGGGTATTAGTAGGTAGTACTATAGCCAAGGGTAGTATTGCTGCTTTTGACGTTAAAGCGGCAGAGCGGGCTCCGGGTGTATTATCGGTAGTGACTTATCTTAATGCGCCAAAAGTTCCGGGATTTCAACCAGATCAAAAAGGAGTAAGAGCCCAGTTAAAGGTATTTAATGACGATAAAATATTTTACAACGGACAACCGATAGCGCTGGTTATCGCTGATACTTATGAACGTGCACTGTATGGCGCATCGTTGGTTAAAGCAACCTATAATAAAGAGGAACATCAAACCAGTTTAACGGACAATTTTGGTAAAGGATTTCCGCCGCGTGGTGATGGATTGTACAAGCGCGGTACAGAAGATGCCTGGAAATCAGCCCCGATAAAGCTGGAGCAGGAATACCTTGTACCCACCAATACGCATAACCCCATGGAGCTGCATGCCATTATTGCCCGTTGGGATGCAGATGATAAAATTACCGTATGGGATAAAACGCAGGGTGTTAAAGCTACCCAGCACGATATTTCGCAATTATTTAATGTTCCGCTTGAAAACGTACAGGTGAACTCCCGCTTTGTTGGTGGGGCTTTTGGCAGCGCCTTGCGAACATGGCCGCATGAAATTGTAGCTATACTGGGAGCCAAAGCGGTAAAGAAACCTGTAAAGCTGGTACTTAGTCGTGCAGATATGTTTACTTCGGTAGGATATCGGCCGCATACCTGGCAAAAAATAGGTATAGGCGCTACAGCCGATGGAAAACTTACCGGCATTACACACGAGGCATACGGACAAACATCGCCCTACGAAAACTTCACCGAAGGGGCTGTTAATGTAAGTCAGAGTTTGTACGCATGCCCTAACGTAAACACCAAATACAATTTAGTGGCCCTTAATGTGGGTACGCCCACCTGGATGCGCGGCCCGGGCGAGGCTACAGGGTCATTCGCGCTGGAGTCTGCACTGGATGAGTTATCTTATGCCTTAAATATCGATCCTATTGAACTGCGTTTGCGTAATTATGCCGAAACCGATCCGGAAAATGGCAAGCCCTTTTCGAGTAAATATTTGAAAGAGGCTTATCAGCTTGGAGCTGATCATATAGGATGGAACGATCGGAAACAACAACCCGGAATGGTAAAAAAAGATGGCTGGTTTGTGGGCTACGGTATAGGTTGCGGCATGTTTGGCGCCTACCGGAGTGGTGCTACAGTTAAAGCTACCATGAAAGCGGATGGGACGTTTCATTTACAAAGTGCCGTAAGCGACATTGGCCCGGGAACAGGTACGGCTATGGTATTAATCGCGGCCGATCAAATGGGCATGCCTGCTGATAAGATCAGCTTTGAAAATGGAGCCTCTGATCTGCCCCAGGCACCAACACAAGGCGGTTCGGCTACAACGGCAAGTGTGGGCTCCGCGGTGCACAAGGCCTGTGCCGACTTAAAGGCTGAATTTCAAAAACTAACAGGTGACAACGCAACGAATAAAACCGATTACGCACAAATATTGAAGCAACATAACCTGCCAGCACTTGAAGTAACATCCAAATCAGATGGTGGCGAAGGGCGCGATAAATATTCGATGAATTCCTGGTCTGTACATTTTGTTAAGGTATTGGTGAACGGATCTACAGGTGTTGTAAAGATTGATAAGGTAGCGTCGGTGGCTGATTGCGGTACGATCATCAGCCCTAAAACAGCCCGGAGCCAGATTGTAGGCGGAGCTATTGGCGGTATAGGCATGGCGCTGATGGAAGAGGCGGTGATCGACCATCGCTATGGTCGTTATATTAATAACAACTATGCCGATTACCATGTGCCCGTAAATGCCGATATTCCACAAATAGATGCCCTTTTTGTCAATAAACCCGACCCTATCCTGAACCCGATGGGTGCAAAAGGCATGGCCGAAATTGCCCTGGTTGGTATGGCTGCAGCAGTAGCTAATGCGGTTTATAATGCTACGGGTAAAAGAGTGCGGGAATTGCCTATAACACCTGATAAAGTAATTGCTTAGAAAATGCTTACGGATCGTTAATGAGGCAGTTGTACTTTGTTCTTTTCTAAATTTATTTTTTGAAGCCACAACGTAAATTACTTTGCCAACGTAATGGTTATACAATACTATTAACACTAAAAAACCGTCCATGAAAAAATTAACACTTTTAATCCTGTTTATCGGCTTTGGCGTTATTGCTTTTGCACAGCGCAAGGTGGTTTGCTGCAGTAAACCTTCGGCAACAAGGCAGTTTGCTATGCTGGCCTCCAGCGAAAATTTCAGAGCCACCCACAAAAATCCATTACCCATTCATTTTCAAAGTGCTATTGGTACAGCCATCACCTACAAAACTTCTGATGGTAAAGAATCAACCGCGTATTTATTGAAAGCCAAAAAAGCCACTAATAACTACATCCTGGTGATACACGAATGGTGGGGACTGAATGATTTTGTAAAAAAGGAATCTGAAAAGATTTACAACGATTTAGGTAATGTTAACGTAATTGATCTTGACCTTTACGACGGTAAGGTTGCTACTACTAAAGAAGAAGCTGGCAAATATATGCAGGCCGTAAACGAAGATCGCGCAAAAGCTATCATTAACGGCGCTATTGCTTATACAGGACCTAAAGCACATATCGCAACTATTGGCTGGTGTTTTGGTGGTGGCTGGAGCCTGCAAACCAGTTTGCTGGCCGGTAAAAAAGCTGTGGGATGCGTTATGTATTACGGCATGCCCGAGCAGGATGTTAACCGTTTAAAAGCATTAAATGCTGATGTATTGGGCAATTTCGCTAATAAAGATCAATGGATAAACCCTAAGGTGGTTGCTAAATTTGATGCCGACATGAAAAAGGCCGGTAAAAAACTGTATCTACACCAATATGATGCCGATCATGGCTTTGCTAATCCCAGCAATCCCATTTATGATAGCAACGCCACCAAGGATGCATACGCCAATACAATAGTTTTTTTAAAAGCACGTTTGAGGTAAACAAAACATGTAATATGATGTTGTACCGGGCAAGCGAAAAGCTTGCCCGGTTTTTTTGTAACATTGCATAAATTTTACCTTTGACTACTTCTACAAAAAAAATAGTTTCCATTTCGCTTAAAACGGCCGTGCTGGTCATGGCCGGCTGGTATATATATCACCAGTTTTATAAAAAGAACAACGACCTCAAACAGTTTCAGGCATTAACCGCTCAAATAAATAGTACCCACGTGTTTATAGTTATGGGTATAGTGGTTTTATTGATGGTGGTTAACTGGGTATTGGAGGCTTTTAAGTGGCAATATCTGGCCAAAAGATTAGTTAATATTTCGATATGGGAATCAATAGAAGCTGTTTTTTGCGGACTTACCTGGGCTATTTCCACACCCAACCGGGTTGGTGAATACGGTGGACGGGTTATGTTTTTACCCAATCGCAAACGTATACACGGTGTTTTTGCCATGGCTGTAGGCGCCTTTGGGCAAATTATTATGACCAACCTTTTAGGCCTGATAGCCATTGTATGGCTTTTTTATAATTACATCCCCGTAAGTTCCTGGCTATTTGCCGTGATCGTCCTTATATCGGTATTGACTCTTGCGATTTTGCTCATCTGTTTTTTTCATATCAAAGGCATCATTAATTTGATTAACCGGATAGCTTTTCTCCGGAAATATCACCGTTTTTTTGATATCATGGGCCGGTATAAAACCAATGAACTTATACGTATCCTGGGCTTTAGTATGGCCCGGTATTTTACGTTTACCATTCAATACTGTATTGTATTTCACCTGCTTATTCCTGGGTTCGCGTTTTTTCCGATGGTGATGATGCTGTTTGTTTATTTCTTTGTAACATCAGCTGTCCCGTCACTTGATTTACTTGATGTGGGTGTGCGCAGTTTTACCGCTTCCCATTTGTTTGCCTATGTAACCGATCAAAAAATAGCTATTATTGCAGGCGTATCGTCAATATGGCTCATCAATTTAATTATTCCGGCCATTATAGGATCTTTATTCGTTTTTAAACTCAAATTCTTTGATCGCACTGCATAGTTTTGTTTCGCTGTTTTTAACAGGTATTTACCTGCTACTGTTAATTTATTTGATGCGTGGATGGAGCAGGATAAAGGTTACTCCGGTAAAAAAGGTATCCTTTCAAACCAAAGTTACCATATTGATAGCAGCTCGTAATGAGGAAGAACGGATCAAGTTAACCATTGAAGATGTTTTAGCTCAGGATTATCCTAAACACTTGTTTGAAGTAATCATTGTTGACGATCACTCTACTGATAACACCGCAGCCATCATCAGCAGCTATGCCAACCGTGGTGTTAGGTTGCTGCAACTACAAGAGGCGCGCGCGCTCAACTCCTACAAGAAAAAAGCCATTGCCGAAGCTATCAAATTATCTACAGGCGAGCTCATGGTGGCTACCGATGCCGATTGCCGCATGGGGCCGGCATGGTTATCATCTATTGTAGGTTATTACGAAACAAATAACCTGGTGATGGTATCATCGCCGGTAACCTACTTTGAAGAGCGCTCCTTATTTGAATTGATGCAAACCCTGGAGTTTGGCTATTTAATAGGTATTGGTGCCGCATTTATTGGCAATGGCCGGGCATCAACCTGTAACGGGGCAAATTTTGCGTATCGGAAAGATGTGTTTTATGAAGTGGGTGGTTTTGCCGGCATCGATGATCTGGCATCGGGTGATGATGAACTGTTACTGCAAAAAGTGGCCGAGCGATACCCGGGCAGGATCGGCTTTTTGAAACAAACCGAGGCCGTAGTATATACGCATGCTAAACATACGCTGCAGGAATTTATGCAACAAAGGCGGCGCTGGGCTTCTAAGTCAACCAAGTACAAGGATAAAAAAGTGGTGGTATTTGGTTTATGTATCTGGTTGTTTAATGTTTCGTTGTTGGTTAATGCCGCATTGGGTTTTTATGACCTATACTTTTTAAAGCTTTTCCTGGTTCAATTTTTATTGAAGTACCTGTTCGAGATTCTTTATTTGTTGCCCATAACCACGTTTTTTAAACGTACTTATCTGGTGAGTTTGCTTATTTTACTTATTCCGCTGCACATTGTATATTTTGTAGTTATTGGGCTGATGGGCAATAATCGTAAATACTTATGGAAAGACCGGGTGGTGAAATAACAAACCATTGTAAAGATTAATTTCCCTGTTTGTTAATTGACCCTTTTAAGCGATATTTAGCCGAAAGCAGAATAACTATTGGCAGATCTTACTCCATCTAAACGTACCTGGCAGGCTTTTAAACGCAATAAAATTGCCGTTGCCGGGCTTGTTTTTATTATATTGACCTTATTGGTGGCCATACTGGGGTATTTAATTATGCCCGATCAGAGTCCGCATGCCAATAATATGACCATACAACTGAGTATCAAAAAGCCGGGAACCTCTTTTACGATGTTGAGGATACGGAAAAGTGAGCCGGTTGATACCGTTGGTTTCTTTTCACGGATGTTTTTTGGCCAGCCGTCATTTTACCGGGATGTTCCCATTATCGGTTACCATTTTGCACAGGACTCCATTATTGTAAACGAATATATTGGCGATGAAGACAAAGCCGAAAGAAAAGCATATAATATTTTTGAAGTGGTAAACGGGGTTAAGTCGCGGTATCATTATGGTAAAGATCTATTAGCTCCGGGTATTTCAGTCAATAAAAGCAAGGAGATTTATAAGCGCTTTACGGATAAAATTGTAGCCGATCAAATAGTTTCCCGCACCTTTTGGCTGGGTACGGATATTTACGGCCGTGATATGCTAAGCCGGATGTTGCTGGGTACCCGTATATCGCTTGCGGTAGGACTCATGTCAGTATTGATCAGCATGCTGCTTGGCGTAACCATCGGCGCCATTGCCGGCTATTTTGGTGGTTGGATAGATGCCTGTCTGAGCTGGCTGATGAATATATTATGGTCGTTACCCGCGTTGTTACTCGTTATTGCCATATCCTTTGCTTTAGGTAAAGGGTTGTGGCAGATATTTATAGCGGTTGGCCTGTCTATGTGGGTGGAGGTGGCCCGCCTGGTTCGTGGTCAGGTAATGAGTCTTAAACAGGTAGAATATATTGAAGCCGCAAGGGCATTAGGTTTTAACAATACCCGTATCATTACCAGGCATATTTTACCTAATATAACCGGACCTATCCTGGTATTGGCATCATCCAATTTTGCGTCTGCCATACTGCTTGAAGCCGGGCTTAGCTTTTTAGGTTTTGGCGCGCAGCCGCCGATGCCAACCTGGGGCGGAATGATTAAAGAACATTATGGCTATATTGTCATGAACTCGGCGTATCTTGCCATCATTCCGGGTTTGGCCATTATGTTATTGGTATATGCTTTTAATCTGGTTACCGTTGGCCTGCGCGATGCCTTCGATATAAAATCACAAAGTACACGCATTTGAAAATATTTTTTTACTTTAGTGAGTGACTACTAACAACAGATGCAATATATAGAAGATAATTCTGGTGAAGATGAATTAATCAGCTTGTTGCTCAAAAGACAGTCGGAGTTAAACTCCCTGTTAGAGATTACCCGGGCCATTAATAAAAACACCGCTACTCCTATACTCATACAAATGCTTGAAGTGATTTTGCAGAGTTATCTGCAGGTTGGGAAGCTTCGCTTTTTTATCGAGAAGGAAAATAAGTTTGTCTGTATTTCCAAATATGGGGGCGAAATCGAGTCGGCTATTTTATTAAGCCGGGCTTGCAATAAATTAAGTAAAATCAAGTCGCCTGTTGCTATAACTGATCATCACGACCCCCTGCTTCAAAAATATAATTACTTTATCCCCATACATCATAAAAGCAAAGCGCTGGCCTACGCCCTCATTGGTGATTTCAATACCTCGGGCGAGATGCTTAACAATGACCTGAACTTTATTCAAACCCTCATGAATGTGATCATTGTGGCGTTAGAAAATAAAAAGTTGTTTCGTGAGCGTTTGCAATCAGAGCGTTTTCAACGCGAAATGGAGCTGGCTGTTGAGGTGCAGAACATGCTGATACCGCTGCGGATGCACAAGGATGATAGTGTAGAGATAGGTGCTAAATACCTGCCACATCAAAATATTGGCGGAGATTATTTCGACTTTATCCGGCTTAACGAAAACGAGTTTTTGTGGTGTATTGCTGATGTATCTGGCAAGGGTATTTCGGCGGCTTTGCTCATGGCCAACTTTCAGGCCAGTTTACATGCCTGGGCCGCGGTAGAGGAAGACCTGACCAACATTATCGATCGCCTGAATAAAATAGTGCTGAGCAACACCAAGGGCGAAAGGTTTATAACCTTGTTCCTGGCCCGGTACAACGAAAAGAAACGAAAGCTCAACTATATAAATGCCGGCCACAATCCAAGCATCTTATACTCAGACGGTGAAGCCATCCATTTAAAACTAGGTACAACCATGATTGGGGTTTTTGAAGAGCTGCCGTTTTTAAATGAGGGGGAGATTGACATGGAACCCGGTAGCCTGATATTTAATTATACCGATGGGTTGATGGATTTTGAAACCACCAATACCAAAATCTGGAACGAAGATAAATTGCTCGACTTTGTAAAGGCCAACGGGCATCTTTCCCCCGATCATTTTAATGACACCCTCCTGGAGCATTTAAATCACGTGGTTAAAAGCAAATCCATTGACGATATTACTTTGCTTACCTTAAGGATATTTTAATTACAGTATCGAGTAGTTAGTATCAAGTATCAAGACTATTTTGGAGATTTTTTAAAAATGAAGGTGTCTCGATACTTGATACTAGCTACTTAATACTTTCTTATATTTGCCCTATATGTTATCAGCCAGGTACCAGTATGATTTGATTGAGGCGGGATGTGATGAAGCAGGTCGTGGTTGCCTTGCCGGACCTGTTTTTGCAGCCGCGGTTATTCTTCCCCACGATTTTGACCATCATTTGCTCAACGACTCTAAACAGCTATCTGAAGAGGTAAGATACCAGCTGCGGGCCGAGATAGAGCAGAAAGCCATAGCTTTCGCCGTAGCCTCGGTTGATAACCTGGAGATTGATCAGATTAATATTTTAAACGCCTCGTTCCTGGCCATGCACCGGGCTATTGAAAAACTGCATTTAACACCACAGTTTTTAATTATTGATGGTAACCGGTTTAAAAAATACCCCAATATCCCGCACGAATGTATCATCAAGGGCGATGGTAAATTTTTTAGTATAGCGGCAGCCTCGATCTTAGCCAAAACCTACCGTGACGATTTTATGCTGCAGATTGCAGCTGAGCATCCGGAGTACGATTGGCATAGCAATAAAGGCTACCCTACTATTAAACATCGCGAAACGGTGATGAAGATTGGATATACCCCTTATCATCGCCGTACTTTCCGTGTTACCGACCCTCAGTTAAGTATTTTTTAACTATACCTTTGATTACGGCGTTTTGGTTGGTATTTTTGCACCAAACCAGGTATCCAATTGAAACCATCATGAGCTAAAGGTTCACAAACCGAAATGAGTAAAACGGCTCATGATAGCTTCATCGCCATTAAAAACAACTTACCCTGATGAAAATCCTTATTTTAACCCACCGAGTGCCGTTTCCGAAAAACGGAGGCTATGCCATTGTGGTGTATAACACCATAAAAGGGTTGGTTGCACTTGGGCATAAGGTATCATTGGTAGCGTTGAACGCCAAAAAATATAACGGTAACCCGCATGAGGTAACGGACGACCTGCTGACTAAAATAAATTATACCTCTTATAATATCGACATCAGCATATCCATGCTGGATGGACTGATAAACCTGATCAGCAAAAAATCAAACGATATTGACCGGTACTATGATGCCGAGTTTGAGAAACTATTAATACGCGAACTCCGGCAAACGGCTTATGACATTGTGCAGTTTGAAGGCCTGTTTGTAACCCCTTATTTAGCGGCCATACGCAAACATTCCAGGGCCAGGCTGATTTATCGCTCGCACAATATCGAGCACCAGGTATGGCAACGGCTGGCACAGCAAAAAAGCGATCTGTTTAAAAAATGGTACCTGCGTATGCTGGCCCGGAGGGTAAAAGATTATGAGCTGCAGCAGCTCAATAAAGTTGATGCTATTGCCGTTTTTACAACCGAAGATAAAAATACTATCCTCTCGTATGGAACCACTATCCCGGTTGAAATATTCCCGGTAGGGATCGATCTTACGCAGTATCAGCCCGATTTTGAAAAAACAGAATTTCCAAGTTTGTTTTTCCTGGGATCGTTAGACTGGCTGCCTAATCGCGAAGGCATCGAATGGTTTATTGATAATTTTCATAAAGACCTGACCGATGGCGATCTGCGCGTAAAGTTTTATGTGGCCGGTCACAATATTCCCGAACGCTTTGATGATTACGAGGTGATGGGTAAAATATTTATCCAGGGCGAGGTAGACGATGCCTATGAATTTGTAAACAGCAAAGCTATTATGATAGTGCCGCTTTTATCGGGCGGAGGCATGCGGGTGAAAATTGTGGAAGGCATGGCCATGCAAAAATGTATCATCTCCACCTCGATCGGGGCCGAAGGCATAAATTTTCAAAACGGCACCAATATTATCATCGCTAATAATCAGGAAGAGTTTTATGATGCTATTGAGCGTTGTATTACCGATGAGGAGTATTGCCGTGCCGTAGGTATAAACGCGCGGAAACTGGTTGAACAGCAGCATGATGTAAACGCGGTGACTCATGATCTGGCGCAGTTTTACGAGAAACTGAGTTAGTTGTTGCCCTCCAAATCAGCCCTTAAAATTTGATGTCAAAAATCAAGGTTCATGGAGCCCTGAAAATTCCCGTCAGAATAATTACTTTTGCGCCATAAACGTTAAAGATGAAGAATACTGCCTTAACAGCTACACACATTAAAGCAGGCGCTAAAATGGTGCCTTTTGCTGGTTACAATATGCCTGTGCAATATGCCGGGATAAACGCCGAACACGAAACGGTACGTAAAGCCGTTGGTGTATTTGATGTAAGCCACATGGGCGAGTTTATTTTAAAAGGCGAGCATGCCCTTGACCTCATACAAAGAGTAACCAGTAATGATGCCTCCAAATTGTACGATGGTAAAGTGCAATACTCTTGTTTACCGAATGAAGATGGCGGTATTGTAGATGATCTGCTGGTTTATCGTTTAGACGAAAAAACTTATATGCTTGTGGTTAACGCCTCCAATATTGAAAAAGACTGGAACTGGATATCTAAATATAATACCATGGGTGTGGAGATGAAAGATATATCAGATCGCACCTCACTGCTGGCCATTCAGGGCCCTAAAGCGGCGGAAGCGCTGCAAAGCCTTACCGATGTTGACCTGGTATCTATGGAATATTACACTTTTAACAGAGGAAAATTTGCCGGTGTTGATAACGTGATCATATCTGCAACGGGATATACAGGAGCGGGTGGTTTTGAGATTTATTTTGATAATCAATATGCCGATCAGATCTGGGAAGCTATTTTTAACGCCGGCGAGCCTTTTGGCATTAAACCGGTAGGATTAGGTGCACGCGATACCTTACGCCTGGAAATGGGTTTTTGCTTATATGGTAATGATATTGATGATGCCACTTCGCCATTAGAAGCTGGTTTAGGCTGGGTAACCAAATTCAGTAAAACATTTACCAATTCTGAAGCTTTACAACAACAAAAGCAAGCGGGTGTAAGCCGTAAGCTGGTTGGGTTTGAAATGATAGAAAGAGGTATCCCACGTCATGATTATCCTATTGTTGATGCCGATGGTAATAATATAGGTAAAGTAACCTCCGGAACACAATCACCTTCCCTGCAAAAGGCAATTGGCATGGGTTACGTGAATACGGAGTTTGCCAAAGAGGGCGCAGATATATACATCAGCATCAGGGACAATAAAGTGAAGGCTAAAATTGTAAAGCCACCTTTCTACAAATAGGAAGCCCCCTAACCCCCTGAAGGGGGAACTATTGGCAAGGGTTTCGTTAAATCATCTATTTAAAATTATGTCTGAAAATATTGATCAACTCCCTCCCCCTTCAGGGGGGCGGGGGGCACATGTTTGCCTTACCCCGGCTTTGCTGCCGTTGTATAATGTTGCAGAGTACATTGTAGTGGTTATTGATATTTTCAGGGCAACATCATCTATATGTTATGGTATTGAAAACGGTGCTGAGGCTATTATCCCGGTATCACAAGTTGAGGAGTGTTCCGCGTATAGAGAGAAAGGGCTGGATTACTTACTGGCAGCAGAGCGTGATGGAAAAGTAGTAGATGGATTTGATTTTGGCAACTCCCCATTTTCTTACACTGCCGAAAAAGTGGCCGGTAAAACCATTGTGCTGACCACTACAAATGGCACCCACGCATTACATTTATCGCGCAGCGCCAAGCGTATCGCTATTGGTTCGTTTTTAAATCTTACAGCATTAAGCAACTGGCTTAAAACTCAGCACGAAAATATATTACTGGTATGCGCCGGTTGGAAAAATAACTTTAACCTGGAAGACACCCTGTTTGCCGGGGCCGTTATCGAACAGCTAAAAACAGAAGGTTTTGTATTGGACGATGCTGCTCTTGCCGCTAATGATCTTTTTCAGCTGGGAAAAAATGATATTAACCTGTATCTCAAAAAAACATCGCATGGTGAACGGCTTAAGAAACTGGGTATCGAAAAAGATATCGAGTTTTGCCTGCAGGTTGATATTACAACCGCAATCCCCGTATTACAGGGAGAGCGGTTGGTGAGGTTGGTTTAGGTAAAGTTCTTCCAAAAATTAAACTTTGTCATTCTGAGCGATAGCGAAGAACTGTTTCTTGAACGAAGTGAAAAATCTATTTGTAGATATGCAAATAGACCAGTAGATCCTTCGCGCCTCAGGATGACAAATCATTATTATCATTCCGTTTGTTTAACCCTTCTTCTCCTTCTCCAGCTTTTAAACATCCAGTAAATAATCCCCGCAATTATCAGGAGTGGCCAAATGGAAATTATCCCGAAAAACAGGTTTTTTAAAAAATCCCATCCGTTACTAATGGATGTTTTAAATTTATTAGTAAACAGATCATCAATATTCTGGGTGGTTGCTTTTGTATAAAAGGTGATATCTAAGGAACTATAAGCAATTTGTTTGTTCAGATAATTCAGCTGCCCTTGTGACGATTCAATATCGCTGCGAATCTCGGTTAGTTTGTTTTCGATCTCCAGCAGATCCGAGATTTTGGTTCCTTTTTTGAGTAGTTCCAGATACCGGTTTTCGAGAATTTTTTTATTATCCAGCCGGGTTTTCATATCGATGTACTGAGTGGTGACATCGGTTATAGAAATGTTTTTAGTATCGACCTTATCAGCCGAAGCTGATACCGAATCAACCAGGAAATCAAAATATTGAGCCGGGATACTTATTTTTAAATTATACTCCTTACGGTTGATATCGCTGTTGGTGGTTTGGTTATCTTCGTCAACGTATCCACCGTATTTTTTGAGTGATTGCAGGATCTTTTTACGGGCACCATTAATGTTACCTACCTCAAACTGAATAGTACCGCTTTTAACGATCTTTTTTGTGGTATCACGAACCGGGCTGGGGTTAGTTGAATTGCCTGATTGCTCGGTATTTGCATCGTACCCTGCAATGGGAGCTTTTTCAAGCATCCGGCTATCAGGTTTTGCAGAGGGTGCAGCTGGAACAACACTCTCTCCGCCTTTATGATGGCTGGGGCCACATGCAGACAGGGTAACTAATAAAGTAATCGAAATAAGATAAGCTTTCATAACAAGGCTAATTAAGGTGTTACCATAAATTCTGATCAGCCTTGTAAAGTTACATTAAAACAAAATTAAATTCCAAATATTTTTATAATTCAAAATTTAATTCTGTTTTAATTCTTTATTTCAGCTTTTCATTGTTCTTATGCCGGTCGGCATCACGGATGCTTTTCTTTTCCATATTCTTCTCCAGCGCATCCGTGAGGTCAATTCCGGTTTGGTTAGCCAGGCATATCAGTACAAATAACACATCAGCCATTTCATCTGCCAGGTTAACCTCTGTATCCGATTTTTTAAATGATTGCTCGCCATACTGCCTCGCCATAATGCGGGCTACCTCACCAACCTCTTCCATCAAAATAGCCGTATTGGTCAGCTCATTAAAGTACCGGATACCCATGGTTTTTATCCACTTATCTACAAGATGCTGCGCTTCTTTAATTTCCATAAATTTTTTTCACTAATTACATGAATTTTGTCGAATTACACGAATTGACTGGTAGGCAGTCTAATTATTAGAATATTACTCTTTGATAATTTAACGACGGAGCACCGAAATTAATAACGATTCCTAACCGGAGGCCTGAGGCTTTCAGGTAGTTTAGCGTTTGTTTAATGTGTGGTTCACCAATGTGATTGCTGATCTTTATTTCGAGAATGATATTGTCGTACACAACAAAATCGGCAACGAAGAAATGTTTGAGCTTTTGTTCTTTATAAATGATGGTGTAAGGCTTTTCCCTGACGAAAGGAATTCCTGATCTGATAAACTCAAATTCCAGGGCATCTTTATAAACGGCTTCTTTAAATCCATGTCCCAGTATCTTATGCACCTCAAAGCAGGCACCAATAATTTTGTAGGACTCTTCCTTAAATAACAACTCAGCCATGATTGGCACTAATTTCACCAATTTGATTGAATTACACGAATGAAAAAATTAGTGAAATTCGATTCAATCCGTGTAATTAGTGGGCATCTTTGTCTTTCGTGTTCATGATCACAGTCACCGGCCCATCATTCACCAGGCTGATTTTCATATCTGCTCCAAAAATGCCCGTAGCTATCTTTTTACCGGTTAGTAATTCCAGTGTTTTAATCATTTGCTCATACATCGGTATCGCTTTATCGGGCCTGGCAGCCTTGATAAATGAAGGGCGATTACCTTTTTTAGTCTGCGCAAACAGGGTGAACTGGGAGATCAACAGGATATCCCCGTCAACATCAGCCAGTGCTTTATTCATCAATCCATTTTCATCGCCAAAAACACGCATACCCGTAATTTTGTTGGCCAGCCAGTTTAAATCATCCTCGGTATCGGCCTCCTCAATACCCAATAAAACCAGGAAACCCAGCTTAATTTCGCCTGTTATTTCACCTTCAACTTTGCAGCTGGCCTCAGTAACGCGTTGTAAAACAGCTCTCATAAATAATAAATACTAATTAGCACGAATATTGGCGAATTTCACGAATAAAACCTCAATTTTTGAATATTAGAACACATTAGTGTAATTCGTGCCTATCAATTAGTGAAATTTGTGCCTATTTCATTAAGTTCGCAACCGCTATTATGTTTTTTAATTAATAGGTACATCATGACAACAAAAAGAGGCTTTACCACTACCATTTTACATGCCGACCGCTTAGGTAAACCAGAGCATGGCTCATTACACAAACCCATCCATACTTCGGTAACTTATGGGCATGAGGATGTGCAGGACCTGGTTGATATTTTCCAGAACAAGAAAAAAGGATACGCTTATTCGCGCCAGGGCAACCCTACGGTTACTGCTTTGGAGCATAAGGTAACCAATATGGAAAAAGGATTATCGTCTATCGCTTTCTCAACCGGTATGGCGGCAATTTCGGCAACGGTAATGGCTCTTATTAAACATGGCGACCATATTGTGGCCAGCTCATTCCTGTTTGGTAATAGCCGCAGCATATTTCAAACCTATATTGATATGGGTTTGGATATTACTTTTGTTGATGCTACCGATGTTGAAAATGTACGTAATGAAGTTAAAGCCAACACCAAAATGGTGTTTGTGGAAACCATTGCCAATCCGGCTACACAAGTGGCCGATTTGGAAGGTATCGGTGAATATTGCACTCAAAAAGGGATCATATATGTGGTGGATAACACCATGACCTCGCCTTATTTATTTAACCCTATTGACGTTAAAGCAAGTTTGGTGGTAAACTCCTTAACAAAATACATTGGTGGCCATGGCGATGCCTTGGGCGGCTGTGTTACCGATACTGGCTTGTTTAACTGGAGCAATTATCCTAATATTTTTGAAACGTTTAAAAAACAGGTAAAGCCCGAAACATTGGGTCTTACCCAGATCCGTAAAAAAGGATTGAGAGATGCTGGTGGTACGTTATCACCAGAGGCTGCGCATACCATTGCTGTTGGTGCCGAAACGCTGGCTTTGCGTTTAGAGCGTGCCTGTAACAACGCCTTTGCACTGGCTCAGTATTTTGAAAGTCACCCGATGATCAAGAACGTTTTTTATCCGGGTATCAAAAGCCATAAACAACATGAACGTGCTGGTAAACTGTTCAAAAAATTTGGCGGTTTAATGAGCATCGAGCTGGATGAACGCATTGATTGCCTGGCTTTTTTAAATAAGCTGAAACTGGTTGTAAAATCAAGTAACCTGGGCGATACCCGTACATTGGCTATCCCGGTTGCTCAAACTATATTTTTTGAACTTGGTGCCGATAAACGTGCCGAAATGGGTATCCCGGAAACCATGATCCGCCTGTCGGTAGGTATCGAAGATCTGGAAGACCTGATGGCCGATTTTAAAGAAGCCCTGGGATAGCGTAGAATCAAGATATAAGAGTCAGGAATCAAGACAGAATATCAGGATGAAATGGTTTCAAAAAAACATATTCCTTTTTCTTTTTACAGTCTTGACTCTTATCTCTTGCCTCTCTTTCTCTTGCCGCCGGCATGACCGTGTCACCAACACCTCTTTTTATTTTTGGAAAACGGTTTATAAAGCTAACAAGACCGAATCGGACTATTTGAAAAACCTGCATTCGCATAAGTTATATATGCGTATCATGGATGTGGATATGGACGAGAGCGGAAGTACTCCCGTTCCGGTATCACCTATATCATTTCAGGCCAAGCTTCCGGATACGGTTGAGATGGTTCCGGTAGTATTCATCGTTAATAACATCCTGAAAGTTACAACCCGTTCACAGCTTAATGCCCTGGCGGGCAATATCGTTCGTTTTGTAAACGGCAAAGTGGAGCAAGCCGGCAAAACCTCATTCACGGAATTACAAATTGATTGCGACTGGACAGCATCAACCCGCGAAAATTATTTTTATCTGTTGACGCAATTGCGCCAAGTAAAAGAACTAAAAGGGAAAACCATTTCGGCAACACTAAGGCTGCATCAGCTCAAAAATCAAAAAGGCAGCGGCATACCGCCGGTAAACCGGGCCATGCTGATGTGCTATAACATGGGTAATCTGCGCAAATATGGGGAGCAAAACTCCATCCTGGAAATAAGCGAACTGAAAAAATACCTGGGTAATAATGTGACGACCTACCCTATGCCCATTGATATTGGCTTGCCGCTGTTTAGCTGGGCGGTGGCTTTCCGCAGTAAAGAATACATCGGTATAGCCAAAAGGATTTCGCTGGATGATCTGAATAATAAAAATCAATTTGTTGCTATAAAAAATAACATTTACCGGGCTAAAACCAATTTGCCCGATTATGGTTTAAAAACAAATGACGAGGTACGCTGGGAAAATGTATCGGCCGGTAATTTGCAGGCCACAGCTACCTATTTATCACCGCTTATTAAAGCAGATACGGTAAACGTTATTTATTTTCACCTTGATGAAGCTACTATAAAAGCCTATACCTATGACAACCTTGAAAAAACTGCTCATTTGTTCCGTTAGTTTAATCATTTTCTTTTTTGTTGAAATTGCTATCGATATCGCCTGTGGGGGCGAGGTTGATCCGTACGATTATTATATCTCGTTTTTTCATAATAACCTGCAGCGTACGCAGGAGTACGAACCCTTTTATTTTACCAGCTACAAATTTTTGTATGACGACGATGAAAGGGTAAGCGAAGCCGAGATCAACTCGCGTGAATGGGCGGCGTATTTAGGCACAGGTGTAAAGACCGCAGATGTACAAAAAGTCATGTACCGGTTAAAAGGCAGCGCCGATACCGCCTTGTATGAAGGATATTTAGCGGGAAAAGGTAGCCTGCCCGATAGTTTAAAGAATAACACTTTTTTGCAGGCACTCCCCTCAAACAAAAGCGCGCTTAAATATTATCGGTTTGCCAAAAGCGTTGAGGCTATCGCTAACGTGAAGTTTGAGTACTGGGATCCAAAAGAAATGGATACTGATGGTTTGAAGAGTGCCGGTGATGAAGCTTTAAAAAATGCCAATAGTGAAAATGATAAATTTATTAAGCTACGCTATTTATACCAGGCCCAACGCCTGCTGCACTATGGTAAAAACTATGAACAGGCCGCTAATGTGTATGATAAATACCTGGTTAACTACAAAACCGATAGTCATGTAAAGGGCTGGGCGTTAGCATTAAATGCAGGCGAGAAGCGCAGGCTTAAAGACACGGTACAAGCCGCTTATTTGTTTTCAAAAGTATTTGCGCAGTATCCCGAAAGGCGCATACAGGCCTATCGCAACTATAACTATATCAACGTGAAAGCTTCACAGGTTTTGACACTGGCCGCTAATAAAAGCGAAAAGGCGGTGATCATGGCTATTGATGGTTTCAGTAATTCTGAGTTGGATGGCCGCTCCCTGAAAGAGGTTTATCAGTATGAGCCAACATCCGATATGGTTGGGGTTTTGCTGGTGCGCGAGATCAATAAGCTGGAAGAGTACTATCTTACCCCAACAACAACGGCAGGGAATTCTGTCCTGGCAAACGCTTACTATAGCAGACTGGCCGATAGCTCTAAATTACGCGCTCAAAACCACATGAAACAACTTAGCGCGTTTTGTGAGCAGCTATCTTCAGAAAAAAAATATCCGGAATATGGCCTGGGTAAACTGGCACAGGCCTATATGGCTTGGATGCAAAAAGATACTAAAGGCGGTCAGGCTTATATGGACGAGCTTAAAGGTGAAAAACTGAGCGAGAAATTTAATGATCAAAAACAGATCATCCAGCTATTGCTTCTTGCACAAGGCATACAGCAATATAACGATGTGAACGAGGCTACCCTATTGCCATCGCTTAAGTGGCTTAATGAAAAGGTTGCCCATGAGGTTAAGACAACAACCTCCAGTCAGGATTGGGGTTTTTACGGTCAATATCCTTTTGCTGCCACAGCCCGTAATTTTTATCAGGACATTATGGCGCCGGCATATCTCAAACAGCATGATACCAGCAAGGCCGCCTTGGTGATGCTGCAGGGCGATGCTACCGTGAAGAAAGTTACAGAGCCTAGTTATCAAACCATCAATTTTTGGCAAAACTACCTGCATTCATCAGCCATCAACAAAATTGTAGGCTGGAAAAAAAGCGCGCAGGCTACCCCCTACCTTAATTTCCTGGCAAAAAAACTGGTTACGTATAAGAGTGATGACTTGTACGAACTATTGGGCACTGCCTATCTGCGCGAGCATAAATATCCCGAAGCAGCAGCTGCTTTAAGCCAGGTTAGTGAAAAGGCATTGAACAAATTCCCAACTAATTTTTATGACGAAAAAGCAACCGGTGCCGATCCGTTTATTAACCAGATGCCTGATTATCCTAAATTGATGTTGAATAAAAACGGAAAAGGGTATAATAAACGACAGTTTGCACAAGCAATGGCTGGGTTTCAGAAGCAAATCAAAGCCGACCCTAAAAATGCTTCGGCTTATTACTTTGCCATGGCTACAGCCGTATACAATACCTCCACCTATGGCAACGCCTGGTACCTAATCAGCTATAACTGGTCATCTACAGATTATGGCCGCAAATCCATATACTATTACGACACCGATTATATAAGAACCAGCAATGCCGAAAAGCTATTTTTACAGGCCAGGCAATTAAGCTCCAGCGCCGAGTTTAAGGCCAAATGTACCTTTATGGCCGCCAAGTGCCGTCAAAAACAGATTAAGCTGCCCTCTTACTCAGATTTTCCGGATTACAACTATACTAAGCTCCAGGATGCCGAAAAGCTTTATGATAAAGCTGTGCGCCGTAATCCTTACTTTGCCGAATTACAAAAAAGCTATGGCAAAACAGCCTATTATAAATTGGCAGTAAATGATTGCAGCTATCTGCGGGATTTTTTACAGGCAGGAAGAAAATAAAAGAGTATTGTCATCCTGAACGGAGTAAAGCATCTATTTTGCATCGCTCGATAATAGATCCTTCACTCCGTTCAGGATGACAAACTTTTCTTTTGTCTTAATTCCTGACTCTTATTTCTTGATTCTAAATCAAGCCCGGGTATCATTACCATGGTAAATACTCAGGTAGCTTTCATAGCGGGATAGTTCGATCTCGCCGTTTTCCAGGGCTTCCAGTACGGCGCAGCCGGGCTCGTTAATGTGGCGGCAATTGTTAAAGCGGCATTGGTTCATCCGCTCACGCATCTCGGGGAAAAAGTGGCTCAGCTCCTGCTTTTCAATGTCGATAACGCCCAATTCGCGGATACCTGGAGTATCGATGATAAAGCCACCTTGTGGCAGCTCAAACATTTCGGCAAAGGTAGTGGTGTGCATGCCTTTGTCGCTCCACTCAGATACCATGTGCGTACGCAGATCGAGACTAGGCAGCAGGCTATTGATCAGGCTGGATTTGCCTACCCCTGAGTGGCCCGAGAACAACGTTACCTTATCTTTCAGTAATTCCTGTACCTGGTCGATATTGGTGCCCTCCAGTGCAGATACCTCGAAGCAGGGGTAACCGATGTTTTCATATATCGATTTATAATCGGCCAGTATCTCCAGGCCCTCATCACTAAACAGGTCGAGTTTGTTAAATATCAATCGTGCCGGTATATCATAAGCTTCGGCGGTTACCAGAAAACGGTCGATAAAGCCCAATGAGGTTCGGGGCGATGCCAGGGTAACCACCAGCAGGGCCTGATCAAGATTGGCCGCGATGATCTGCGCCTGTTTGCTCAGGTTGATGGCTTTACGGATAATATAATTTTTACGCTGATGCAGGTTGGTAATCACACCATTTTCGCTGTCGGGTTCCATTTCAAAATCAACCACATCACCAACAGCTACCGGGTTGGTGGTAGTAATGCCCTTCATCCTGAATTTACCCTTAATGCGGCAGTCTATACGTTGGCCATCGGGTGTTTGTACCTGGTACCAGCTTCCGGTTGATTTGGTGATTAATCCCTGCATAATATTAGCCTCAAAAGTAACAATTAATTTGCCATCGCTTTATTTTAGGGTATAATGCTCAAAAAATGTAGCAAAAGCCGGCAATTCGTGTCCGTTTTTTTATCATTCAGGCAATTATATGATACAAATCAGTCTTTTTATTCGCTTTTTCATAAAAAATAAAATAATCCTTGCTATTTAAAGATTAATCTACTTACTTTACGGACATTATATATGACACTTAACAACACCATTATTACCATTATTATTACCACCGGCATAAACCTCGGAGGAAGATAATCGTATGGTGTAAAAACATAAAAAAAGAAACCAAATGAAAGCCTTCCTCCGCAAAGAGGAAGGCTTTTTTGTTTAAATATTATTGACACTAAACCATAAATGAAAGTTCTAAAATTTGGCGGTACATCCGTAGGATCAATAGCAAGTATCCAAACTCTTTTAAACATCCTGGCCGGTGAGTTTAAAACCCAGGAAAAACCGGTAATCGTACTATCGGCCATGGGCGGGGTAACCAACCTGCTGGCCTCTATGGCAGAGGATGCCGCCAACGGCAAGGAATTTACGGCGGCACTGGCCGACCTGGAGAAACGCCACTTTGACGTGGTGAAAAGCCTGTTGGATGTGCAAAACCAAAACCCGGCTTTTACCCGTTTAAAAATTCATTTTAACCAGTTGGAAGAGCTGTTGCAAGGGGTATTGACACTGCGTGAGCTTACTCCTAAAACCCGCGACCAGATCCTGAGCTTTGGCGAACGCTGCTCAACCCTCATGGTAAGTAAAATAGCCGCCCAGCATTTTAAAGATGTGCTTTTTGTTGATGCTGCCGAGGTGATCAAAACCGACAGTTCCTTTGGTAATGCCAAAGTGAATACCGAACTATCTGAATTGCTGATCCGTAACCTGTACGAGGCCAATAAAGATAAAATGCTCATTGTAACCGGTTTTATTGCAGGCAACGATGCCGGGCAAACTACTACCCTGGGCCGTGGTGGCAGCGATTATACCGCGGCTATATTCGGCGCGGCGCTTAATGCTAAGGAAATACAGATATGGACAGACGTTAACGGGATGATGACCGCTGACCCAAGGATGGTGAAGAAAGCGTTCTCCTTAACTGAACTTACCTATACCGAGGCTATGGAACTTTCCTACTTCGGCGCCAAGGTGATCTATCCGCCAACCATGATCCCGGCTTTCCTGAAAAAGATCCCTATCGTGATCAAAAATACTTTTGAACCCGAGTTTGAAGGCACCGTGATCCGTCATGATTGTAAAGCATCAAGCCTGCCTATCAAAGGTATTTCCTCTATCAATAATATCAGCATCCTTAACCTGGAAGGCAGCGGCATGGTGGGTAAATCGGGCTTTAGCGGCCGTTTGTTCTCGCTGTTAGCCCGTGAACAGATCAACGTGATCCTCATCACCCAGTCGTCATCAGAACACAGTATCACCTTCGCGGTACAGCCACAGGATACCGAACGCGCCAAACAGGTAATAGAGCAGGAATTTGAACTGGAGCTGGCGGCCAAAAAGCTGGAGCACCTGGTAATTGAAAAGAACCTGGCCATATTGGCTATTGTGGGCGAAAACATGAAACAAACCCCGGGCATGTCGGGCAAATTGTTCCATGCGCTGGGCCGTAACGGGGTTAACGTAAGAGCCATTGCGCAGGGTTCGTCGGAGTATAATATCTCGGTGATTATCTCGGCTAATGATCTGTCTAAAGCCTTAAATGCGGTTCATGATGCCTTTTTTGTGCAGCTCACCAAAACGCTGCATGCCTTTTGCCTGGGTACCGGCAACATCGGTAAAACCCTGTTTAACCAATTGAATGCCCACAGCCAATACCTGAAAGATAATAACGGCATACAGGTAAAAATAGCGGGCATCAGCAATACCCGTAAAATGACTTTTAACAGTGATGGCATATCGCTGGATACCTGGCAGGATGATCTGCAAGCTTCGCCTTATGAAGCCGATCTGCAGGCTTTCATCAGTAAAATGAAAGAAATGAACCTGCCTAACTGCGTATTTATTGATAATACCGCCAGCCCCGTGCCGATAGGTTTTTATGAGCAGGTTTTTAAAGCCAATATCTCGGTAATCACCTGTAATAAAATAGGTAACTCCGGCAGCTATCAGCAGTACAAAACATTTAAAGACACCGCACGCTACCATGGGGTTGATTTCTTTTACGAGACCAACGTGGGGGCTGGTTTGCCGATCATCAACACGTTGAAAAACCTGATGAACAGCGGCGACAGGGTACAACGCATTGAGGCTATCCTTTCGGGTACTATCTCTTTCATCTTTAATAATTTTAAGGGCGATGCCAATTTCCATGATGTGGTAAAAGAAGCGCAGGAAAAAGGCTATACCGAACCTGATCCACGGGATGATTTGAGTGGCAAGGATTTTATGCGCAAAATGCTGATCCTGGCGCGCGATGCCGGTTATGCTATGGAAGAAGCCGATGTAGAAATTGAAAGCGTACTGCCTAAAGCCAGCCTGGAAGCCAAAAGCGTAGAAGATTTTTACGCCACGTTAAAAACAGAGGATGCTCATTTTGCCAAACTGAAAGATGAGGCGGCAAAAGATGGTAAAGTTCTTCGTTATATAGGCAAGCTGGAAGATGGCAAAGTAACCATCACCCTGCAAATGGTTGATGAAAACCACCCGTTCTATATGCTGTCGGGCAGTGACAATATCATATCGTTTACTACGGATAGATACAAGGAACGGCCGCTGGTAGTAAAAGGCCCCGGTGCAGGTGCCGAAGTAACCGCAGCCGGTGTATTTGCTGATTTAATAAATTTGGGAGTAGCCTAACCCCCCTAACCCCCTGAAGGGGGAACTATAGTATAGTTTGATAATATTAAAATGGAAAATAAAATAGAAGAATTAAAAGCCCCCTCGCAAGTAGCACCCCCTTCAGGGGGCGGGGGGGGCATTCACGTTTTTGCTCCGGCAACTGTAGCCAACGTGGTTTGCGGATTTGATGTACTGGGCTTTGCCGTTAATGAGCCCGGCGACGAGGTGATCATGCGGATGACTGACAAACCAGGTATCACCATTAGCAAAATTACCGGCGATGATGGTCGCCTGCCGCTTGATCCGGCCAAAAATACGGTGAGTGTAAGCGTGCAGCATTATTTACAAAGTGTCGGTCGTACCGATGTGGGTTTAGATATCGAGCTACACAAAAAAATGCCGATAGGCAGCGGACTGGGCTCCAGTTCGGCCAGTACGGTTGCGGGTTTATTTGCCATTAAAACACTGCTGGGCGATGAATCTGATCCGATAAACCTGCTGCCCTTCGCTATGAAAGGTGAAGAAATGGCTTGTGGTCAGGGTCATGCGGATAACGTGGCTCCTGCCCTGTTTGGTGGCTTTGTACTCATCCGCAGCTATGAACCGCTGGATGTGGTGAGACTACCACATCCGAAAGATCTTTACTGCGCCATCGTATTTCCTGATGTGGATGTGCCTACCCGTGAAGCCCGCCAGATTATCCGCAAAAATATACAGATGAAGGACGCGGTGACCCAATGGGGCAACATTGCAGGCCTGGTAAGCGGTTTATTTATGCAGGATATTGACCTGATAGGCCGCAGTATGAAAGATGTGCTGGTGGAGCCGGTACGTTCCATGCTGATACCCGATTTTTATAAAATGCGCGAAATAGCCATGGGTATGGGAGCGGTAAGCTTCGGCATCTCCGGCTCTGGTCCGTCGGTTTTTGCATTCACTAAAGACGAGGAAACCGCCACGCTCATTACCCAAAAACTGCAGCAGCATTTAACCGGTTTAAAAATTGGCTCGAACACTTATGTGTCTACCATTAATGACGCAGGCCCGAAGGTAATAGCGAGATTTTGAGGTTTAAGTCAAAAGTAAAAATTCAAAAGTCAAAAAAGGGTGTCACCCTGAGCTTGTCGAAGGGCGTGCGCAGAGGCCTGCCCACCATGCTTCGATAAGTTCAGCATGACAAATTAAAAAATTAAATAAATCCGAAATCGAACATCCGAATTCCGAAATCAAAAAATGAAACTCTACAGTACCAATAACACCTTATCAGAAGTATCGTTCAAAGACGCGGTTTTTAACAGCATGCCGCAGGATAAAGGTTTGTATATGCCTTACAGCATTCCGCGTTTGAGCGATGATTTTATCAATAACCTGGATAAATACACTTTGCCCGAGATTGCGTTTGAAGTAGCAAAGAATCTTTTAGGTGACTCTATACCCGAAGCTGATCTGAAAGCCCTGATCGATGATGCCATCAACTTCCCGGCCCCTGTGGTAAAGCTGGATGATAACGTTCATGTGCTGGAGCTTTTCCATGGCCCGTCATTGGCGTTTAAAGATTTTGGTGCGCGTTTCATGAGCCGCGTAATGAGCTACTTTTTAGAGGAAGGCGAAAAACAACTGGATGTACTGGTGGCTACCAGCGGCGATACCGGCGGTGCTGTAGCACTAGGCTTCCTGGGTGTGCCCAATACCCGGGTAACTATATTATACCCACAGGGCAAAGTAAGCGGTGTACAGGAGCAGCAATTAACCACCAACGGCCAGAACATCCGCGCGTTGGAGGTTGACGGTACGTTTGATGACTGCCAGGCCCTGGTGAAACAGGCATTTACTGATGCTGAGTTGAATGAAAAATTTCGTTTAACATCGGCCAATTCCATCAATATCGCGCGCCTGGTGCCCCAAACTTTTTACTACTTTAATGCTTATGCACAATTATTGAGGCAAGGTGTTAAAAAAGTGATATTCTCGGTACCTAGCGGAAACTTTGGTAATATCGGTGCCGGTTTGCTGGCCTGGAAAATGGGTTTGCCGGTGGAGAAATTCATTGCAGCCACTAATGTTAATGATACCGTGCCGGAATTTTTAAAAACCGGGGTATATCAACCCAAGCCATCGGTGGCTACCCTATCCAACGCGATGGATGTGGGCAACCCAAGCAATTGGGTACGCATAGCTGATTTGTTTAAAAATGATACTGATGCCCTGAAAAAACTGGTTGTAGGCTTTAAATATAACGACGAGGAAACTGTTAAGGCGATTAACTGGGTATTTGATACCTATGGCTATGTGGTTTGCCCACACACCGCGATTGCCTGGCAGGCATTGACCGATTATCAGCATGATCATGCCAGTGTGGATACTGCCGGTGTTTTCTTATCAACGGCACACCCCTGCAAGTTCCCGGATGTTTTCAGCGAAGCCATAACAGCAAAAATCGAGATACCAGGTCAGGTGAAAGAGCTGCAATCCAAAACAAAACTGGCCGTGCCGTTGAGTAAGGATTTCGTGGATTTTAAAGCGTATTTGTTAGGCGCTGAGTGAATACTCTGTCAAACCACTTTGTCATGCTGAACGAAGTGAAGCATCTATTAGGTGATTTGCATAGTTTGTTAGTAGATTCTTCGTTCCTCAGAATGACAAAGTTGTTATTGAAGAGCTTCTGTTGCTATATTTGATCAATGAATATCAATAAAAAAGCAATCTTACTATTCTGTATAACCGCCCTGTTTTTTGCAGCTTGTAAACGCAATATAAAATTCGATCGTGAAAATTGGGATTATGGCGATGGGTTGGAATTTCCCAACAGGGATAACATGCTTGACGACCTGCTGAAAAACTATAAACTTAAAGGGTTAAAATACCAGGAAGTGATTCATCTGCTGCACCGCCCGCAGCTGAGCAATACCACCGAAATGGTGTATGATATTGATGAGATAAGCAAAAAGGGGAAGACTACCTATGTTAAAAAACTAATCCTTTCCCTCAAAGATTCGGTAGTTACCGATGTTAAAGTTTACGAACATGCTGATAAAAAGAAATGATCGATACCATCATATTTGATTTGGGTGCAGTGTTGATCGACTGGAACCCGCACTACATGTACCGTACGCTATTTACCGATGAACAGGAGATGAAAAATTTCCTGGCCACGGTTTGTACCTCCGATTGGAACGAAGAGCAGGATGCCGGTCGCTCTTTACAGGAAGGCACCGATTTGCTGGTAGCTCAACATCCGCAACATGAGGACCTTATCCGTGCGTTTTACGGACGTTGGGAAGAAATGCTGGGCGAAGCCTTTCATGATACAGTTGAGCTGTTCAGGAGGCTAAAAACAAGCGGCAAATACAAAATATACGCGCTCACCAATTGGTCGGCCGAAACTTTTCCTATAGCATTGGAACGTTACGATTTTCTGGGCTGGTTTGATGGCATTGTGGTATCAGGAACAGAAAAAGTGCGCAAACCCGCGCCGGAATTTTATCAGATTCTGCTTGATCGTTATCAGGTTGACCCGCAGGCAGCTTTATTCATTGACGACAATTACCGCAATATATTAGCCGCCGAAAAGATAGGTATTAAAAGTATCCACTTTACTTCGGCCGGGGAATTGGAAAAGGAATTGGAAAGGTTGGGGTTGTTGTAGAGCGGATCTACTTGAATGACACTCATCAAAAAACAATATGTCATTGCGAGGAGGAACGACGAAGCAATCTCTTAGCTATTCTTATTAAGGCGAACGTGAGGAGATTGCTGCGCTTCGCTCGCAATGACATAATAAGTAAAAAAGAAAAAGGCTTTGGAAAATCTCCAAAGCCTTTTTACATATTGTTCATTATCGCAAATTAAGCGCCGCCGTGTTGTTCTTCGTGAATTTCTTCCTGGCGGAACAGTTTCGCGCTTAAAAAATCGTTGTTCATCCTTGCGATGTTGGTCAGCTTAATTTCCTTAGGGCATTCCGCTTCGCAGGCGCCGGTGTTGGTACAGTTACCAAAACCTTCTTCATCCATCTGGGCTACCATAGATTGTACACGACGGTAACGCTCTGGCTGACCTTGCGGCAACAAACCTAACTGTGTAACCTTGGCTGATACAAAAAGCATAGCCGAAGCATTTTTACAAGCCGCAACGCAGGCGCCACAACCAATGCAGGTAGCCGAGTTAAAGGCCTCGTCAGCAATAACCTTAGGGATCGCTATCGCATTACCATCAGGTACACCACCAGTATTTACCGATACATAGCCACCAGCCTGCTGGATACGGTCGAACGCCGAACGATCAACCGCCAGATCTTTTACGATAGGAAACGCTGTTGCGCGCCAAGGCTCAATGGTAATGGTTTCACCATCATGAAAGCTGCGCATGTGCAGCTGACAGGTGGTAATGGCGCGTTTAGGGCCATGCGGGTGACCGTTGATATATAAAGAGCACATACCGCAAATACCTTCGCGGCAATCGTGATCAAAGTGTATGGGCTCATCCCCCTTCAGGGTAAGGCCTTCGTTAACCACGTCAAGCATTTCCAGGAATGACATATCAGGCGAAATACCTTCGGCCTTGTAAGTCACAAATTTGCCCGCTGTTTGAGCGTTTTTCTGGCGCCATACTTTAAGCGTCAGGTTCATATTTCCGTTACTCATCTTTTTTGAGATTTAGTATCAAGTATATAGTATATGGTATCAAGTAGTTAGTATCAAGTATCATGACTTTTTGGAAAGTATCCTAAAACAGATGCAGCTGTCGTGATACTTGATACTAACTACTTGATACTATCTTATGCGTAATTCCTTTGTGATAAATGTACCGATTCAAATACCAGTTGCTCTTTGTGCAGTTCTTCGGGTTGGTTTTCACCTTTAAACTCCCATGCTGCAACAAATGCAAAATTCTCGTCATCGCGCTTGGCTTCACCGCTTTCGGTTTGTGATTCTACCCGGAAGTGACCACCACATGATTCACGGCGCATTAAAGCATCATCAATCATCAGTTCGCCCAGTTCAATAAAATCGGCAACACGGCCGGCTCTTTCCAGCGAAGCATTTACTTCTTCGTTTTCGCCAACAACTTTGGCATTTTTCCAGAAATCTACCTTTAGTGCTTTTATCAGTCCTTTAGCTTTTATCAGCCCCTCTTCGGTACGGGCCATGCCGCAATATTCCCACATAATGTGACCCAGATCGCGGTGGTAGGCTTCGGCCGTTTTGGTGCCTTTTAATGCCAGTAGTTTATTAACATGCTCAATAACCTCTTTTTTGGTTTGCTCAAAAGCAGGATGGCTGGTATCAACCTTTTTAGGACCGATAGTAGCCAGGTAATCACCAAGGGTATAAGGAATTACAAAGTAACCGTCTGATAAGCCCTGCATTAAGGCAGACGCACCCAGGCGGTTAGCGCCGTGATCGCTGAAGTTACACTCGCCCAAAGCATAAAGCCCCGGTACATTGGTACTTAAATTATAATCAACCCAAAGGCCGCCCATGGTATAGTGTACGGCCGGGTAAATACGCATCGGCTGTTTGTATGGGTTCTCGTCAGTGATCTGTATGTACATATCAAACAAGTTACCATACTTGGCAGCTACGGTTTCTTCACCTAAACGTTTAATAGCATCGGCAAAGTCAAGGAATACAGCGAATCCTGACGTACCCACACCACGGCCGTCTTCCACCATTTCTTTGGCGTTACGTGAAGCCACATCGCGCGGAACCAGGTTACCGAAAGCAGGATATTTACGTTCCAGGAAGTAATCGCGGTCGTCTTCTTTAACCTGATCGGCCTTCAATGTGCCTTTGCGTAATTGCTCGGCAAGTTCTTTTGTTTTTGGAGCCCAAACCCTACCGTCGTTACGTAGCGACTCAGACATCA
Source organism: Mucilaginibacter inviolabilis (assembly GCF_011089895.1). NCBI lineage: Bacteria > Pseudomonadati > Bacteroidota > Sphingobacteriia > Sphingobacteriales > Sphingobacteriaceae > Mucilaginibacter > Mucilaginibacter inviolabilis. Next base: position 191,302 of record NZ_JAANAT010000003.1, read on the forward strand.
GCGTTAATTTCGACTGGTGATCGCCCGATACAGGGATACAGGTTGGGTGAATTTGGGTATAGCATGGATTGCCAAAGAAAGCACCGCGTTTGTGGGCTCTCCAGGCAGCGGTTACGTTTGAACCAATAGCATTGGTTGACAGGTAGAATACGTTACTGTAACCGCCTGTACATAATAATACCGCGTGACCTGCATGGGTTTCAATAGCGCCGGTAAGCATGTTACGGGTAACAATACCCTTGGCATGACCATCAATTACAACCACATCCAGCATTTCGGTACGGGTATACATTTTTACTTTACCGGCATGTATCTGGCGGTTTAAGGCCGAGTACGCACCCAATAGCAATTGCTGTCCTGTTTGGCCACGGGCATAAAACGTACGCGATACCTGCGAACCTCCGAATGAACGGTTATCCAGCAAGCCGCCGTATTCGCGGGCAAAAGGAACACCCTGTGCCACGCACTGATCAATAATATTTACAGATACCTCGGCCAGGCGGTAAACGTTTCCCTCGCGGGCACGGTAATCGCCACCTTTAATGGTATCATAGAATAAGCGGTAAACGCTGTCGCCGTCGTTCTGGTAGTTTTTTGCCGCGTTGATACCACCCTGTGCAGCAATGGAGTGCGCACGGCGTGGACTATCCTGAAAGCAAAAAGATTTTACGTTATAACCCAGCTCGGCCAGTGAAGCCGCGGCCGATGCACCTGCCAAACCGGTACCTACAATAATAATATCGTATTTACGCTTGTTGGCCGGGTTAACCAGCTTCAGGTTAAATTTATGCTTGCTCCATTTTTCGGCTAATGGGCCTTGAGGAATTTTAGCATCTAAACTCATTTCTCGTATAATTTATATTAGTGAGTGAGCCCCCTAACCCCCTAAAGGGGGAACTTTCAAAGCTCCCCCTTTAGGGGGCTGGGGGGCTTATTTATGCATGAAAAAATAATACAATGGCATTAAGGCAAAACCTATAGGAATTATAACCGCAAAAAACCATGCGCCAATACCATATACTATAGGTGTATATTTACGGTGTACCCATCCCAGCGTACGGAAAGCACTCTGGAAACCATGCAACAGGTGGAATGATAACGCACCCATAGCAATTACATAGATCAATACATACCAAATGTTGCTAAAAGTATGCGCAACACGTGCGTGCAGATCTTTTACCCTTACTATCTCTACATTGTTTTCGGTAGAAACAGAGTGGTTGAAATCAGCAGATACCGGTGTATAGTCCGATACGGTAGTTTGGTCTGTAGCCAGGTCGGTGCGGTATTCCTTAAACGCAACTTCATGGGTGTATTTGTACTTGAACCAGAAATCGCCCATATGTATTACAATAAATACAAGCAGGATTGAACCCAGAAGCCCCATGTTTTTTGAAGACCAGCTGGCATCTGATTTTGCCGCTACGGCGTAACCCACCGGCCGCGCTTTACGGTTTTTTACCGTTAAGATCAACGCGTATATGGCATGCACCGCTATCGACGCGTACAAGAGCCATGCTATTACCTCAATCGGTGGAAAATGTGTCAGGAAGTTTGCATACACATTAAAACCAAAACCATTATCGTCCTTAAACAACAGCAGGTTGCCCCCAAGGTGTACAATTAAAAAAGTACACAAAAACAAGCCTGTTAAAGCCATGATCAGCTTTTTTCCCAGTGATGAGTTAAAGGTTTGTTTAAATTCGCTCATTATGAAATAGATTTATTTTAGGCAAAAGTATTTAATATATGCCAAAAGATAGAAATGCTTTCGGCTTATTGGAGGGGAAAAGTCTATTTAGAATCAATCTAAGAAATTACATTCAAATTACATAGAGAAGAAGCAAGAATTAAGAACAGGTATCTGACCTGAAAGGCGACGACTCACCCAACATGCTTAGTTGGAGTGTTGCCGAAATACCGCATTACGACCTGGTTGATGGCAATTGGTACATGATTGAGCGCGATATATAAATAAGTAGTATATACCTAACCACTAAGCAATACTTAGCAAGGCACGTTAATCATTAGACAGTACCATGTCTTTTAATCTTTAGCTGGCGTTATCACATATAAGATCTTGCTGTTTGTTTTATCTTGGTAGTAAAGATCACCTGATTTATTCAATTCGTATTTTAAGGAGTCTGATCCAACTTTAATATAACTATGATTAAGTAGTGTTACATCTAACTTTGGAGTCAGATTATTTTCTTCCAAAAAGTGGTTTAGTTTTGAGAATTCTTCTTCCTTAAACTCAAGGTATCCTAATGGCTTCCAAAACAGCACAGTAGTAATCTTTCCGTTATTGTCGAATTTTTCTATGGTTTTTACCAGGTAGCTTTTGTGGTTATATTTAATTATACTGTCTGTCGGCATTAAAGTATAACCTTGTCTTATTATTTTAATTGCGGTAACCCTTGTACGTACAATAATCTTTCTTTGAAAGCCGTTCGACCCCATCATGAGTGGCATTAATAATATTATGATCTTGGTTTTCAAGGCTTTGCTGTTTTATTGCCTGGTACATATGTTTATCCTCATTCAATCGCCATCACCTTATCTTTCAAAACCGCAAATATCTTGTCGGTTTTTTGATTGCGGATGGCCACCTTACCCGTAAACTGCCCAAACGATGGTAGTACCGCCTGTTTACTTCCGAAAGCAAAGCAAGGCAGCGTAATGGATTGCCTGCCGCGGCCGCTTAAGTTAACTCCCGGGTGTATATGTCCGCAAAAAACATAGCCTCCTGCATTTGGTAATTGCTCATCGGCCAGCGGGTGGTGCTGCATTAAAAAAGGGTGTAATAACAATTCATCATGCAGCTCAATATCTAATTGCCGGTAGTGTTTGTCGGGAATGATATCATGGTTACCTCGTACCAAAATAATCTGCAAACCGGGAAACTGGCTTCGCCACAGGATAAACCAATCCCAATCGTTATTCATATCGCTGTGGAAAAGATCGCCCAGGAACAGTAGTTTTTGAGGTTGATATTCATGGATCAGATCAGACAGGTTAGCCAGGTCGCTTTGCTCCATATCCCGCGGAATGGCAATACCCGCTTTACGGAAATGCCCAACCTTACCAAAATGTACATCGGCAATAATGAGGGCTTTTTGCTGCTCCCAATAAATGGCTTTTTGTGGAAGTAACAACAGGTTTTGCCCGAGTAAAGTAAATGGAGTTGCCGCACTGATCATAAGGAAGGCAAAGTTAAAATTTATTTTTAGAGATGATTGTCGACTCACCCCGACATCGCTGCGCTCGTCACCCCTCTCTCCGCTTCGCGCATAGAAGAGTAAAAGAACAATGATTTTTGGAACAAAGAACAAGGACCGAATAAAAAAAATCTTTGTTCCTTACTCCAAAAATCCATACTTCCCTCTTTCCGCCTCAGGCGAAGAGAGGGTGGGCCAGCGAAGCGTAGACCGGGTGAGTCTACTATGCGATTTGACTTAAAGCAGGGAGGAGTACAGACGATAAGCATAACATATAAACACACCCCTGCTACTACACAACCCCACGCGCCCCCTCTCAAGGGTAGTAGCCCATCATTAGACATTTGCCAAGAAAGGCTGTCATGCTGAGCTCCGTCGAAGCATGGTGGGCGGGCTTCTGCGCCCTACCCTTCGACGGAGCTCAGGGTGACAACGCCCCTTTATGATATTATTGATCTATGTGTCTAACCATGGCTATTGCCCTCTCAAGAGGGGAATTGTAACCCACCAATCTTAATTTTTATTATTTAATGTTAAGCAATGTTAACAGAAAGTACGGGCAGATATTGATGTATTTACTTTTATCTTCATCAATCCATTAATCATGAAAAGGAAACTTAAAATCGTATTTATCTTAATAACCATATCGTTAGCCGGCATCGTTATTTTTCAACTGTACTGGACTAGTAATGCTTATTCCATCAATAAAAAAATATTTGATGGCAAAGTAATAGTCGCTATGCAGCTTGCCATGGACCGTTGCAAAAAAGACTACTTTGACTCGATTCGCACCGTATTGGTAAAGCGGCTTTCTGATCCCAGCAGCGTTATTACCATCGATACCCCTTCAAAAGCAAATACTCCAAACAACAACGCAAACCCGGTACTTAATATTAATTTCTCATTTCATGGCTCCGTAAATAGCAATCCGTTTCAAACAGACGCACATACCTATAACTATTACCGGGCTAATATCAATCACAAAGCCACTGTTCCGGAGGTGCTAACGGAAATGTCTTTTTATGTTCCGACTTTAATGATGGAGCTCACCACATTTTTAGGTATCGACGACGCTATGCATCCTTCATCGGAATTATCCACATTTATAAAAACGCATCCAGATATTCCTGGCAGTAAATGGCCGCTACCCAAAGAGGGCATTTATGCATTGCCCCCCAATTATAAACAGACTGATAGTTTAAAACTAAGCCGGTATTTTACTGGAGAATTACATAAAATGAATATTGATGCGCCGTTTATTTTAAGCTTATCCAACAAAGGACAGTCGCCGCAAGATTTCAATTTCCATGATGGCGAAACCAATGAAAACGTTTATCAATATCATGGCTTTATATTCCTTTTAACTCATTACACCCGGCAGGATGAATTTACGTTGTATGCAAAGGCAACAATCCGCAACCCGCAATATGCCATAATCAAAGGCATGATGATCACCCTGGTATTATCGGCATTCCTGGTATTGTTCACCATTTATTGCTTTTATTATATCGTCCGAACCCTCAATCAGCAAAAAGTATTGGGCGAATTAAAAGACGATTTTATCAATAACATGACGCATGAATTAAAAACGCCCATAGCTACCATTACCGTAGCTATTGAAGGATTGCAAAAATTCAATGCACAGAATGACCCCGAAAAAACGCAGCGCTATTTGCAAACTTCCAGAAACGAGCTGACCAAACTAAACGAATTGGTAAGTAAAGTGCTTGATGTGGCTGCCTTTGAACGTGATAAAATAACACTACTAAAAGAAAAGATAGCGGTTGATGCCCTGATGAACGAGCTGATAACTGCCGAAAAAGCCAAAGCCGGTAAAACAGTGATCGTCACTTATAATAATCGGGACCGGGTTGATTATATAGTGGCCGATAAGCTGCACTTCGGTAACGCCATATTGAATATTTTAGACAATGCGGTTAAATATTCCAATGAGCCGGTTAATATCAGGATAGAGGTATACCGGGATGGTCATATGGTTATATTTTCGATAAGCGATAATGGTATAGGCATCCCGGCTGCGCACCTGGGGCGCATTTTCGAAAAATTTCACCGGGTACCTACCGGCAATGTGCATAATGTAAAAGGTACGGGGCTGGGTTTAAGTTATGTGAAGTATATTGCAGAAGCGCATGGTGGCCATGTGGCTGTAAACAGCGAAGTGAACACGGGTAGCCAGTTTATGATATCAATACCGATGTAACATGAGTAAAATACGCTTATTGCTGGCCGAAGATGAACTGGCCCTGGCCCATATTGTGCGCGAAAGCCTGGAAGAGAGTAACTTTGAGGTAATACTTTGCGCCAATGGCGAACAAGCCTTACAAAAATATAAAAGCGATAAGCCCGATATTTTGGTACTGGATATTATGATGCCAAAACTAGACGGCTTTGAGGTAGCCCGCCGAATACGGGAAACAGATAAGATAATCCCAATCATATTTTTAACCGCGCGCTCACAGCCGAAGGATGTGGTAGCCGGGTTTGAGTCGGGAGCTAACGACTATTTAAAAAAACCTTTTAGTGTAGAGGAACTGGTGGTACGGGTTAAAGTATTGCTGAGCGATAACCGTTTGCTTAATACCGGCAAACCTGCGGGCGAAAGCCACCAGATAGGTAGCATCACTTTTAATCCGCTTAAAAACACCGTTCAGCAAGGTATCAATCAATGGCAATTAACTAGTCGCGAAAGTGATATTTTAAGATTATTGTGTAAGAACCAGCACCATATATTACCACGAAAAACGCTGCTGGAAACCATTTGGGGTGATGACAGCTTTTTTAACGCCCGGAGTTTGGATGTTTTTATCAGTAAACTCCGCGGGCATTTAAAAGCCGATCCCAATGTGCAGATCATTACTGTAAGAGGACATGGTTATAAATTGGTTTGGTGATTACGCTATAAGTAGAAGGTGGTTATTTGGGCTAAAGCCATCAAATGTTTCTAATGTCCGCCCCATAAATGGGACGGCAATGAATGAAAAACTAATTGATTTATTCTTCATTGCCGTTGGTTTTAACCAACGGATTGCAAGGGTATAGCCATGGGCTTTAGCCTAAATGAGCTATATATGATATGTTTTGATTCTTCCGAACATCTGTGATGATTTTATAAAGTTTTTCATCATACTGTTACGTCATGAATAAAATGGCCGTAATGGTTAAAAAAACTAAATTTATGAAAACCCCTATTTTTTTTCTTTTACTTTCTGCTACACTAAGTTTTACTGCTTGTACTAAAGACAAAGCATCAGCACCCCCTAAAAAATTAGATGGAACGTATACCGGTGCGTTTACCTCTTCGGGCCCCGATGCAATTAAAACAACAGCCAATGTTGTTATTTCGGGTAAAACTTATCAGGGATCATTGAATACCACTTTTGGTGTTTTAAGCAAAGGCAGCTATGTAGTTAATAATGATAACCAGGTAACTTTTACAGACAGCACTATACATACTGCTAATTTTAACTGGGGCCTGTTACTTAACGGCAGCTATACCTCAACCATCAAAGGCGATAGTTTAATCCTGGTAAAAAAAGGCGCAGGATTTAGTTATACCTACAGGTTAAAAAAGCAATAATTGTTTTTTTAAGTGTTTAGGGCCGTAAACCCCGGGCATTTTTTGTATCTTTAAGTACATCCAACACCCAGCCCTGCTTACTTGAAAATTGTAAGCAGGGCTGTTTGGTTAAAGAGATAAAAAGGCTCAAAAACCGCCTGGTTGATGTGTAGTTGTTTGATAGTTAATCTTGTAGATCTTTTTAAAGCTTTTAAATTCCGTCCAAAATTTGTTAAAAAGTGTTAAAATCGATGTTTTTGAATAAGTTTTGAATCGTTTTTAATCAGTTTTTGCCCCTGTTTCGATCAGAAAAGTGTTAAAATAAAACTTTAAAAAGTTTTTAAAAACCACAGGTGGTTTGAATTTTATAAGGTTAGTTTTTAGCCAGACGATAATGTGGTCCGCTATCCGGCATAGAAAATTCATTATTTGACATTAGTTTAAGTTTCTTATTACTTTTATATCAACCAATAATGGTTTTATAATCACCTGAAAACACTGTACTATATTATTACAGAACGGGTGCATGAACACCGTAATTTTTAAATAAAACAACCCTATGGAATTCCAAAATCTGCTGATAGAAAATAAAGAACGTATACAATACATCATCATTAACCGCGAAAGCAAACTTAACGCGCTCAACCGGGATACCCTTGCCGAACTGCACGTGGCTTTTACGGCAGCTTTTAAAGATCCTGCTGTTGGTGGTATTATTATTACCGGAACCGGAGCCAAAGCCTTTGTAGCAGGTGCCGATATCAGTGAATTTGCCAGCTTGGGTGTCGACGAGGGTACAGCGCTTGCCCGCAAAGGACAAATAGAGGTATTTAACCTGATTGCCAATGGTAACAAACCCGTAATAGCGGCCATCAATGGCTTTGCATTGGGTGGCGGTTTGGAGCTGGCTATGGCCTGCCACATCCGTATTGCTTCGGAAACTGCCAAAATGGGTTTGCCCGAAGTAACTCTGGGCTTAATACCCGGTTATGGTGGTACCCAGCGCCTGGCCCAACTGATAGGAAAAGGCAAAGCGTTGGAAATGATATTGACAGCCGATATGATAACCGCCGTTGAAGCTCATCAATACGGCTTGGTTACGCATGTGTTTTGTCCCGAAGATTTGTTGGTTAAAGCCGAAGAGTTATTGCAAAAAATATTGCTGAGGGCGCCATTGGCCCTTGCCGCTGCCATCCACTCCGTAAACGCCGGATTTACCGATGGGGTTGACGGTTACGGGGTCGAGATAGCCCAGTTTGGAAAATGCTTCGGCACCAAAGATTTTAAAGAAGGGGTTGCCGCCTTTTTAGAAAAACGCAAAGCCGTATTTAAAGGAGAATAGCCCGGGCGCTTCTCTCCTCCTTTTATCTTCAGGTTTCCCTGTTAACAAAATACGCGTGTTAAAATTTTGTTAACAGGATTCCATTTTAGGCCTTTTTCGAAAACTGTGTATATGCCCGCAAGTGATGAAAAGTTCTCTAAAGGCAAAAAACAGGCATAAAACATGCTTTTTGCGGGCCGAAAAGCTATGTTAATTCTGTGTTAATTTGACACTAACCGGGGCGTCGAAAATCAATTTTACAATGGGCTGACCAAAATACCAAATTGGTCAAAAAATAAATCATTGTTAATCAATCGATTAAATATTCGTGACTTTTGGATGAAAAATCATATGTGTTTCTGTGCTTTACTTTGCATTGTGTTTATAAAACATATATCAAAAACACACAATTGTTATGAAAAATACATTTAAAATTTCGGCCCTTGTTTTAGCATTTGCAGGATTTGCATTTGGCGCTAAAGCACAAACAACTACCCCAACTACAACTTCTACATCAACTACTACCAACAACGGTATCCGTTACAGCATTGGTGTTGACGCTGGTATCCCATTGGGTAACTTTAAAGATAACTACAAATGGAATTTAGGTGGTTCGGTACAAGCGGATATCCCGGTTATTTCAAATCAATTATTTGTTACTGTTAACGCAGGTTACAACAATATCTTTGGCAAGAAAAATCAGGTAGGTCCTCTTGGTCAGTATGATGTTACAAACTTTCAATTGATCCCTGTAAAAGCTGGTTTAAAATACTTTATTATTCCAAACTTTTACGTACAAGGCGAAGCTGGTGCAGCATTCTTGTTAAACAAAAAAGATGTTGGTGTTAACAAATCAACCGCATTTGTTTATGCTCCGCAAGTAGGTGTTCAATTCCCTGTTAGCGCAAATGGTAACTTTATTGATGCTGGTATCCGTTATGAAGCAACTACAAAATATGCTACTGGTGTTGACCAAAGCAAAGTAAGCTTCTTAGGTCTGCGTGTAGCATACGGCTTTTAATATGGCCCTACATGTACCTAATTAACAAAAAGGGCAGCCAATTGGCTGCCCTTTTTGTTTGTGCCTTTTTTGCGTTTAAAGGCCCGTTTTTAAATAAAGCTCCATAAATTAGCAACATTGTTTGTAACTTAAACGCGTTTAATACATTTACCGTTATCAGTATTGCTCTTATGAAGAAAATCCTCATCATTGATGATGAAGTTAATGTGGCTTTATTGCTATCTAAATTTTTAACCCGTAATGGCTTTGATGTAAGCACCGCATCTAGCGGAACAAGCGGGATGGAAGCCCTTAAAAATGACGAGTTTAACCTGGTGCTATGTGATTTTAGGTTAGAAGATACCGATGGCCGCGAAATGCTCCGAAATATCAAAACTCAATATCCCAAAACCGGGGTTATTATTATTACGGGTTACTCGGATATTAAGATGGCTGTTGAGCTGATAAAAATGGGCGCGTATGATTATATCACCAAGCCATTATATCCCGACGAAATATTAAATACCATTAATAAGGCTGTTGAAACGCACTACGCCCTGGTTGAAGATACCGGCGACGACGATAATGTGGTTACCGAAAAATCAAAAAGCCGCGACAATAAAAAGTTAGTGTTTGCCAGCGAATTTGTTGCAGGCAGCAGCAAATCATCCAAAGAGTTACAACGTCAGATAGAGTTGGTTGCTCCTACCAATTACAGCGTAATTATATTGGGCGAAAGCGGTACGGGTAAGGAGTCGGTAGCCAAAAGTATACATTTAAACAGCCAGCGGCATAACCAGCCATTTATTGCGATGGATTGCGGTTCCTTAACCAAGGAGTTGGCTGCCAGCGAGTTTTTTGGTCACGAAAAAGGATCGTTTACCGGGGCATTATATACCAAAATAGGGCATTTTGAGATGGCCAATGGCGGTACTTTGTTTTTGGATGAAGTAGGCAACCTCTCCTACGAAATACAGGCCGCCCTGTTGCGCACCGTTCAGGAGCGTAAAGTAAAAAGGATAGGCAGCACCAAAGAGATTGATCTGGATGTACGCATTATTATAGCCACTAATGAAAGTTTGCAGGATGGCATATTAAAAGGCAAGTTCAGGGAAGATTTGTATCATCGGTTTAATGAATTTACCATATACATGCCGCCATTGCGCGAGCGGGGTAACGATATTATGCTATTGGCCGAGCATTTTTTAAAAATAGCCAATAATGAGCTGGGGCGTAATGTAACCACGTTTGCCCCCGAAGTGATTGACTGTTTTATGAATTACAGATGGCCGGGCAATATACGCGAGCTGAAAAATGTGATCAGGCGGGCAGCTTTGCTGGCAGAGGATAATGAGATCACGATGAAAGCATTGCCACTGGAGATATCAAACTTTAAAGTGCCTTCATTTGAGCCGGCTTATAACCAGGTAAATGAAGCGCCTGAAGTAAAAGAACCACGGCATGATCTTAAAAACGCCGCCCTCGAAGCAGAATACGAAACCATTATTAAAGTTTTAAGAGAGGTGAACTTTAATAAAACCAAGGCGGCCGAAATATTAAATATCGACCGTAAAACCTTGTATAATAAGATGAAGGCCATCAACCTGAAATAAAATGGAAAATATACAAGCAAGGGGTAATAACGACAACTTGCGTAAGCTAAAGCATGATATTAAAAACCAGCTTTCCAATATTCATTTGGCGCTGGAGCAGCTGAAGTATGAGATCCCCGATCTTTCTGAAGATTGTTTATTTTATCTGGATACTATTTTAACAAGCTCAACGCAGATAAACAATATACTAAACAGTACAGATTAGCTTTTTTTAGTATGAGGTAACTGGCAACAAGTATCAAGATATTTGTAAATTGGTACACAATGCGCGGTATCCGAATGATAAAACATTATCCAAACAATTTTAGTGCGTATCTGTACAATTAAAGTCCTGATACCTGATACCCAAACCTGATACCCAATGTCAATTTTTAACTATAAGCAACGTAATAACATTATCCTGGTAAGTATCATTGTACTGGGTTGTTTTTTGTTGTACGCACTAAGTGGTTTATTCAGTTCCATATTAGGGGCTATTGTATTGTTCACCATCTTCAGGCCACTGTATCTGTACCTGGTCGAAAAAAAAGGATGGAGCCGGGTAGCAGTGGCTTTGCTTATCATATTTTCTTCGCTGGTGGTTATTGTAATCCCCTTCCTGTTATTAAGTATCATGGTGGTGGGTAAAATATCCAGCATCAACATTAAATCGCTACCTATTGAGCAGTGGACGTCTAAAATCGACGCGTTTGCGGCAGCCAATCTTAACCAGCCCCGTTTTGCCGAAAATACACTTCAAAAATTAGGCTCATTTGGTACCGAACTTTTTCCATCCATATTAAGCAGCGCGGCCAATATCATTATCACCTTATTGGTGCTGTACTTTTTGTTATACTTTATGCTCACGCAAATACGTGAATTTGAGGCCGGTTTATTAAAATATGCCCCATTTCGTGAACAGCATGCATTAAAATTTGCATCGGCCCTACGCGATTCTACCTATTCTAACGTTTTAGGACAGGGAATAATAGCCGTTATACAAGGCACGCTGCTGGCTATTGGCTTTTACCTGTTTGGAATACCCGATGCGGTGTTTTGGGGTGTAATAGGCGCTTTCATATCCTTTTTGCCGGTGGTAGGGGCGCCAACGCTTTCTATACCCGCCAGTATTTTGCTGTTTGCGCAGGGACATACATTAAAAGGAGTTTTGTTGCTGATTTATGGCCTGCTGGTTATTGGCAATATTGATAATGTTTTACGCATGATCATCAATAAGCGCATAGCCAATACACACCCAATTATATCTGTTGTAGGTGTATTTATCGGCTTGCCGCTTTTTGGGATATTAGGCCTTGTTTTCGGACCGGTATTATTGTCCTATTTTTTATTATTGCTGGAGATATACGAAACGAACAGAATGGCAGCCGACAGATTGGAACGGATACAGTCATCACCCGAAAACTGACAGTTTGAATTGAATAGTTTTGTGAACATCAAGCAAAACACTATTGGGAGTTAAAAAAATAAATTATACAGAAATTGCAGAAAAATTGACCGATCTGTAATATTTGGCAGGATATTTAATCTATATATTGCGGTTCGGGTATAAGCGTATGGTGTGAGAGCCGGAGCGAGAGGTGCGAGATACCCAGATCAGGTAAAAGAAAATTGACAGTAGATTCAGACAACAGGCACTGAAAACTGGCTCTAAAAAAAGAATGTTCAACTTAAAATTATATTACAATGAATGATAACACAAAAGTAGTTGTTGCATTGCTTGCAGGTTTGGCAGCAGGAGCAGCCCTGGGAATTTTGTTTGCGCCAGATAAAGGTAACGAAACACGCGACAAGCTAACTGAATCATTAAAAAACCTGGGCGAATCAATAAAAGATACAGCAGCAGCCGAAATTGATAACCTGGTTGGGTTAAAAGATAAGGTGGTTGAAAATATAAAATCAAAGATCAGAGGGGCCGAAGAAGAGTATCAGGACGATCTGGAACACGCTTAATTTATTTTTTAGTATCAAGTAGTTAGTATCAAGTATCAAGACTTTTTTTGTAAACGCCTTAAAGTGCAGCTGTCGTGATACTTGATACTAACTACTTGATTCCCTATAAAACTACATCTATGGAAGCCAAAAAAGAAACACCACCACCACTACCTCCCATTGTTGACCAGCTGAAGGAATATGCCGAAACGCGTTTTAAGCTTTTGAAATATGAGGCTATTGAAGGTGGAACTTCAATTTTAGCCAGCATGATCACGGATGTTATTACCGCGGTAAGCATGGTGCTGGCTTTTATGTTTGCCAGTCTTACTTTAGCCTTTTATCTGGCTTACTTGTTAAATTCAGATTGGGAAGGCTTTGGCTGTGTAGCTCTTATTTATTTAATAATAGCCGTTGTTGTAAAGCTCAATAAAGAGCGTATTGAAAAGCCGTTGATTAACCTTTTCATACAAAAACTGTTTAAAAAATAAAGTATGGACGTTTCAATAAAAAATATTACAGATCTGCAGGAAGAGATTGCGAGAATGCGCGTTATTGAATTACGGCAGGGCGAAGAACTGGCCAAACGTTTTAACAGCCCTTCGGCCATATTTGCCAGCTTGATGTCCTTACTTAATTCAGGTAACAGAGGCGATAGCGGGGATCATCCGGGTATTTTTAACCAGGACTTTTTTGGTCTGCTATCCAGAATAGTATTGCCGGTAACCTTAAATAAAACGCTGTTCAAACGCTCTAACTTCTTAGTCAAAACATTGGTTGGACTGGTATCACAAAAAGCATCCAACTATATTAGTGGCGATGCGATACATGGTTTATGGGATAAGGTAAAGTCGGTAGTTCATTCGGTTATTACAAGTAAACCGGAAACTTCGCCTAAAAAAAGTATGCCCAATGTACCGCCGCCGGTGGTGATGTAACCTGCTGCCCGATCCTGTTAAAATATTCCAAATTTTCACAGTTTGTAGAAAAGCCTATTTTTGCACTTTATTTAAAAAAGTGGGAAAAGATAAATTAAAGCGCTTTGCTGAAATTGACACCTTTAGCAATGTATTACAATTGGATGCCGGCAAACCTTTTAAAGGCGAATGGAGTAAGGGTTTTTTTAAAAACAATAACCCGGTAGTGCTGGAGCTGGCCTGCGGTAAAGGTGAATACACAGTGAACCTGGCCACGCTGTTTCCCGATAAAAATTTTATTGGTATTGATTATAAAGGCAACCGCATTTGGCGCGGTGCCAAAACCGCGCTGGAAGAAAATGTACCCAATGTGGCCTTTTTGCGTATACAGATAGAAAACCTGCTGGATTATTTTGCCCCTGGCGAGATAGACGAGATCTGGATAACTTTTCCCGACCCGCAGCCCCAGCTGAGCCGCGAAAAAAAGCGCCTTACCTCTCCCCGTTTTTTGGATAAGTATATCGAAATATTAAAACCGGGCGGTTGTGTAAACTTAAAAACTGATAACGACGGCTTACATGCCTACACAGCCGAAAAGATAGAAGAGCTAAAACTCAAACTCCACATCAGAACCGAAGATCTGTATCATTCGCCTTATGCCGATGAGGTGCTATCCATTAAAACTTATTACGAAAAAAAATATTTAAAGGATAATAAGAACATTAACTACCTTAAGTTCTCATTTGCATAGGTAGGAAAGTTAAGATTATTTGATAATATAAAAAATGTGTCATTGCGAGGAGGAACGACGAAGCAATCTCGTAGCTATTCTTCCCGAAGAGAACGCGAGGAGATTGCTTCGTGCCTCGCAATGACATGCGGTTGTAAATCAGATCTTAGCTTTAAGCCTTATGCTTTGAGTTTTAAGCTTTTTATCATGGACGATATTAATTTCTTCGATAAAGTATACCAGGTAGTCCGGCTTATTCCGGTGGGAAGGGTAACCTCTTTTGGTGCTATTGCAAGCTACCTGGGCACCAAAGGCTCATCGCGTATGGTGGGCTATGCGCTGCAAGCTACGGCTAAAGTAGTACCCAAAGTGCCCGCGCACCGGGTAGTGAACCGCCAGGGCTTGCTTACGGCTAAGTTTCATTTCGGCGGCAACCTCATGGCCGAACTGCTGGAAAGCGAAGGCGTAAAAGTAAAAGACGACCAAGTGCAGGAGTTTAAAACCGTATACTGGGATCCGAGCATCGAACTGGCCTTATAATTTAAAATCAATATTAGTTTTTTATGATACCCCTGAATGTTTTATTTTACATCGTATTTTTTTTACGATTGATCACCATTTTTATTTCGGCACGAAATGAAAAAAAATTAAAAAAGCTGGGCGCTGTGGAATATGGCAAATCCAATTCAACTGTATTGGTATTATTCCATTTTGCCTATTACGCTGCCTGCCTGGTTGAAGGTTATACCAAAGGAGCTTTTTATACCGACAACCTCACTACCTATGGGCTCATTATTTATATTGCAGCTATAGCAGTGCTTTATTATGTTATTTACGCCATCAGGCATGTATGGACAGTTAAGCTGATCATTGCACCAAAGCAATATCATGTCTTGAATACCAACGCGCTGTTCAGGTTTGTAAAGCATCCCAATTATTTCCTGAATATTATACCCGAGCTTATTGGTATAGCGCTTGTTTTTCATGCCTGGTTTACTTTGATCATAGGCTTCCCGATTTATCTTATCCCGCTGATCATCCGGATAAGACAGGAGGAAAAAGTGATGAAAGAGCACTTTGAGCAATACTAAAGAGTAAAAGCTAAGCTGCTACAGCAGCTGTAGCAGTTCCATCCGGTTGCCAAAAGGATCGATGAAAGCAAAGCGTTCCCGGCCGGTAATCAAGGGCTCTTCCATGATTTCCAATCCCTGTTTTTCCAGGTATATGCGCGCGGCCTGCACATCGCCCACTTCAAAAGCCGTATGCCTGATAGAACGGGGATGACTTTCCTCTACCCCTATATGCAGCTCGATATCCGCTATCCTGAACCAATACCCTGCCGACGAAAATACTCCCGGGCGTTCCGTTAGCTCGAGCCCGATAATATTGGTATAAAACAACCGGGCCTCTTCCAGTCTGTCTGGTGGAACGCAAATGTGTATATGGTCGGTTCGCTTAAAGTTGATCATGAACAGAGGATAAATTCAGCAGTAAAATTAGGATAAAGCAAACAATAAAAAATGCCGATAACTCCATTATTATAAAGTAAAAAGTATTTGTATTTGCTAATTAGTTTAGTAAATTTGTGTAGATAACAGCCCGGTCTTTTTTTATAAAGCCGGGCTGTTTAGTTGAAAGAAAAAGATAACAAAAAACGACTGTTTGGTGTGCAAGCGCCTTACAGCCAATTATTTGTTACTTTTTAAACCTTTCAAAACACATCAAGAATTTGTTAAAAAGTGTTAAAATAGATGTTTTTGAATAGTTTTTGGATGGTTTTTGACCCGGTTTTGCCTCCTTTTTGGCTCAAAAAGTGTTAAAATTATACCTTTAAAAAGTTTTTTAGACATCATCTAATTCAATAACTCAATAATTAAAACTCCCGTGGGAAAACTCGTAGAAGAATTTGACGCCTATCGTACCAAGATGAACGACAGGGTCATGAAAACCGCCAACACCAATATTAAACGCTTTTTCGCGCTGGATACCACCAGCTATGCCGATGGTGCATTAGATGTTAAAACCAAAGAAATGCTGGGTCTGGTAGCCAGTATGGTTCTCCGTTGCGACGATTGTATCAAATATCACCTGGGCAAGTGCCATGCAGCCGGCGTAAACAGCGATGAACTGAACGAGGTATTTATGATAGCCAATCTGGTAGGCGGCTCCATCGTGATTCCCCATTACCGCAGGGCTGTGGAGTATTGGGATGAGCTGATGAATGAGGCTTAACAGGCTTTAAGTTCTAAGGTATTATCAACAATTTACGCGGATGGAGTAACAGATTGATTTAGATGTAATAAAATAGCCATACATACGTATATTTAATATCCTAAATCAACCTGAGCCATGTATAAGTCTAAATTATCCCGGAATGTGTTCCCTGTTGATGTGCTGCCAATCGTCAATATCTTGCTCATATTAGTAATGTTAAGATTTTTTATGAGCGGAAGGCCTGTGGTTAGGTGCCCTATAGATATTAACCCACCATTAACATCTTCAAATCTAATAGCAGATAGTTTTGTTAATGATGGAGCCACTATATTGATAGCACAAGGGAAAGTGATGCTGGAGCTTCCAGACAGCAGCCTGAGGGAGCAAACATTAAAACAAATAGGAATCCGGTACGGCATTTCTTTTTCATCTGCCGAAATGTCAAAATTTGGAACGACTGATGTAATTGGTAGCCCTGTTCATGAGCTTAAAAATTATATCAAAAGCTATTATGATCCTCAGAGTTACTATACACAGAAAGGCATAAGTATTGATACCGTAAGTAACGAGTTGTTTAACTGGCTATATGCGGCAAGAAAGGCTTATGCGACACAGCATGGTAGTCCTATGAGAATCAATATAAAAGCTGATAAAAACACAAGCTACACATTGATAAAACAGGTAATAAATGTTCTGCAAAGTCAAAAAATAAACAAGTTTTCACTGATTACACTGGTTGCAAGGTCTAAATACACTGATTATGAATGATATCGACTTAAAACGCTGCACCTGGGCCGGCACCGATCCTTTGTACATGAAATATCATGACGAAGAATGGGGAAAAGAAGTTCATAATGATAAGATACTGTTTGAGTTTTTGATACTGGAATCGGCACAGGCAGGTTTAAGCTGGATCACTATTTTACGCCGCCGCGAAAACTATTGCAAAGCTTTTGCCGGGTTCGACGTAAAAAAAGTAGCCGCCTTTACCGATGCCGATGTGGAGCGCCTGATGCAGGATGCCGGTATTATCCGTAACCGCTTAAAAATTCTGACTGCCATCACCAATGCACAGTTGTTTATCAAAGTGCAGCAGGAGTTTGGCTCGTTTGATAAATACCTCTATAGTTTTATGCCCGATGGCAAACCGATCATCAATCACCCGGAACGGGGTGTACCTGCCAGTACACCCATATCTGATGCCATTAGTAAGGATATGAAAAAACGCGGCTTTAAATTTTTTGGTACTACCATATGCTATGCGTATATGCAGGCAACGGGTATGGTGAACGATCACCTGGCCAGCTGCGATTTTAGATAGCACTAATTACACGAATGGCATCGAATTACAATAAGCACAAATTTTACTAATACCATCGAATTGCACGAATTAATTATAGAGTCTATAAATAGCTTCTTTGTGGCTATAAATACTATTTTTGCATAGAGCCATTATATTGTAAAGCCACTAAGCATTCGTGTAATCTGAAAAGAAATTCGTGTAATTAGTGGCAATATAAATTGGTGCAATTAGTGTAAAATATCAATGAAAAAACTATTTCTTTTGGATGGCATGGCCCTTATTTACCGGGCGCATTTTGCTTTAAGTAAAAGTCCGCGGTTTACGTCGAATGGGCTCAACACTTCGGCTGTAATGGGTTTTACCAATACCCTGTTGGATGTTTTGAAAAAAGAAAAACCAACACATATGGCCGTGGTATTTGATACCGAAGCGCCAACCGAACGGCATACCGATTATGAAGCCTATAAGGCCCATCGCGAGGCCATGCCCGAGGATTTGTCCAAAGCTCTTCCCTACGTGATCAAAGTGATACTGGGTTTCAATATTCCGGTGATTACTGCTGATGGTTATGAGGCCGATGATATCATTGGCACCCTGGCCAAAAAAGCCGAACAAAAAGGTTACCAGGTGTATTGCATGACTCCTGATAAAGATTTCGCGCAGCTGGTATCCGAAAACATCCGCATTTACAAACCTGCCCGCATGGGTAACGAAATGGAAGTGCTCGGTGTTAAAGAAGTGCTGGAAAAGTGGGAAATTGAACGCGTAGAACAAGTTATTGATATCCTGGGTTTATGGGGCGATGCTGTTGATAATATCCCAGGTATCCCCGGTATCGGCGAAAAAACTGCTAAGGCCCTGATCAAACAATATGGCTCGATGGAAGAGATCATTGCCCATAGTCATGAGCTAAAAGGTAAACAGCGCGAAAACGTAGAACAATATGCAGAGCAAGGGTTGCTTTCTAAAAAACTGGCTACCATACTGCTCAACGTTCCGGTAGAGCTGGACGAAGAAGGCCTGCAAATGGGTGAACCAAGCAAAGACCTGCTGGAACCGCTTTTTGCTGAACTGGAATTCCGCACCTTAGGTCGCCGGGTTTTTGGCGACGACTTCAGCGTTACCGAGATGAAAGCCGTATCGGTACAAACCGATTTGTTTGGCGATCCGGTGGCCACTGCCCGCACTACCATGACGGTTGATGTGGAAGATATTTACGAACCACCCGTTACCGCCGCTAAAAATATTGACAATGTACCGCATGAATATCACCTGGCCGATACGCCAGAGAAACGAGCGGAACTGATATCGCTATTGCTTAAACAACAAACCATTTGTTTTGATACCGAAACCACCGGCACCGATGCTAATTATTGCGAGCTGGTAGGCTTGTCATTCGCGGTAAAACCGGGCGAGGCCTGGTATGTGCCCGTTCCGGACAATCAGGATGAGGCTAAAAGTATCGCGACTGAATTTAAGCCGGTACTGGAAAATGAAGGCATCAGCAAAATAGGGCAAAACATCAAGTTTGATATCCTGATACTCAAATGGTACGGCGTTGAAGTAAAGGGTGCTCTGTTTGATACCATGATGGCCCACTATGTAATCGATCCGGATACACGTCATGGTATGGATATCCTTTCGGAAAATTACCTGGGTTATAAACCGGTCTCCATCACTACGCTTATTGGTCCTAAAGGTAAAAACCAGGGCAATATGCGCGATGTAGAGATAGAAAAGATTAAAGAATACGCCGCCGAGGATGCCGACATTACCCTGCAGCTTAAAGATATTTTTGAGCCGAAATTAAAGCAGGTAGAAAGCGAAAAACTCATCAACGAAATTGAGCATCCGCTGATATATGTACTGGCCGATATGGAGTTTGAGGGCGTAAAGATCGACCATGATACACTGCGCGAATTCTCTAAACAACTGGAAACCGATATTGCCGGTTTTGAAAAAACAGTATATGAAAAAGCGGGTGTACGTTTCAATATCGCGTCGCCAAAACAACTGGGCGAGGTGCTGTTTGAAAAACTGATGCTTGATCCCAAAGCCAAAAAAACCAAAACGGGCCAATACCAAACCGGCGAAGATGTGCTATTATCCCTTGCTGCCAAAAGTGATATTGTGAGAGACATCCTGGACTTTCGCCAGCTGCAAAAATTAAAGTCGACTTACGTAGATGCATTGCCAACTATGGTTAATCCCAAGACCGGGCGTGTGCATACTTCTTATAACCAGGCGGTGGCTGCAACCGGGCGTCTAAGCAGCGTGAACCCCAATTTACAAAATATCCCTATCCGTACCGAGCGCGGACGCGAGGTGCGTAAAGCTTTTATCCCACGCGATAATGGGCACAGCATTGTATCGGCGGATTACTCGCAGATAGAGCTGCGCATTATTGCCGAGATCAGTAAAGATCCTAACATGATGCAGGCCTTTATTGACAATCTGGATATCCACACTGCTACGGCTGCCAATGTATACGGCATAGCTCTGGATGAAGTAACCAGCGATCAGCGCCGTAATGCCAAGGCGGTAAACTTTGGTATCATCTACGGGCAATCGGCATTTGGTTTATCACAAAATCTGGGCATCCCGCGTAAAGAGGCTGCAGATATTATTGAACAGTATTTTGCGCAGTTCCCAGGGATCAAACAATACATGACCGACACCATGAATTTTGCCCGCGAAAACGGTTATGTAACTACGCTGATGGGCCGCCGCAGATATCTGCGCGATATCAATTCGGCCAATGCTACCGTACGCGGCTTTGCCGAACGAAATGCCATCAACGCTCCGATACAAGGTTCGGCGGCGGATATGATCAAAATTGCCATGATCAACATTCACCGGGAAATAAAGGCCCAAAAATTGGAAGCCAAAATGACCATGCAGGTGCATGACGAGTTGGTGTTTGATGTGCCCAATCACGAAATTGAGCTGATAAAACCCATCATTATGCACAACATGAAAACCGCCATCAAAACCGAAGTGCCTATTATGGTGGAGATTGGCACGGGGTTGAACTGGTTGGAAGCGCATTGATAGAGAGAGTCAATAGCAAAGAATCAAAATAAGCCACTGCGAATTAACGAAGATTTAAAATGGTTAATTTAATTGAATTCACTTTGAAGTCAGACCGAGGAGAACGGTTTTTGTTTATTAGTCCGGTATTGATGCAATCCAAGGAAATGCCTTCATTGCTACCTCCTATCAAGGCATATGTATACGAGGATTTAATAAAAGAGGATTTTTGGGCACATTTGGGAGATAAAAAAAGCGAAATTCCTAAAGAGTTTGAAAGAAAGGAACTGGTTATTAAACATGATCAGGATTTTGAAAAGGCGTATCTGGGTTATTTAGTTTTGAGCGATGGTGAAAGCACGCTATGGCAATGGGAAGATAATGTAACAGGGCTTAATAAAGGCGATATTGAAAAAATAGAAGCATTTTTAAATAATTACAAGAAAAATAAAAATTGATCTTTAGTTTCCAGCTGTGACTCGGCCCCAGCCCATAGTTGTTCGGAAGATTATTTGGGGGGCTAAAGCCAGGAAATACGACTACTATCCGTCCCATAAATGGGACGGCAATGAATGAGGAGAGTAATTTGTCTTTCATTGCCGTTGGTTTTAACCAACGGGCCGTAAAGAAGCAGTTATTGGCTTTAGCCTAATTCTCCCGCAGTCGCTCGACTCCAGCCGGATGACCATTATTAACCAGTCTCCGGCCGCAGTTGCCTGGCCGTCCCATGTGCTGACGACAATTTATTTACGAATAAGATAAAATATAAGAACTTTTATAATCATAAAGCTTGCTTAGTGTATTCGGCGGTACAACCTGGTATTGGCTGTTTTCTGCGTTTTTGGTGCAAATACCGCAAAGTAAGGCTCAAAACCTTAATAAGTTTTTTACAATAATCTGTCTAAATTTCAAAAACTATATTAATTCATATAGGTTTCTCTTTTAGCAATCTTTGCTTAAATTGAACCAATAAAACCTTAATGAAAATATACCATCTGAGTGCCGAATGTTATCCCGTTGCCAAGGTTGGCGGGCTTGCTGATGTGGTTGGCGCATTGCCCAAATACCAGAATCAGGCGGGTTTGCAGGCTGCCGTTGTCATGCCTTTTTATGATCGCAAGTTCACCCGCGAAAACGAGTTTGACGTGGTTTTCAGCGCGGCTACGCTATTGGGCACCCGCAGGCTTTTTTTTGAGATACTAAAAGAAAAAACCGATAAGCTGGGCTTTGAACTATACCTGGTAAAAATCCCCGGACTCATCGATCGCGAAAATATATACAGCTATCCGGATGAGCGGGAGCAGTTTATCGCTTTTCAGCTGGCTTTTTTAGATTGGATAAGTTATAGCGGCCAAACACCCGATGTGATCCATTGTCATGATCATCACTCGGGGTTGGTGCCCTTCCTGTTGTACCATTCTAAGTTATATCAACGATTGGCTAATACGCCTACTGTATTCACTATCCATAACGGGCAATATCATGGTGCTTTTGGTTGGGACAACCTCTCCTATCTGCCCGAGATCGACCTGACAAAAACAGGTTTGCTGGATTGGGCCGGCGGCATTAACCCACTGGCAGCGGCTGTAAAATGCTGCTGGAAATATACTACCGTATCGCCCACTTATCTGCATGAGCTTACGGTAAACTCCAACGGGCTGGAGTATCTGTTCTGGACAGAAAGAGAGAAAGGTTATGGCATTATCAACGGTATTGATACCGATGTATGGAATCCGCAAACAGATGCCATGATAGCCACAAAATTTACGGCCAGGCAAATAGCTAAAGGAAAACAAGCCAATAAAGCTGTGATCTGCGAGCGCTTTGCGCTGAATGCTGCTAAACCTCTTTTTGTATTTATAGGTCGTTTAGTAGTTGAAAAAGGCGCCGATCTGCTGCCAGAGGCCATTGAACGGAGCATTACAGAGAATGAGGGACAAGCTAACTTCCTGATCCTGGGTTCGGGTGATAAAGAAATGGAAACCGCCCTGCTGGAACTGAAAGAAAAATACCCGGAACAATGCAATGTATTTATTGGTTATGATGAAGCATTGGCTCACCTCATTTACGCCGGTGCCGATTTTTTACTGATGCCTTCGCGTGTTGAGCCATGCGGCCTTAACCAATTATACTCCCTAAGATATGGCACAATGCCGCTGGTTAGAAGCACCGGCGGATTGATAGACTCAGTTATTGATTTTGGCGACGAAGGTGGTTACGGCATCCGGTTTAATAATGCCAGTGTTGATGATATCTGCCATGCCATTGCCCGTGCTAATACCCTTTATCAAAATACAACACAATTGCAGCAATTGCGCAAACGCATGATGGCGCTCGATTTTTCGTGGGACCGTTCGGCAAAAGAATATATTGATCTGTATGAAAGTTTAAACCCTACGAGATATGACATCTAAAGTAATTTCCATTGTACTTGGCGGTGGCCAGGGCAGTCGTTTATCCCCCCTTACGGCAACACGCTCCAAGCCCGCAGTTCCTATTGCCGGTAAATACCGGTTGGTTGATATTCCTATTTCCAACTGCCTGCATTCGGGTATTACACGTATTTATGTATTAACGCAGTTTAACTCGGCATCGTTAAATAAGCACATCAAAAACACCTATCACTTTAGCAGCTTTAGTGATGCTTTTGTTGATATTTTGGCAGCTGAGCAAACACCAACCAGCGGAGCCTGGTTTCAGGGTACTGCCGATGCGGTAAGGCAAAGCCTGCACCATTTATCGGTTCATGAATTTGATTATGTGCTGATCCTTTCGGGCGACCAGCTGTACCAGATGGATTTTGAAGAAATGATCAATCACCATATCGATACGGGTGCCGAAATTTCTATCGCTACTATTCCGGTTGATGCTGCCGATGTTCCGGGTTTTGGCATCTTAAAAACGGATGAGAACAGCATGGTTACCGCCTTTGTTGAAAAACCAAAATCGGATTTTGAAAGCTGGGCATCAGATGTAAGTGATGAAATGAAAGCCGAAGGACGGGTTTACCTGGCCTCGATGGGTATTTATATATTTAACCGTAAGCTTTTGTATGAACTGCTGGAAGGGAACGACCGTACCGATTTTGGGAAAGAGATCATCCCGCAGTCCATCGCTGATCATAAAGTGGCCAGTTTCCAGTATGAAGGTTATTGGACAGATATCGGTACCATTCCATCGTTTTTTGAGGCCAACCTGGGTTTAACAGATGATATCCCTAAGTTTAATCTGTTTGGCGAAAATCACATATACACCCGTGCGCGCATGTTGCCGCCATCAAAAATATCGGGCACAACGATGGAAAAATCCATTATTGCCGATGGTTGTATTATTAATGCCAAACGGATCACCCGTTCGCTCATTGGTATCCGGACGCGTATAGGTGTAGAAACCATTATTGAAAACTGTTATGTGATGGGTAACGATAGCTATCAGACCCTGGAGCAAATTGCCGAGCTGAAGTTGGATCATTCGCCTATAATGGGTATTGGCGAACACTGCCAGATCAGGAATGCCATTATTGATAAAAATACCTACATCGGTAACAATGTTAAAATAAACATGGGTAAAACACTGCCCGACGGTGATTTTGACACCCATACCGTACAGGATGGCATCGTAGTGATCAAAAAACGCGCGGTTATACCCGATGGAACAGTTATTTAACTAAAACTTAATACAAACATTTCATATTTAATTTGTTATAAATAAAATAACCATTTAAACGGAACAAGTATGAAAAAAGCAATTTGTATGATCGCTTTAGCTGCGATCTCTGCCAGCACTGTTTTTGCGTATGCCCCAGTAAAGAAAACCGATGGTACCGTACAAACGGATACTACTAAAACCAAGAAAAAGTGGAAAAACAAAAAGAAGAAAGATTCCACTAAAAAAGATACCACAAAAATGTAGTGATCTTTTTTCATCAACAAAAAGGCCTCCTGAAAACATCGGGAGGCCTTTTTGTATTTAAGAATCTTGTCATCCTGAGGAACGAAGGATCTAGTCGCAAATATGCATGGCGCAGATCAGATGCTTCACTTCGTTCAGCATGACAATAAAAAAAGCTTACAACTCTATAGTTTCACCAACCGCGGGCAATTTAAGGTTAAGCCCAGCTTTAACAAATTTCTCAGCTACCTCATCTTTGGCAATCTTAATTGCCGGGAACGAATCATAGTGCATACCAATAATGTTTTTGCAATTAATAAATCCTGCTGCTTTGATGGCGTCATCGGCACCCATAGTATAGTTATCGCCCAGGGGTAAATAAGCCCAGTCCAGGTTATCGTCGGCCAGTAATTTCATATCATAGGTAAGCGCGGTATCGCCGGCAAAGTATATGTTTTTACCTTCGTTGGTGTAAATCACAAATCCTGCAGGGTTACCACCCGGTGCGCCATCGGGCATGGTGCTGGAGTGGATAGCATTTACCATCTTAACCCGACCGAATTCAAAGTTAAAGCCGCCGCCAATATTCATACCATGTACATTGTCGATGCCTTTGCTGCCAAGCCAGTTAGCGATTTCGGCTATACAGATCACCTTGGCTCCGCTGTTTTTTTGCACCTCGATCAGGTCGGCCACGTGGTCGCCATGACCGTGCGATACCAAAATATAGTCGGGCTTGATGGTATTGATATCGATATGTTTGGCCAGTGCATTATGGGTGATAAAAGGATCAAAAAGTAGTTTTTTGCCGCCGGTTTCTATCTCAATGGTCGATTGTCCGTAATAGGTAGTTTTCATTTTTTTGTTATTTGTTTTGATGGATCAAAGCTAAATACTTATAACTAAATGTTGCAACGCATAAGTATCTCGTGGCAGAAAAGTTACAAAGACGGATTGCCTTTGGGGCAGTGCGAGGTAGGATTGAATTTGAAAGCATGGGAGAGTGCGATTCCCTCCCTCGGGAGGGGAAGGGAGGGGTTTATTCGTAAGACAGGTAGCAAAGAACCCCTACCAGCTACAACACTATCCATCGCGCCCCTCCCCAAGGAGGGAATTTAGCTGCAAATAAATAGACTATGAAAAGACATTCAGTCCCCTCAGGGTCTCTCGCAGAGGACCCTGAGGCATACAGAAAAGTGGGTTTACATAAAAATACCCTATTTTGAGATAAATTGTATTTAAATAATTGATTATCAATTAAATATAAAAATGTTAACCCTGAAAAGTGTAAACCATGTAAACCCACTTTTGGGGGTTTATTGGCCAAACATGCCACCGAGGTTGCCTAACATACTCTTGGTCACGGCGGCCATTTCGCTCTGGCTTATATTTTCGGCTTGTTCCATAGCCTTGTTAATGGCTACTGCCAGAAGTTCTTCAATCTCTTCCTTATCAGCGTCGGCAAAGAAAGCACTATCGATATGGATGGATTGCACTACTTTGTTGGCATTTGCAGTAACGGTGATCTTACCGCCCTCAGCCACACCGGATACGATGATCCCGTCCAGACGTTTTTTTACTTCACCAGCCTTTTGCTGGGCTTCCATGAGTTTATCAAACATGATATTTAGAATTAAGTGAGTGGTTGATTATGTTGATTGGGGGAGTAGTTGGTTGAGTTGATAGCGTTTTACAAAAAAAACCATTCACTTATTCAACTCAATCAACCACTCATTAAAAATTAATCATCATTGGTATCCCCGTTGCCGCTATAAGCACTTTTACGCACTATAGGCATGCCGGCGGCCTTAAACAGATCATCCAGTTTTAACAAGCTGCCATTGGCTAAATTAGTTAACAATACGATGGTGATATCGTTTTTCATGTCGCGCAAATAAATGTGCCTGAAGCCATGCCACCAGCCGGTGTGGTAAATTACCTCCTGCCCCGGCGCGGTGAATGTGCGCCAGCCATAACCATAGCTAAAGTGCCCGTGTACCATAGGGTTACGCGGCACATAAGCCGAATCGAGCGTGGCCTGTTTTAATAAACGACCGGCCCGTAAAGCACGGTCAAATAAAAACAGGTCGCCCACGGTGCTGTAAATGCCTTTATCACCTACGGGGCCATCCAGGAAGTTTTGTGCTACAGAATACCGCCATTGCCCGCGATCGTGCCCTACTACATCAACCGGGATCTTATCATATACGGCTTTGGAATATACGTGAGTATGCACCATGCTGGCTGGGGCAAACACATTCTGCTTCATGAAATCGGCATAGCTCATACCGCTTATCTTTTCAATAATGGCTCCCAGCACCATAAAGTTGGAGTTGTTGTATAAAAAACGTTTGTTGGGTACGTTGAACGGGCGTGGTTTATAGTCGGCTATCATTTTCATAGCCTCGGCATTGGTAAGGCCTTTCTTTTGGTTCAGGTGCTGGCTGCGGTATATATCGTCAATAAAATATACATAGTTCATCATACCCGATCGGTGAGTAAGCAGCAGGCGTATGGTAACCCCATTGTATGGAAAGTCGGGAAAAAACTTTTTTACATCATCGTCAAGGGTGAGTTTGCCACGTTCCATCAGCATTAAAATGGCGGTGGAGGTCATGGTTTTGGTAACCGATGCGAGTTCAAATTGAGAGCTTAATTTCAGACTGTCGCGGTGCAGGTAATCGGCCCAGCCTATCGCGTTTTCGTATACTATCTTGCCCTTTTTGGCCACCAGCACATTGCCATTAAAGCCCCGGGTACGATGAAGTTCTTTCATCACCTCGTCAATCTTTTTATCGGCGTTTTTAGGGTTGTAGGCCAGCAGGGTGACAGTATCTAAGGGTTTGCTTTCGGCGGGACTTAAACTTTTATTTTTATCGTTGCTTTTTGACGAACAGGACGTTAATATCAGCAGGGCGGCAGTAAGGGGTAAAATGCTTTGGTACACTAATCTCATAAATAAATTTCTCAACTTAAACGAATGCGAAAATTAGAAATTATAACGCAGGTATGAATTAAAGTTTTTAATTTTTTCGTTTAGATAATACTCTTTGTATGTTTAGCTATGGATTTAGGTAAAAAACTCAAACTCATTATTTCCTTTTTGTTGTTTTCGATTGCTGCATATGCGCAAAATACGGATGTGAGCGCCTTGATTAAGGAAGGAATTGAGCTTAACAATGCGCGTAATTTTGCGGGTGCTATCGAAAAATATAAACAAGCCCTAACCTCCGATCCGGAAAATGCCCAGGCCAATTACCAGATAGCGTTTTCATTATTTTCATCGGGAAAGGGTGCGGATGGAATTCCGTATTTGGATAAAGTGGTTAAAACGAGTAACAATTTTACCGGACCTGCTTACGAGCTTTTAGGGAGTATTTATGATGCTGCCAAACAGCCCCAACAGGCCATTGATGCCTACAAAGCCGGAATAAAAATAAAGCCGGATTATCAACCTTTGTATTTTAACATCGGGCTGGCCTATTTCCGCGCAGCTAAATATGCTGATGCGGAATTGGCTGCCACTGAAGCAATCAAACTTGATCCAAAACATGCCAATAGCCAGCGTTTATATGCTTTGGTTTGTTTCCACCAAAACAAACGGGCTCCCGCCCTGCTGGCTCTTTGCAATTTTTTACTGCTGGAACCCGATGGGCCACGGTCTGCCGAGGCCTATACCAATATGCAAAGTATTTTAAAAGGAGGCGCATTAAAAATTGACGGCAAAACAGGCGTTGATAACATGGCTTTAAATAAAGCTATATCCATCGCGGCAGCCACTACCGATAACAGAAAATACGCGTCCCCTGCTGATTTGCTGGCTGCCCAGTTGAAGGCGATATTTACAGCCATAGGCCAATTATCAGAAAAACAAAGCAACAATGATTTTTTTCGGAATTATTATGCCGCATTCTTTTACAAACTGGCACAAACAGAACACATACCCGCTTTTGCCCGGCTGATGGACATGAGCGCTAATAAAGCTGCTGATACGCAATGGCTGCAACAGAATGAAGATAAACGCAAGTCATTGGAAGTGTGGGTGGCAGGAGCAGAAAGAAAATATTAAATCACTTCCTTTTTCAATTTTCAGTATTTAAATTTAAACATGAAAACCTATCACAAAATTTCATTCTCCTTACTGCTTTCTGTTTTTTCATATGTTGCTTTTGCCCAGACTAAGGATGATGCCAAAACGCTGGTGAAACAAGGGGTAGCCCTGAACGATGCAGGAAAGTATGACGAGGCAATTGCTAAATATAACGAAGCAATAAAAGCCGATGCCAATTATTCAACCGCTTACTATGAAATGGGCTATACTTTGTTTAATACAGGAAAAGGTAAAAGCGCGCTGCCTTATTTAGAAAAAGTACTGAAACTCGATCCCAAATCGGGTGGCGCATATGATATGATGGGCAGTATTTATGACGACGATAAGCAGACGGATAAGGCCATAGAATATTTTCAACAGGGGATAAAGGTTGACCCTGGGTATCAGCGGCTGTATTACAACCTGGCCATTATGTATTACCGGCTGGGAAAATATCCCGAGTCGGAAGCCAACGCAGTTAGTGCCATTAAGCTTGATCCTAAACATGCCAGTAGTCAAAGAATATATGCCATGGCTACCTATAGTGAAGATAAACGGGGTATATCACTCTTGGCCTGGAGCAGTTTTTTATTGCTGGAGCCGCAAACCAAGCGCTCGGCAGATGCATTAGGTTACATCAAATATCTGCTGAATTATGGTATTAAGCGCGATTCGAGTAAGAATGTGCAATTGAACCTTTCATCGGGTGCTTCTGAGGCGGGTAATATGGCATTATCCATCTCGGTACTGGCAGCAACGGTGGATAAAAAGGGCCTTACAGGTATTGATTCGCTTAAATTGGAACTAAAAAATGTTTATAGCGTAGCAGGGACCTTTAATACAAACAAGCAAGACGATTTTTATTCCCACTTTTATGCCGATTACTTCGCGAAGCTGGCATCAACCGATAATATGGATGCATTTATCCGTCTGATTAGTTTAACTGCTTACCGGGACGAGAACATACAGTGGTTCAAGGACAATAATGCCAAATTATCTGCTTTAGAGGCTTGGGTTGGAAGCACCAAAAGGGGTTTTTGAACCTATGAAGATAACCGACCGGATGTTTACCATAACGATTATTATTTTGTCAGTACTCCTGTTGGTTTTTGGCTTTGGTTGGGTTAACAGTGATGTGAGCTATAAATATGAGATACAGGATACCCTTGTTGCCAGAAAAGCTTTAGATGAACACCAAAGAGATATCATACATGGTATTATCTTTTGTAAGATAGCAGCAGTAAGCAGCTTTGTTTTATTAATACTAACACTAGTTATACATGAGCTTGAGCCTACGTTTAAAGGTCGGGTCCAATACGTTAAGAAAAAGTAGTTCTTGATCTTTCAGACTTACGAAGTTTTTAAAACTTCGTAAGTCTCCCTAAAGGAGCGTCTACCCTTGTATTAAAAAGATTACGCTTAGCCGTTCCCTTACTTCATATAAAACCATAACTTTGCCCTGCTAAAATTTTAATACTACCATGAGTTTCAGAACCGAACACGATACCATGGGCGAGGTACAGGTACCTGCCGATAAATACTGGGGAGCACAAACAGAGCGTTCACGCAATAACTTTAAAATTGGTCCGGAGGCATCGATGCCTAAAGAGATCATTGATGCGTTTGCTTATCTGAAAAAAGCTGCTGCTTATACCAATACCGACCTAGGTGTACTGCCTGCCGAAAAACGCGACCTGATAGCACAGGTTTGTGATGAGATATTAACCGGCGCTTTGGCCAGTGAATTTCCGCTGGTGATATGGCAAACCGGCTCGGGCACACAATCAAACATGAATGTGAACGAGGTGGTGGCTAATCGCGCGCACGTATTGCAAGGCAATAAACTGGGCGAAGGCAAAACTTTCATCCACCCTAATGATGATGTGAATAAATCGCAATCATCAAACGATACCTACCCAACCGCTATGCACATCGCGGCATACAAAATACTGATCGATGTAACCATCCCCGGTATTGAAAAACTGCGCGATACGCTGCAAGCTAAAGTAGAGGCGTTTAAAAACGTGGTAAAAATTGGTCGTACCCACCTGATGGATGCTACACCGCTGACACTGGGTCAGGAGTTTTCTGGTTATGTATCACAATTGAATCACGGCTTAAAAGCGCTGCGCAATACATTGGATCACCTGTCTGAATTGGCTTTGGGTGGTACCGCAGTAGGTACTGGCATCAACACCCCAAAAGGATATGATGTAAAAGTGGCCGAATACATTGCCAAATTTACCAACTTGCCATTTATCACTGCCGAAAATAAATTTGAAGCCCTTGCTGCTCATGACGCTATTGTGGAAAGCCATGGTGCGTTGAAACAGATCGCGGTATCCTTAATGAAAATAGCTAACGATATCCGGATGCTGGCTTCTGGTCCGCGTTCTGGTATTGGTGAGATTCACATCCCTGATAACGAGCCGGGATCGTCTATCATGCCGGGTAAGGTTAATCCAACCCAAAACGAAGCGGTTACCATGGTGGCTGCCCAGGTAATGGGTAACGATGTGGCTATCTCCATCGGCGGATCAAACGGACATTACGAACTGAATGTATTTAAACCGGTAATGGCAGCCAACTTTTTGCAGTCGGCCCGTTTAATTGGCGATGCTTGCGTTTCTTTTAACGATCATTGTGCGGTAGGTATCGAACCTAACTACGAAGGCATCAAAAAACACCTGGAAAATTCACTGATGCTGGTTACCGCGCTTAACCCGCACATCGGTTACGAAAATGCGGCCAAAATTGCCAAGACAGCCCTGAAAGAAGGTACATCACTACGTGAAGCCGCCATAGGCCTGGGTTTGTTAACCAACGAGCAGTTTGACCAATGGGTACGCCCCGAAGATATGATAGGTTCTTTAAAATAAAGAGCCTCACCCCCAACCCCTCTCCTGAAGGAGAGGGGCTTTTAGTTTATAGCGAATAGTATTTTATGTCAAAGCCCTTTAGCTTTAATTTTTTATCTCTCCTTAAAAAAGGAGCTTTTGCCTTTTACCTTTTACCTTTCGCCCTTTTTATAAGCTCCTGTACCATGAATCCGGATAAGCAAAAGCCCGGCGAAAAGTATGTGCAAGGCGAATGGCGGCAGGACTCCGTACCGGCGCAAAAGCGACTGGTTTCCTACTCGCTTTATGATCTTAAATTCAGCTGCGATTCTTTCTTCGTGAAGATCAGCTCCTATAGCAAAGTAAACTATGGTGCCGATAGCTGTATGGCTAGTGGTCACTGGGCCGAATACATCAAAGGAACCTACACCCAAAGGCAGGACACCCTGCACCTAAAAGGTGAATTTTGTAATGCCGATGGCAGTTATAAAGATGAGAAAGGTTGTTTCCGCTCCGGCGATTATGAAGAATACTTTAAGGTTAAACAAAAAACCGACTCACTTATCCAATTTGCCAGCACATCCAACGTTATACCCATCAACGCCCATTTAATTAAACGAACAAGTTGCACACCAAAACCATTGTAACAATGAAAATCCAATTTTTCAAAAAGATCATTCTGCTTATTGCCGTATTTTATATCCCATTACAAAGTATGGCCTGGGGACCTACCGGTCACCGTGTTTGCGGACAAATAGCTGATAGTTATTTAACGCCTAAAGCGCGCAAGGCTATACAAGGAATTTTAGGCTACGAGTCAATCGCCATTGGCAGTAACTGGGCCGATTTTATTAAATCAGATCCGGCCTACAATTACCTTTACACCTGGCATTTTATCGATCTGGATAAGGCCTTTACCTATCCCGAGCTACAGGCTTATTTAAAAGCAGATACCGCTGTTGATGCCTATACCAAAATGAATTTTTTGATAGCGGAACTAAAGAAGCCAAGCTTAAGCAAGGCCAATAAACTGGTTTACCTGCATATGCTGATCCATATTGTAGAGGACGTACATCAGCCGCTGCACACCGGTCATACCGGTGATAAAGGAGGCAATGATGTTAAAGTGCAGTGGTTTGGTAAAGAAAGCAACCTGCACTCGGTTTGGGATAGCGGCCTGATTGATTTTCAGCAACTGAGCTATACCGAATATGCGGCTATGATTAATCATACTACGGCAACCGAGCGTGCCAAATTGCAAAGTGACCCCATAAGCGAATGGTTGTTTGAGAGTAATCAGCTGGCCGAAAAACTATATGCTGATACTAAAACAGGAGACAGCCTGAGCTATAAATACAACTTTAAATATATCGATATACTGAATCATCAAATGCTGAAAGCAGGCGTACGTCTTGCAGGCATATTGAATAAGATATTTGGATAGTTTTTTTGAGGTGAAGGGTTAAGGGCGAAAGGTAAAAGGCTTTTAAAAGTCAGACAAAACCTTTCACCTTTAACCTTTCGCCTTTTACCTCTTCTCACTTTAAAAAATGAAAATACTAATGGTTTGCTTGGGCAATATATGCCGGTCGCCGCTGGCGGAAGGGATCATGCAGCACCTGAGTGATGAGCAGGGTTTAAACTGGACGGTCGATTCGGCCGGTACCGGTAACTGGCATGTAGGCGAAGGGCCTGACAAGCGTTCTGTCCGTGCCGCGCGTAATCATGGTGTCGACATCAGCAAGCAGGTTTGTCGCCAGTTTAAAGCAAAAGATTTTGAGCGTTTCGACCACATTTTTGTGATGGATAAAAACAACCTGAACGATGTGCTGAACCTTGCCCGCAACGATGAGGAAGCTCGAAAGGTAAAACTGTTACTAGGCGATAAAATAGTGCCCGATCCTTATTATGATGATACCCAGTTTGAACCAGTTTTTGAACTGATTGAAGGTGGTTGCAAGGATATTATTAAAGAGCTGAGGGATATAAGCTAAAATACATGCGTCATTGCGAGGTACGAAGCAATCTCTATACTGTACAGAGCGAAATGGTACATTATCTTAATCTTCCTGTGTAGAGATTGGCAATGATGTGATGGTGAAAATAGCAGGCTAAAAAGCACTTTTACTTACCTTAAAAAACGGAAGATCATCCCCATGCCAAAAAGCACGGCCGTGCGGCTGAAAACCAGCTTTTGATAAAACCTTTTGGGAAGCTCTGTTTTCTGGATGCGTAACGGCACAAATTTCTTTAAGCCCAATTTCATTTAATCCGTACCATACCAATGCCTGAGCAAGCTCTGTAGCAATACCCGAACCCCAGTATTTAAGGTGCAGGCGATAACCCAGTTCAATGCTGTTACGGTCAAATTCGCTGTAGTCTAATATGCAAACACCTATAAAATCATTATCAGCAAGATTAAAAATGCCCCAGCGGCCCATGCCTGTTTTCTTTTGATAATCTTTCAATGTATCCTTAAAAACTTTTTTGCTTTCCTGCGCGGTGCGTTTTTTTACGTAGCGGGTTAATCGCGCATCGGCATCCAGATCGAGTAAAAGGGTTTCGTCCTCAGGTATAAATTCACGTATCAGCAAGCGCGGCGTTTGGGTAATAATGTTCATGGTTCTCAAAAATATATTTTTCTGCAAACGCTTGGGTAAAAAGAGTGTCATATAAGTTAATACGGGGCTCTTAGAACTATGTCATCCTGAACCTGTTTCAGGATGACATAAGATGAGTCGCTCGCATAAAGCCTGTATGTGGGATGCTGAAACAAGTTCAGCATGACGGAATGTTCGTATAATTTGCTTTTTTGTACATTTGCCGCATGGCATCCATCAAACCATCCGTACCCAAAGGCACCCGCGATTTTTCACCAACCGAAATGGTGAAACGTAATTATATTTTTGATACCATTAAAAGCGTGTTCCGTAAATACGGCTATCAGCAGATAGAAACGCCGACTATGGAAAACTCATCAACCTTATTGGGTAAATACGGTGAAGAGGGTGATAAGCTCATCTTCAAGATCCTGAATAGTGGGGATTATCTGGCCAAGGTAAATCCCGAAAAACTAACATCGCTTAATTCAAACGCGGTAGCTTCGGACATCTCCGAAAAAGCCCTCCGTTATGACCTTACCGTGCCATTTGCTCGCTACGTAGTACAGCACCAGAACGAGATCACTTTCCCGTTCAAGCGTTTCCAGGTGCAGCCGGTTTGGCGTGCCGACAGACCGCAGCGCGGCCGTTACCGTGAATTTTACCAATGCGATGCTGACGTGGTAGGTTCTGATTCTTTATTGAATGAGGCGGAGTTTGTGATGATCTACGACGAAGCTTTGAGCAAGTTGGGTTTGAAAGATTTCAGCATTAAAATTAATAATAGAAAAATTCTATCAGGCATCGCGCAAATTATAGATAAAGCTGATAATATCATTGATTTAACTGTAGCCATAGATAAACTGGATAAGATCGGACTGGATGGGGTGATCAAAGAATTACTGGAACGCGGCTTTACCGAGGCTGATATCGACAAAATAAAGCCGGTTATTTTATTGGAGGGATCCAATGCCGAAAAGTTGCAAAGCCTGCGCCAGGCCCTGGCTTCATCAGAAGTTGGATTAAAGGGATGCGACGAAATTGAAACGGTATTTAGCTATATCGAAAAGTGCCCGCTGCAAACCGCTAAACTGGAACTGGACATTACTCTGGCCCGCGGACTAAACTATTATACCGGCGCCATATTCGAAGTAAAAACCAATGAAGTGGCCATGGGCAGCATCGGTGGTGGCGGTCGCTATGATGATCTGACGGGTATGTTTGGCCTTAAAGGGTTAACCGGTGTAGGTATATCTTTTGGTGCCGACCGTATTTATGATGTGCTGGAAGAATTGAACTTATTCCCGGCTGCATCCAATCAAAGCACGCAGGTATTGATCTGTAATTTCGATAAAGAAGGCGAGTTATATGGCCTGCCCCTGTTGCAACAATTGCGTCGGCAAAATATCAATGCCGAGCTTTACCCTGCCGGTGCCAAGATCAAAAAACAAATGGAATACGCTAATAATAAAAATATTCCCTATACGGTAGTGATCGGCAGTGAAGAGATACAAAGCGGTTTGCTGGCTTTCAAAAACATGGAAACCGGTGAGCAGGAGAAATTGAGTGCTGAGGATATCGTGAAAAGGGTGAGCCCCCTAGCCCGCTAAAGGGGGAACTCTAAGCCTGTTGCTTTGCAGTTACGGTACTTGTTAGATTTACTATGCCATTGCGAGCGTAGCGCGACAATCTCATCACAAGTAGATGTACGCGAGGAGATTGCCACGTCGTTCCTCCTCGCAATGACATGATGAGTATTATAGAATAAAACAAAAAGGCCATCACTTTCAAATAGTGATGGCCTTTATATTTTTCAAAAGTTCCCCCTTTAGGGGGCTAGGGGGCTTCTATTATTTCGGCCCGTAAGTAACCACCGGGATGATCATCTCTTCCAATGAAATACCACCGTGTTGGAAAGTTTCATTATAAAAATTCACAAAGTGATTATAGTTGTTCGGGTATACAAAATAGCTGTCTTCCTTGGCAAATACAAAGCTCGAACTTAGGTGCAGCTTAGGCAACATGGCATCGTGCGGATTGCGAATATGGAATACTTCCTTGGCATTATAATTCAGGTTTTTGCCTTGTTTATAACGCAGGTTGGTATTGGTATTACGATCGCCCACAATTTTGCTTGGGTTTTTAACACGGATGGTACCATGATCGGTAGTGATCACTACGCGAACCTGTTTTTGGGCCAGAAATTTCAACAGATCAAACAGTGGAGAGTGCTCAAACCAGGACAGAGTTAATGAACGGTAAGCGGCATCGTCGCTGGCCAGTTCGCGGATCATCTGCATGTCGGTACGAGCGTGGGATAGCATATCCACAAAGTTATACACCACCACATTCAGCTCATTGTTCATGAGATTGCTTACCGATTCATTCAGTGCACGGCCCTCGTCAATATTTAATATTTTATGGTAAGAGTATTTACACTCTTTACGCAGTACACGTTTCAGGTGGTCGGCAATAAATTCCGATTCATATAAATTTTTACCTCCTTCATCCTCGTCATTCTGCCACATGGTTGGGTAACGTTTTTCCATCTCCAAAGGCATCAGGCCCGAGAATATGGAGTTACGGGCGTATTGCGTAGCGGTAGGCAAAATACTGTAATAAGTATCCTCCTCTTCCATCCTGAAGTACTCAGATATAATTGGGTTGATCACCTTAAACTGATCATACCTCAGGTTATCTATCAGGATAAAGAACAGCGGGCCATTACCATCCAGTTTTGGGAATACCTTCTTTTTAAATAACTGCGGCGAACTGGTTGGCGCAAATTCCGGGTTCTTGATCCAGTTTAAATAATTACGTTCCACAAACTTGCAGAATTGTACGTTGGCTTCGGCTTTTTGCAGGGTCAATATCTCATGCATGCCGGCATCTTCCAGTTTTTCCAGCTCCAGCTCCCAGTATATGAGCTTTTTATAAACATCAACCCATTCCTGGTGGCTCAGGTTATCGTTAAGCGTCATACCCAGCGTACGGAAATCCATCTGGTAAGCCATGGTTGTTTTTTCGGTAACCAGGCGTTTGTTTTCAGTCAGCTTTTTAATGGTGAGCAAAATTTGCTTGGGATGCACCGGTTTAATCAGGTAATCATCAATCTTGGAACCGATGGCATCTTCCATCAGGTATTCTTCCTCGTTCTTGGTGATCAGCACAATCGGTACATCATTGTTCAGGTTTTTGATCTGTTGCAGGGTTTCCAGACCGGTTAAGCCCGGCATATTTTCGTCCAGGAAAACCAGGTCGAAATAGTGCTGTTTAAAAGCATCAACGGCGTCGTTGCCATTGGTTACGGTAGTTACTTTGTATCCCTTTTCGTTCAGAAAAAGTATATGTGGCTTTAAAAGGTCAATTTCATCATCGGCCCATAAAATGGTGGTGTCTTGCATAGTATATGTAGATTAAAAAAGCTGTCTGAATCAGGATTAACAGGATTTAAAGATTTGCTGAATTAAGCAGTTAAGTTAATGATACTTTTATTCTGTTAATTCATAAATTCAGAAAATTCTGATTCAGTCATTAAACCTCAAAGGGACTGATTTGTTGTTAATAAGTAAAGGTATTAACAAAAATTAACAAACATCATGCGCTTATTTTACCTTTGTTTTACATTTTTGCATCGTAAAGAACCAAGTTGAATAAAAAGAAAATTATAAACGATCCTGTTTATGGCTTTATCAGCATCCCTACCGAGCTGGTATTTGACCTCATCGAACACCCCTATTTTCAGCGGTTAAGATATATTAAGCAGTTGGGCATGACGCACCTGGTTTACCCGGGAGCCTTACATACCCGTTTTCATCACGCGCTGGGCGCTATGCATCTGATGGCTATGGCCATTGAAACGCTGCGCAACAAGGGGCACCACATTAATCACCAAGAAGAAGAAGCTTTAACCATAGCTATATTATTGCATGATATTGGTCATGGGCCGTTCTCGCACGCGCTGGAGCGTACCATTATAGCCGGTGTTGCGCATGAAGATATATCGGCCATGCTGATGAACAAACTAAACGAGCAGTTTGGCGGTGGTTTAACTATGGCTATTGATATATTTAACGATACTTATCCCCGCCGGTTTTTGCATCAGCTGGTATCGAGCCAGCTGGATATGGACAGGCTGGATTACCTGAATCGTGATAGTTTTTTTACAGGAGTATCTGAGGGGGTGATCAGTTCAGACCGCATCATCAAGATGCTGAACGTAAAGGACGATCATGTGGTAGTAGAAGCCAAGGGGATTTATTCTATCGAAAAGTTTTTGATTGCACGCAGGCTCATGTACTGGCAGGTTTACTTGCATAAAACGGTAATTTCGGGCGAAGAGTTATTGGTAAAAGTATTCAAGCGCGGGCGCGAGTTGATATTACAGGGCGAAGATCTGTTTGCCACACCGGCGCTGAAGCATTTTATCCAGAGTAAGATCAGCCGGGAGGTTTTTAAGCAGGAGGATCATCACCTGGAAATTTTTGCGAGTTTGGATGATGCCGATATTATGTCGGCGGTAAAGGTTTGGGCAAACCACCCGGATTTTTTACTGTCAACCTTGGCTAAAAATCTGGTTCAGCGGAATCTTTATCATGTAGATATCACCAATGAAGAACCGGATGCTGCATTTGTTGCCGAGCTAACCAAAAAGGCAATGAAGAAATATAATATCAGCGAGCAGGATGCCTCCTATTTTGTTTTTACCACCTCTATACGTAACAATGCTTATACGGCGGGTGATGGTAATATAGGTATCCTGATGAAAAATGGAGAGGTGTATGATATAACCAAGGCCAGCGATAACTCCAACCTGGAAGCGCTGATTAAAACGGTTAAAAAACATATTACCTGTTATAGTAAAGATTTGTTGTAAGGGTAAATGACGGGCAAGGTGTCATACAGATATAGTAATAGGTTGCTGGTTTTGAGTAATGAATTTTGTAAATAGATGCCTTGAAAATGAAGAATTTATTAAGAGAGACCTCAAAACGGATAACTCACTACTAACAACTAATTAATAATTTGCTGCTTTAATTTTAACATTTAAATTTGTCGATGCAATTTAGTGCCCAGGAAATAAGTTTATTGCTCAACGGAACTGTTGAAGGTGATGCTTTTGTGAAGGTTGATAAGTTGGCTAAGATAGAAGACGGCGATGCCGGAAGTCTGACGTTTCTGGCCAATCCAAAATACGAACAGTTTTTATATACCACCAACGCTTCGGTGGTTATCATCAATCAGGATCAGCAGCTTACAGCGCCTGTAAAGGCCACTTTAATACGCGTTGAAAATGCTTACAGCGCGTTCACCGTTCTGCTTGAACAATATAACACGCTAAAATTGAACAAAAAAGGCATTGAAGAGCCTTGCTTTATACACCCCACAGCTCAGGTTGGCGCCGACCCTTATATAGGTGCTTTCGCCTACATTGGTAGCAATGTAAAAGTTGGGGATAATTGCAAAATATATCCAAATGTTAACATTGGCGATAATGTGACTATCGGCAATAATGTTACCTTGTTTTCTGGCGCCACCATTTATTTTGATTGTGTAATTGGTAATAACGTTACCATACATGCAGGAGCCGTAATTGGCAGCGATGGTTTTGGTTTTGCCCCCAACCCCGACGGTACTTACACCAAGATCGCACAGATTGGCAATGTAGTTATCGGGGATGATGTGGAGGTTGGAGCCAATACCGCTATTGATAGGGCCACTATGGGCTCAACCGTTATAGGCAAAGGGGTGAAGATTGATAACCTGGTGCAAATAGCGCACAATGTTGAGGTAGACGCGCATACGGTTATTGCCGGGCAGGCGGGTATATCAGGTAGTACTAAGATTGGTAAAAACGCTGTTATAGGCGGCCAGGTGGGTATTGCCGGCCACTTGAATATTGCTAATGGCTCACAGCTATCGGCACAAACGGGTATCAATAGTTCTATTACTGAAGAGGGCAAGGTTTGGGGCGGTACGCCTTATATGCCTTATAAAGATTATCTTCGCGCGCATTCCAAACTAAGGAAACTACCTGAGCTGGACCGTAAGGTATACGAACTTGAAAAATTAATTGAAGAACTGAGAAAGGAAGGTCATTAGTTCACTGGTTCATTGGGTCATTGGATTTACCAGTGAGTTAATGAACTATCTACCAATGAACAATTGAACTAATGAACAACTGAACGTTGCAAATATGAATGTAAAACAAAGAACTATTAAAGCGCCGGTATCGGTTTCGGGTACAGGCTTACACACTGGTCAGCGTGTAACCATGACCTTTAACCCGGCGGCAGAAAACCATGGCTATAAATTCAGAAGAATTGACATGCCGGGTGCGCCGATTATTGATGCCGATGTGGATAATGTGACCGATACTTCACGCGGTACCACCATTTCACAGAACGGAGCTACCGTAAACACGGTTGAACATGTGCTGGCGGCGCTGGTGGGTATGGAGATAGATAATGTGCTGATAGACATGGATGGTCCCGAAACCCCTATCATGGACGGCAGCTCCATACAGTTTGTAGATGTGATCATGGAAACCGGCTTGGTTGAACAGGATGCCGACCGTGAATACTACCACATACCTTATAATATACATTACTCCGAAGCCGACCGTAAAGTAGAGATGGTGGCAATGCCGCTTGATGATTACCGCTTTACCTGTATGGTCGACTATAACTCACAGGTATTGGGTAGCCAGCATGCCAGTATATCAACCATTGCCGAATTTAAAAAGGAAATAGCCTCTTGCCGTACCTTTTGCTTTTTGCATGAACTGGAAATGTTGCTAAAGCACGACCTAATTAAAGGCGGCGATTTGAACAACGCCATTGTAGTGGTGGATAAAGAGGTGGATGAAGACGAACTGGCGCACCTGGCCAAACTATTTAACCGTAAGGATATTAAAGTAGCGCCTCAGGGAATTTTAAATAACATTGAACTCCGCCATCAGAATGAGCCAGCAAGGCACAAACTGCTGGATATGATAGGCGATCTGGCCCTGGTTGGTGTTCCGCTGAAGGGACATATCATGGCCGCAAGACCTGGGCATGCCGCTAACGTAGCTTTTGCTAAAAAGATAAAAGCGCTTATCAAAAAAGAAAAAAGCCGCAAACATGTAAAAGTGTATGATCCTAATATGACGCCGGTATATGATACCGTGCAAATCATGAAAATATTGCCTCACAGGCAGCCTATGCTCATGGTTGATAAAATATTGGAATTATCAAAAAGCCATGTGGTAGGATTAAAGAATGTAACTATGAACGAAGATCTGTTCATGGGGCACTTCCCCGGTTCGCCGCTTTTCCCGGGTGTATTGCAGATAGAGGCTATGGCACAAACCGGAGGCATTCTGGTATTGAATACCGTGCCTGATCCAGAGAATTATATTACTCTTTTCCTGAAAATAGAGAACGCCCGCTTTAAAGATAAGGTTGTACCTGGCGATACCATCATATTCCATTGCAGCCTGGTAGCTCCTATCAGACGTGGGATTGCCCAAATGAAAGGTATTGGTATGGTTGGCTCACGTATTGTGGTAGAAGCCGAACTGATGGCGCAAATTGTAAAAGTTAATAAATCTAACGAAGCATGATCCAACCCTTAGCATACATACACCCGCAGGCCAAAATAGCCGACAACGTGGTGATAGAGCCTTTTGTGACCATCCATAAGGATGTGGAAATTGGCGAAGGTACCTGGATCGGCTCCAACTCCGTAATTATGGATGGTGCCCGCATCGGTAAAAACTGCCGCATATTTCCTGGCGCGGTAGTATCTGCCCCACCGCAGGATCTGAAATATAAAGGCGAGCAAAGTACGGTATCCATTGGTGACAACACGACCATACGCGAGTGTGTTACCCTTAACCGCGGTACCGCGCTGGACAAAAACACCACTACTATTGGCAGTAATTGCTTGCTGATGGCCTATGTACACGTAGCGCACGATTGTGTTATCGGCGATAATGTGATTATTGCCAACTCGGTACAATTAGCCGGGCACATCAATATTTATGATTATGCTTTTGTGGGTGGTTCATCAGCTGTGCACCAGTTTGTAGAGATCGGCGCGCATAGCATGATATCTGGCGGATCGCTGGTGCGTAAGGACGTTCCTCCGTTTACCAAGGCAGGTCGCGAGCCTTTATCCTACGTAGGTATCAACTCCGTTGGTTTACGCCGCAGAGGCTTTTCGGCAGCAACTATTAACGAGATCCAGGAGATCTACAGGATCATATTCCTTAAAAAATATAATGTGAGCAAAGCCCTTGATATTATCGAGGCCGAGTTTACCCCAAGCATTGAACGCGACGAGATCATTAACTTTTTGCAAAACTCGCAAAGAGGTATCATGAAGGGCTTCGGGAATACGTGATAGTTCATGGTTAATGGTTCATAGTAAGAAGAATTGCATTGAGTATAAATCAGGGGATTTTCTATGAACTATGAACTATCAACCATAAGCCTTCTTATGAACCATTATCTATAAGCTAAAATGAACATCACCCTTCAAAACATTGGCCGCAGATTTAACCGCGACTGGATTTTCAGAGGGGTTGATTATACTTTTAAAAGCGGTGGCGCTTATGCTATTTTAGGGCCAAATGGTTCGGGCAAATCAACCCTGCTGCAGGTTTTAAATGCCAGTCTTACACCTTCCGCGGGTACTATCAACTATACGTTTCAGGGTAAACCAATTGAGGCAACAGAGGTATTTACCCACTTGAGTCTTGCCGCGCCCTACCTGGAACTGATAGAAGAGTTTACGCTCACAGAGATGGTCGATTTTCATTTTAAGTTTAAACAATACAAACCAGGTATCGATAAAAAGGAACTGATAGGTTTGTTAAGCTTAGCCAAAAGCGAAAACAAGCTGATCAGGTATTTTTCATCGGGTATGAAACAACGGCTGAAGCTGATACTGGCCTTTTGTGCCGATACACCTATCCTCATGCTCGACGAGCCTACCTCCAATCTGGATATCCAGGGAGTAGATTGGTACCTGGGCCTGGTAGAACAGTTTGCACACAATCGCCTTACCATCATCTGTTCCAACCAGGAGCATGAATACAGCTTTTGTAAAGAACACCTGAGCATTTCGGATTATAAGGTATAGAGATATGAGATGTTAGATATGAGATTTGAGACGGGTGATTATCAAATATTTACTCGCCTGTTTTTATAAAAAAATCTCAAATCTCATATCTGACATCTCAAATCTAATCCCTAATTTTGCGGCCTCAATATTTTTTTATGGCTAAAGCATCAGATGTTAAAAATGGAAATGTGCTTCGCTTTAACGGCGAATTAGTGCAGGTTGAAGAGTTTTTACACCGTACACCAGGCAACTTACGGGCATTTTACCAGGCCCGTATGCGTAACGTAAAATCAGGCAAATTGGTTGAATACCGTTTCCGTACCGACGAAGAGGTAGATATTGCCCGTGTTGAAACAAGTGATTATCAATATTTATATGACGAGGGTGAAGCATTGGTAGTGATGGATA
Organism: Mucilaginibacter inviolabilis; assembly: GCF_011089895.1. Lineage (NCBI taxonomy): Bacteria > Pseudomonadati > Bacteroidota > Sphingobacteriia > Sphingobacteriales > Sphingobacteriaceae > Mucilaginibacter > Mucilaginibacter inviolabilis. The sequence goes on from NZ_JAANAT010000003.1 coordinate 235,091, forward strand.
ATACTACTTATGATCAGCACAGCATCCCCAAAAAATTATTTGGTCCTGCGGTTAAGTTTTTAAAAGAAGGTATGAACGTGATTGTGGCCTTTGAAAGCGAAGAACCGATCATGGGCTCTATTCCTGGTTCAGCCGAGCTGGAAATCACCTACACCGAACCAGCTGTTAAAGGCGATACCTCAAGCGGCGCGCTAAAAAATGCTACCGTTGAAACCGGTGCCGAGATCCGTGTTCCTTTATTCATTAACATTGGCGATAAAGTAAAGGTGGATACTGCTACAGGTACTTACGTAGAGCGTGTGAAAGCATAAAGCAGAGCCCCCTAGCCCCCTGAAGGGGGAACTTTTGAATTGCATATTACATTTTCATTATAAAAGAAAGAGGCGCCATTTGGCGCCTCTTTCTTTTTTATATACCACTTGTCATCCTGAGCGATAGCGAAGGATCTTCTTCGAGAGGCATATCTGCAAATAGATTCTTCGCTATCGCTCAGAATGACAACTTATTTTTGGCCCCCTTCAGGAGCCCGGGAGCCTAAAACTCCAGTTCCAGCAACACCGGGCAATGATCAGAGTGCTTAGCTTCGGGCAAAATGGCGGCACGTTTAATGTTGGCTTCCAGTTCGGTGCTGGCCATAGCATAATCAATGCGCCAACCTAAGTTTTTACCTCTTGCACCAGCTCTGAAGCTCCACCAGGTATAGTTATGTGGTTCTTTGTTCAGGTGACGGAAAGTATCGATAAATCCGCCTTCAATAAACTTCTCCATCCATTCGCGTTCTTCGGGCAAAAAGCCGGAGGAGTTGGCGTTTGATTTGGGGTTGTGGATATCAATCGGTCGGTGGCAGATATTATAATCGCCGCATACCACCAGTTTGGGATATTGGCTTTTGAGCAGCGTAAGGTATTTGCCAAATTCATCTAAGAAGCGATATTTAAACACCTGGCGCTCATCGCCACTCGATCCCGAGGGAAAGTAAACGCTCATGACAGATACTTCGTCAAAATCAATACGGATACAACGGCCCTCACGGTCAAAATCGGGGATACCGCAACCGTATTCAATATGTTTTGGTGTTTGCTTGCTAAAAATGGCGGTACCGCTGTAACCCTTCTTTTCGGCCGGGAACCAGTAGTGTTTGTACCCCAGCTGATCTACCAGGCCAAGATCGGTCAATACATCAGGCGTAGCTTTAATTTCCTGCAGGCAAACCACATCGGCATCAGTAGCCTGTAACCAGGCCAGCCAGTTTTTGTTGATAGCCGAGCGGATACCATTAACGTTATAGGTAATTATTTTCATGCCCCCTAACCCCCTAAAGGGGGAATTTTTGTTTTTAGGTTTTACTTGTGATTAATTGTATGCAATATTAAATATATCAGGTAGTATTTTTTGCTTCTGATCCAATTTTACGCCCTGGTGATAAGCACTCCCCCTTCAGGGGGCCGGGGGGCTTAGAATTTTATCCAATTGGCTGCATTCTTTTTTGCTGAGCACTTCTATGGTCATGGGTACATCTGTTAACGGCCGGTCACATTCATCTTTTTTTACCGCAGCAATGCGGTCGACCATATCAAGGCCCGAAACCACTTCACCATAAACGGTATAATTTTGGTCGAGATGCGGTACCCCTCCTACAGATTTGTACCATTCCCTTTGCCATGCTGGTATCTTACGGCCTTTCAAGCGGGTTTTCTCCAGCGTATCCAGCTTGCCATCGGTAAAACGCTTGCCTTCTGTGATATAGAACTGACACCCGCTTGATGCTTTTTGTGGATTTTCGTCGCGTGCCGCAGCCAGTACGCCCCGCTTGTGGAACAGGCTATCCCTGAACTCGGCAGGTACGGTGTAACCCACATCCCCATCGCCCAGTTCCAACCCGGGTATCGCCTTTTTAGAATCAGGATCGCCGCCCTGGATCATAAAGTTCTGTATCACCCGGTGAAATAAAGTACCGTTATAAAACCCTTTTTTGGCTAGCTTGATAAAATTATCACGATGCAGTGGAGTTTCATTATACAGGCGGATAATACAATCGCCATAACTGGTTCTGATGCGCACGTATTGGTTTTTGGGTGGCCCGGCAAAAGCCGCGACACTTAGCAGAAGTAGGGTTATAGTAAAGAGTTTCTTCATGTTTTATCATTTATAAGATATGTCATTGCGAGCGCAGCGTGGCAATCTCCTCGCGTTTATACTCATGAGGAGATTGCTTCGTCGTTCCTCCTCGCAATGACATGAGATCATGTGTTCTATCTAGTTAATTCCCCTCCAGTTCCTCAAAATAATTGATCATCAGCGATTTGAGGATCATCTCCTGCTCCAGTAAGGTATAATTAGGTATCACTTTAACTCTTTTCCAATGCGGCCAGCCATCCTGGTCAAGGCCTTCCAGTTCATAAAAACCCAGCATACTAAAAAGGCGGCAGTTGGCAATATGCATCAGCTCTTCCTTTTGGCGCTTGCTGAATTTGCGTGGGCCCTGACCAAGTTCCTGCACGCCAATTAAAAACAGCATCACTTTCAGATCGGGTTTTTCGTTATCAAAATCCTGGGCAATACGTTGCTGCAGCGCATCCCATTTCACATTAATTTCGGCAGGTGTCATGGCGGTAAAGATAAGAATAGTTCATAGTTGATGGTTCATAGATCATAGTAAAAGAGCAACAGCAAATAGTATGCATGAGTTTAGAAGATCAATGAGCTATAACTTCTTACCATGAACTATTATCTATGAACCATAAACCACATTGTGTGCGATTATCATTAATGTTACAATGTTGCATTATTTTTAACATTTTATTAACTACTTTTGCATAGTCTTTGTAAAAAGACATATAAGGGTGAAAAAAAACAAGTTACATATCCTATACTCCTGGCTATTGCTCATTTGCTTTATAGCCGGGCAATATGTTGTTTATACTCACCAGCACCTGCTTGCCAAAACAACCGGAACGGTTTATGCCGCCCATCACCATCAGCCGCAACAACAAACCGTTAAGGAAAAATGTTACCTGTGCGATGCCATGCATCACCAGGCTGCCGTTATTGACCAGGCATTTTATTTAGTACCCCAAATAGCTACCCTGCATTTTTTTAAAGCCAGCGACTATAATTTTGTGAGCATAGCGCTTGTTCTGGCTGCTGGCCGTGCCCCGCCGGTACTTTCATAATATTAGTTTTTTCGTGCAACATAGCACCACCTCGTGTGGTATTTATTGATCCCCAAATTTTTTTATTATGAAATTAAAGCTAATTAGTAGCTTATTATTGCTTGTTATAGGTTTTTCTGCTTTTGCCAATGCCCATATAATTACTACAAAAAACGCAGCTGTTGAAGAGGCGGTAGGCACTTTAACCGGTACCGTTACCGATAAAGCCGATGGCAAACCCGTTATTGGCGCTACCGTAAGTATCCCCGATCTGCATGCCGGTGCCATTACCGATGTAAATGGTAAATATGTTTTAAATCATGTGCCCAGAGGGGTTTACCTGGTACAGGTAAGCTATTTGGGATATGCCACCTTTAACCAAAAGGTTGATCTTTCCAAAACTTCTGTATTTGATGTGAAACTGCAGGCATCCTCATTGGAGGCCGGCGAAGTAGTGGTAACCGGTGTAAGCAAGGCTACCGAAATAAAACGCAGCCCCGTGCCTATGATAGCTGTAGGCAAAACCTACCTGGAACAGCGTGCAGCCTCAGGTAATATTATCGATCAGATTGCTACCCTGCCGGGTGTAAGCGCGGTTACTACCGGTCCAAACGTATCCAAGCCATTTATACATGGTTTGGGCTATAACCGGGTAATTACCTTACAGGACGGTATACGCCAGGAAGGCCAGCAATGGGGCGATGAGCATGGCATCGAAGTGGATCAAAACTCCATCGACCGAGTAGAGATAATCAAAGGTCCGGCCAGTTTAACTTATGGCTCCGATGCTATCGGTGGTGTAGTTAACCTGATTACACCAGCTCCTGTTCCCGAAGGTAAAATACTGGGTTCGGTACAGGGTATTTATGGCACCAACCAGGGTTTACTCAATGGATCGTTCAGGTTACAGGGTAATCAGAACGGCCTGGTTTGGGGAACAGTAATATCGGCTAAAGAAGCCAAAAACTATCAGAATCAGCGCGATGGCCGTGTATATGCCACAGGTTATCAGGAAAAAGACGCCCGTGTAATGGTTGGTCTCAACAAATCATGGGGCTACTCTTATTTACATGCTTCTGTTTTTGATGATAAGCAGGATATCCCGGATGGCAGCCGCGATTCACTTACCCGTAAATTCACCAAACAAATAAGCGAAGACGGTGCCACTGCTATCGTTCCGGAATCTGAACTCAACTCCTACCGCATCCCGACCCTACATCAACGCGTTCAGCTTTACCGTATCTATAACAACAGTAACTTTATTTTAGGCGGCGGTAACCTGTTGGTTAACCTGGGCTACCAGTACAGCCACAGGCGCGAATATACCCATCCGGAGTATGGCGATATCCCGGGCCTGAATTTGCATTTGGCCACTTATACTTATGATGTTAAATATAACTTTAACATCGGCAATGATTATGAAACCACATTTGGTGTAAATGGTCAATATGGTAAAAATACAATAGATGGCGCTACCGATTTCCCTATCCCCGCCTATCATCAGTTTGATATCGGGCCTTTCTTTGTGATAAAGAAAAGCTTTGGCAAACTGGATCTTTCTGCCGGTGCGCGTTTTGACTCGCGTTCCTTCACGGGTAATGCTGCTTATGTAGATACTATTGGTGGCCCGCATGGTTTTCCGCAATTGTATACAGGTCCAAATCCTACCACGGCGCCAAATGTTAAATCACAATTTGATGCCCTTAGCAAAACGTTTACTGGTTTTTCAGGAAGTTTTGGTGCAACCTATAATGTATCCGACCAGTTTTTGGTTAAGGCTAACCTGGCCCGTGGCTTCAGGGCGCCAAGTATTGCTGAGTTATCAGCTAATGGCCCAGACCCAGGTTCGCAGATCTATCACGTGGGCGACAAAAACTTCAAGCCGGAGTTTAGTTTTCAACAGGATATCGGCGCGTTCTTAACACTGCCTAATATCTCGGCCAGTGTGGAATTATTTAATAATGAGATCTCTAATTACATATTCCAGCAGCAGCAATTGAATCCTGATGGCAGCCCGGTTATCACCCAGGGTTACAATACCTTTACCTATGTACAAAGCAAAGCCCGCATATACGGTGGCGAGGTTAATGTTGATTTGCATCCATTGCCATGGCTGCACTTTGAAAACTCACTGAGCTTAACTTATGGCGAAAATAAAGGAACCGGTGGTCCGGTGGCTGATAGCTTAAAATATTTACCATTCATTCCACCACTGCATACGCACTCTGAACTGCGCGGAACTTTTAACGGTGGCTTTGGCGACTTTAAAAATCTGTATGTTTTTGTTGGTTTTGACCATTATAATGCCCAGAACCGTTTCTTTGCCGCGTACGGTACCGAAACAGCAACCGCCGGATACAATTTGCTAAGCGCAGGTTTTGGCGGTAACATTGTTAATAAATCCGGTCAGCCGGTGCTTAAACTATTTATCGAAGGCACCAACCTGGCCAACGTAAATTACCAATCAAACATGAGCAGGTTGAAATATTTTGGCAATCCTACTGCCCCCGATGGTATTAATCATGGCATTTATAATATGGGCCGCAATATCAGCTTTAAGGTGGTTGTGCCGTTTGGTTTCAACACCGGTAAAAAATCATCATAAGTTACTATTATCCCTAATTAATGAAAAGGTCCTGCTTGCAAAGCCGGGCCTTTTTTGTTTATAGGTGACTCATCCCACCTGCGTTTTGGAAACCGGGAATACAAAAACAAATTTGTCATTCTGAGCATAGCGAAGAATCTATTATCCAGTATGCAAAGCTTACGAATAGATCCTTCGTTCCTCAGGATGACAAATTTTTATTTGCTTTTTTCTTTTTGGCCATTTGATGATTTACAAGGTCAAAGGATTTAAGTATTTTTGGAGAAGAAAACCTCTTTGTCATGCTGAACGGAGTGAAGCATCTATTATACAATAGGCAATCTGGAGAATAGATCCTTCGTTCCTCAGGATGACAAATATTTTAAATAATCAAAACGTGTTAATAACTGTTCAATCACTGGCAGATCTGCCTGCCGCCGCCGAAACGATCATTGCTCATGCAGCCAATAACAGGATCTTTCTTTTTTATGGCGATATGGGCGCCGGCAAAACAACCCTGATCAAAAGCCTGTGCAGCTTTTTAGGCACTGCCGATGCCGTTACCAGTCCTACGTTTGCTATTGTGAACGAATATCAGGGGCCAAAGGATAAAATATATCATTTTGATTTTTATCGGCTTAAAGATCAAACAGAAGCGCTGGATATGGGTTATGAAGAATACTTTTATGCAGGTGCTTATTGCTTTATTGAATGGCCCGAAAAGATACCCGATCTGCTGCCAGATCATTATACCCGCATCAGTATAAAAGCCGTAAATGATGGTTCACGGGAGATTACGGTTGAAAATTTTTAGTAAAGCCCGGGAGCAAGGATTTTTGGAGCAAGGAATAAGGATTCACTAAATCGCCAAATCAATAATTAATCCAAATCACTAATTCAATAATTATATTTATCTTCATCAGCCACAATTTAAAACATCATGAGTTCAGGGATATACAGTGGGTTTTCGGACGTTGCCAAGCAGGCAATGATGCAGCCTCAGGAGTCGATGCTGGAGGTTAAAAGCAAAAAGAACAAGTTATACATCGGCATTCCAAAAGAGGTTTCTTTCCAGGAAAACCGCATACCCTTAACTCCGCTGTCGGTAGCTTTATTGGTTAATAACGGGCACGATGTTATTTTAGAAAGTAACGCCGGCCAGGCAGCCAATTTTTCTGATAAGGATTATAGCGAACAGGGCGCCCGTATTGTTTACGATACCAAATCTGTTTATCATGATGCCGATATCATCATTAAAATAGCCCCTCCGGTAATGCCCGAAATTGAGTTGATGAAGCCTGGGCAAATATTGATATCAGCCTTGCAATTGGCTACGCTCAAGGCCGAATGCCTGCACGCGCTGATGGCTAAAAAAATTACCGCGCTCAGCTTTGAACATTTACGCGATGAGGGTAATACCTTGAGTGTAGTACGTGCTATGAGCGAAATTGTTGGCGCCACATCCATATTGATAGCGGCCGAATATTTAAGCAACGTATTTGATGGCAAAGGCCTGATGCTGGGCGGCATTACCGGTGTACCCCCTACCGAAATTGTGATCCTGGGAGCCGGCACCGTTGGCGAATATGCTGCCCGTACCGCTATATCCCTGGGGGCCGAAGTGAAAGTTTTTGATCCATCCATATACAAGCTTCGCCGCCTGCAGAATAATATAGGCAGCCGGGTTTTTACCTCGGTAGTGCAGCCCATTGTGCTCGAGAAAGCCATTACCACCTGCGATGTAGCCATAGGCGCCATGCGGGCCGAAGACGGGCGCAGCCCATGTATTATTTCCGAAGCAACGGTAAGTCGCATGAAACGCGATTCGGTGATTATCGATGTCAGTATCGATCAGGGCGGTTGTTTTGAAACATCTGAGGTTACCAATCATACCCACCCGGTTTTCCGCAAACACGATGTTATCCACTATTGCGTACCCAATATAGCCTCGCGTGTAGCCCGTACAGCTACTTACGCACTTACCAACATATTTGCCCCCATACTGCTGGATATCGGCGATCAGGGCGGTATTAAAAACGTAATATGGCAAAAATCGGGTGTGCGTAACGCGGTATATATTTATCATGGGCATTTAACCAATAAACATATCGGCGAACGTTTTACCATCCCCTGTAAAGACCTGGACCTGCTTATCGTGTCGCACCGGTAAACCCTATCCTATGCCTCGATATATCATGGTACTGTTTTTTGTTTTGGCTGGTATCAACGCCAGCGCGCAACATTATAAGTACATTGATAGTACCAAAATAAGCGGCATGGCCAGGTATAAAAAGCAGGTCAAAGCCAACCCCGATAAACAGCTGGTCGAGATTAAGCGATACATTCCACAGATCGCGCTGGACATCCGTTACGCTACCACCAACAACTTTATGCACAGGCGCATGTATCAGCAGGCTAAGGCCTATGCCCGCCTGCCCGTAGTAAAAGCGCTGCAACAGGTAGAAGCCGACCTGCAAACCCGTGGTCTAGGCCTGAAAATTTATGATGCTTATAGACCCTATTCGGTTACGGTTAAATTTTATGAGATGACCACAGATACCAATTTTGTGGCCAATCCGCGAAGAGGTTCCAAACATAACCGAGGATGTGCCGTGGATCTGAGCCTGATTGACCTGAAAACAGGAAAAGAGCTGGATATGCCTACTCCGTTTGACAGCTTTAGCAAAAAGGCCGCAGCCAGTTATCCCACCCTCAGCAAAAAACAATTGGATAATCGCGAATTATTAAAAACAATAATGCAGGCGCATGGCTTTACCGTATTGAAAACCGAATGGTGGCATTATGATTTTAACGGCTGGGCGAACTACGAATTGTTGGACGTGCCGTTTTCGGGGATTTAGGTTTTTGGAACAAGGATTTGGGGGAGTAAGGAGCAAGGATTTTTGGAGCAAAGATAAAGAGTAAAGGTTTTTTCAGTCCTTATTCCTTGCTCCAAAAATCTTTGCTCCAAAGAAGGCATTAAAATTGCTAAACATTGGTTCGATACATCAAAATTAGATAGACACGAATAAAATTTTGAGCAGGGTAATAAGAATTTGGAGCAACAAGTAAAGAATTTGATAGTCCTTGCTCCTTGTTCCCAAAAATCTTGCTCCCTAACAGATCAATTAAATAAGCGCTAATGAAATTTTTCAGTAAAGAATATTTAAAACGATTGTGGAAAATACTGGTAGCTACTTTTAGTGGCTTCATCAACGATAATGGTTTAAAACTGAGCGCGTCCCTGGCGTATTACACCATTTTTTCCATAGCGCCGCTGCTGTTTCTGCTTATTGCTGTGGTTGGTTTAATTCCTATTGCCAAAACAGATACGCTGTACCAGCAAATTGGTACCTATGTGGGTGCAAATGCAGCCAATCAAATACACAGTACGGTGGCAAGCCTTAAACTGAATGGTAAAAGCGGGTTTGGTTTTGCGGTAGGTATTGTAACCTTGCTGGTGGGTGCCAGCAGTATATTTGTGGAGATACAGGACTCGTTAAACATCATATGGCGTGTTAAAGCAAAACCCAAAAGCGGTTGGATTAAACTGCTCCGCAACCGTTTTGTGTCATTTTCATTGATCATCAGTTTAGGTTTTTTATTACTGGCGTCTTTGCTGGTTAACTTTATTATAGATGCAGTTGGTGCAAAAATAGAAGAGCTTTTACCTGCTCTAAAGCTTACAAAGCTATTGGTACAGGGTGTTAACCTGGGCGTAACGCTGTTGGTGATATCGGTTTTATTCGGTATTATATTTAAATTTTTGCCCGATGTAAAAATCAAGTGGAAGGATGTACGCACGGGTGCATTTTTTACCGCGCTGTTGTTTATGCTGGGACAATATCTGATAGGTTTATATATCCAATATACAGCACAAGGATCGGTGTACGGAGCCGCGGGCTCACTTATTGTTATCCTGGTGTGGATCTATTATACATCGGCCATATTATACATTGGCGCAGAGTTTACGCAGGTTTATGCCGAAGCCAGCGGCAGCCACATTGAACCTGCAGAATATGCCGTACATGTACAGCAAACCGAAGTGGAACGTCATGTGAAAAAATTGCCGGCTCAAAATCCAGAGCTGGTGAAGGAGAGCAAGAATCTGGAGAGCAAAGAACAAGGATAAGGACTTTTGGAGCAAGGGTAAGGCAACCTCCGGGTCCCTTTTAGGAGACCCGGAGGGGACGGAAGGACTTTTGCAGCAAGGATTTGGGGAACAAGGACAAAAATAAGGCACAAGCCCATAGTAATTTTTCTTCCCCGTCAGCAGAAAACGTAAAAAGGGCTGTCATCCTGAGCTTGTCGAAGGATCGCATGCAGAGGCCTGCCCACCATGCTTCGACGGAGCTCAGCATGACATCCATCAAAAGGGCCGCGGCCTTGTGCGATTCCTTCCCTCGGGAAGGGGAGGAAGGGGTTTATGGAACAAGGTAATCATCGCACGTAGAAACCCCTCCCTGCCATTACACCTATCCAACGCACCCCTCCCGTGGGGAGGGAATTAAAAATCTTTTGCTTTTATCATATAATCACCATGACATGCCCTCTTGAATCTTGATTCTTATCTCTTGATTCTATCTCCCCCTCAAAACCCTTCACACTATATTCACATTTTATTCGTAAATTCGTATATTAATTTATTTTAATACAACATGGAAACTAAAGATCCTGAATACGTTTATAAAAACGTAATACAATTAAATGAAACAGACGCATCACGTAAATTCATAGCCAATGTGTTTTTATGGATGTTTGTAGCCCTGGGGCTTTCGGCCTTTTGCGCGTTTCTGTTTTCACAAAACCAGGCATTATACAATATGCTTAGAGATCCTATTACAGGTGGCAACACTGGTTTGGGTACTATAGTAATGTTTGCTCCCCTTGCCTTTGTGTTAATTATTTCATTTGGTTTTAACCGTTTGTCATATGGGGTTGCAGCGCTTTTGTTTATCGCCTTTTCGGCAGTTATGGGTATAAGTTTGAGTTACATACTCAAAATTTACACCGAAGGCTCGGTACTTGGCGTATTTTTAACTACTTCGGCGGTGTTTGGAATAATGGCTGTTGCCGGTTACACTACCAAAACGGATTTGACCAAGTTTGGGTCGATTATGATGATGGGCCTTTTCGGTATTATCATCGCGTCAGTTATTAACATGTTTATGCGTAGCAGTCAGCTGGAATATATCATTAGTTACATTGGTATTGCAGTTTTTGTAGGCTTAACAGCCTATGATGTGCAGAAGTTAAAACGCATAGGCGCTGGTATTGAATATGGCGATGGTTCGGCCGGTAAAATGGCCCTTCTGGGTGGCTTAACCTTATATCTTGATTTCATCAACCTTTTCCTGATGATCCTGCGTTTATTCGGCAGAAGAAGATAATAAACAAAAAAGGTATTTTTATACGTAACAGGCCGGTTCTCTGCAAAGAGAACCGGCCTGTTTAGTTAAGGTACAAGCAGGAAAAAAACAAGTTGAATTTTATGCAGGTATTTGATAGTTATCGGGTTAATACTTTTTAAACTTTTCAAAACGTGTAAGCAATTTGTTAAAAAGTGTTAAAATGGCATTAAAACTTTAGCGAAGCGCCCCCAAAGCAAGCGGTTTTACCCCAGTTTTGGCTGAAAAAATGTTAAAATTCAAGGTTTAAAAAGTTTCTCCGGGTTGTCAATGTAAGGAGTTTTAGTCACATAACTCATCAGTATCTCACTCCAAATATTCATGTAATTGTAAACACGTATCCTGTACCCTATTGATGAGGGTAAAACTATTGCATATTACAGCTTTATTATGCACCTTTGCATTGCTTATAGAGAAAGGCGGAGGGATTAGACCCTGCGATGTCTTAGCAACCTGTACTTCACAAGGTGCTACATTCTACTCAACTAATACACAATAGGTTGGGAAAGATAAGCGAAAGTCAGTCATATACCCGACTTTTCGAGATAAGCTGTATTTTTTAGTATCAAGTAGCTAGTATCAGGTAGCAAGACAGTTTCTGTCTTTATACCCGCTATACTACCTTCAAGCGCTGAATTTTCGGTACTTGATACTTGATACTAGCTACTTGATACCAACATGGATATTAGAAAAGAACTAGAGAAACGCATACTGGTAATTGACGGGGCAATGGGTACCATGATACAACGGTACCAATTAACCGAGCAGGATTTTCGTGGGGAGCGTTTTAAAGATCACAACTCCGATCTGCAGGGAAATAACGACCTGCTGAACATTACACGCCCCGATATTATAAAGGCTATACATGCCGAATACCTGGATGCCGGTGCCGATATCATTGAAACCAATACTTTCAGCACACAAGTAATTTCCCTGGCCGATTATAAGCTGGAAGAGCTGGCCTACGAGCTAAGCTATGAAGGTGCACGCCTGGCCCGCGAAGTTGCCGAAGAATATACCACCAAAAATCCGGCTAAGCCCCGTTTTGTGGCTGGTGCTGTTGGGCCAACCAACCGTACGGCGTCATTATCACCAGATGTAAATGACCCGGGTTATCGCGCGGTAACATTTGATGATCTGGCCGAAGCTTATTATGACCAGGTACGTGGTTTGGTTGATGGAGGATCGGATTTATTGCTTGTAGAAACCATATTTGATACACTGAACGCCAAAGCGGCTCTGTTTGCTATCAATCGCTATGCAAATGAATCTGGCAAGCATCTGCCTATCATGATCTCGGGTACCATTACCGATGCTTCAGGTCGTACCCTATCAGGTCAAACGGTAGAGGCTTTCTGGAATTCGGTACGCCATGCCAACCTGCTTTCGGTAGGACTGAACTGTGCTTTGGGTGCCAAAGAGATGCGCCCTCACCTGGCCGAGCTTTCCGAAAAAGCGGATGTGTTTATATCAGCCTATCCCAATGCCGGCTTACCTAATGAGTTTGGGCAATATGACGAAACCGCTCACGAAACCGCCCATCAGCTGGATGATTTTATAAAAGCCGGATTGGTGAATATTGTAGGCGGTTGTTGTGGTACTACGCCCGAACATATTAAATGCATTGCCGAAAAGGCCGCTAAATATTCGCCAAGAATAGTTCCATCGGTTGAACCAAATCTACGTTTGAGCGGATTGGAAGCTGTTACCATAACCCCCGAAAGCATTTTTGTGAACGTGGGTGAGCGTACCAACATCACCGGGTCGCCCAAGTTCTCCAAGTTGATCCTGGCCGAAGATTATGAAGCTGCTCTGGCCGTGGCCTTGCAGCAGGTAGAAGGGGGTGCCCAGGTGATCGACATTAACATGGATGAGGGCATGATCGATTCGGAAGCAGTGATGGTGAAATTCCTGAACCTGGTAGCTTCCGAACCCGATATTGCCAAGCTGCCCATCATGATCGATTCCTCAAAATGGACGGTTATCGAAGCCGGATTAAAATGTATCCAGGGCAAGGGCATCGTGAATTCTATCTCCCTGAAAGAAGGCGAGGATAAGTTTAAAGAGCACGCCCGCAAAATATTAAGCTATGGCGCGGCCACAGTAGTAATGGCCTTTGACGAAACCGGTCAGGCCGACTCGCTGCAGCGCCGCATCGAGATCTGTAAACGCTCCTATGATATCCTGGTTAATGAAGTGGGTTTCCCGCCTCAGGACATCATATTCGATCCCAATATATTAACCGTAGCCACCGGCCTCGAAGAACATAATAATTACGCGGTGGATTTTATTGAAGCTACCCGCTGGATAAAACAAAACCTGCCGCATGCCAAAGTAAGCGGCGGGGTAAGTAATATCTCCTTCTCCTTCAGGGGCAACAATGTGGTGCGCGAGGCTATGCACTCCGCATTTTTATACCACGCCATCAGGGCGGGTATGGACATGGGCATTGTGAATGCCGGTATGCTGGAGGTTTATCAGGAAATTGATAAAACCCTGTTGGAACTGGTTGAGGATGTGCTGCTGAATCGTCGCGATGATGCTACCGAACGCCTGGTAGAATATGCCGATACCATCAAAAGTAAAGGAAAAGAGGTGGTGCGCGACGAAGAGTGGCGCAAAGGTACCGTTCAGGAACGACTTTCACACGCATTAGTAAAGGGCATCATTGAATATCTGGACGCTGATGTGGAAGAGGCCAGGCAAACTTACAGCAAGCCGCTGGAGGTGATAGAAGGCCCGTTGATGGATGGCATGAACATCGTAGGCGACTTGTTTGGGGCCGGTAAAATGTTTTTACCCCAGGTAGTAAAATCGGCCCGTGTAATGAAAAAAGCGGTGGCCTATCTGCTGCCATTTATCGAGCTCGAAAAACAAAGGGTTATTGATGCCGGTGAAGATTCCAGCGGAAACCGGGCCAATGCCGGTAAAATATTAATGGCCACCGTTAAAGGCGATGTGCATGATATCGGCAAAAATATTGTAGGTGTAGTTTTGGCCTGTAATAACTTCGAGATCATTGACCTGGGCGTAATGGTGCCAGCGCAAAAGATCATTGAAGAAGCCAAAGCGCAGAATGTAGATATTATAGGGCTAAGCGGACTGATCACTCCTTCGCTCGACGAAATGGTGCACTTTGCCAAGGAAATGGAGCGTAACGGTTTTACTATTCCGTTAATTGTGGGTGGTGCCACCACATCGCGTATCCATGCCGCTGTGAAAATCGACCCGAATTATTCAGGCCCGGTAATCCATGGTATAGATGCTTCACGAAGTGTGACGATGTGCAGTAACTTAATGAGTAAGGATAACCGCGATGCCTACATCCAAAGTATAAAAGACGAGTATGCCAAAGCCCGCGAAGCACATCTGAACAAAAAATCAGATAAGCGGTTTGTGACTATTGATGATGCCCGCAAATCAAAATTCCAGATCAGTCTGGATGGTGACGTAGCTATAAAACCAACGTTTACCGGCACCAAAGTATTTGAATCGTACCCGCTGGAAGAGTTGGTGCCCTATATCGACTGGACACCGTTTTTCCATACCTGGGAGTTGCGCGGCAGCTACCCTAAAATATTTACCGATAAGTTTATAGGCGATGAAGCTAAAAAACTGTATGATGATGCACAGGAATTGCTGAAAAGAATTGTAGATCAGAAACTGCTGAGAGCCTGTGGAGTGATTGGTTTTTGGCCAGCTAACAGTGTGGGCGACGATATTGAGTTGTACACCGACGAAAGCCGTACACAATTGTTAACCCGCATACATACCCTGCGCCAGCAAACCGAAAAAATGAAAGGCGATCCTTACTATGCCCTGTCAGATTTTATCGCCCCAAAAGAAAGCGGAGTGCCCGATTATATGGGCGGTTTTGCCGTAACAACAGGTTTGGGTTGTGATGAACTGGTAGCCGAGTTTGAGCGCGACCATGACGATTATAACAGCATTATGGCCAAAGCCCTGGCCGATCGCCTGGCTGAAGCCTTTGCCGAAAAAATGCACGAATTGGTACGTAAGGAACATTGGGGCTACTCAAAAGGCGAACAGTTAAGCAACGAAGACCTGATCAAAGAAGAATACCAGGGTATTCGTCCGGCACCAGGCTATCCTGCCTGCCCGGATCATACCGAGAAAACCACCTTGTTTGATCTGCTCAAGGCCGAAGATAATGCTCACATGCACCTCACCGAAAGCCTGGCTATGATGCCGGCAGCCTCGGTAAGCGGCTTCTATTTTGCACATCCACAAGCCCGATATTTTGGCCTGGGCAAGATTAGTAAGGATCAGGTAGAAGATTACGCTACCCGTAAGAAAATGGATCTTGAAACGATTGAACGCTGGCTTAGTCCGAATATAAATTATTGAATTAAATAAAAAACACACGTCATTGCGAGGTACGAAGCAATCCCCAATTAACAGAGCCACTCTGTATAGCATAGAGATTGCTTCGTGCCTCGCAATGACGGAAATATAAAACGCAACCCGAGCTCCGCAACCCGAACCATGAAAATAACCGAACATATTGCTAACGCTGCAGGCAAAACACTTTTTTCTTTTGAATTGATACCTCCTTTAAAAGGGCAAAGCATACAAGGCATTTACAATGCTATCGATCCGCTAATGGAGTTTAAGCCGCCTTTTATTGATGTAACCTCGCTGCGCGAGGATTATATTTATAAGCAGCACTCCAATGGTTTGCTGGAAAAACTGAGTTATCGAAAACGCCCGGGTACCATCGCTATTTGTGCGGCTATCATGAACCGGTATAAGGTAGATACCGTTCCGCATTTACTGTGTGGCGGTTTTACCCGTGATGAAACGGAGAATGCATTGATTGAACTGGAGTTTTTGGGTATCGAAAATGTGCTGGTATTACGTGGCGATGCCCGTAGCAGCGATTCGTCGTTTGTGCCAACCCCTAACGGACATGCTTATGCTACCGATCTGTTGCAGCAGGTAGTGAACATGAACAACGGCGTTTATTTGCATGAGGATTATGATAACATCGCCAAAACCAATTTCTGTATTGGTGTGGCAGGCTATCCCGAAAAGCATTTTGAGGCCCCAAATCTTAAAACCGACTTTAAATACCTCAAACAAAAGGTAGATATGGGTGCCAGCTTTATTGTTACCCAGATGTTTTTTGATAATCAGAAATATTTTGATTTTGTGAATAACTGCCGGGCCAATGGCATCACGGTGCCTATTATACCTGGGTTGAAACCTATTACCACCTCAAAACAATTAACAGGTTTGGCCAAAACTTTCCATATTGATATGCCCGAAGATTTGTGCGATGCCATTCATGCTTGTAAATCAGAAAAAGATGTAAAAGATATGGGGATTGAATGGATGATTAACCAATGTAAAGAACTGGTAAAATTTGGCGTACCTGTGTTACATTTTTATACCATGAGCAACGCCGGGCCAACTAAACGCATAGCCGAGGCGATATTTTAAATATTAGGAATATAAAACGTAAAAGGGGGCCATAGCAATATGGCACCCTTATTTTATAGGATCAGTTAATAGTTGTCATAAACCTAAATAATAAATTTAATACTGGCAATATTTGCTTGCTAAATATTGTTAATAATTATTTACAACGGCTGCACAGACTTTTAGAGTTATTGCTTTATATCTGATGATAAGTGCCTATAATACACCCGCGTAATATTACAGTTTTTGATGCGTAAAACTACGTGATGTTATAATGCCTTATGTTTGGTTTGTGTTTATTATATGCTGTTTATGAGTCTGTTATGTGGTTGTTAATAGTGGAATAAGTTTTATCCCCCGGCTGTGGTTTGTTGAAATAATTACTAATTAATGTTAGTTTTATCGACTAAAACTCAATCCTATAATTAGTTTAATCATGGAAACAACAACTACAGCAACAGAAACACAACAAGCAAGAGGCGTTATCACCGGCAACGAGGGCGCCGTTATAAGTCTTGATGAGGCTGCACTATATACAGCCAACCATAGGCATCGTAGCCCTAAAGGCTCTGCCATTTCTCAACTTTTTGGGCAGGTTATTGTCAATAAGATTCTTGCTCAGCCTGGCTGCCTGGCTATCCGTATTTATTATGCCAACAGACAACAGCTAACTGGTTTTCAGCGGTTTTTTGTAGCCATAGGTAATTTTTTTATTAAGACCATAGCCCATGCCGATGGCGATATGCGCTTTGTAATATCGGGCGTTACCGAAGACGGTGAAGATATGCTGCCAGGTGATATGAAAGGCGAAACATTTATGTCTACAACTTATTCCACAAATGTAAAAACGTATAAATTGATGGCAGCCCAGAGCGATGACAATAGTTTAGGTGATCAATCTTATCCATGTCCCGGCTCATCCGGATGTCCTAAAAATATGTTAACAGGAAATTAATTAATTTCCTTTAGAGGCTGTTATTATATTAATATATGAATTTAGATATGTCATTGGCCTTGGCTTCTACAATATCGGGCTTTTTTCCGGTTGTCGTTGCATTATTTAACTATAGGCATCTTGATAAAGTTTTACGAATAGCGGCTCTCTTTTTTCTTATTGCATCTGTTTTTGATCCTGCTATGTGGTTGTTAGCAAATTCAGGATCAAAGAATACCATGTGGTTGCTCCATCTTAATGTATTGGTATCGCTGTTTTTTTATACGGTTATATACCATAAATTATTTGCTAAGGCTATTTATAAAAAAATAACAATTGTCCTGGCCGTAATAACGTTATTTATAATGATGTTGTTCAACAGAAGCTTAGATGAATATCCATCGGTATCGAATACAGCATTAAGTGTGCAAATGATCATGTTGTCCCTGCTTTATTTTTCTCAGTTATTAAACCCTCTTAAGTATGTTGATATCGAGAAACAGGGCCTCTTTTGGATAAATGCCGGTGTACTTTTTTATTCTTCGGTAAATATATTTTTATTTATGATCTTTACGCAGATACCTGTAGAAGATCAGCATAATTACTATATTATTAACAGCATAACTAACATCATTGCTAACATATTATTTTCAGTAGGATTATTTTGCAAGCCACAGAAAACAACCTGATCCCGGTATTAATTATCGGGACTTTAGTGGTTGTTATATTAATTACTTGTCTGTTTTTCTTCGTGATCATTTATCAACGTAAAATGATAAGGAATCAGGTAGAACTACGTACGCTGCATGATCAGCGGCAAGGCGATTTGATGAACGCTGTTTTTGAAACACAGGAAAGCGAACGCAAGCGCCTTGCCGAAGATCTGCATGATAGTGTGGGCCAGGTATTATCGGCCATCAAGCTTAATATGCACAGGTTGGATAAAAATTGCATCAACGAAAGTTCCCAGCCCCTGCTGGCCGATACCCGGAGACTTATTGACGAAAGTATCCAGGAAATACGCAATATTATCCACAATGTTTTGCCCCCGGTACTCACCGATTATGGTTTTCTGATAGCTTTGGAAGCCCTGGGCAATAAAGTAGAACAAGCCACACGTATTAAAGTACGGTTTGAAAAAAAAATAAGCGATCAGCGCTTCCCCCATGAAATTGAACTGGCATTATACCGTATAGCCCAGGAACTTTTTGGCAACGCCATTAAGCACGCCGATGCTACCATTATTCATTTATCGGTAAAGCAGGATGGTGATTTTATGGTGATGGAATTTAAAGATAATGGTGTTGGTTTTAAGTTAAATGAAGTAAAACAAGGTTTTGGTATCAAAAACCTGGAAAGCCGTGTTCAACTCATCAACGGCGAAATTGATATTATAAGCAAGCCGTCGGCAGGTACATTTACTACTATAAAACTAAAAATAGCATAATTGGGTATCAAGTTTTAGAGTTGGTATCAGGTAGCTAGTATCAAGTATAAAGATATTATTGTATGATACTGTAAATGAGGTTGCTGGCAATCATGATACTTGATACTAGCTACTTGATACTAATTATTTGATGTTGGCTACTTGATACTAATTACTATATTAGCCAACTATTTGTTATACAATGAGTACGATAAAATTAGGCATTATTGATGATCATAAAATTTTCAGGAACGGATTAAAAGCAACGCTAGAAGATTGTGAGGATTTTGACCTGATATTAGAAGCATCAAATGGTAAAGAACTGGTGGGATTACTGACAGATAGATCTCCCGATGTGTTATTAATGGATATCAAAATGCCCGAAATGGATGGCATTCAGACGGCCGATTATGTGCATCAACACTATAAGCATATCAAAATTCTGGCGTTATCCATGTTTAATGAAGATAAATATATTGTGGATATGATGAAGGCCGGGGCATCAGGCTATCTCCTCAAAAATGCTGAACCGGAAGAGATCATTGAAGCAATATCTACTGTATATCATAAGGGGTTTTATTTTAATGAACACCTGTCTATAACGCTGATTAAGCAACTGGTTACCAATGAACACAGCGATAGTATTCCCAACAATAAAGCCGATCTTAACGAGCGTGAAATTGAGGTGCTGAAGCTGGTTTGCCAGGAATACTCCAACCAGGAAATAGCCGACAAAATATTTCTGAGTGTGCGAACTGTGGAGGGTTACCGGGCACGGCTGTTTGAAAAAACATGCTCAAAAAACCTGGTTGGCCTGGTTATATACGCCATTAAACGTGGTATAATCAGCGTATAGTATCCTTAGCTGTTAAGCAGATCGCTTTTTACCGTCGTTGAGCAGGTTGCGCATAAATCTTTTGCGGTAATTAAGCGGACTCAGGTTCATTTTAGCCTTAAACATTTTGTAAAAGTGCGATACATCGCCAAAACCGCTTTCAAACGATATTTCTGATATAGGCTTGTCTGTTTGTACCAGCTGTTGTATAGCATAGTTTAGCCTGTACTCAATAATGGTTTCCATAAATGTTTTACGGGTTACCTTTTTAAAGTACTTGCAAAACGCGTTGGTGGTCATGTTGGCAATACTCGCCGCGGCATCCAATGAAACCTGTTTTCTGAAATTTTCAACCAGGTAAGCTAATACCGGATTTATCCTTTCACGTTCGGCCAGGGAACGCTCTGCTATTACCCGGTGCTGATCAAGCAGGATATACTCGTCAGATGATGCCATACGCTGTAATATTTCCAGCAGGGATATCAATATTCTGAAATTGCTCTTCTCGTCGGCCAGTTTCAGTAAAAGCTCTTTTACTTCTTTCTGGGTATCGGAGTGGAATAAAATGCCGCAGCCGCTTTTTTGAAAAAGTTGCTTGATGTGCTGTAATTCAAATTTATTAAAAAACTCATCGCCCAAAAAAGCATCGTTAAACTGTATCACTATGGCACTGGCATCTTCAATAGGTATTTCACCCGATTCCAGTTTCCAGCAATGCGGAAGATTAGGGCCAAGCAATACCAGATCGCCAGAAACAAAATCTTCCATGTGGCTGCCCACATAGCGCTTGCCTGTGCCTCTTATAACACACGTCAATTCGTATTCTTCATGAAAATGGTAAGGGGCGTCAAATGCCAGTTTATCAAACTTCCTGACAAGGAACGATTGACTGTTTGCGGGCTGAAGGACTTCGTAAGAGGCTTTGATCATTGCATATATTAACGTAAAATAATGAACTTTAGTTTGTGAAGGATAATATACCCCACTTTCCTGCCATTCACTTCATTTTTTTTTATATAAAGATAAGCTTCCTTTGAAAAAAAAGCTAATAAAATTATGATTAGTGCATCTGCCTATCTGCCTGAGCTGGATGATCTTAAGAAATTACCAGCCGAAAATATTCAGGAGTTTCATGAAAAAGGACATACTTTAATCAAAAACATTCTTTCAGAAGAAGAGATAAATACCTATAGGCCTGTAATTGTGGGTGCTGCAGAAAGATATAATACAGAAAAACGCAAGCTGGAAGAGAGAGATACTTACGGAAAGGCATTTTTGCAGATCATGAATTTGTGGCGGGTTGATGTGGATAGTAAAAAGTTTGTTACAGCCAGACGGATGGCAAAAATAGCCGCTGATTTGATGGGAGTTGACAACGTGAGGCTATACCATGACCAGGCTTTGTTCAAGGAGCCCGGCGGAGGGCCAACTCCATGGCACCAGGATCAGTATTACTGGCCTATTGATACCCATAATACCGTAACCATGTGGATGCCGCTGGTTGACATTGATGTGGATATGGGTATGTTAACTTTTGCTTCGGGATCATATATTAATGGTGCCGTTTTTAACCACGAAATTTCTGATGAGTCAGAAACGCTCTTTGATGATTATGTGAAACAAAAAGGGTTTGAGATTAGCAGGGCCAAAACCATGAAGGCGGGCGATGCCACCTGGCACCGGGGATTTACCATTCACAACGCGCCGGGTAATAACTCCAATCAGATGCGCGAGGTAATGACTATTATTTATGTAGCAGACGGTGCCCGGATAACTCCTTACAAAAACGACTGGCAAAAAAACGACCATCAAAAATGGCTCATGGGCAAACCTATAGGTGGATTGATCGACTCGGAATTGAATCCGAAGCTATTATAATGCTTTTGTTTGAATTACGATTTTTGGGTTAACATGGGTTTACACTTTTAAGCCATTATTTGATGAAAAATTCATTTAATTTATTGATTATCAATTATTTGTACTGATGTTAATCCGTAAAAAGTGTAAACCCATGTAAACCCACTTTTGTAACAAAATGGGCCGCCTGTTCAAAAAGTTACGCGGCCATCCAGATAGCATCAATAAACCATTTTTTGGTATCGAAAAATTGCCCTACCGGTACAAAGCCCGCATTGATGGCTATTTGATCGGCTTGCATAATGGTGAATTTTTGGGATATCTCCATATAGATATACTCATCCTTTAAAAACGCGATGGTTTCCTTACCGTTGATGGTTACCTGCTGATCAATAGTGCTGATCAGGTAGCTTTTACAGGCGCCTGTTTCCGGATCGTAGGTGGGGTAATGCTCAAATTTAGATACATCAAAATTAGAGTTTAATTCACGGTTAATGCGCTCCAGTAAATTAAGATTAAACCGTTTGGTAATACCCTCTTTATCATTGTAAGCAGCCAGCACAACTTTGGGGTCTTTTTTAAGATCCATACCAATCAAGGCCATGTCGCCAGGTGATAAATGTTTACGCAGTTCCCTGCAAAATTCAATAGCATCGTTTACAGGCATATTGCCAATATTTGATCCCAAAAACAAAACCACCTTGCGTCTGGAAGAAATAGAAGCTGCCTTGGTGAGCATATGAAAATATTCGCCGTTTAACCCTGTAATTTGCAGGCCCGGTAAGGTAACGGGCAAGGTCATGTTTAAATAGGCTATTACGTTCTCTGAAATATCGATGGGCAAATAAGTAAAATCGGCCTTTTTCTCCAATAGATATTTAAGCAGATAGGTTGATTTCGTGGCGTCGCCGGCGCCTAGTTCAATCAGGTCAAAAGCATCACCGTCGGCAATAAGGGCATCTGCAATTTCGGCGGTTTTTTCAGAGAATATCTCCAGTTCACAGTCGGTTGGGTAATATTCCGGACTGTTCATCAACTCCTGAAAAAGTTTATCGCCATTGGCGTCATAAAAATATTTTGAGTTTAACCGTTTTGGTGATGATTTTAAACCGGTGATCACATCATTGTAAAACAAGTCGGTTTTTGTTTTTGATGGGTCGTTCAAGTCCGTATGTGCTAAGGTTGAGTCCATGTCGATGTATTTGTGCAATTACTTTGCAAGCCTGATGCCGGTAAATTGCCAGCGTAAATTTGTTTGAAAAAAGTTGCGATAAGTAATGCGACTATGCCCTGGAGATGTAGCTTCCGAAGCGCCGCGTAAAACTTTCTGATTCACCATAAATTTGCCGTTGTATTCACCAATGGCTCCCGGCGCTTTTGCAAAACCCGGATAAGGGAGGTACGAACTTTCTGTCCATTCCCAGCTTTTTCCCCAGCTAAATTGTGTTGCAGCAGTCTCCCATTCAAACTCAGTTGGTAACCGCAGTCCCTTCCAGGATGCGTAAGCGTACGCCTCAAAATAACTGATATGACATACCGGGTTATTTGGGTTAAGCAGTTCGAGGCCATGAAAAGTGTAGTTATGCCACTCTTCATCAATTAAATGCCAATAGAGAGGTGACTCGACCTTGTTGGTTTTAACCCAGTCCCACCCCTCTGCATGCCAGTGTCGAAAATCATGGTAACCTCCGCTATTGATAAACTCCAGGTATTCGGCATTGGTTACCAGGTTGGGGCTTATTTCATAAGCATTTAAATAAACTTTATGCCGGTTTAGTTCATTATCAAAACAAAAGCCTTCGCCGGTAAATCCTATCTCATAGATGCCTTCGTTTATTTTAATAAAATCGGCATTTACAGTATTAACCTTTGGCGATACATAGCTGTTTGAATACGGCGGAAATAAAGGGTTATGGCCAAGAATATATTTAATATCGGTTAGCAACAATTCCTGATGTTGCTCTTCGTGATTAAAGCCCAATATCAGGAGCTCTTTAACATCAGCAGAGGGTTCCGTGCTCAGGAATTTCTCCATAGCTTCATCTACGTAAGCCCGGTACTGATAGATATCGTTAACTGTTGGGCGACTTAAATTGCCCCTGTCGGTACGGATTACGCGATTGCCAACAGTTTCATAGTAACTGTTGAATACATAGTTGTAATTGGGATTGAACTCCTGATAGCCCATAAAATAAGGCTTCAGAATAAAAGTTTCAAAAAACCAGGTAGTGTGCCCGATGTGCCACTTAGGCGGACTAACATCTACCACAGGTTGTACCACGTAGTCTTCTGTTTGCAAAGGACTGCAAATGTACTCGGTACGCTGACGCACTTTTTTATAACAATCAACTAAATTCATGGAACTATTTACTATTCAAATATCGTTTGAGGTTAGAAATTGTTTTAATATTTAAACTTTTGGCCTGTTGTTCTCTCATCATTAAGGCATATGCATTGTTAAACCCGATGGGTTTAAGCCAGCTTACCTGGTACTGTTTTTTAAATTCACGCTGCACATAATTGTAAGTGCTATCTTTATTTTTAGTTACCTCATTTATGGTTTTTGACGAGGCTTGTAATATGGCCAGTAAACCTGTACCCGTATATTCCGGGTAAAAATCTATCTGGTCATTAGTTAAGGCATCGAAACAGATTTTTGTTCCGCCGAGCCCTGTTTTTGTGGATACCCCATAATTGGTATATCCTTTTATAAGCATGCTATACATATTGGCCAGTATATATTGTTCGCCAAATATTTTGGAACCAATGCGTACAGTGTTTTCTTCATTGCTCTTACGGGCGGATTTAAATAGCTTATGATTTACCAGGAAATCCTTAGCCACCCGCTCCGGGCTTTGGTGAAGATAGTCAGTACGGTAATTTAAATCGGTCATCACGGAATCATTTATTTTGCCGGATAACAGATTCAGTGTTTTTTCGAGTTCCGGAAATTTCTTCAATGCATCTTCCCGTACAATTGGCGCGGCATAATATGGCGGAAATATACCTTTGTCATCATCCAAAACCACGAGGCCATAAGCTTTTAAGCGCCCATCGGTGGAGTATCCGCTAATCACATCCAATTCTTTTTGATAGGCCGCTTTGTACATCACCGCATCACTGATCACAATGGTGTGGATCTTTAAACCGTATTTACTCTCCAGGCCCAGGTTGCCATCCTGCCTTCCCATAAATTCTGGGGTGAAACCGGCTGTGAGCTTACTGCCGTAGGCAGTTGGAATAAAATAGAAGGATGATAACAATACTAATACAATGGGCAGTGCGTAGCTGCTACGTTTGAGTTTTCTGAAATTGAGTTTTTGTACCAGTGATAAAAGAAAATCGAAAATAATGGCCAGTAAAGCTGCCGGAATGGCCCCTGCAAGGATCATATTGGTATTGTTGAGCGATATGCCACCGAAAATAAACTCGCCTAAGCCACCCGCTGCGATGAATGACGCCAGTGTTGCCACGCCCACATTAATAACCGTAGCAGTGCGGATACCGGCTAAAATAACCGGCATAGCCAGCGGAAGCTCTACTTTGAATAGGATTTGCCATTTACTCATGCCCATGGCCACGGCGGCTTCTTTTACAGCGGCATCTACTCCGGTAATGCCGGTATAAGTATTGCGAATAATGGGTAAAAGGGCATATAATAACAAAGCAACGATAGCCGGTTTGGGGCCAATTCCTAAAAGAGGGATCATAAAGCCCAGTAAAGCTATACTCGGAATAGTTTGCAGTATCCCTGCAAAGCCTAAAATGGAGCCGGACAGTTTTCTTTTGCGGGCGATAACAATACCAAGAGGCAAGCCCACCAGCACCGCGAAAAAGAGCGATATAAAGGTAAGCCCAATATGCTGCATGGTTTGAACAGCCAGTTTATCGGCCTGTTGTTGCATAAACTCCAATAAGGTTTGCTGATGCTCATTCATGCCCTTGCTTGTTTTTATATTGGTTGAAAGCCGACATGAGCTGCTCAAATCCAACGATTTTTATTTCGTTTTTGTCTTTGTCGATGCTGATCGTTTCTGAATCAGTAAACTTGAAGTGTTCGAGGCCGGTCCAAAGATCTGTATTGGCAGATATTGTGGGTGGGTGGTCGGTTTTGTGGAGATCGGGCAATAGATCCCAAATATCCAGTAGCCGTATCGCCTTAAATTCCAGTTGCAGGCGTTGGTCTTTCAAAAAATCTTTCACGAATTTATTAGCTGGTTTAAACAGCAAATCAGCAGGTGTGCCTGATTGTATGATCTTTCCCTGGTCCATAAGGCATACTCTGTCGCCCAACTCAAAAGCTTCCTGCACATCGTGAGTAACCATAATAATGGTTTTTCTCTTCAACTCGTCAAGTGCTTTAAACTCTTTATGAATAGCGGCCCGTGTTACATTATCCAAAGCGCCAAAAGGTTCATCCATCAACAAAACAGGAGGATCAGATACTAAAGCCCGGGCCAGGCCAATACGTTGTTGCTGGCCACCGCTTAATTCATTGGGGTAAACGTGCAGGTAATCGGAACTGAGGTGCAGTTTCTCCATCAGCTCGGCGGTACGATCAGCTATTTTCTTTTTATCCCACTTTAGCAGCTGAGGTACTACAGCTATATTTTCGGCCACGGTATAATGCGGAAAGAGACCATTATTTTGTAAAACATAACCAATGCCGCGCCTTAGCGTTTCAGGTTGTTCGTCTGCGATGTTTTTTCCGTTGATGAAAATGCTGCCCGAGGTTGGCTCAATAAGCCGGTTGATCATTTTAAGCGTAGTGGTTTTGCCGCAACCACTGGTTCCTAACAAAATGAGGTTCTCTTTTTCCTGAACTTCAAAGCTAATGCTATCAACTGCTTTAACTTTATCGAAGTGTTTGCTTATGTCTTTAACCTTTATCATAAGCGGGGGCTAATCCTCCAGGGTCATAAACAGGTTATTTAATGATTCGGAATACAGGGGATGAGCAAACACGCAATAACGTATCCTGTCATAGGTTATGCCGCCCTCCATCGCCATTTGCAATACAGTCATGATCTCGCCGCCTTCGGGGCCTAAAACAGTGGCGCCTAATATTTTTTTTGTTTTGGGGTCAACAATAGCTTTCATAAAGCCACGTGTATCGCCGGTTTCTATAGCACGGGCTACGTGAGCCATGGGTAGTTTGGCTACTTTGTAATTCAATCCCTGTTTTTTAGCCTCGGTTTCATCTATCCCTACCCTGCCCAGTTGCGGGTCGGTAAACATGCAGTAAGGCACCGGACGATCGTTTATATTTAGATTTTGTTTCTCGATCAGATTGCGGTAAACAATGGTGTAATCGTTATAGGAGATATGTGTAAAAGCCGGACCTCCCTTTGCATCACCAAGAGCATAGATGCCTGGTGTGGAGGTTTCCAGCTTGCTATTTACATTAATATTTCCTTTTTCATCCGTAGTTACTCCTGTTTTAGGTAAATTAAGCGCTTCTGTTTGAGGGGTACGACCAACTGCAACTAGCACATGAGTGCATTTGATCTTTTTTTCTTCACCATTTACAGATATAGTGGCAGTTATTTTGCCTCCTTTTTTCTGCTTGAATCCGGTAGCCTGCGCTTGATTATAGATAGTAATGGACTCTGCTTCCAGTATTTTTTGCATTTCGGCAGAGATGTCTTCGTCTTCGCGCGATACAATCCTGGCTGATCTTTCCAGTATAGTAACCTTGCCCCCAAACCGGCGGAACATTTGGCCAAATTCCAGACCGATATAATTACCGCCTAATATCAATAAATGCTCAGGAACGTAATCCAGATCAAGTATAGTTGTTGATGTCAGGTAATCAATATCATGTAGGCCTTCTATTGCAGGTATAAAAGGTTTGGCTCCCGGATTAAGAAATATAAGATCGGCTTGCAGGGTTTGTTTTTTACCACTATTTAAGTTTACCGAAATGGTTTTATGATCAGTGAAAGTAGCTTCGCCAAATAGTACATCCAAATTTGGGGTCTCTTCTGCAGCGTGCAAGCCCCCGTTGCGCGAACGAAGTACGATTTCGTCTTTGCGTTTTTTTATTTGGGGCATATTAACCGAAAACTTTTTTACCAATACGCCAAGCTCTGCGCTTTTGCCTGCCATATATGCCGCTTTTGCCGATGCCACCATGGTTTTTGTAGGTGTACAGCCATCATTTACGCAGGTGCCCCCATAAAACCGTTTTTCAATAATGGCGGTTTTTTTGCCTGCGTTAGCCAGTTTTTTGGCCAACGGGCCGCCCGCCTGTCCGGCGCCGATGATAATGGCATCGTATTTTTTCATGTTTATTCGGCTACTTTAACGCCCTTCCAAAAGGCCACATAATTGGCAATATGACTGGCAGCCTCTTTGGGTTGTGGATAATACCAGGCGGCATCCTGATTTTTTTTACCATCAACATTCAAGGTATAATAAGATGCCAGCCCTTTCCATGGGCAGGTGGTATGGGTATCCGTATTTTCAAGATATTCGTTTTTGACACTTTCTTTAGGGAAATAGTGATTGTTTTCGACCACGATAGTATCATTGCTTTCGGCTATGATCTGATCGTTCCAGATTGCTTTCATAAAGTATGTTTTATTTATTTATAAAGATAGCTTTAACATGCCAAAGATTTACAAGGATAAAAGAACGATTTTGTTTGAAACCTCTTTAAAACAGGCTGTATTTATAGCTAAAATATTTTTTTTAAATTTTATTTTTAATTTATCAGTAAAGCTATATCTTTGCAATCCCAAAACAAGGGAAAATAAATAAAAATGGCCCGTTCGTCTAGGGGTTAGGACGTTAGATTTTCATTCTAGAAACAGGGGTTCGATTCCCCTACGGGCTACGAAGCCGCTCTGCAAAAGTAGAGCGGCTTTTGTGTTTCTAACCGCTTTTGCAAACAGTGGTGGAGACTGAAGTCTCCAGACATAGTGGAGTGGTCCGTAGTTTGGAAACTACAGAAAGCGGGAATGAGATATTTAACTGGTTACGTTATTCGTGGTGTTCACCAATTAAAAAGAACTGAAAACCGCACAGGAAGTGGGGAAACTAAATAAGCTCACTTCCCGTACGAACTAAGAATAGAAATTTTAAATAGAAATGTTCATCTTATGGTTTGTGGTGTTTCTTCGTCATGCCAGTTGTGCTTTTAAACTCAGGTCCATGCTCACCGCTTGATTGGTGATAGCGCCGCACGATACATAATCGACACCTGTGCGTGCATAAGATATGATATTATCGAGGGTGATGCCGCCCGATGCTTCGGTCTCGTACCTGCCGCCTATCATTTCAATAGCCTCTTCCAGTAGTTCCGGCGAGTAGTTATCGAGCATGATGCGATATACGTTACCTGTTTCCAGCACACGGCGTACATCATCTAGGTTGCGGGTCTCTACTTCTATTTTCAGGTCGAGGTTGTTGGCCGCCAGGTACTCGTTGGTTTTCTGTATGGCCAGCTCAATACCCCCACAAAAATCTATGTGATTATCCTTGAGCATGATCATGTCGTACAGCCCCATACGAAGATTGTACCCGCCGCCTATGCGTACGGCCTGCTTCTCAAATTCGCGGAACAGCGGGGTGGTTTTCCTGGTATCGAGTATTCTGGTTTTATAATCTTTTATTTTATCAACATATCTGTTGGTGAGGGTTGCAATGCCGCTCATCCGCTGCATGCAGTTGAGCACCAGTCGCTCGGCTTTCAGTATGGTATGCACACTGGCCTCAACGGTAAACGCTGTTTCGCCATTGCTTACCGGATCTCCGTCTTTTTTATAAAGAGTAAATTTGGCATCTCCTTCCAGATGATGAAAGATATCCTGCGTCACCTGCATGCCAGCCAATATGCCGTTTTCCTTTATTTTAAGTACTGCTTTACCTTTTGCGCCCGCTGGTATGGAGGCCAATGTAGAGTAATCTCCGCTGCCCACATCTTCCAGCAATGCCGCGGCAATGAATTCCTGTGTTGTCAATTGGTTTTGTATTTAAGAACGTAAAATTAGGTAAATACTGGCTTATCTGCCATAGTTAAGTATGGCTATTCTACAAAAACTGACAGTCACAGAGACTTCTGAACAACTGATTAAACGCTATTTGAGCGATCCATATTCATCGCCCATAGTCGAATCAGCAGTAAATTACGCTCAAACGTGTTGCTATTAGGCGGCTTTTCGGCTACTTAAGGGAACATACATAATTGTGTGTTTCCTTTTGTGTGTACCCAGCCTTTTGATTATCATGAAAATTCGATTAAGTCCCAAAAGGGTGTTCGATATTTTAATGAAGATTTTCCTGAATTTTTTCTTTCGAAAAAAAGTGCATATGAGGTTATTTAATCCACGTTTTCGGTGTTCGCGTGGTGAAATGAAGCCGTCTGCCTTGTTCTAATTACTAATCATTAAAACTATTTATTGTCTGTTCGTAAAGAACTTCGGTAGTGATAAAAAACTTACATACTTTATTCGATAATGAAATCATCATCGATAAAATCTATCATATCCGCGGACATAAAACAATGCTGGCGAACAATTTGACGAAATTATACCACATGGAAACAAGTGTTTTAAATCAATCAGTAAATAGAAACCTAAAATGGTTTCTACCCGACTTCATATTTCAGCTTTCGGAAAGTGAATATTCATCTTTGACATCATAATTTGTAATGTAAAAGGAAGGGCGCAGAGCGAAAGGGTTTTGCTTAGACCAGGCGAGGTCGTAGGGCATTTCGTGGTTGAAATTGATTGGTTCTTCCATGATACGATTTACAGGATTTGCTATTTTTATTTATAAACCAACAAGCTTATAGAGACGTCAGTCCGGATCCCGAAGTGGTATTCTAATGAGCTGTAGTCGATTGCAGTTTGGCAATTTCACAAATAATTTTCAACATTGTTTTAATAAACAATTCCAACCAGATATTTAAATTTTATCCTATTTTTAGCGCTAAACGAAGTGCTCCTTTTTCACAATAAATTAAACCGTTTTGCAGCTAACAGAAGACCAGATATACGCACTAGCGCCTGATGAGGCTTCAAAAAAATCCGGGCGCGATTTGGCCGCAGCTGCCAAGTGGGTTACCAAAGGAATGAACCGACTGGCACTTTGGGGTGAGTGCCAGGGAAGTGGCAGCAAACCCTATCAAACCCAGGTTGACCTCACGGTTATCGCTTTCAAATGTTCTTGCCCAAGTCGTAAATTCCCGTGTAAACACGGTCTCGGTCTGTTACTTTTATGTGCACGCCAGCCGGAATTATTTACTGATCAAGATATGCCTGCCTGGGTGAACGACTGGATCAGCAAGCGATCTGATAGAGAAGAGAAAAAAGCCGAAAAAACAGAAAAAACCATTGACGAAGCCGCTCAGGCCAAACGTCAGCAATCGCGAGAGCAAAGAGTAGGCGCGGGTATCAGTGAGTTATTGATCTGGATAAAAGATATTGTTCGTAATGGTATTTTGACCATCCCCGAAAAAGACGGAAATTACTGGGATAACATGGCCCGCCGCATGATTGATGCGCAAGCTTCCGGGCTGGCGGCGATGGTCAAAAATCTTGGGGTAACTAATTTTTGGAACGAAGGTTGGCAAAGTGGCTTTATGGATAAACTACTACACTTATACCTGGTGGCAGAAAGTTATCAGCATTTGCACAATATTAACCCATTATTACAGCAGGATGTACGTTCGGCCATTGGTTTTACTTTTAACCAGGATGAACTTAAAAAACAAACCGGGGTTACCGGTACCTGGCTGGTGATAGGCAAAGAAGCCCGCGATGAACAGCAGATCATTGTAGAGCAAAACTGGCTTTATAATTTAAGCGGCAACCAATACGCGCTTGTTTTACAATTTATTGCACGCGGGCAGGTTGGCCAGTTGTCACTAAGCGCAGGCATGTATCTTGATGCCGAGCTGGTCTATTTCCCATCAGTAGTGCCTTATCGGGCTATCATAAAAAATCATATCATTACAAAAGGTGCTTCTACGCTTGATATGAAAACCTTTGCAGACTGGAGCCAAGTAGCAGAGCAGGAAACAGAGTTAAACAGCAGGTTACCCTTCAGAAACGCAATGCCATTGGTCGTAACGGCTTTAAAACCGATACAATATCAAAAACAATGGTGGCTGCAGGACCAGGAAGGTTGTTTATGCCGCATCGCTTCAGACTTTAAAAATATATGGCAACTTATGGCCCTGAGTGGTGGGCAGCCCCTAACCATGACCATCATCGGTAAAGAAAACGAGTACCGCCCATTGGGCGTTTGGCATCAAAACAATTATAAAACCATCTGATGAAAGCCTGGGACTACGTTATTAATACCGCTATGCT
This sequence comes from Mucilaginibacter inviolabilis, assembly GCF_011089895.1. Classification (NCBI taxonomy): domain Bacteria; kingdom Pseudomonadati; phylum Bacteroidota; class Sphingobacteriia; order Sphingobacteriales; family Sphingobacteriaceae; genus Mucilaginibacter; species Mucilaginibacter inviolabilis. The sequence continues at coordinate 267,048 of NZ_JAANAT010000003.1, forward strand.
GGGTACAGATAAACCCATGCCTGGTAACCCTGATCTGCCGGATGGGGTATCTGAAATTGTTCAAATGGTTGATGCTATTGAGCTGTTGGATAAAGAGTCAAAGTTCTTACAAAAAGCCTCCGTAATTTATAATTACCGTCAATGCGGGTTTAAACCGTTTCAACAAAAAGATCTGCCTGCAACTATTGCTCCGGAGGAAACCACTCCGTATTGTATTGAAGCAGCGGCAAATGTTTTAATTGATATCCTCCATGAGGATAATACATCTCTTCTGGAATTATGGATGAGTCATTGTAGCATGAGCGGCCGTTTGATGTTGCCGGAGGTTTTACCCATAGTTTTAGATAAGGCAGAAAAGGATGCTTCATTAAAATCATTAGCCATTGCTTGCAGTGGTAACCGTGGATTATGGTTAAGCCAGCTAAACCCGGCCTGGGATTATTTCAACTCGCTTCCGGATGAAGAAATTTGGAAAAACGGAAAGCCTGCGGAAAGGATCGAGCTACTTAAAAAGATCCGGCAACGAAAACCCGAACAGGCAAGGGAATGGATACAGCAAACCTGGGAGTGGGAAACAGCGGCCAATAAGGTCGAGTTGCTCAGAACATTAAGAGTAAACCGGACACCTGCTGATCTGCCCTGGCTGGAAAGCCTGCTCATTGAAAAAGGTCAGAAGGTTAAGGATGAGGCACTGGCACTGCTTAAAATGATACCCGGGTCATCTATTGTTGATCAATACGAAGAGCTGCTAAAACAATCAGTCATCCTGAAAAAGGAAAAAGCTTTATTAGGGATGATGAATAAGGTTTCTATTCAGCAAAAATTGCCAGCTACGGTAGACGAAGGCATTTTTAAATCTGGGATAGAAAAATTAGCCGGGCAAAAAAGTTCAACTTCTGACGAAGGCTTTATCATCTATCAGTTAATTGCAGCTGTCCCCCCCTCCTTTTGGGAAAAGCAATTTGATGCAAGCCCCGGAGAAGTAGTATCCTATTTTGAAAAGCACGCCTTATCACAGATGGGCGCTTTGGTTAAAGCTGTAACCAACTTTAATGCCGATAACTGGATTCCGTATTTATTAAATTACCCCGAGCTTCATGTTGATTTTATCAACAAATTACCAGTGCAACAACGGGATAATTATATACTCCGCTTTTTTACCAATGACGCACAAAACACCATGAATGCCGCCTTAACCTGCAGGGAAGAGTGGAGCATGGAATTAACCAAAGCCATCATGGGATACATGGCTGATCGTCCTTATGAATATAATCGCGTATTTTTTAGTAAAAACATAAAACTTATACCGGCAGGTATTATGAGGCAGCTTGAAAGATTTGAGCCAAAAGATCCCCGCCTGCAAAATACCTGGGAAAAAAGCAGAGATCATTTAACTAAATTACTGAGCTTAAAATATCAAACGCTTAAAGCTTTTAACGCATAAATACCTTAACATGTCACAGCTATTACGTCAACATGCAGAGCAATTATTTGCACAGGAACTGGAAGAACTTAAAAAACAGGATAATGACAAGTGTCCGGCAAACTGGGTGCTTTCACCACAATCAGTAGTTACCTATCTAGTAGGAGGTAAACTCAAAAACGGATTTGAGGTATCGCCCAAGTATATTGGTAGTCGCCGCCTGATGGAGATTGCAGTGGCAACCCTCACAACAGATCGTGCCTTATTATTGTATGGTTTACCTGGTACTGCAAAAAGCTGGGTAAGCGAGCATTTGGCCGCCGGTATAAGTGGCGATTCAACCCTTATTATACAGGGTACGGCGGGTACCAGTGAGGAATCGGTACGTTATGGCTGGAATTATGCCCGCCTGATAGCAGAAGGGCCTTCGGCGGGTGCGCTGGTAGAAACCCCGGTAATGCGGGCCATGAAAGATGGAAAGATCGTGCGTCTGGAAGAATTAACCCGCATTGGTGCCGATGTGCAGGATACGCTGATTACCATCCTGTCCGAAAAAACCTTGCCTGTTCCTGAACTGAATATAGAGGTGCAGGCCATTAAAGGGTTCAACGTAATAGCCACCGCCAACAACCGCGATAAAGGCGTAAATGAATTGTCAAGCGCGCTCAAGCGTCGGTTCAATACCGTAATATTGCCTTTGCCTGATTCGATTGATGAAGAAATAGATATTGTGCGTCGCCGGGTGGAGAGTTTTGAAAAAGTGATGGAGCTCCCGGCTGAGCCACCTGCATTACAGGAGATCCGTAGAATTGTGACCATTTTCAGGGAATTGCGGAGCGGCGTAACCCTTGATGGCAAAACCAAGATCAAAGTACCTACTGGTACACTAAGTACAGCCGAAGCCATTTCGGTTGTAAACAGTGGTTTATCCATGGCGGCTTATTTTGGTGATGGCCAGCTAAAGGCAGCTGACCTGGCTGCAAGCATCATTGGGTCGGTAATTAAAGATCCTGTACAGGATAAGTTGGTTTGGCAGGAATACCTGGAAACCGTGGTGAAAACCCGTAATGATTGGAGCGACATTTACCGTGCCTGCCGCGATTTATAATACAAAGCAGATCAGCAATGGCAATTAATATATTAGGCATAAGGCACCATGGGCCCGGATCAGCCAGAAATGTCAAAGCTTTTCTGGAATCGGTTAAGCCGGATATCGTACTGGTTGAAGGTCCGCCCGAAGCTGATGCGATGCTGCAATGGGTTGGCCATGAAGATTTAAAACCGCCGGTTGCTTTACTTTGTTACCAGCCTGACGATCCGCAACGGTCGGTATTTTATCCCTTTGCCGAATTTTCACCCGAATGGCAGGCTATATTGTATGCCCGTAAGCAAAATATCCATGCGCGTTTTATGGATCTGCCGGCGGGTAACCAAATGCTGATAGAGAAAGAACCTCATGAGAAGCAGGAGCAGGACACGGAAGCGGATCCCGATCATATCAACCTTGAAGCACAATCTTATGAACAGCTCCATAAAAACCCGATCAGCTATTTATCAGATGCTGCCGGTTTTACGGATGATGAAAAATGGTGGGAACATACTTTTGAGTACCGTTTAAATAACGACGAGGTATTTGACGCCGTAGCTGAAGCTATGCAGGCTCTGCGCGAAAATCTTCCTCCAAAAGATAAAAAACTTGAACAGCTACGCGAGGCCTATATGCGCCGCTCTATCCGGCAGGCCGAAAAGGAGATGTTCCATACCATCGCAGTTATCTGCGGGGCATGGCATGTACCCGCGTTACAAAAACAATCATCGCCAAAAGAGGATAATGAACTGTTAAAAGGCTTAGCTAAGGTAAAAACAGAATGCACCTGGATCCCCTGGACATTTAACCGTTTAAGTTTTCGTAGTGGTTATGGTGCCGGTATCAATTCACCGGGATGGTATGATCATATTTGGCAGCATCCACATGATGATGGTACTTTATGGATGGCCCATATTGCTCAACTGTTCCGCAAGCAGCAGATGGATACCTCGGTTGCGCATATTATCGAAGCGGTACGGCTGGCGGGTTCCTTGGCTTCCTTGCGCGGCTTGCCAAAGGCTGGTTTGGAAGAACTCAATGAGGCAACGCTGAGCGTGTTGTGCAATGGCGAAAATATTTTATTGCAACTGGTGCATAATGAACTTATTATAGGTCACCAGATAGGTGAAGTACCTCCGGAGATACCCAAGCCGCCCTTGCAATTGGATATTGAAAAACTACAAAAGAAATTAAGACTGCCCGCCACTGCCGATTTTAAAGATTACACGCTTGATCTGCGTAAAGATACCGACCTGGAGCGGAGCGTGTTTTTGCACAGGCTTAGCTTGTTGGGTATTGAATGGGGCCGACAGCAATATGTAGCGGGTAAAGGAACTTTTAAAGAGCAATGGCGCCTGCAATGGGACCCGGGTTACTCTGTTGAAATCATTGAGCGTGGTAATTTAGGCAATATCGTGGTAGAAGCAGCCGCCAACAGCATATTGAATCGGGCCAATGAGACAACCGATCTGAAAGTAATCAGTAATTTGCTCGAAAAAAGCATTCCGGCTGAATTGCCTGAAGCTATACAGGTGTTGATACTCCGGTTAAATAACTTGGCAGCCGCCTCGGCAGATGTGATCGAATTAATGGAGATAGTACCGGGGCTAATTACCGTGGCTCGTTATGGTAATGTACGCAAAACCGATGCAACGGTGGTATTAAGCATTATACGCAGCATCATTACTCGTATCTGTATCAGTTTGCCCAATGCCTGTGTTGCTATTGATGATGATGCCTCCCAAAAATTGCTTGACCTATTTTATAAACTGAACGATGGTATTAACCTGCTGCAGGAACCTGAAAACGGCTTGGGTTGGCAGCAAACCTTACAGGTGATTGCCAGTAATAAAAATGCATCCCCGGTAATTGCGGGCTATAGTACGCGATTGCTTAATGATGGTAAATTACTAAGCGGCGATCAGCTTATACAATATTTTGGTTACGCTATGTCTGCCGCGAACGCGCCTATTGTTTCGGCAACCTGGCTGGAGGGTTTTTTGAAGGGCAGCGGAACTGTATTGCTTTTGGATCAGGATTTGTGGCAGGTAATTGACAATTGGGTTTCAACCTTAAGCGAAGATGTTTTTATGCAGGTACTGCCATTATTGCGACGAACATTTTCAAACTTCACCGGCCCGGAACGACGAAAACTCGGAGAAAAAGTACGTACGGGTGGGACTGCCGGACACCAGCACGCCACCACAATTACAAATTTTGATACCAACCGGGCCATACAAGGCTTACCGGTAATCATAGAATTATTAGGTTTAACTACGCATCAGACAGAATCAAATGGAAATTGAATCACAGCATCTGCGCAAATGGCGGTTGATCCTGGGCGGACATAAGCAGGAAGGAACACAGTTTGATCTGGATGAAGCCGATCTGAAAGTTGACCGTACGCTTGAGGCTTTATATGATAGTGATAAGAGCGGGGGGCTGGGAGCATCGTCGCCTAATGTGAGCCGGTGGCTGGGCGATATCCGCACTTTTTTTCCATCGAGCGTAGTGCAGGTGATGCAGCAGGACGCGCTGAAAAGACTTAACTTAACCCAGATGCTCTTTGAAAAAGAGATGCTGGAAAATATTGAGCCCGATGTGCATCTGGTAGCCACTTTAATGACGCTGAGCCGGGTGATCCCCGACAAAACCAAAAATACGGCCAGGCAAGTAGTACGTAAAGTGGTTGACGAGCTGATCAAAAAACTGGCCGAGCCAACCCGTCAGGCCATTACCGGCAGCCTGAACAGGAGTATCAGGAACACACGGCCGCGCCATAACGAAATTAATTGGGGTGCTACTATACTAAAGAACCTGAAGCATTACCAGCCCGAATACCAAACGGTTATTCCCGAGAATAGGGTAGGTTATGGCCGCAAGCGGTCTTCCTTAAAAGATGTAATCCTGTGCCTGGATCAAAGCGGCTCCATGGGTTCATCTGTAGTTTACTCCGGTATATTTGGCAGTGTGATGGCCTCTATACCTGCCATCAAAACAAAAATGGTGGTTTTTGATACCGCGGTTGCGGATTTGACAGAAGAATTAACAGATCCGGTTGAACTGCTCTTTGGCGTGCAGCTTGGCGGAGGTACCGATATCAACGCAGCCCTAACTTATTGCCAACAAATAGTGACCAAGCCTAATGATACGGTGTTGGTGCTGATTACCGATCTGTACGAAGGCGGCAACGCTGATGAAATGCGCCGCCGTGCTGTTGAACTGGTTACCGCGGGCGTTCAGTTAGTAGTGCTTTTGGCATTGAATGACGGTGGCGCTCCTTCTTATGACCACCGTAACGCACAATTCCTGGCAGACCTGGGAGTTCCGGTTTTTGCCTGCACGCCAGACAAATTTCCCGACTTGATGGCTGCTGCATTGACTAAGCAGGATGTAGCTTTATGGGCTGCTAAAGAGGATTTGATTATAAAAAAATAAGATGCAGCTATTATATAAGGCTTGAAACAGACCGAGATAATAATTTCAAAACAAAGTCTTTAAATCGAAATAATAATCCCAACCGCTATCAAATTTTTCTTTAAAATACATTTATCTTATGGCAACAGTTTCAAATTTTCAGGCTTTAGCCACATTCAGTTACACTACCGGAAACGAATTCGTCTACATTCAAGGACATGATGTTATCGGGGACGGGGGGCAGGGGTTCTTTTACTGGGACAATACAACCGGGGCCAACAATGGAGGAACCATGATCCCGGGGCCTTCGGGCTGTTGGAAAAGAGTTTACGATGGATTTTTAAATGCCAAATGGTTTGGCGCAAAAGGTGACGGTATAACAGATGACAGGGTGGCTTTGACAAATGCCATCAATGCAGCTGTAGTGCTTGGCAGGACACTTTTCATACCGAAAGGGACTTATTACGTTCCAACTGTACAACCTGGGCAAACCACTAGCCTCATTGTTACCGGAAATAATTTGCTTAACGGGCTGGAGATAACCGGGGAGCCTGGTACCAAAATCACTTCTGATTTTACCGGTCAAGGCACGCCAGATACCGGGTACACGCTGATCAGATTTGTTGCAGGTTTCAAAGGCTTGAAGATATGTAATATCGCGTTTGAAAGCACACATGGTATAACTCAGACGTTTACTAACGGTCTTACTATTATGCCGGGGAAAGGTATCCAAAATAGTAACATGCAGATCATCAATTGCAGCTTTACCGGGTTTAGTACGGCGATACTTGTCAACGGAACAAATCAGCTGCTGATCAGCAAATGCAGTTTTTACTCGCCCAGGGGGCATGATGATGCGCGCCACGATAATACCGTTTATCCGGCAGTTTATATCAATTTCACCTCAAACGAAAATGGCATTAACATCAATCCTACGGTGACCGGGTGTTATGCGGATGGATACAGCGCAACAACACCTGTTGCCCCACCTATTGCCCTGGACGGCTTTATCATCGGAGACCCAAGTGGTATTACAGTCGCTTCAAATACCATCAGAAACTTTTCACAGGAATCGATATTTATCACTCCAAATCTTTATTGCGACGCACTGAATCCACAAACCTACCCGACGATCATCAGGGACAATGTCATTCAGTATGACCTCAGTATTGATTTTGGCCGGTACGGGATCAGGTGTGATGCTGTCAATGCCGATATCAGCAACAACGTCATCATCAACACGATTTACGGAATCTTTTGTTACGGCACCCTTTATTCAAAAACTTGTGTCGTAAATACCGTTCCTAGTAATTTTCCAGTGAAATTCACAAACTGGCGGATTGCCAATAACAATATCAGCCTGGCACAAAAGGGAATTCCCCCGGATAGCAAGGGGCAGAATTTTCTTGCGCAGAGAGCGATATATGTCCAGGGGAACACCTCCAATAGTTTAAAAGCGAGCAATATAGATATATCGGGCAATCATATTACTTTAAGCAATGTTGCTATAAGCCAAAGTATAAACCTGATCACATTAGCGGACATTGAATATTCAGTGGTAAACCGGAATAATATCCATATCACAGGAACGACAGGACTTGATGCCACACATACCTTAAATATCTACGCTTTGCTAAATAACAATGATAATATTGTGCTCTCTACAGGCGACATTGTCGGTACTTACAGCAGCCTGTATACCGGAACAGGTGTGAATTCCAATATGATCTATTTGGATCATTTTCCAGTCAAAGAAAATATATTGTTTAAGAGCGCAGCCTACAACGTCCTTTCCGCAGATTTCGCCTCTGGTAAACAGGCAGCGCTGCTCATTTACGTGGACGCTACAGTCGCGGGTTTTGCGATTACCCTGCCAATCGCTCCTGATTTTGCGGGTTTCAGGGTGACCGTCGTCAAGGTTAACGTTGGCAATATGGTCACGGTAAATAATATAACCGGGCCCAATACGCTGACGGCGCAAGGGCAAAGCCTCACATTTGCGTACAATACGACAACAAGCACCTGGTGGCCCGATTGATGTCCTGGTCGGCGTCCTGCGAAATTTTCTTTCGCGCTAACCATCGTTTGTAAAATCAGATTCTCGAAGGAAATCCGGATAGGCGCTGAATATAGTTTTTGGTAAAAGGGAGTTTCGCTATTTTGAATATAAGATAAATATCAGGAAACGGGATTTATCTTATATTCCTGGATAAACGCTTTTGAGCCGCTTGCCTTATCTGAAAAGAAATTGAACCAAGTGTTCTTTACCCCAATTGTTTTTTAATCAGGAATAGTTTATACAAAACTTATGATAAAGGGTTTATTCATGCTAAAAATTCATCCTGCTTGAATGACGATGATTTAATAGGCTTAATGAATTAAGTGTACTAAAAAAAACTATAGTATCGAGAGGACTGCAATTAGGTATTGCTTGTTGTTTGCTAAAGCCAAAATTATTCGTTTATTTTAAGCATCATGCAGCTCAGCAAATTTTTAAACAATCTGTTCAGTGATGGCAAGGTCAGGGTATCTCGAACCATTTGTGATTTTGATGCCTCCGACTTAGAGGTTTCAACTCAGCTGCTCGCTGAATTTGATCGAAGTGAGCGCCTGGAAATGCCGGCCGGATTACCTGATCTGAACGAGGAAACAGCGCTTTGGGCGGCTCAATACCTGTACCGCTCTATCCAGTTCGTCTTGTTGAGGGAACTAGACGCGAACAGCATGGACACCAATTTGCGACGATATACGGGTGTAGCCGATGCCTCGGCGATCTGGTCCGCCGATCTGCTCTTCCGTCACCTCGGGCCATTATTAAAATTTAGCAGCAGGATTTCGCCGGACGATCCACTGGTGCATAATCTAAAAGAAACAGCGGCCGCCTGGCCTTTGTCCTCTGTAGGGCTGAATATCCGAACCAATGTAGATACGCGGCCTATCTTAAATAGCCCTGCTTTGAAAACCATTTATCTTGACCGTATTATCGCACACCGGGATCTAATACGCCTCGGTGATGCAGAGCTAACCGTGCTGAGAGAAACAATGGGCCTGTACCAGGAGCAATTCTGGCCAGGGCTTGAACTCAATGAATTAACTAAACATGACTAAGAATACTACCCAAGAATTTGTGACTGTCGACAAACTCCAGGCCGTTTTACGGCACCTGAAAGAGTTATTTGTCGGCAAGGACGAGATCATCGATCTGATGGGCATTTGTCTGGCGGGCAGAGAGAATCTGTTCCTGTTAGGCCCTCCAGGTACCGCAAAGAGCGCGACCGTAAGGGAACTCTCCAAGTTGCTCGACGGTAAGACTTTCGAGTACCTGCTAACACGGTTTACCGAGCCCAATGAATTGTTCGGCCCCTTTGACATTCGCAAATTGCGGGATGGGGAGCTCGTGACCAACACGGAAGGGATGCTGCCGGAGGCTTCGCTGATCTTCCTGGACGAATTACTGAACGCCAATAGTGCGATCTTGAATAGTTTGCTCATGGTCCTTAACGAAAAGATCTTTCGCCGGGGTAGGGAAACCCGGCAATTACCAGCTCTGATGGTGATTGGCGCAAGTAATCATTTACCTGAGGACGAGGCACTGCAGGCCTTATTCGATCGCTTTTTGATTCGGGTTCGATGCGATAACGTCGACCCGCAACAACTCAACGCTTTACTTGACGCTGGGTGGATACTCGAACAAAAGACCGCAGGAGATAAACCAGGTATCGCCACTGAAGATATTAGGCAATTACAGGAGCAAACCTCCTTGATCGATCTGAGCGGTATCCGCAAAGATTATATTGAGCTCATCCAAAAACTACGTAATGCGGGCCTTGCCGTATCCGACCGACGGGCAGTTAAACTACAAAGGCTGATTGCTGCCAGCGCGCTGATCTGTAAACGGGAAAAAGCAATTGCTTCAGACTTGTGGGTCTTGCGCCATATCTGGGATACGGAAGAGCAGCGCGAGATCATCAGTAATATCGTTAGTGCAGTGGTGGACATGAGCGTTAAAGAGGAAGCAAGTCATCCCAGGGCCTCCCTCAACTCTGTACCTAACCCGGATGAGATATATAACGAGGTGGAGCAACTCAGCCAGCAATGGCTGGAAGAAATTTCTATGGCTGAACGGTCTGTCATTAAGGACAGGCTCGCTCACTTGAACAGCCGCTGTGGCTGGATCGGCAACGAAGAGCAACGCAATTATGTTCAAAAGCCCATTGACGAGCTTTGGAAAAAGATCATGCACACCGCCTAATGGAAAAAATCCTGGTACTGGAAAGCAAATACAGGCACACGTTGGGTAACCTACGCGGCATCCCCGACTTAAAAGCGGCTGCTGACGGGGAGCTGATTTGGCTGCGTGGTATCGGTATGAACACGGATAAACATATCGCGTCCTTGCCCGTTTTGCATCGTTATACTGCCGATTCCCAGGAGCGATTATTTCCTGATCAGCATAAAACGCCAACCGGTAAGCTCTCTAAGTTAGATTGGCAACCGATCAAAGCCTTCGTCCCGATCGAGTTACCGGTTTCGGCTATGCCGGGAAAATTGTTCCTGCCCATGACCATCCGTTTGTCCCGTTCAGCAGCAGTGCAGGAAGTTTTTGCCTTGCTCACTGACCTTGATAGCTGGAAAACCTATGCAGAAATTGCGACCCGTACTCGATTGCAACCATTGCGTTTCGCCGTTTCAGCAAAGGGTGACGTGTTAGTCATTGGACACCCTTTACCGCAATTACCGGGACAAACTTTTTGGGCCAGAGAGCAAATGCTATTACCCGCAGGTTACGACTTGTGCCCTCCGAGCCTGGCCCATCTCGTCGAGGTACCAAAAGAAACGATGATGTTGTTTGATCCTGATGGCAGCTGGCAGAGCATCCCGATTACTCATTTTCAACCAGCACAACGCAGCGCGGTGCGCCTAACAGAAATCGGCCATGACTGAGCAGGAAATCCAAACCATCCGTTATTTCCAGGGGGTGAACGGCTACTTCTGGAAATGGGCCGAAGAAGGAAATGTCCTGGAGTTTGCCAACGGGCGCACAATCTGTTACAGGGAAGACCTTGTCTTTATTTTAGATTCCCTTGAAATATCCGGCAAGATTGGCATCGGCACCGTGTTGTTGCTGCTTTGCGCCTGCAAGGATAATTACGATACGTTATTCGAGCTTACAGGACACCTGCATAAACTAGCTTATCTTCCAGGATATAAGCCAGTTGAACATGCAATAGCCAAGGAATTAACAGAGCGGACACAGGACCTGATGAAGCTGATCAATGACCTGCCTTTTGAATACCGGTCAGGAATCAAACGCGTTGCCTTATGCCAGGCAGTGCTGGAAAATTCAAAGCAACAGCCAGGTAAACCGCTCAAGAACCTCCTGAAAACATTCCGTAACGGATCGCTGGATGAGCTTATTTTTAATCGCACCATTGATTTCGGGTTTACGATATTGCAAACCGATTTGATACCGCTGGCTCTTGCACTGGGACAGTTTAAAGATACGGCAGCGCTGGAAATGAAATTGCGGACCGGAATCGCCAAAATCCCTATAAAAGCAGATATTCCCTTACCTGCCCCTGTTCCTGACGAATTGATGGCGGTTTTAGCCGCCGACCTGAAGACGGCCGGACTGGCCCGGTTGGCGCACCAAATTAGCGCGGCATTAAATATCCCAATGCACCTGAGCGGCAGCAGCGAACAGTCGATTGGCGGCGTTTCCGATATTAGCAACAGGGGGCATTTTGATAAATTATTACTAAGCGAACTGGCGCAGGACGACTTGTTGCTCACCGCGCGACTTGCCAATAACGAAGCCTTGTTCCTGCAACGTGAAGAAATGCCTGACCAGGCTAACCAGGAATGGCATATTTTGCTGGATACCACCCTCAAAATGTGGGGCATGCCCAGGGTGTTTGGTCTTGCGGCAGCTTTGGCCTTTAGTGAAGGTCGGAAGCGAGATCCTTTGGATGCATGGGCTTTGGGTGGTAAGGGTTCCTTCCCGATGGAACTGCATACCAAAGAAGGTATTTTAACAACGTTAGAACAATTGGACCCATCGCTTAACTGTGGGGCGCAGCTTAAGAAACTAGTATCAGATATCGCTACAGCGAGGGCAAAATATGTCCTCATCACCGGGCCTCATTACCGCGAGGATCCCGTTTTTATGGAGGCTTTTACCCACGTCAAGGAACAATTGGACTATCTGGTAGAGGTGAGCCGGGACGGGCATATCACACTTTACGAGACTCGGGGAAAACGTTACAAATTAGCGGCCAGCGCCCTGATAGATCTCGAGGAAACTCTCTTTAACCGGAAACGTCCAGGAATGCGGAAGAACAACTTGTCCGGCTTACCGGTGATGTTATCTGAGACGGATTTCCCTTTGTTATTTCCTGCTTCCAAGATCAAGCTAAATCATAATAATACCTTTAAACTGAATACCGGACAAATGGCCATTATTACGCAGGACCGGCGGGTATTGTGCTGGGCAGAAAAAGAATATGGTGCCAGGGAGCTCGTCGATCAGCTTGATGTGGGGGACTGCTACTGGGGGCAGGTCAAAGCATATCTCTTTATCCTGATCAGAAACTTGCCGGGAGCTTACCTCAGGATCTACCAGGTGGATATGGAAAACCACAACTTGATGATCCATGAATTAAATAATATCAAAGCCGAAGAAGTGAAATTCGATAACGGTCTGTTCCATATCGCACGTGTTTCCGACGTTGTCTCGGTAGATCCGTTGACTGGGCAAACCATGCCGACAGCTATGGATTGGAAATTGTTCAAAGCCTTACCTATCCTTCCTCATTTTCATGTGCTTAACCAGATCAAGAAATTGATCAATAATGGATACAGTGTAATCAATTCCGCTAAAAACATTTATGTAAACACGTCGGGCAGGCTATATATTGACCAGCGTGAGATCCGCCTCGACCAACATGGGCGAACGATCAGCCTGAAAGATAACAGTCTGAATTCGCTTGAGGTCATCAAGCCTGTCAAACAGGAAAATATTGAAGTCGCGCATTTACCTTATATCAAGTTCACTAAATTTAGCTGGGCAGACGGTAGCGAGGCGGTATTGGATTCCAGGGGATTAGTACATTTGAAAAGCTCAGATACGCGTATCCCCGAGAGTAGTATCATCCTGGTGATCGAAAAAACGACCGCTTGCTGGAGTGCTGATGGTAAGATCGCTGGCTCGTCTTATTTTACCGGCAATCGGCAAAAGAACGTCATGCTGGCCGCGGATTTTTATGATGCCTATATCGAACCTTTTATCCGAAAATTGAAATAAGATGCAGGTCACACTCCGTTATAATGAATATGGCAAACACCCCCTGGCCGGTGCATTCCTAGCCGGTGCATTGCCTGCAGAATGGTTCCGTGAACTGGATAGCTGGAAGGTTGATCTGCGCAGCTTGACCTGCTTTGTCATGCCGGGAAGTATTGATGACGATAGCGGATCGGGCCTGTTCGTGATCTTTGGCGCACATCAACCACCGGAAGCTTTGGTGCGTTATCCCTACGGGCAGATAGCAGATAAGCTCTACGTACCCATACAGGCAGACCTGTGGCCCGTGGTTAGTGAAGATGAGCTTAAAGGCCTGCTCTTATGGGATATTCAGGTCTTTCATCCAAGTATCGGGCTGGTAGGTTTTGAAATCAAAGACCAGGTGGAACTTGGTTCTTTTGTGTATTTGCCTGCACCCCGACCGTCAGACTGGAGTTTCGCGCACCCGGGACTGGCGCCGGCCCCCACCCTGCAACAGATCGGGCTCGAGATTGAAGACGAACCGGAAAATGTGATGGAGTCCATCAAAGAAGACGTGGGGAGTAAGCCACTTCAAGAGATCCCTTCCGCAGATCCAGACAAAATTGGCGTACAGAAATATAGTAAACAGGCAACGAACTGGCTGGTTCAATTGGGGCTTTATATACTGCTCCTGCTAGCTCTGGTCGGCAAAGCCATCTTTGTGCCGTTTTCCTGGTTCTTCTCGGGAGCTTCTGTTCGTTCTAGCTCGTCCGGCGGGCTGCTGCAACAGCTGGAGCAATGGGTTGGTCAAAAACTTGCCGATATTGAAAAACAAAGGGATACCGAACTCAAGCGATTAATGGATCTTTTCGATAAGGACAGTGATGAGGCTCTGCAATACGCGATTCCGCTCAGTAGCCCGTACCTGAACCGGGGAGGCGCTCCGCAATCGGGGAAACTGACCAGACGCCAGACGCAATTTAATATCCGCAACCTGGGTGGCGGCCGTAGCGTAGACGGCTGGGATCTAAGTAATTATAACGCCCAATTAAGGGTTCGCTATATCAAAACCGCTAATGAAGCCGTTGAGCAGAGGAATTTTAAACGGGCGGCTTATATTCACGCGCATTTGTTGAGTGATTTTTATGCAGCGGCTAATGTCCTGCAACAAGGGAAAATGTACCGGGAAGCTGCCGCGCTGTACCGCGACCACGTCAAGAACGAGCGTTTGGCTGCCGAATGCCTGGAAAAAGGCGGATTGCTCGAAGAGGCTATTCCGATTTATATCCAGCTCAACAACCACGAGAAAGCAGGTGACCTTTACCGGATGATCGGCCGGGAGGAAAAAGCGGAAGCCTGTTACCGGGAAAAAGTGGTCGAGCTCAAGCAGGCTAAGGATTATCAGAAAGCGGCGACTCTGACCCTGGATAAATTGCTGCAAAAGGAAGATGCTGAAGCTTTATTATTGGAAGGCTGGGCGGATACCGGGCAGCCTGAAGCTTGTTTAAGCGCCTACCTGGAGCTTCGCTTTGATACCGGGAATAAGGAGCTGGCGCACGAGGTGAAACAAGTATATGCACATCACGTACCCCGACTAAAAAGGACGTCCTTCCTAACCGTATTAGCGGATATGAACCGACGTTACCCGGAGCGGCAATTGAGTGAGGCCTCGTTGGGTATCGCCTATGAAATCATACACCAACAGGTCGAATCAGGTGATACCAGTGGCTTGAAGTTGATGGGAAGCTTTTTACCCGGAGACCGGTTACTGAATGCGGATACCAATCGGTTTATCCAGCATCGCTTGCAATTACCCCCGGTCTATACCAAACCGGATTATATCCAGCTGCGGAACAATACCAAATGGTACGCTATCATTACGTATCATGATCAGCTCATGGCAATCGGGCAGCAGCATGGAGACCTGCATTTTTTCAGGGGCAACTGGGAAGGAAAACAAACCTACCAATACCTGTTCCAAGTGAGATATAATGCGCCGCCTTTGGCGTTACTGACTGATCCGGGCTTATCTGACCAGGTCCTGATTGTAGGTGAAAAGATCAGTATGCATACGAACCAGCAGCTGGGGGCTTATTCTTATTTTGAGCGGGAAGCGGTGCTGCAAACACTCGATTTTTTGCCAGACTGTGCACTTGCCTGTTGTCTCAACGGAGAAAATGACGTAAGTATATTGCATTTCACGATCCATGGTTTGCAGCTTAGCCATTTCCATAGCACGGGTGCCTTATTGCGCACGATCGATATCGGCATCGTTGATGATCGGGTTAATCCAGGTCAAAATGGCTTTGACCCGTCAGCGATGGTTTGGCGCAAAGGGCATTTTTATTATGCTAAAGGCGAGACCCTATTACGGATCAATGCTGAAGGACAAGTTGAAGTATTGAGTATAGACGCCCAAATCCTGAAGTTGGCAGTTACCGGACCGCATACAGCGCTAAAGATCGCGCTGTTGACTACAGCTGGTTCGGTATTGATAACGCCAACCTTGAAAGGGATGGGTGAAGCCTCTCGTTTCTTTGCGCAGGATATAGAGGGGCAGGATATCCGGTTAATGACCGATAATCGTTTGGTCATTGCAGGGGGAAAACGCGCTAATGTATATGATATCAGTAAAGAGAGCCCTACGTCAGAAGGTCTGATCGACACTGAAAACACAATCATCGCAATTGTGGCAATACCCAAGAGGTATCATTGCGCCTTCCTGGAATCCGACGGACGAGTTTCGGTATACCAACTTGAACATGTTTAAATTTAACCCAAAACGATCATCGTCTTCTTGTATTTAGCGTTCATCGGACCTAATAAATAAAGGGGTTGTTTAATAGGGAAAATAAGTTTGGGATCTTTTTAGGGGCTACAAAGCCGCTTTAAAAAAAGTAGAGCGGCGTTTTTTATTATAAAATTCCTGAAAAAGCTGTGAAGTTTTTACTCTTAGTACTATTTTACTTTTGCTTGTTCATAAATACTTGTTTAATAGCTTCCAGATATCCAAATTTATTTAAAGTATCAGGTTCTAAATAACTACCCTCGGTCCATTCATTCCATGAGTTAATAGTCAGGATTTTAGTTTTGGCGAGGTGATTATCCATAAAATCTTTCGCTTCTATTAACGCATTTTTAAAAGCCCCTGATGTGTTGCCAATAATAATTGGTGTATACGGATATCCGAAGTTTCCCCATGAATTTTCCTGGTTAGTGCGTGGAGATGAATCCCAACCCATCGATACATTGGGATAATAAGGCACATTAAATTTTTCACAGGCATTTAAAGCATATTTAAAATATACATTTTTTACAGAATCATACGCATTGGTCGGAAAGTTATTAAGTACAACGTGATGGATCCATACGTAGTCTGTTACCGAATTGAATCCCAGATTTTTAATTAAAATTTCCGGAGAGGTAATTGTTTTCTCGCCGGGAAGTATCGTATTACCCCACACAACGGCATTAATATTTAAATCTTTAAAACCTGCCTTTTTTGTTTTAGCGCGAAAATCAGCAATAGCTTTCGCCGCTGCCTCTTGACTCCCAAAGCTACCAAGGAAATTTCCAAGATCATAAATCGAAAAATAGGGGCATCCATCTATTTTCCAATAAGACGGATGTTTAAAATATTTTGTAATGATATAGTCTGTCATTTTATCCCAGGTTTCGGGCGTGATTTTACCTGGATACATCAATTTTTGAGGTTTCCCATGCGTAGATGGGTGAAGATCGAGCCAATCGTGGTTGGCCCACATTAAACTAAATCTCATCAGACTATTATTCTTAGCCTTCATAAATCCGTTTTCTAACCCCCTTTGCAAAAAGGGGCCATCATTGTAATAGTACCAGTCAAAAATGAATGCATTAATTCCATGTGTTGAGGCTGCCTTTATTTTTTGAGCCATATCTACTGGATTGGCTTCATCGGTGTATCCCCATAAAGGAACTTTGGGTTGATGATGTCCTTCAAAACGTGGCTTTGCTTTTTTAACAAGCTCCCATTCTGTCCAGTTCTTTCCGCGGTATACTTCATTCCGCTTATCAACATGATAGTCCGGGAAATAATAAACAGCTATCTGGTATTTCTCATTTGATGATTTTTTTTGCTGAGCATATACGCACGTAGACACGCACAACAATAAAAACATAGCTGATACAATATTTTTCCTGCTCATAAGATTTACTTTTTATAAAGCTGCTGGCGTTATAGATTAGTTAAAAAAACAGCGGACAACTGGTTTGTTAAAAGAGTAAGTTAACAACAACTTTGTACCCAACTGTCATGTACTGTCGTACCAGAAAATCATAAAGGTGGGCCCAGTATTTTTTAACAACATTTTCGAAAAATGAGAAAATATGCTCCCTGAAGCCATATAGCTTAACACTGATAATGGTTGAAACTTAATCCTCCATTAATAATGGAGAAGTATATTTGCTTAAAGACAAGTATACTTTTATAGTATTATGCAGCCATTTTTTAACTTTTATAAGCAAAGTCGCTACGTCCTGATTTGTCTGATATCTATTCTGATTTTACAAGGTTCCTGTAAGAAAGAAGGGCCTTCTCCCAATTATCCCATCGGAAGTAATGAAAATATAAATGCCTGGATACTGGATAGCCTCAAGCGTTATTATTATTGGAGCGATGGCCTGCCTGCTAAACCTGCTCTTAACCGGGCTCCGTTGGATTTTTTCTCCGCGGTACGAAACTCCAGCGATCGCTTTTCTTACATTTTATTACCAGGCGATCTATCAACAGTTGCCCCCACTAACAAGAGCCAATATGGATTCGACTATACAACGATCAAAGAGAAAAATACAGGTCTGGTTTTTGGAGTAATTAAACTGGTTTTAAACGATTCTCCCGCATCCAGGTCTGGTTTAAAACGTGGTGATTACATCAGTAAAATTAACGGTAAGGCTATAACCCAGGAAAATGCCGCGGCTTTACAACAGGAATTGCTTTCGGGCACCCGGGTAACGATCACTTTTGCCGAGGTGAATGGTGCTGAATTAAAAGATATTGGCTCTGCCGAATTAACGGCTGGTTTTACGTTTGAACAACCTGCGGTAAGTAATATTACTGATAATGGCAGCTCCAAAATTGCCTATCTATATATATATGATTTTAGCCAGGGGTTAGCCGCCTCGCTTTACAATGTTTTTATGGGTTTTAAAACTGCAGGTGTAACAGAACTTATTCTGGATCTTCGTTATAACTCAGGAGGGCAGGTTGCCGAAGCTGCCGGACTTTGTACCATGATTGCATCCGGGGTAAATTATACCACTCCTTTTATCACTTATAAAGGAAATAAAAACGGAGGTGTCAGATCCGAATCTTTAGGGGATGCAGCCACTTTTGATCGTACAGTAAATTTTAATACCCTTTTGCAATCTAACCTGAATTTAAAAAGAGTATTTATTTTAGGAACAGCTGCAACCGCTTCGGCTTCGGAAGTGATGATCAACAATTTGAAACCCTATATACAGGTTGTGCTGATCGGCGAAAAAACAAGAGGCAAAGATGAAGCGTCATTTAAAATTTATGACGCAAGGACACCCAAGCAAGTGAATTGGGAAATGCACCCCATTGTTTATAAATTGTTTAATGCAGCCGGAAATGGAGGATATAGCGCTGGTATAGATCCCGATATCAGTATTGCGGAGCTGAATAACCTTCCTTTACAACCTTTTGGTGCATGGGAAGACCCTTTAGTTAAAGCCGCCCTGGATCGAATTTCGGGGAAGAATACTTTAGGGGTTTTGGAACTAAAAAAATCTAATAAGATGAGCCTTGCTGCCGGAAATGTACTGGCCGACTCCCGCATACAAGCTACTTCTGCAAGTACCGTGATTACTCATCGTTGAACTGGTAAAGCTTCTCTTACAGTTAACATTAACTTCAAATTACCCGCTTAACTTGCAATGCTTAACCTCCTGCTATATGAAACATTTGGACAACTTATCTATCAAGGAACTCTTGTGCCTTATCCAAACCGGGGATACCGATGCTTTCGCTGAAGTTTATAAATTATATAGAAGAAAAGTATATTATTTTGCCTACCGTTTTGTACGTTGTGCTGAAGAAGCCAACGAGCTAACCCAGGATGTATTTGTGCGGTTATGGGAAAACAGGATGAAAATAAATCCTGATAAAAATTTTGAGGCATACCTGTTTAGTATGGTCCGCAGTAATTTTTTGGATGCGCTAAAAAAGCAGGCACGAATGTCTGTTTACCGGACAGCGAATGCAGAGGAGCCGGCTTTTAATTCAACGGAAAGTTATATGGATTTTACGGAATGCAGGCAGATAGCTATGAATGCCATTGAAACACTTTCACCCCAAGCTAAAGTGGCTTATTTATTAAGCCGGGAAGATGGTTGTTCGCATGAGGATATTTCCAGGCAAATGGGTCTTTCAAAAAATACAGTGAATAACCACATTAAAAAATCCTTAACTCATATTCGTACCCGTATCCGCTACTTATCTCCGGATACTGTTCTTCCTTTTGTGCTGTTCATGCTGGTATCTTTCCCCGAAATGGGTTAACGCAACTCCTTTTTTAATACTATTATTTAGGTTATTGCCCGAAAGGGCAATTATTGTTTTGCAACATCAGTAACAAAACTGTTTGGTCTGGAGTAACCCCAGAGCATACAGGCCATTTTGTTATAAAAGTGGGTTTACATGGTTTACACAATTTATAGTTAAAATTGATTTACATTATTGAAAATCAGATAATTGTGTGATTTTTGTACTGGATTTGTGTTAACCGACTTTATAGCGTTTTTTGCCCCTCTCTATAGCGTAATGATGTCGATGCCGGAAATTAAAAAAACATTATTCGATATGAGTTTCCTTATGAAAGTTTTTCTAATAGGGTTTTCATAAAAAAAAGCATATAAATTATTGTATTGATTATGAGGTGTTTAAATCAATTTGTAAAATGTATTCCCTAATCATATAGCTGTTATACCCTTCCCGATCTTATATACATATATAAGTAGTTATAAAATACTGGGATTATAAAGGTGAAACATCAAGAGGAAATCAGAAGATTATTTAAAATGTACCTGGAGGGTAAAACAAATGCCAGTCAGAATAACATTTTGTTTCACTATTTAAACAACAATAAAAACGCGGAACAGGAATTATCAGATCTGATGAATGATACCTGGGAACAGGAACCCGTGATCAGGGACGACTCAGTTGAAGCGAATGAGGGCCTGGAGCAAGTATGGGCTAAAATTGATCATAAGAAACAAAAAACGATTCAACGATACCAATTACTTAAGTATGCGGCCTCATTAGTGATGATCTGCTCGGCCGTATTTGTATATAAGGCCAACCAGAAAAGGCAACCCGAGAGTGCCAAACCAATTGCTTTTATTACTAAAACAACCCTGAGCGGAGAAAAAGTAAAAATGCTGCTGCCAGACAGCTCGGTTGTTTATCTGGGTAGCAGGAGCAAAATCTCCTGGCCCGAACATTTTGAAAAAGGGAAAATTAGAAATGTTTCCCTTGAAGGTGAAGCCTTTTTTGAGGTGAAACATGATGCCGCCAGACCTTTTATTATCCGCTCTGGAAAAATGGAAACCCAGGTTCTGGGTACCTCATTTAATATTTATGCTTATCCGGAAGATAAAATATTTACCGTATCCGTACGGACGGGTAAAGTGGGCGTAACCGAAAAAAGCCCGGGTAGCCGTAAGGTGCTTTCACTTTTAACACCCGGGATGAAAATAGTTTATAATAAGGATAATGGAAAGTTCAGAATTAATGTTGGGCTGATTGGTGAAGCAGATAGCTGGACAAACAATCGTTTTGTGTTCCACGATGAAAATCTGGGCTCAATCCTGGTTAAGCTTGAGCGGTATTACAATGTTCATTTTGAAATAAGGAGTTCTAAACTGAAAGCCTGCCGGTTTAACGCCACTTTTTCAAATATAAATATTAATGAAGTGATGAAACAGTTACGGGTTATGAGCAGTGGTCATATTAAATATAAAATTAGTGACGACAAAACAAAAATAGCCTTGTGGGGGGAGGCTTGTGAATGAAAATTTAATCACGGGCTAAAATCCGTATGCAAAAGCTTGCACAAAGAAATAGTAATTAATAATAAGAAACCGCCCTGCGTCAACAGAACGGTTTCAAAGAAATAGTTTTTAACTCGTGAAAATTAAAAATCGAAGTAAACTTATGAATATAAGCTTTTACAAAAAAGTAATTGAACATTTTTCCAGATTTAGCTGCAGGGTAATCCTGTTTATATCCTTATTATTTTGCCATGTTTCAGGCAACTCATTTGGCTCTCCTTTAGAGCAGGTAAAGACCGCTGGCAACATCAGCCTTAAATTAGTAGCCGTAAGTATCCCTCAAGGACTGGCCGTATTAGAAAATAAGGCGGGTTGTGTAATCAACTATAACAAATCTATTTTTAATGAAAGCAGTCGTATCAATATCGATGTAAAAGATATGTCCTTGCCCCAGGTATTAAAGCAGATGCTCACCGGTACTCACGTAGGGTTCAAATTTGCCGATGAACATACTGTACTCCTATACAAGCTGCCGGCTCCTGTAAAACCAGGCAAAATCAGCGGGAAAGTACTCGACGAAAAAGGAGAAACCCTTCCCGGTGCATCTGTCAGAATAATTGAAACCGGAAACGGTACACAAACAAGTGTAGATGGCGAATATATATTAAATGTAGCCCCGGGCACTTATACACTGGAGATCACTTATATCTCTTACCAAACCATGCGCATTAACGGAATTGTGGTAACTGAGGATAAGAACACTCCTTTAAATATTGCTTTAAAACCGGCAAGCTCGGCATTAAAAGAAGTGATTGTTACGGCCAGCTATCGTAAGGCATCGGTTGATGGATTACTTACCCGGCAGAAAAATGCTTCGGAGATTAGTAATGGGATCAGTGCCGAACAACTTGCCCGCACACCTGATAAAAATATAGGTGAGAGTTTAAAAAGGATAAGCGGCGTAAGCACAATTGATAATAAGTTTGTATTGGTAAGAGGGATTGGCGAACGTTATAACACAGCTGTATTGGATGGAACGATACTGCCAAGTACCGAGGCGCAGAGCCGGAACTTCTCTTTTGATATGATCCCTGCAAGCCTGGTGGATAATGTGGTGGTGAGTAAAACGATTACACCCGATATGAATGCCAGCTTTGGTGGCGGCCTTATCCAAATTAATACCAAGGATATCCCAAATGAAAACTTTATGAGTTTCACTGCCGGTGCATCATACAATGACCAAAGCACCGGTAAAGATTTCCTGAGCCATAAACGCGGGAAATATGATTACTTCGGTTTTGACGACGGCCGGAGGGATTTCCCCAAGGATCTGGTTCATACCAACAGAAGTACAGATCCTAATCGTGCGCTTTCTGATGCGGAATATCAAAAAAAGGTAGTTGATCAAAGTAAAAGGTTTACGAATGACAATTTTACCATGTATAAATATAAAACGGCCCCTTCGCAAAACTACCAGTTTTCTATAGGCCGTTTATTGACATTGGATACTACAAACAATAACAAGTTAGGCTTTACCGGTGCCCTAAGTTATCGTAACACGCAAAATATTAATGTTATAGACGATCAATCCAGGGGAGGCTGGGATATTCAACACCCTGAATTAAATAATGGTGCGGCTTATGTATTTAACACCACTTTAGGAGCATTGTTAAATGTGGGTTTGCAACTGGGTAAAAACCGGTTTAGCCTGCGCAATACCTATACCCATGTGTATGATAATACATTGACAAGGATAACCGGCTACGATTTGGAGAATGGCAGCAGTGACCTGGCTGCTCATAAACCACCCAACAGGATTTTGGAAGCAGACGACCCAACTTATACCACTTTGCTGCAAAATAAACTGAGTGGACAGCATCAATTAGGAAAAGCAAAAATTGAATGGGATGTTGCCAGAACTTCGGTAAACAGGGAAGAAAAAGACGCGGGTATTGCTACGCAGCGCCCGGTTTTAGTGGGTAATAGTTATCAATATTTTTATGATGCCAGTAAACTTACAGAGCCTAGAATAAATACTACCTCCCGCCAACATTCATATAATAAGGAAAGCCACTATTCCTGGAACCTTTCGGGAACAATACCATTTACCCTGGCAGGTATTCGTAGCAGCGTTAAAACTGGATATTTCGGTAATCATAAAAAGGCAGAATTTAACTGGCAGATAGCGGCTTTGGCAAGCACTGAAAAATTGTCTGATAGTTCCAGATACATACCCTTGAGCCAGATGATCGATCCTAAAAATATGGCTTATGATAAATATTTATATGCGATAGATCCATCCTTCCTGGATAGCTACGAAGGCAAGAGCCAAATACATGCGGGTTATGTGATGTTGGATAACCGGATATTTGATAAACTCAGGCTGGTGTGGGGTTTACGTGGCGAGTACTATAAATATACCGAGATTAAACAAGGTGCAATTATTAAAGGAGGGGCAGAAAATATATTTTCGGTAAAACCCGATAAGCGCTGGCAATGGCTCCCTTCGGCTAATTTAACCTATAGCCCGATACAATCCCTGAATATCAGGGGCGCTGTTTCCAGCAGTGTGGTAAGGCCCGAATTGATGGATAATAACCCATTTCTGAGGTATAGTCCTACATTAGATGCTTTATATGGTAACAAGGGCTTGTATAGCACCCGTATCAACAGTTATGATCTTAAAACGGAATGGTTCCCGGGGTTGGGTGAAATTATCTCTGTAGGAGGTTTTTATAAGCGGTTTGATAAACCTGTAGAATTGAACGCCATTATGGTGAATGGTAATCCTAATTATTACCTCCAGAATGCTGACTGGGCAAATGTATATGGCCTTGAATTTGAATTGCGTAAAAATTTCGGCTTTATAGCTGACGAGGGGTTCCTCAAAAATATAACCGCTTATGGCAACCTTACCCTACAAAAATCAACTGTACAAAATACCTATACTGTAGATCCCGGAAGCGGAAAACCATACATACAAGTTCCCACTCAACAAAAACGATCCCTGTATGGGCAATCGCCTTACCTGTATAATCTGGGACTTCAATACATCGGCAGCCATCTTGGTTTTAACGCTGCTTATAATAAATCGGGACGTAAAACCTATATCGTTAGTGACGATCCTACTTTCATTGAATATGAAAGGCCAAGGGATCAGTTGGATATTCAAATCAGCTATCGTTTCTTGAAAAATAAGATGGAAGTTAAATTCAACATGGCCAATCTTACTAATAATATATTCAATGTTTACCGTAATACAGCCAGTTACGAAAAAATTCCCGGGTATACAGGAGAGCCTGGCAGCGACAAAAGCAAAGGTTTACGCCTGAAGCCCGGATTTAGCAATAATTATGAAAAAGGTGACCAGGTGATGTTTCAACAGCGGTTTGGCCGCACCTACAGCACATCACTTACCTATAATTTTTAACAACGGGAATACATCATGAATGTAGATATATAATGGTTAAACAATAAAAAATGGAGGAAAAAATAAAATCCTGCTGTGCTATAAAAATAAAACGAAGGGTGCTCAACAACCCTTCGTTTAAAAACTCAATAGCTTGCTCGCTACCGGCACAACCAGGATATAAACCCTGAAAGTAATATAAAAGTTCCCGAAAGGATGCCTGTTACTAAGTCAAGGGCTTAGCCAGAAGATCGATACAGGTGAATTTTGTTCAGTTGTAAAGATAGTAAAAAAAGTAAGTCTGAAAATAGCTGCTCTTTTTGATCTTGAAAAGGATGAGATGCTGTTATTCTGAACTACAATAAATTCCAAGTAAACCGAATAATTGGGGGTTAAAAATTAACTACCTCTCTGAAAAACAAAAAACAACAAAATGAAAAAATTATCTTTAGTTACCCTGTGCCTAGCTGCCGGAATTTTAGTAACATCTTGTAAAAAAGGAGCCAATGAAGGTGCTTCATTTGATAACCGCAGCACTGCTGCTGCTGATTACAGCGCTTCATCACTACCGGTAACTACCGTAAGTGGCGACATTACTACTAACACTACCTGGGATGCCAACCATGTTTGGGAAATCAGCGGTGTAGTTACTGTTAGAAGCGGTGCTACACTGACTATCAACGCAGGTACTTTCATCAAATCAACCGTAAATACCCCGAACGTTCAAAACGGTGTATTGGTAATTGCAAAAGGTGCTAAAATTAATGCTGTTGGTACTGCTACCAGCCCTATCGTATTTACCAGCCGTTACCTGTTAGATGGTAATGCCAGCACTGTTGGAAAACCTGGTGATTTTGGTGGTGTTATTCTTTTAGGTAACGCTGTAATCAACGTAGGCGATAAATTAATTGAAGGTTTGGCTGATGATCCTAAATTTCACTATGGTGGTACAAATGATGCTGATAACAGCGGAACAATCCAGTATGCCCGTATTGAATATGCCGGTTATGTGTTAGCTCCAAACGTTGAAGTGAACTCTTTAACTTTAGGTGGTGTTGGTAGCGGTACCACTATCGATCACGTACAGGCTTCTTATGGTCTTGATGACGGATTTGAGTTTTTTGGTGGTAAAGTAAGCCCTAAATACCTGGTTTCATTTGCAAATGATGATGATCAGTTTGACTTTGATAACGGCTTTACCGGTAATATCCAATACGCTATTGCTGTAGTTGATGCTTATTCAACTCATAGCGCCAGCAGCGGTGCCAGCGATTCAAACGGTATTGAGTCTGATAACAATGCTCCTGCTGAAGATGCAACTTTTAGCTTATTGCCAAAAACTCACCCTACATTAGCTAACTTTACTGTAGTAGGTACTTCTGCTGCTACTTTAACTCCAGCTATTACTTCTCCAGGTCTTAAATGGGCTTTCCGTAACCGTCGTGGTGCTGAGGTTGCAGTAAGTAATTCATTATTTACAGGTTATCCATCAGGTATCGTAGCCGACGTTGATGCAAACGCTTCACTGGTAACATTAACTAACGTTTCTGTTCATGGCTTTACTGCTGCAACTTCAGTGTTGGGTAGCGGTGCATTTAGCTCAACTGGTTTATTAACTTCAACTGCAGCTGCTGCAGACAAATGGAACATGAGCCAGCCTTTCTATAACTCAGGTGCTGTTAATTTCCTGGCCAGCGGAACAAGAGGTGCTTTAACTTCAGGTTCTGGAAACTGGGTTGCTAACTGGACTAAATTTACATTCTAAAAATTTAGAATTAAGTTTTATTAAAAACCGGAGCATCATTTGATGCTCCGGTTTTTTGAGAAATATTACACATTAACAAAAATTCATGATCAAACTAAAATACTTACCCTTGGTTTTCGCGCTGTTTTTACTGGCGTGTAAAAAAGAACAATTGCTAAATCCGAATCAGGGCAAAGCTGTTAGCCTTGCAATCAAAGGTTATGTGATGGCAGACACATTGGAGTTTGTGCTTAATAATAAAGTATTAGGGCAAGCCATCGATAATAAATTCACGTTAAATGGTACTCTTTTTAACGCTGGCGATAAGATCCAGATCCGAAAAAAGACGGATAGCAAAACAATCGGAAATATTGAAGTTGCTGCAAGTCCTTTTAACCAGGTTAAAAGGATATTTTATGATGGCACCACTCTCTCAAATAACCTGGAACTCACACCGGTATCAAAGCCAGAGAATATGGGTTTTCGTCTAACTTTTAGTACGCCTTTTAAGGGTTTTTATGGCGGACCCGTTGATGTGGAGCTTTTTGATCAATATATCAATTTTGATACTTTCGAATTTATATATACACCTGTTAAAACATTTAAAAATATAACTGGGGCATTTGGTGATTTTATAGAATTACCGCCAGCAGAACAAGATCATAGTTATGTTTTTAAAGTTTATAAAGCCGGAACTAAAGAACTACCCTATACCAGCATGCAAAATGTTAACCTTTCAGATCCTGAAAATAATTATGGAGCATTAGATTTTTCACCTGGAGAGAGTAAATTGTTATCGATCTCACCTAATGGAAACGATGGTAGAACAGAAATTGGCGATGGTTATAGTGTAATTGATTTTTCGGCAGATTTCAAATAATAGATATTTTCAATTCAAACGTTTAACTGACCCGATCAATTAAAAGAGTAGCAGGTTAAAACTTGCTACTTTATAATAGGCTTATCCGGTGCTTACAGCTAGTATCGCCCTATTAAAACTTGTTATAAACGGCAACAAATAAAGCGTGCCTTATTTACACGTTCGTGAAAGACAAACTCAAACAACAACATTCTTTAGAGGATTTTTCCGAACAGTGTTCGTCAAATAATAATCCTTACCTGCTCATCACCGGAAGTCTTACGGCACTCGGTGGCTTAATTATATTTTCGCTGATTATCTGGTTAGGACGCGTGTGTATACAGTAAACACATGCACTAACCAGATTCAGCGTTACCACTTATACTCCAATTTCACCTGTTATACTATTTTCTGAGAATGTTTTGCAGGCTCATATTAGTAGCAGTTGCCTATCAAATAAAAAAATGAAAATAAATTTGCGTAACTCAGAAGTTACATATACATTTGAGTAACTTAAAAGTTACGCATTATGGCAAAGATCATTCAGCATCAATTTTTTTATCCTAATCCGCCTGAGTTGGTTTGGGAATATCTGACACAGCCAGAGCTAATTGCTCAATGGTTGATGAAAAACAATTTTCAACCAGTGATAGGGCACGAATTTAATTTCCATGCCAGCCCCATGCCTGATATGGATTTTGACGGGGTTTTTCATTGTAAAGTTTTGGAGATCGTTCCTTTCAAAAAGCTCTCCTATTCATGGAATTTTGGTCCGGGCGATGGTACATTAACTACCTCTGTAGTAAACTGGACATTAAATGAAAAAGATAATGGCACCGAGCTTTTACTGATACATCGTGGATTTGAAGGTACAAACAACTTCCTGTCTATGTTCAACTCCATGGAAAAAGGCTGGTTAGAGCTTATCCAAAAACTTTTGAAAATAATCAACAACACTGCAAATGGAACAACACAGGCTTGACGCATTCCAGGTAATTGCCGACCCGAGCCGGAGACAAATGTTGTACCTGCTCTCGAAAGATAGTTTAACCATTAATTCGCTGGCTGATAACTTTGATATGAGCAGGCCTGCGGTTTCCAAACACATTAAAGTGTTGTACAATGCGGGTTTTATTTCTATACAGGATATCGGCCGGGAAAGGCACTGTATCCTGAAACAGGATGGCTTTAACGAATTACATAAATGGTTAGAATATTTTGATGAATTCTGGGGTGGCAAATTGAAAAATTTGGAAGCCCTGTTAAACGAAAGAACAAGCAAAAAATAAAATAATAGAAATCATGAAAAATCAAAGTTTCAACACTACCATTCTGGTAGACCAAACCCCAAAACAAGCTTTTGATGCCATCAATAATGTGCGCGGATGGTGGTCGGAAGAAACCAAAGGTGATACGGATAAACCTGGTGCCGTATTTTACTACCATTATCAGGATCTCCACTCCTGTACCTTCCAGATCACTGAATTAGAGCCCGGCAAAAAGGTTGTTTGGCATGTGCTGCACAACTACTTTAATTTTGTAAATGATCAGAATGAGTGGATTGATACAGATGTTGTTTTTGAAATTACTAGTAAAGGCGACAAAACAGAGATCCACTTTACCCATCTTGGATTGGAGCCGGATCACGAGTGCTATGATATTTGTTCAAATGCCTGGGGAACGTATATCACCAAAAGCCTGTACGATCTTATTACCAAAGGTAAAGGTGAGCCAAATCCTATAGAAGAGATTGTAAAAAAAGCCCGCAAAATGAAAGCTGAATTATAAAACATTAAGGAGGGAAAACAATGAGAGATCAAAATTATACCATCGTTTTTACGGTTGATCAGACCCCGGAGGAAGTTTTTAACGCGATCAATAATGTTTATGGATGGTGGACAGAAACGATGGAAGGCAGTTCACAAAAATTAAATGATGAATTTGAAGTCCGTTTTGGGGAGGTGCATTACTCCAAACAAAAATTAATAGAGGTAATTCCCGGCAAAAAAGTTGTTTGGTTTGTTACCGATAGTAAACTCAATTTTGTGAAAGATAAAAGCGAGTGGACAGGTACCCAAATTGTTTTTGAAATTGCCGAATATGGCAGCAAGACAGAAGTGCGTTTTACACACGTTGGTTTAACGCCCCAATATGAATGTTATCGTGCCTGTTCAAATGCCTGGTGCGGTTATATAACCAATAGCTTAAGTAGTTTGATCACTACCGGCGAAGGACAACCAACCGAAAAAGAAGAAGTGAATTCCTGAGACCACTTGAGGATGCCCGACATTCCTCAATAGGAGCTATAAAGCCCCCAGTTTTCGCTGGAGGCTTTTGGTCTGTGTGGATAATAGGTGAGAAACTTACTGTGTGTTGAGAGCTTTATTTAATATCAACACTAAATTCATTGCTCGTTTTGTTTTCGCGGGTAACTATAATATATTTTAAAGTTAAAGGTTTGCCATTAGTCATGGGCGATAGGATTGGGGCTGAATACAGATCAGCAGTATTATCGGCCTTATGTCCATCTAGAGTATAATATACTTTACTGTCGGCAACAAAAGACGTAATGGTTATCTTTTTTCTTTTGCTTGCCGCATCGTCAGTAATCACCACACTAGCTTCCGGGATCCGGTAATTTATGCCCGATTTTTCTATCGACTCCAAAACTACCGGTAGCCGCTTGCCAACAAAATCTTCATAATTCTTGTTCTCGGTTTTTGTCCAGCCCACTTCTGCCAGCGCAATTACACGAGGGAACAGCATGTACTCTAACTTGTTATTGGTAGGTATATACTCGGTCCACATATTGGCCTGCACACCTAAAATATGTTTTTGCTGATCAGCAGTCAACGCCGTTGGCCGCGGATTGTAATTGTAAACTACATCTAATGGCAGGAAACCACCAATAGCCAGGGGTTCTGTTTTAGCATCTTTGGCCTGAGCATGATCTATATACATATTACTATTAGGCGACATGATTACGTTATGGCCTTCTTTGGCTGCCTGTATGCCACCGGCTTCGCCCCTCCAGCTCATTACAGTTGCGTTGGGTGTTAATCCGCCTTCTAATATTTCGTCCCAGCCAATTAAGCTTTTGCCGTTCTTATTTAAAAACTTTTCTATACGGTTAATAAACCAGCTTTGCAGTTCGTGTTCGTCCTTTAGCTTATTTTCATGGATGAGCTTTTGTGCCAGTGCCGAGGTTTTCCACTCATCCTTTGGTACTTCGTCACCACCAATGTGGATATACTTGCTCGGAAAAATAGCCATCACCTCGGTCAAAACATCCTGTAAAAACTGAAACGTAGGCTCACCGGGATTATAAATGGTATTGTGTACACCCCAATAGCCTGGTACTTTGTACGGACCGGTTCCATTACCCAATTCGGGATAGGCAGCTAATACGGCTGTGCTATGGCCGGGCATTTCAATTTCGGGTATCACTTCAATATTTCTTTCGGCCGCGTATTTTACAACTTCACGGGCCTGCTCCTGGGTGTAAAAACCACCGCTTTTTTTGCCATCGTAAACAAATGGTTTGAAATCATAATATTGACCGATAATAGTGGAATCGCGCCAGGCGCTGATGGCGGTTAGCTTGGGATATTTTTTTATTTCCAAACGCCAGCCCTGGTCGTCTGTTAAATGCCAGTGCAGGGTATTTAGCTTTAGGGATGCCATTACATCCAGGATTTTTTTGATCTCGTTGGCATCAAAAAAATGCCGGCCAACATCCAGCATCAGGCCGCGATAGGCAAAATTGGGTTCATCATTAATATTTACTACAGGTACTACTAATTGACTGCCTTTTTGCTGAATAAGCTGCAATAAGGACTGAACGCCATAAAACACACCGGCACGGCTTCCCTGTATATTTACACCCTTGTTGGTTACTTTAAGCTGATAACTTTCATTGGGTAACTTAGCAGATGAGGTATTTAAAACAATAGCGCTTCCGGCTGCTGCATTATTGATCTTTAAGGTAAACCCGTATTGCTTTTTCAGGAAATAATTGAATATAGCAGCCACTTTTTGAGCATCGGATTCTTTGGCCACGATGCTGGTGCGGTGATCAATGACAAACTGACCAACGCCTTTTTCGGCAAAGGTTGGTTTGGGTACAATGTTTACTTCGTTGGCTTGTTGAGCAAACGTGTTCCCTCCGATTAGGATCAGGAAGAATAAGAAGAGATTTTTTTTCATAATAAATTTAGAGCAGGGCCATCCGGCGTTTTTGCACCGGATGGGTTATTTGATATTTGTAGTTTTAGTATTCGATTTTAATGCCCGGTAAACTGTTTATATAAACCCATCGCTGTTAACGTTGGGTTTAGCCTGGACGATGTGATGTTTAATCTCACCTTTTGAGCGGTAACCGGTTTAAAACGGATCAGCCTTTTGGCGCCAACCGTAGTACCTTCGGCTATTTGTTCCCAGCTTGTTCCGTTAAAATATTCCAGGTTGAATTTTTCGATACGCTGACCAACTGTGATATTTTCCTGCAAACTCAATACATCAAATGTTTGCGGTTTGGGCAGGTTGAATTCGATAACCGCTGTGGTGTCTTTACTTTTTGTGGTCCAGTAGTTATGGAGATCGCCGTTTAATAAAGCTTTGGCATTGATGCCATTTACTGAGTTGATCTTTGCTCCTTTCAACAGGTTGGTTTTAAAAGTTTGATCGATGATGTTTTTCCATGCCATCAAATTTTTCTGATCATGTTCATTGATCAACCCTTGTTTATCAGGTGGGATATTGAGTAGTAAAACAGAATTACGGCCTACAGAACTGTAATAGATATCCAACAGTTTCTCGGGAGATTTTACCTGGTTATCTTCCGTTTCATGATAAAACCATCCCGGTCTTATAGATACATCTGTTTCGGCAGGATACCATACCAGGGCTTTCGCCTTGCTTATTTTGTCGCGGTTCCCCAGATCACTCCCGGTCATATCCCCTTTGGGTTTAAAAGCGATATCTTTTTGCGAATCTTTTTCTGTACCCGCATTGTTTTGCTGATCGATAGGGATAACGCTCCACTCAGATACACGGCCATAACCGCTTTCGGTGCCCACCCAACGTACATCCGGGCCCATAATGGCTATTACGGCGCTGGGCTGTAACTTACGGATCAAACTATACCAGGCATCAAAATGATACACCGGCTTTTTACCGTTCGGGCCCTCGCCGTTGGCGCCATCGAACCAAACTTCATCAACACGGCCATAATTGCTCAGTAGTTCAGTCAGCTGATTCATGAAATAAGCGTTATACTTTTCGGTATCGCCATAATCGGGATTGTTCCTGTCCCATGGCGAAAGATAAATACCAAAACCAACACCTTGTTGGTGGCAGGCATCGGCTACTTCTTTTACCACATCGCCCTGCCCGTTTTTCCAGGGGCTGTTTTTTACGGAATGCTCTGTGTATTTACTCGGCCACAGACAAAAGCCGTCGTGATGTTTGGCCGTAATGATCACCTGTTTTATCCCGGCCAGTTTGCAGGTGCGTACCCATTGGGCGGCATCCAGTTGGCTTGGGTTAAACAGTTTGGTGTCTTCCTTTCCATCACCCCACTCTCGGTTGGTAAAGGTGTTCATGCCGAAATGTAAAAACGCGGTAAACTCCAATTCCTGCCAGCGTAATTGCCGTGGTGAAGGGGTAACATGCGCGGCTTTAATTACAATTTCCTGTTGGGAATCTGTTGGGCTGATGGCCGTGTAATTTTGTGCGAAAGCCGTAGAGCAAAAGCCTATGGCCATTATGGATAATATATGTTTCATTTTATCTAATTGCAGTTTTGAAAATTCGATGAGTTATTACCTGGCCCTTTTCTCTAATTCTTCACGCGGAACGATCAGCAATTTTCCTGCAGCGGCATTTCCTTTAAATGATTGCGCTCTTAATTGATAGATGCCCTTAGGAATAACTATCGGGGTACCGCTGTAACGGGTGCTGGATGTATCAGGGTTGGTATTATCAAGCGTATAGTAAATTTCCAGATTGTCAATATCTGTGCTGAGAGAAGCCAGTAATTGCTTTTGCTCATCAAGCTTTGCAGTCGCCAGTACGTCAAAAGCCGCTGTAGAGTAATTGATGTGCGCAGCATCCAAAACTTTAAACTGGGGCTCTAATTTTTTTTGAAAACCGGCCCAGTTTTGTTTTGCCCGTGGCGACCAAAAGACCTCGGATAATGCCAGAGAGCGTGGCCATGTCATGTATTCGGCATGCCGCCCGGTTGGTACAGCCTCCGACCATAAATTACCCTGCCCGCCTAACACCAATGTACTGTCTATTCCTGCTGGAACAGGGTTCCATTGATAGGCTGTTTGTAAGCGCAGCATATCGTACGTGAGAGGTTCTAATTGCGGATCGCCCTGGTAAAGATCCAGATAGGTATTACTGCTGGGTGTAAAAATAACCTGGTGCCCTTGTTTAGCGGCTTCTATCCCTCCCTGCATACCTTGCCAGCTCATCACCGTTGCTTCGGGAGCCAGCCCGCCTTCCAGAATTTCATTCCATCCAATTATTTTTTTCTTCTTTTTCTTCAGCATCTTTTCTACTCTTTTTATAAAATAACTTTGCAGTTCGTGCTCCGTTTTTATCCCTTGTTGTTTCATAAAATCCTGTACCACGGCCGATTGCTGCCAGAAGTACTTTGTCGCTTCGTCGCCACCGATGTGGATATAATCTCCCGGGAACAAAGCAGCCACTTCTGTAAAAACTTTATCCAAAAAAGTATACACGCGTTCGTCTGCCGGGTTTAGGGTATTGTCGTCGATATTATAAAATTTACTTCCGGGATTTACAGAATAGATATATCCTGTTGCCGACAAATAAGGATAGGCTGCAATAGCTGCCAGCGAATGGCCGGGAACATCAATTTCGGGCACAATGGTTATGTGTCTTTCGGCGGCGTAAGCTATAATTTCTTTGATGTCCTGCTGGGTATAATATCCGCCATAGGTAGTCTTTTCATTTTTTTGAGGCGGATCATAAGACCACCAGCCTCCTGTTCTGGGCACACGCCAGGCACCCACTTCCGTTAAGCGGGGAAGTGATTTTATTTCTATCCGCCAACCCTGGTCGTCTGTTAAATGCCAGTGAAAAACATTGAATTTATAGCGGGCCATATCATCAATATATTTTTTTACAAAGTCTTTTGAAAAAAAATGCCGGCTTACATCGAGCATCAATCCGCGCCATTTTAAGCGGGGGTAATCCACAATTTCTACCACAGGTAAACTATGCTGCTTATTGGCTTCGTTTGAAAGAGAAAGCAACTGCCGCAATGTCTGCAAACCATAAAATATACCAGCCGTTTTACGTGCCTGTAATTTTATTTCATGCTCGGTAATAGACAGCTCGTAGCCTTCGTCATTGCCCGGGTTGTTTAATGCCGGATTTAACAATAGGCTGATGGAATGCTCGGATGCTGTTGCTTTGTTTTTTACCGGTAAGGTAACACCCGACAGCGTGTTGATCCATTCATTAGCACGATTGCCCAGCGCCGTAAGTTCAGAGCTGCCCGATGGTATGATTAAAGAAGTACGATCGTCGATTACAAATGTGCCCTTACCCTGAACCAGGGATACCGGCTCGGGAATAATGGCCGTATAATTTTGTGCATAAGCCGCAGAGCAAAAGCTTATGGCTATTATAGATAGTATATTTTTCATTTACTTAAGTTGCATTTTAATATCATCACCCCATGTGATGGGATACTGATGGATATGTCCCCTTCAGGAAACCGAACAGGCTGCTTTGCCCACAGATCTGTTATGGTAACAGGCAGGTGTGGTAATTCGAAGTTTAATATATTCACATTAGAGCTAAGCGTGTCATCTGACGCGTTAAGGAGGGCGATGATGAACGATCCATCCTCCATGGGTTTTTGCCAAATCTCCAACTGGTTATCCATCACTTTTAATCTTTTGGCCGCTTTACCTAAAGCGTCCTGATCTACAGCGATCATTTCCTTACTTTGGAGCAGCCGAAGCGTAGCATCATCAATATATTCCATATTAGCACCTATAAGCAGCGGCGCGCTCAACATACACCACATACTAAAGTGTGTTTTTTGTTCTTCTGCACTCAGGTGATTTACCCGTTTTTTACCATCCTCATCGTTGCCGCCAATAGTACCGATCTGTAAAATATCCGGATCGTTCCAATTGCCTGACTTTACATAGGCAGCTTTATCGGCCAGTTTTTTCATTGCGTTATGAATGGAGCTCCAATTATCGCGGATATCTTGTTCTGTTCGCCATAACTGCCCTCCGGCCTCATTGCCCCACTCCCAAACATTCCCCATACCATACTGGCACAGTGAAAAAATAATATCACGCTGCTGCTGATGCAGGGCTCCGGCCATTAGTTTATATGGTTTCATATACTCGGCACGGGAAGTATCTTTAGCAAAAGCTCCGTAGCTGCACCAGTCGTATTTGAGATAATCAAAGCCCATATCCGACCAATATTTAGCATCCTGAAATTCATGTTGATAACTTCCGGCTGCCCCTCCGCAGGTTAAAGGGCCGGGAGATGAATATATACCCACCTTAAAACCCTGGCTGTGCAATGTTGCGGTCATTGCCTTTAAATCGGGGAAAAAGGTGTTGGGTATAAGGTTACCGTTGTCATCTCTCGTAGCGCCTTGCCGGGTAGCTAAATTGTCCGGCCCTTCATAATAACGGTAAACTTTATTGTCGGGCTGGGTTTTGAGTTCTGTCCAAACGGGATTGCTTTTTACGGGTTGATTTGCCCAGGGATCATCCAGTTCCAACAGGCTCCACCCCAATTGTTGCAAGCCTTTTTCTTTCATTAATTTGGCCGTCAGTTCAATTTGTTTTTGGGTTACATTTCGGCCGTAGCTATACCAGCTGCTCCAACCCATGGGCGGGGTTAACGCCAGCCGATCGCCAATGACCAATGAAAATATGCGGGTAGTTTTTCCAAACTTATTTTTAACCGTTAGCTTGATGGGATAGGTTCCCGGAGTATGAATTTTACCGGTGATTATTCCTGTACGCGCATCAAACTGTACCGTTGAGGGTAAGCCTTTTGCTGCCACCAGGATAGGCCGGGCACCAGAAACCGGGACCGGGTAAATAAAAAGTTTATCAGGGCGTGCACCAAATAACCGTGGTCCATTAATCTGAGGGATTGAATCCTGCTGTGCATAACAATATCCACATAATAATACATGGATTATTACAGTAAAAAATTTCTTTACCATTTTTGATAAGTATGATCGGTGTTTATAGGCTTTCCGTTTTTACAATATAGCTTTTTTGTTTTCAGGTTGATACAGTTTTTGTTTTAAATAGAATCTAAAGAGCTTCCGGTTATTAACCGGAAGCTCAATTAGGTGACAGATATAGGGTTTGTTAATTATTATGGGCATCCGCTGGTGGCACTGGCCTGGGTACTTGCCGTATAAACACCGTTTGTAATGGTGCCTGTGTAAGTGGTACCCAATGAGGCAACGGCAGTAGTGTTACTTGCTGCATTGTCCAGTTGCCAGTATAGTTTTAAGTTTGAGGCATTGGGGTGGCAGGTTCCCAAAGTTTTATTCATCCAGGCTGATATGGTTGACTGGCTGAGCGCGGCATTCCACACCCTTATTTCATCTATTTTTCCACTCAGGTAGGTGTTGGTAGATGATGTGGTTTCGGACCCAGCCAGGAAAGCAGCTGTATTGGTACTGCTGGTTGATGAGGGTATGGTACCCGAAAAAGTAAGCGTTTGCAGGGTACCGTTGATATACAGTTTAAGCCTCAACGCGTTGGTGCTCTGCGTGCCATCAAACACCACAGCTACATGATACCACTGACCTGCTGCAACGGTATTGGCCGCTGTATAGCCATAGCTATTGCTGCCGTTACCTAAAATTACATACAGCGAATTGTCGCCGCCGCCTGTTTGTATGGCTATCCTGTCGGTACTGGTATTGCTTTTGGCTAAAATATTGTTCCATGAGCCAATAGCGCTAAAGTACACCCATGACTCGAGGGTAAAGGCCGAAGCGCTTTTAAGCTGGGTAACATCGCCGGCCGATATTTTTCCGGAAGAAAGTGAAACCGCATTGGTGCTTGAAGTAGTTTGCGGCGGGTTCATCATTTGAATGGCTTGGCGGGTATAAATATTATGAACACCGTTGGCTATCTGATAATATTCATTGTCTATACCGTATGAGCCAACGCCGCCCTTTGTGCCTTGTGTAGGCTGCCAGCTGGCGTACTGGTATATTTGTACCGGATTATAATTATAGCTGGAGTTTTGTCCGTCGCCAGATCCATCTTCAAAATCAACAATAGGTATAAACTGATTAGGCCTGATGTATGCAGAATAAGTATTGAACGTGCCGGTTAGCGAACTGGTTTGACGCCAATAAGCCTGTTGATACAAATAGCTGATAAAAGTAGAAACTTGTCTGAAAAAGCTGCTGGTACCATCTTCATTGGTATCTAAAATCAAGAGTTTTCCGGTTGTTGCTTTCGGGCCAAAGTATTGACTCAAGGCACTCATCAGGCCTACATCAGCGGTTAGCGTTGCGCCTGATGGAATACTCTCTACATCCAGATCGATCCCGTCATAGCCCATGGCATTATAGCTGTTGTAAGTAGCCAATGCCCAGGCCGCGTAACCTGTGCTGTTATTGGTATAGTGATTGGTATAGGAAGTATCAGATGTGGTATTGGGTAAACCCTGTGTGTTTACAATTTTTGTTCCTTTGGCGTGTAATGCAGGTATGTAAGTATTTTTTAAAGCAGGCCAGTAAGGCGAGCTGGGAGGTGTATAGTCGGTAAAGTTGGAGATAATATCTACACTATCCGGCATATCAGTCATGGCGGGGCCATTAACATCCCCGGATACGGTTTTATCGCCCCAGGTACGGTAATAGCCAACCATGAGTTGGTGAGCGCTGTTTTTGTAAGCGATGAGGTCGGCATTGGTAGCCGTAACGTTTAAATGATTTGCCGCCGAATTAACTGCCGGTTCTTTTGTGCCGTTGTGGATATCCTTTTTACAGGATGTAACACCTGCAATAATGCAGGGGCACAGCATGAACAGCCATGTCTTAACTACAAAGATGTTTTTTTTCATAATAGGTTTTTTAAAGGTTTATAAATGAAGACGAAAACTTGTGAGCGATAGACTGTTTGGCGGATAAGGGTTGTGAGTTATTATGTTTTGAAAAGAACCCTCCCGAGGAAGGGTTCTTATAACCAACTAATCAACTATGCCGGTACTCACTCCGGCGATAGCAGTATCTTTAATTACCAGCCCGGGTTTTGTTTGATGGCCGGATTTACTACTGTTTCCTGTACAGGAATTGGTAAAAGATAATCACGGTTTACATTAAACTGATAACCGCTGGCCATGCTGCTTACATTGCCGTATGGGGCGATGTATCCATCGGCATTAACAAACAGGTTGGTGCCTATTTTAATGGCCGGTATAACGGTTAAAAACTGGTTGGCTTTAGCGCCCAGGGGAGATTTACCCACAATAACAGTTGGCGCTGCGGCCCATCTCAACACATCATTAAGCCGGTAGCCTTCGCAAGCTAATTCTATCCGGCGCTCACGGCGTACCTCGTTAATAACCGGCGAAAGAGAAGGGAAAAGCCAGTTAGGATCTGCAGCTATAGATGCGATATTTAGATGCGGCATTTTTACCCGGTCGCGGAGTTTGTTGATGGTCATATCAACATCTCCCTGTGTTAGTGTACCCAGTTCGGCACGGGCTTCGGCATATATCAGCAATATTTCGGCATAACGCATATAAATTACGCCATCGGTACCACCGGGGCCATTGTGGCTATCCTGGAAATAATCGGTATTGAGCCCTTTTCTGATCTGGAAGCCCGTAGTACATGGTGTTCCGGAAACAAGTCCCGGGTAAGTAAATAATTTCAATGGAGAAGCTCCCGGGATATTAGAAATCACGGTATCGCCATATAAAAACACACTCTGTCTTAACCTTGGATCGCGATTTTTTAGCTGATGCGCAAGGGAGTCGTTCCCTTTATACAGTGGACTCAAGCTGATAGGTTTACCATCGGTACACAGGTAGTCATCAACCAGACTTTTTGACAAGCCGTCGGAGTTGGTGCCGCCCGATCCAAACTGGTAATAATTTTGCCAGTAGGTAGTAATACCGGCTTGCTGGTTATATGCTCCCCAAAACATGATCTCCTTGCTGCTGGTATAATCGGTTTGGTTAAACAAATTGAAGTACCCGTTAGATACCCCAACATTATCCAGTTGATATACACCCGAAGAGATCACGGTATTGGCGGCATCGGCAGCCATTTGTAAATAATTGGCTCCGTTTTGTCCACTAACGCCAAAAGCATCGCCTGCATGGTATTTTTCCCAGGTACCTTCAAATAAGCATACCCTTGCTTTAAAACCCTGCGCGTATTCTTTATATAAACGCTGCGATTGCGCTTTGCCTTTTGCCGGCAGATTGGTGATGGCCCGGTTAAGGTCATTCAAAATAGAATCCACCACCACATTACGTGGCAATCTTGGTGCATTTAAAGCGGTTATCTCATCAACATTTAAAGCTTTGGTAATAAAAGGTACTCCGCCTACGTTTTGAACGGCCTGGAAATATAACATCGCCCTGAAAAAATAAGCCTCACCTACGTAAGGTGCAATATCACTGGCGGCGCCGCTAACTTTTGAATAATTAGCCAGGAAATAATTAACATCACGGATATTGGCCCAATCGGCATAACTGGAATTGTTTATGGTCAGCTGTCCGCTTAAGCGGCCATCCAGAGATTGCGGAACCATGTTATCGCTATTATCATCAACACTGTATATGCCCAAACTTCCATAGTTACGGTAATGCGGAAAAATATTATCCTTTCCGTATAAATTGTTCATGTAGTTCTGCAAATCGCTGGGGGTATGCCAGTAGGATGCCTCGGTAAGACTGGTGGGTGGCGCCTGATTTAGTAAGCCATCCTTTTTACAGGATGATATAGCCAATAAGCCCAGTATGCTGTATATGTATAGGAGTTGTTTCGGTTTCATGTTTTTAAATATTTGTGTTGTTATTTAATATTCATTTGTAAACCAAAGGAATAGGTGCGCTGTAGCGGATATATCTTCTCGTCGCTTTGCAATAATTCAGGATCTACGTACTGGTGTTTAAACACACCGGTGATGGTGGCCAGGTTATCTACGCTGCCATATAACCGTACTCCATAAAGGTGAATTTTTTGAGTAAACCTATCGGGAATAGTATAACCCAGTTGCACATTTTTTAAGCGCATATAGGCAGCATTTAACAAATAGCCCGATTGCGTGATCTGGTTTTTACCCGGACCGTTGTTGATATCCAGCCTTGGGAAATAGCCATTAGTATTGGTTGGCGTCCACCGGTCGGCCATTTTAGGTGTTACGGTACTTTGATATTCTGAAGTTACTCCCCAGAAGTAGTTATTGCCGGGCACATAGTCTGTGTGGCCCTGTCCTTGTATAAATATGGCCACGTCAATACCTTTCCAGCCTACGTTGGCATTAAAACCATATAAATATTTGGGGGTAGTATTGCCTATAATAGCCTGATCACCAGGATTGCCAACAGTTTTGCTGCCGTAAGTGATCTTTCCATCGCCGTTCAGGTCAGCATATTGAATATCTCCGGGTTTATAGCCGCTTCCATTGATGGCGGTTTGATCTGGAGAACTGTTAACCTGTGCCTGTGTTTGAAATTTACCAACTGTTTTAAATCCCCATATAGCGCCCATTGGTTCACCCGCATACGGCTGGTTGATCAGCTTTGCCGGGTTTCCATCGTATTTGGTTATTGTACCTGTGTAATGGCCCATGTTTGCCCTAACCATCACCCTAACCTGGTTAAATTGGTGTTTCCATGAAAGTGTAGCATCCCAGCCTTTTGTAGTTGATGCCGCAGCATTTACCGTTGGAGCCGAAACACCCAAGGTAGCCGGAGGGGTAGTTGAGGGAGCGAACTGATCTTTTATTTTTTTGTTATACCAATCGGCAGTGAGGCTAAAATCAGTCAGGAAATCTACGTCGATACCAATGTCCAGCATGGATGGTTTTGCCCAGGTAATCGTAGGGCTGGGCAGGTTTCCGGGATTGGAAACGGAAGGCAGACGGCCACCGCTGGACGGTGTGAATATCCATTGACTGTTATTGGCTTGATTAACCTGTAAATTGCTCAGGTAAGGATAAAAGCTATTCTGGGTTAAAAGTGAAGAAATATCGCCTAAGCCACCATAGGAGGCACGGAATTTAAGGTTGGCGATATGGTTGCGTAAGGGCTCAAAGAAATTTTCTTTAGAGACATTCCATCCGGCAGATACCGAGGTAAACCAATGATAACGGGTATTCTGCGGAAATAAGGAAGTGCCCATATAGCTGGCATTGCCCTCTATTAAGTATTTTTCTTTGTAATTATAATTAACCCTGCCAATGCTGCTACTGGTAGCCCAGCTGTAAGGAGGAACGCCATTAATACTATTGGCTCCATCTGTTACAATAGGGGTTGTGCCGCTGGTAAGTGCAAGTGAAGGCAGACTGGTACTGTACAGGTACTGGTTATAACCGTACAAGTTTGAATACGTTTTTTGTTCGGTTTGCTGACCTACCAATACTTTAAAATAATGACCGCCTATTTGCTTTTCGTAACTGGTAAAATAGTTGTAGTTATAATAGGTGGTAAGCCCGTAATTTTGAGCTACAGACGATATGGTATTACTTAATGTTTGCGGATTGTTGGGGGTTGAATAGTAATAAGGTAAAACGGTGCTTGTTTGATTATAACTTTGGTAGTTATAAGTGTACTGACCGGTAATATTCCAGCCTGGTAATGGCTTAATGATGATGTCGCCACCTATCCGGCTGTTATTTGTACGGCTTTTATTGCTGCCGCCTTGTTGTATCTGTGGAATATAAGAGGTTGGGTCATATCCGCCATTAGGGTCAATTAAGGGCAAATTTGGCCAAATACGCGCTATCTGATGGAAAAAATTACTACCGGTACTGCTGCCTCCGTTATATGGCGATACATTGTTCTCCTGTGAAAATGCCGTTTTAACGCTGAAAGTAACATATTTATTAAGATCGGCAGTGAGATTCGCTCTTAGGTTATTGCGTTTATAGCTATCATTAAAATAGTTAAAAAGCCCGTTTTGATTAGTTGCCCCAAAGCCTACAAAATAAGTTATTTTGTCGCTACCGCCATCTACACTAAAATTGTGCTGTTGGCTTGCCGATGTTTTTTTCAGGTAAATTTTAAACCAATCGTTGTTGGCATTTCCAAATATGGGATCATAGCTGGCCCACTGGTTAGAGCCTGGAACAGGTATAGTATTAGGGATTGCATTAGGGTTTTGCACGTAAGTGGTTATCCTGCTGATGGCATCATCGGTAAACAGCGGTGGTTGCCCTGCGTTAACAAAGGCCTCGTTCATCGTGTTCGCAAAAATAAGCGAATTGGACATTTGCGGCACGTTTAGCGGTTTAGCATAGGCGAAGTTGTTGGAATAGCTAAAGCGGGCAGGTTGATTTTTTTTACCTTGTTTAGTGGTGATCAATAATACGCCGTTAGGAGCTCTGGAGCCGTAAACAGCCGATGACGCCGCATCCTTAAGCAAACTGATGTTTTCAATATCATTAACATTGATAGAGTTGATATCCGTTTCTAATCCGTCAACCAAAATAAGCGGTCCGGCAAGCTGTCCATTAAAACCGGTAAAGCCACGTACATTAATAGTTTTGGCCGAACCTGGGGCGCCGCCACCATAATTGGTAGTTACATTTAAACCGGCCATTACACCTTGTAATGCACTGCCTACATTGGGCACAGGGCGGTTTTGCAGGTCTTTACCGCTTACCTGGTCAACAGCGCCGGTAAGGTCTGCTTTTTTCTGGGTGCCAAAAGCAACAACAACTACTTCACTAAGGTCACTCTTGCGGGGTACTAATTGAATATTGATCTCAGCGCGGCCATTAATTTCTACTTCGCTTGTCTGGTAACCTACAAAACTAAAGGTTAATATACCTTGGGCGTTGGGTATCGAGAGCGCGTAATTGCCTTTGCTATCGGTAGCCATAGATGTGGATGATCCTTTTAACCTAACCGTTACGCCGGGTAATGGCAAGCCGTTTTCATCACTTACCTTACCCTTAACCATTACGTTTACCACTTGTGTTACAGGTGCCTGTACATTCCTTTTTTGAACTACTATGGTTTTATCTACAATAGTATAAGTTAAGGGCTGGTCTTTAAAGCAATCTGTAAGCGCCTGTTGCAAAGTGGCGTGATCCAGTGAAATATCAATGTTGTGTGTTCCGCGTAATACTTCGTCTTCGTACCAAATAATATAATTGGTTTGCTTTTGTATCGCAGTAAAAACTTTTTTTATGGAGATGTTTTTTTCTGAAAGCGTTACTTGCTGTGCAAATCCCGTAGCTGATGCCTGTAAACAGGCCAATGTCATCAAAAAAACTACAAATTTCATAACCATGAAAATTTTAATGAGCGGCCTCTGCTTAAAAAACAAAGGCTTAAAAAGAGTATAAAAATTCATACTTTAGGAGTTAGGTTAACTGAATAGATTATCTGTAACTGGATTTTTTATCCCGATACAATCGGGAAGGGGTTAACCAGATATTACCCGGCAGTGTTGGTAGCACTGCCGGATTTTTTTTATGGTAACCGCATGGTGGGTTTAAAGTATTTCTTATGCCATATTTGCTATTGTTTAAGGTGATTAATCAATTGAGTTTAATAAGGTTTAGGGTGTTACGATGAGTTTTTTGCCGGCCATCTTAAAATGTATCTTATTTAATTCCAATACTTTTAATAAAACAGACAGGTTTGATTCGCGGGAAATACCACCGGTAAATAAGCGGGTTGGCATATCGCCCTGGTATTCTACATCTATATCGTACCATCGCGACACTTGTCGCATAATGGTTTTTATATCTTCATTTACAAATAAGGTTTGCCCGCTTTTCCAGGCCATAACTGCATTGATAT
Source organism: Mucilaginibacter inviolabilis (assembly GCF_011089895.1). Classification (NCBI taxonomy): domain Bacteria; kingdom Pseudomonadati; phylum Bacteroidota; class Sphingobacteriia; order Sphingobacteriales; family Sphingobacteriaceae; genus Mucilaginibacter; species Mucilaginibacter inviolabilis. The sequence goes on from NZ_JAANAT010000003.1 coordinate 311,334, forward strand.
CTGCATCATCCGTAACAGATAATTTTCCATCGGCAGTAAGTTGTGCTTGCTGCCCGGGCTTTAGCACACTTGTAAGTTTATTTTTTACAATTTTCACCGATCCTTCCAATAAAGTGGTTTTTACTGCGGCTTCATCATTGTAAGCCATAATGTTAAAGTGGGTGCCTAAAACCTCTACTTCCTGTTGCCCGTTCACGTTAATTTTAAAGGGCATCGCTTTATTTTTTGCTACTTCAAAATAGGCTTCGCCGGTAATGGCTACCCTGCGTTCAGTGCCGGAAAAAGCGATAGGATAAGTGATAGATGAAGATGCATTGAGCCATACTCTGGTGCCGTCGGCCAGTTGCAAATCATACTTACCGCCCCGGGGCGTTGTCATGGTATTATATATGGCTGTAGTATTGCCTGTGGCTGTTTGGTTATAGGCAATATGCCCGTTGCCCGATTTTACAATTTTGGTTTTACCCTGATGTGCAAGTAATCCGTTCTGGGCCGAATCTAAAACGATATGGGAACCATCGCCGAGGGTCAATATGGCTTTATTGCCGCCCGGTTGTACATCAATTGGCCCGGGTTTGGTCAGGGCGGTTAATGCCGTAGGTTTTGGTTTATTGTATTTAAGAAAATATATACCGGGTAAAATAAACAGGAGTATTGCTGCTGCCAGCTTTGCCCAGTTTAGTACCCGGTGTTTAAACTTTTTTTCAGGAGATGATGAATGGTTAAAAATGCGGTCGAGGATTAGTTGCTGCCGGTTATCGGGCAAAGCGCGTTCTTCGGTCTCCTGGTTTAAAGCATCTCCAAGTACTTCTTTTACCTGCGAGGCATTTTGCAGATTGTTGATATAATCAAAAAGCTCATGAGTTTCGGCCCCGGAGGCTTCTTTGCTCATATACCGGTTAAATAAATTTAGGAGTTGCTGGTTATTCATATTACTTAAAGGGATCACTTACGGGAAAGCAGATCACATATTTAGCCCTTTATATACACTGACACCTGACAAAGCAGGGAGGGTGAGTTGAAATGATAATTTTTTTGAATTAATTTATAAATCTGCAAAAAGTATACAACTCCCCCGAATTTGTGTTATCCGTAGCCCTCCTAATAACCAGACCTTTACATCGTAATTTAAAATCTCAGAAAAATGAATAAGACTATTTTAATAACAGGTGCAAGCAGCGGTATTGGAGCTGCAACTGCAAAATTATTTGTACAGGAGGGCTGGAACGTAATTGCTACCATGCGGAAACCAGAACACGAAACAGAATTAAGAACATCAGATCATGTATTGGTAACCAAATTGGATGTTTTGGATCTGTATTCTATTGAAAACGCTGTAAATGAGGGTATCCAAAAGTTTGGAAAGATTGATGTATTAGTTAACAATGCAGGTTACGGCGCTTATGGTACATTGGAGTCTTTTCCAAGAGAAAATATCGTTCGCCAGTTTAACACTAATGTGATCGGACTGATAGACGTTACCAAAGCCTTGCTTCCTCATTTTCGCGTAAATAAAAGCGGTATAATTATTAATATTTCTTCTATTGGGGGTAAAATGACTTTCCCTTTGGGCGCTTTGTACCATGGAACCAAATTTGCCGTTGAAGGTATTTCCGAATCATTGAGCTTTGAGTTAGAACAGTTTGGCGGAAAAGTGAAGATCATTGAACCTGGCGCCATTGCTACCGATTTTTCGGAGCGTTCATTGGATTTTAGCAATGATGAAAGCCTTACCGAATATCAATCAATGGTTGGGAAAATAAACGCCGGAATGCCTGCTTTTTTTGCAAACGCTTCACCGGCCAGTGTGGTTGCTGATGTCATTTACAAAGCGGCTACTGATGGTACCAATCAATTGAGATATACCGCCGGCGAAGATGCTAAAGTGATCATCGAAAATCGCCGGCAGGTGGATGATGCCGCATTTATTGAGGGAATGAAAACACAATTCGGTCTTTAATTATTCAATACTTAAATTAGAAGTCTTATGAGCGCTTTTATCCACCTGCAAACCATCACAGATCTGTTTAAATTTTTTAGGTTAACTCAACCTATCCGGCATCCCCTGGTTGCTGTGGTAGATTTTAACAGGGTAAGTGAGCTGGTTAATGAGGAAACAAGGCTTTCTACAGACTTCTATTACCTTTTATTTAAAAACTATAACAGGAACAACTTAAAGTATGGCCGTAAAGTTGTTGACTTTCAGGACGGAAGCCTGATTTGCATGGCCCCCAACCAGGTTATTGAATTGGATAATGATATCGAAGTTTCTGAAAATATGATGGGTTGGGGGCTGTTTTTTCACCCGGATCTAATCAGAGCTACCTCGCTAAATGAGAAAATGAAAGACTACAGTTTTTTTTCTTATGAGATGTCTGAGGCGCTTCATTTGTCTGAAAAAGAAAAGCAGATCTTATATGATTGTGTACAGAAAGTTGAAGCTGAGTTACAGGAAAATATAGATGTACACAGCGAGGCTATCATCGTTTCTACCATTGAATTGCTTTTAAACTATTGCTTCCGGTTTTATGGGCGACAATTTATTACCAGGAAAAATTCTAATAACTCGGTAGTGGTTCAGGTAGAAAAAATTCTGAGTGAATATTTTGAGAGAGACGATATTAATAACAAAGGCTTACCTACTGTAAAATATCTGGCAGAGCAGGTTTATTTATCACCTGGCTATTTGAGCGACCTGCTCAAAAAAGAAACTGGCAAAAATGCCCAGGATCACATACACTTTTATTTAATTGAAAAAGCCAAAAGCATTTTATTAAGCACTAATAAATCTGTTGGCGAAATAGCCTATTCTTTAGGATTTGAATACCCACAGTACTTTAATAAACTTTTCAAGCAAAAAACCGGAAGAACTCCCATTGAGTTCAGGAGTATGAATTAAAAATGAGGTTTTGGCTTTCCGGCAAACATTTAATCGCCTAAGTATGGAAGCAGTTTGGGCTATTTAAAAAGCAGATAAAACAGGATAAGTGTATTGATCTGAACAAAATAAGTCCGGATAAATTTGAGGGCCAGTTTCATGTGTGTATGAACGGTTGACGACGAGATATTTAACCTGCCGGCTACTTCGCTGTATTTCAACCCTTCCTGGTGGCACATGGTATAAATCAATTTTTGCTGTGGTGTAAGGTGGTTGATAGCCTGGTTAAGCGAATGTTCCAGGTCATGGTAAATAACCGCATCTTCGGTATTATTTACCTCTTCTGTCATTTGTTTGCTTAGCTCAAAAGCGATCAGGTTTTCATGGGCAATTCGCCTTAATACATTATAGGCGTAATTTCGGGTCATGCGGTTTACATAGGCGCCAAAATTTTCAATCTCCGGCAAATTTTGGCGATTGATCCAGATTTTCAGAAAAATGTCCTGCAAAATTTCTTCGGCCAGCTCTTCAGACCGGGTGAGTTTTAAAGCAAAAGGGTAAACTGTTTTTGAATAATGCTCAAAAAGTATAGTGAATGACTTTTGATCGCCGGCAGCTACCTGGAGCAAAAGCACTCGCTCTTTATCTATTGATCTATTTTGCAATGCGTTATAAAAAAACAGGGTTATTAATTTGGTTCACTTTTGTGGAGTGAATGTATTCTAAAAAGATATAATTTGCCTATTTTATCACCGCGCAAACGTTTGTTTGGAATTAAGGCTGTTTGGTGAAATATAAATGATAAGCGTGGGCTAAATGCAGCAAAACAGGCTATTTGGCAACACACCTTTTCAGAAAGGAATGATCTTGAAATCTGAGTTGGGATACATCAATAATTGTTTACGCAAGCGTTTGCGTAAACAATTAAAAATAAGGGGCTTAAACAAGGTATGTTTAAAGCCTGATTTTGTGGGTAAGTGTAAACGGATTATAAATAATTAATGATTTATAATCATTTGGTTTTGATGGTTTTATAGCCAGCCATATACTGTTTGTAATCATTTTTAACCTGGTTGGCATAGCTTTTTGTATAAGCGATAAGTGGTTTTTGCCAATCATTTTCATGGGCAAAAGCGGTTAATGCATCATTAATAGCCGAGCCCTGTATGCCGCAACTCCGTAACTGTGCCGAGGCGGTTAAAGTGGCCATATCCAATAATACACATTGCATATCCTTAAGATTTTCGGCTAAAAGATCCAGATTGATTTTGTCGGCAAATGGCTGCATTTCCTGTAATACATAAGTGTCGCCTTTAAATACCGTGGTACTCAGCAATGCAGGGGATATATTCTGCATCCGGTATTTGGTGGTGATCATCCGCTCGGCATCTGTGGCCCATTTAGGTTGGCGGATTGGATTGTAAGGAGCAAGCGATGATTTAGTACCCTCTTTAAGTTCCAGTAACAAAAAATCGCCTTTGATTTTAGTGTTCTGCAATAAAAACATATAGCGTTTTAGCCCGATACTCCCGGTACCGGCCACCCTAAAAGCAGCATCTTTAACCTCGTAATTATTAGGCCAGGAGGTAGTTTTTTCGAGCAGGCTGCCCAGGTGTTGCATCAGTTCGGTTTTTAGGAGCTTCGGGATATCAAAATGAGTTTGGTTGTCTATTTTGATGCGCAGTTGTTTATGAACCGGGGTGGCAATTTTTTTGATGATGTCCTTTTCCTTTCTTTTTTTAACCTTGCTTAAAAAATCGCTTACGATGCCATCGGCAGTTCGGGGATCGATATAATAAGCTTTACCCGATTGCAAAACCTCGGTATATTTCTTCACAAAAAGCTTAACCATTTTGTCGGCTTCGGCTTTGGTTAGTTTCAGGGTATCAAAAGCTACATAAATGCTGGTGAGCACCCGGGCTACCTCCCAGTTTGAAGGAGCCAGCATCGATTCGTCAAAATCATTCAGATCAAAATAAACCTGACGGTTGTTCCCTTTAAAACTACCGAAATTTTCCAGGTGCAGGTCACCGCAAACCCATACCTGGGGCGAAACCGGAAAATCTTTCACTTTACACAGGTCCTCATAAAACAGGTGACAGGTACCCCGGAAAAAGCGGAAAGGGCTTTCAGCCATCGCTTTATATTTTAGTTGAACCTTGTCGGGCAGCAGAGGGGCATTAAATTTTTTAATTCTTTCAATAATAGTATCCATAACATACAGCATTTAAAATGTAAAATATAATGCAGGGTTGATGAAAAGGCTTTTTAATGAGATTGGTCACCATTCAAAGGATTGTACAATGCTCTGGTCCAGCAGCCAGTCATTAAACAATTCCAGTTGTTTCCCTTTGCCGGAGATCAATACTTCCAGGATCACCTGCTCGCCGGAGCGTAATACTTTGGAGTTGGTAACCTGCAGGTTTAAACTTTCTACTTGTTGTTGAATAGCTCCCGAAGGGTATTTATCCTTAAACGTAATTTTATAATCGCGATGCTGAAAGCGAAAATCTATCCGGAACTGGATAAAATCAAGGGCGTAAAGTATAAACAAGGATAGTACCAGCGACAAGCCCGCCAGTACATATTCGCCAATACCTATCAGCATGCCTATAGCGGCGGCTATCCAGATGGAGGCTGCGGTAGTGATGCCCGAAACACTTATATTGTTGCGGAATATAACCCCTGCCCCTAAAAAACCTACACCGGTAATAATGTTGGCCGCTATACGATCGCGATTAGCTTCGACACCCAGAAGGTAGGAGCAAATGGTGAATACAGTTGATCCAAAACAAATGAGCGCCAGCGTACGGAATCCTGCCGACTTACCGCGTATCTCCCGCTCAAAGCCCAGGATACTGCCGCATATAACCGATAAAGTTATTTTTAATATTTCATCGCCACTAATAGTATGGGCGGTATTGATAACTGAACTAAGTAACATTTTAGGTTTAACATTTATGTTTTTTCGAATAGCAGGTTTAGTAAATATAAATAAAATAAAGCGTGGAATGATACCCACATTTAGTAGATATTAACAAGTGTTTTAAATAAGACGTTAAATATCATGGAAGCCTATTTATTTAAAATGATAAATAATTATATTTGAAGCACCTGAACAACAATATATGGCAACATTATCACAATAAGAAAAACCTTAGCCCCTAGCCTTCAAAAGGCATCAATCAAACAATATTTATTCATTCCGTAACAACTCAGTACCAATCTGATACAGACAGATCTTGCACGTATGTTTTTATCAAAACTTTATCTCAATCATGAAGCTTTTTAACTTAATCTTATTTGCCGGCTTATTAACCGGATATAGCAGCTATGCTCAAAACACATTTCCGGCTACAGGCAATGTCGGTATCGGAACAACTACACCAGCCAATCCGCTGGATGTAAAAGTTAATACAAACACAACCGCAGGTATAAATTTAACCAATAGTAGTGTAGGTTCGGCTGCCCGTACCCGCCTTACTTTTTTTAATGATGCAAATTATGCCTTAATAAACCTTAACTCAACCACATATTCAACGGATCCGAACTCGCTGTTGATTCATGCCCCGCTTACTGGGGGTGGCTCATTGATATTTGGAACAGCTGCTACGGAGCGTATGAGAATTACTGCCAATGGAAATATTGGAATTGGTACTAATGCACCACAGTCGTTACTGCATGTTTCCGGAACAGGTACTTTCGTTAACCAAACCTCGCAGTTCGATCCAAGATCATTGATCATACAGTCCAATAATGGAGGTCGGGGCCTTGTAACCGGTGCACAATTGGAATTTGTTCTTCCTGCAAATACTGATGGTACTAATCCATGGGGACAGGCCCGGATTATTGCAGTAGCTGGCAATAGTAATACAGGCGACGCTACCGGTAAAATGGTTTTGGGCACCCGTAGAATGATGAATAAGGTTGGATCGGGTTCTACCTGGTATTACGGTGATGACATCATTATTGATGGAGGAGGCAATGTAGGTATTGGAACAACAACGCCGTCAGCCTCACTAACGGTTGTTAATAGTACGCCACTGATTCAGCTTTTTGATAAAGAAAGTAACCCGGCCGATGGAAGTAGTGAAGGGAAAATTGCATTTGGTTCAGCAGGAGGGGCCGAATGGGCCTCAATTGAGGCATCCCGGTTAACTGGTTCAGCAGATGATGTGACTGCTTTGAAATTCAAGACCAGTTGGGCTACAGGGGCAGGTGGAGACGGTACAAATATAGAAAGAATGCGTATCAGCTTTAATGGTAATGTAGGAATAGGAACTATTAGTCCGCAAAACAAACTCGATGTAAATGGTACAATTCATTCCAAAGCGGTCAACATCGATTTGAATGGCTGGAATGATTACGTTTTCAAAAAAGATTACCAGTTAAGATCATTAAGTGAAGTAAAAGCCTATATCGACCAAAACCAGCATTTGCCAGAAATTCCGTCGGAACGGGAAATGATCAAAAACGGATTAGATGTGGGCGAGATGAATAAACTGCAGATGAAAAAAATCGAAGAGCTGACTTTATATCTAATAGAGAAAGACACAGAGATAAACGAACAAAAAGCCACCAATAACAAATTACAGGAGCAAATTAATCAGCTAAATAAAAAGCTCGAACTCCTGATCAATAAAATCAAATAAACTTTTAGCCCCTTATATCATGAAGAAATTAATCTTTTCACTATCTCTGTTTCTAAGCTTTTCATCTTTAGTACATGCCCAATGGACAACCAGTGGGAATAATGCTTTTTATAGTCTTAGCGGAAATGTAGGTATCGGTGTCCCCAATCCAACAAATAAGTTAGACGTAGCAGGCGTCATCAATACACAAAGTTATATGACATCTACATTAGGGTTTTATGTTCCAAGTACTTTAAATGGAATGAATAATACCTTAGGCGGTAATACGATTTCTTTTCGGACAGGGAATGTGGAGAATCGTATGGTAATTGATGGTAGTGGCAATGTCGGTATTGGAACAACAACACCGGTAGGTAAATTAGATGTCAACGGCGCTATTTCCATTAAAGGGATTAATGTAAATGATTACTCACCAATTGGTGTTTCAACGGATGGTACCTATGTTATTGCCAGTGGTTCCCGGATAAAAGGAACATATACCCTCACATTTGAGGCTGCTAACAGGGTACAAACAGTGGAATTACATGTCAATGCGAATCAATATGACGGAGCTACCTCAGTTTCTGTTTTGAGTAATACCTCATATGGGGGTAATGCAATTATGTCAAATTTTCGTACACTCTTTAATGCCGATATGTCTACTGTTTATCTGGTATTTGATGTCGCCAACAGGAATGGTGGAACTTTAGTTACGGTCTATTTTAATGGTGTAGGTGCCTATAACGCCAATTGGGGGGGCACTTTGCCAACGAATACAACCACTCAGGGATTTTATCCATTGGCAGTAAATGGCGGAAACGTAGGAATAGGTACCCTAACGCCAAAAGAAGCCTTATCAGTAAATGGTAATATTCGGTCTAAACAAATAAAAGTTGAACTGGCTAACTGGCCGGATTATGTATTCAAAAAAGATTACCAATTACCATCACTTCAGGAGGTAAAAGCCTACATCGACGAAAACCAACATTTACCCGAAACACCATCCGCGCAGCAAATAGCTAAAGACGGATTGAACCTGGGCGAGATGAATAAACTGTTAATGAAAAAAGTAGAGGAACTGACGCTATACTTGATTGAAGAAAATAAAGCAAAGAAAGAGCAGGAAACGATAAACTGCAAGCAACAAGCACAGATTGACAAACTAATTAAACAGGTTGCATCTCTTCAAAAGCAGAAATAACCACCCTTGGGAAATTAAAACCTAATTACATGAAAAAAAATACATTTTTATCCTTTATCTGCCTTGTGGCTATTCCTCGCCTCTCCGATAATTCGTTAAAATACTATGCCTTTTTTACTATTTTACTTTTACTGCCGTTTGCAGCCAACGCCCAAACACCAACTTGTTTTATAACACAACACACTTCTACTCCAACTTATATTTATGTTGGAAGCATGACTAAATCTATTAGTGATGGTTCCAATTTACAGAAACTCAAAGTAGATGCATTCGGTGGCTCCTGGGGATCAAATACAGATGGACAAACTACCTTTTATATAGGTAATAGGGGTGGCCTCATTATTAATAAAGTTACCACAGGTAGTGATGCCATAGATGGGTATCTTAGTTTACAGGCTTATCAAAATGATGTACAAACCGACTTTTATTTAGTGGCGCCTGCCAATATTTACACCGGAGTTTTGGTATCATCTCTTTGGCTCAGAGACGGAACATCAGTAGTTGTTACGCCAACCTCATCTACAACAACTCCAACTGGCACAGCGATAACTCCCTTGAATATAACAACGGTAATGACTACTGATGTTGCCGGCAATATCGGTATCAACACAGCAAGCACTTCACCTCAATATAAGCTGGCCGTTAATGGCGCATTTATAGCAACATCGGCTACGGTAAAGCTATATAGCAACTGGCCCGATTATGTTTTCAACAAGAATTACCAATTGCCCTCACTTCAGGAGGTAAAAACCTATATCAATCAAAACCAACATTTACCAGAGGTTCCATCAGAACAGCAAATTGCTAAAGACGGATTGAACCTGGGCGAGATGAATAAACTGTTAATGAAAAAGATGGAGGAAATGACCCTATACATGATTGAGGCAAAAGAGGAGATTAACGACCTGAAGAAACAGGTGCAGGATTTAAAAAAGCAAATCAAATAAATACATGAAAAAAAGTATATTTCTAACGCTGGTTGGTTTAACCGCTATACATTTTGCAAACGCTCAAACCAAGACGGTTACCGTTGATGCCAATGATGTATTAAATAGTAATAGCAAGTTAGTGATTAACACAGGGGTGGGGCAATCTTTTTTTACAGGGCATCAGATTGGTACTGGATATGTGTTCTCAAGCGCTGGTATTTTCAGAGCAATAACAGATAATCCGAATGGCGGCGCAAATTATTATTATGATGGCGTTACCAATGGCGTCGTGAATTTTAGTGTAAAAGCTAATGGTCAGGGTTATTTTGCCGGAAATGTTGGTATTGGTACCACGACCCCAACCTCAATGCTTAGCCTCTTGGGCGGAGGGATTAATTTAGGATCAAACCAGGGGCAATACACGCTTGCTGCGGTTGATAATTCGTCTACATCTCCATTACCGATCGGAAGCAATATATATGGTTTGTTTTCGGGAGATCTGATGCTCAGATCATATTGGGGTGTTTCAATCGACTTGAATGACGGATCGCAGGGAGATAATACTAGTGCTACCTATACACGTATACCCTCCTCCTCATCTTTTACCATTAACTCCCGAACAAGCCCCACGGCATTTTCAACTTTATTTGCGGTGAGAAATAATGGAAATGTGTTGATTGGTAAAACCACTCAAACTAATACCGCTTATAAATTGGATGTAGCAGGAGGTATCAGGGCTAATCAAGTAGTAGTTAATACCAACGGAGCCGATTTTGTTTTTGATCGTTCATACCATTTACCTGCACTTTCAAGTGTGAAAGACTATATCGCACAGAATCATCATTTGCCGGAAATTGAGCCGGCCAGCCAGATGCAAAAAGAAGGACTTAACGTAGGTGATAACCAAATTAAGCTATTACAAAAAATTGAAGAATTAACCTTGTACCTAATTGATGAGCATAAAAAGAATAAAGATCAACAAGTGCAAATTGATCAGTTAAAGAAGGAAATACAATTGCTGAACAAAAAGTTAAAATAGAGATGCAAAAGCTTTCAGCTTAAAACAGGCTGAAAGCTTACAATGGGTATCCCGCGAAATGTGCTGTGCTGATCTCGCGGGTGCATCATAAAAAAAAGCACCGTTTTAAACGTTTATACCTAAACAAAGTCATATATCCGTCTGTTAAAGCACGGGCTGAAATATTAATAATATATTGCTGTTAAATCATCTGTTATTAAATTATTCAACCCGACATTTTTAATACATTTGGTTGGCAACTGTTTGCATTACCAATTTGCAGGCAAAAACTATTATAGGCCTAACCATGATGATGATAGCCAAGAGCTTACTAAAAGGTACTGAAAGACCTGACTTTATTAAACACGAAACCATTGCCGACATTTTCAGAACGTCGGCATCTCAATATGCCCATAATACCGCGCTCATTTTTGGCGACAGGCAACTGAATTATGCCCAGCTTGATTCCTGGAGCAATTATATCGCCGCTTTTATTGCTGCACAAGGCATCGGCAGAGGTCATTCTATAGGGGTATGGCAATCACGCGGGCTCGCGTTGCAGGCCGTTATCCTGGGTATTGTAAAATCGGGTGCTGCCTACGTTCCGCTGGATAGGGAAATGCCCGAAGAACGGTTGCAGATCGTACTACAGGAAATTGATGCCGCCGCTTGTTTCAGTGATGCTCAACCGGCGCTCAACTGCCCGGTTTTCGCCGTTCCGGAATTTAAGGAAGTGTATGAAGATTATGTTTTGCCTGCCGGCCCCGATGCGGATGATCGGGCTTACGTGCTATACACATCAGGCAGTACGGGTAAACCAAAAGGTATTCCTATCCTGCATAAGCATATCTGCCACCTCATTCGCTCAGAGCAAAGCGTACTCGGCATCACCCCGCAGGATAAAGTGTACCAGGGTTTCTCGGTGTCCTTTGATATGTGGTGCGAAGAAACCTGGATAAGCCTGTTTGCCGGCGCATCCTTGTGGATAGCCGATGCCACTACGGCAAAATCTATTGATGAGTTAAGCGAACTTTTAAGGCAGCAAAAAATTACTATACTACACGCCGTACCCAGCTTGCTGGCCGTTATGGATGATGATATACCCACGCTGCGCCTCATTAACGCCGGCGGAGAAGCCTGTACGCCGGCTGTTTTAAACCGCTGGAGCAAGCCCGGTAAAAACATATTTTACAATAGCTACGGACCTACCGAAACAACGGTAACTACCACGATGGCCCCATTAAGGCCCGGTGACGCTATCACCATTGGCGGGCCGCTGCCTAACTATGACCTGGCTGTAATTGATGATAAATTTAACCTGCTGCCGACAGGACAGCAAGGCGAGCTCATTATCTCGGGACCCGGCGTGAGCGAGGGCTATGTGAACCGGCCTGAGCTTACCCGCGAAAAATTTCTGGATAAGCCCGCAACCCTCATGGAACTGGCCGGGGACCGTATTTACCTGAGCGGTGATGCCGTAGTGATGCAACCCGATGGCCGGATTGATTTTCATGGCAGGCTGGACGACCAGGTGAAGCTTCGCGGTTACCGTATAGAGCTGGGTGAAATTGAATCGAGACTGAATCAGCTCGAAGAAGTAGCCACAGCTGCTGTTGCTTTGAAAAAAGACGCCACAGGGCAGGATCAGCTGGTGGGTTATGTTACCCTGAAACCAGGACAAACATTTGATCAGCAGCATAGCCGTAACCGCCTTTCGGAGGTTTTACCCCCATATATGGTACCCCTGGTGGTTGTGCAGATGGATCAGTTCCCCCGGCTGCCAAGCGGCAAAATCGACCGTAAATCGCTCCCGGTACCCGAGGCTTTACAAAATGTGCCGGAGCAGCAGGAAATTCATATTAACGCTGATGATCCGCTGGCGGTAAAAGTAATGGCCGGACTTAATCACTTGTTCCCCGGTAGGGATATCACTCCCGAATCGGACTTTTTTACAGATCTGGGCGGCCATTCCTTATTGGCGGCTACATTTTCATCATGGTTACGCAAAGAAGCCGGTATTCAGCATGCATCGTTAAAAGATATTTATACCAATCGCCCGGTTAAAAACCTCATCAACACCTGGGAGCTTGCCGAAAAAAAGGCTAAGGAAAAGAAAACCGTAAACAAGGAGATTTTTCATAAAATTCCGCCTTTGCGTTATTTCCTGTGCGGTTTGGCGCAAGCTATTTCCCTGTTGTTTATATACGGATTGTTCGCTATTCAAATATTTGTACCCTACCTCGGCTACTATTATGTGGTAATCAAAACAGAAACCGGGCAGGGTAATACAGGTATTGGTCTTATTGTAGCCTTGCTGCTTTATTGTCTGGTACCACCCTTTTTATCGCTCATGGGTATAGCGGCTAAATGGCTGCTGCTGGGCAGGGTTAAAGAAGGCGAACACCCTTTATGGGGCTCTTATTATTTTCGTTATTGGCTGGTGAACAGGTTAACACAACTGGCCCCGGCCCAGTTTATGAACGGCACACCACTTTATCCCCTATACTTACGTATGCTGGGTACCCGTGTGGCTAAAGACGCGCAAATAAGCGCTATTACTATTGGTGCCAACGACCTGCTGGAAATTGGCAGCGACGTGAGCCTGAGTACGGGTGTGGTGTTGGACAACGTATCGGTGGAGAATGGTCTGATCAAATTCAGCAAGATTAGCATAGGTGCTCACGCTTATATAGGCAGCGGCGCCGTACTATCGGGCAACACGATTGTGGAAGAGTGGGGCGAACTGCAGGATCTGAGTCATTTGCAAAGCGGCCAAACCATCAAAGCCTATGAGGTATGGAAAGGCAGCCCGGCAGAAAAAGTGCATCAAATGCAGCCTGAAGAACTACCGCAGCCGCTTAAATCACCTTTCCTCAAAATCAAAACTTATGGCTTTCTGTATACCCTGCTGCTCATTGCGTTCCCGGCGGTGGTTTTGGTGCCTTTGCTTCCCATTATCAAAATACTGAATTACATGGATTTGCAAACGCCGGATTATGATTTCAGCTATTTTATCCATGTACCGGCGCTTACGCTTTTATATATTTTATTGTACGCGTTTGAAACGGTATTGCTATCGCGACTGCTTTTGTGGGGTATTAAACCAGGCACCTACCCTGTTTTTAGTCGTACCTATGTGCGCAAATGGCTGTCCGATCAATTGATATCTGTCGCGCTGATTGTGTTACATCCAATATATGCCACCGTATTTGTATCATTTTTCTTCAGGATGCTGGGTTCAAAAATTGGTAAAAATACCGAGATCTCTACCGCCAGTAACGTAACCCATACCATGTTAGAGATTGGCAACGGATCATTTATTGCGGATGCCGTTACGCTGGGCGAAGAGGATATTCGTGCGCAGCGGTTGATATTGAAAAAAACAATCATCGGTAACAGCAGTTTTGTGGGCAACAGCGCATTGATTCCCCAGGGATATGAATTGGGCGACAATATGCTGATTGGTGTGCTGTCGGTACCACCAACCGTGGAGCAGCTACAGGATAGTCCGCTTGGCGACTGGTTTGGTTCTCCAGCTATAGGATTGCCCCGCCGTCAGGATAGCGGTACTTATCCGGCATCGCTTACCACTACCCCATCCTGGTCACGGAAACTGGCGCGTGGCCTGATTGAAACTATCCGCATCCTGCTGCCCGAAACTGTGATCATCTGCTGCAGCGTGCTATTCATCGCTTACTGCCATGACCTGATCAAAGAACGGACGGTTTCACAGATCCTTCAACAGCTACCCAAAATTCCATTTTATTACCTTATTTATATGGGGCTGCCAGCTTTTGTAATTCCTTTAGCTTTAAAATGGACCGCGATAGGAATGTTTAAAAAAGAGCAAAACCCCATGTGGACGCACCGGGTTTGGAGAAGCGAAGCTATCACCACTACCTACGAGGCCCTGGCAGTGCCCTTTATGCTGGAATTTTTAAAAGGGACACCATTTTTACCCTGGGCTCTGCGCTTGTTTGGCGTGAAGATTGGCAAACGGGTATGGCTCAACACTACTGATATTACCGAGTACGATATGGTTTCTATTGGCGATGATACCGCTTTAAATGAAGATTGCGGTCCGCAGACCCACTTATTTGAAGACCGGGTGATGAAGGTAGGAACCGTAAAAATAGGCGCCCGTTGTAGCATCGGCGCCCGCAGCATTATTTTGTACGACAGCGAAATTGGCGACGATGTAAAACTGGAACCCTTATCCCTGGTAATGAAAGGCGAAACCCTGGCCGCCGAAACCGAATGGACAGGCAGCCCGATAAAAGCGCTGGGGTAAATGAATTAAATATCGAACACTGAATGTTGAATATCCAACGTCGAATTTTAAAAAGGTTTAATTTTTTAATTCATCATTCGATATTCAACATTCGGCGTTCGGTATTATATCGTCCTTTTAAGACTTCGCTCATTCAAGCGTCCACGCTTGAATGCTGTTTTACATAAGCGTCCACGCTTATAGTTATTACACTAAATGTAAGTTCAAGCGAAGATCGCTTGAACTAGCAGGAAGATTTGCAACTTAAAATTAGTGATACACACCGGTATATGGCCCCTGAATTTAATAGTAGTACAACAATAGCCGAAGGTGAACGCTATACAATTAACGGCCTGAATATCTGGGCTTATCTCTGGCATGATACCCGGGAGCAAGTAGTAGTCTCAGGTCAAAACCTCTGCGTTCCCATTTATGAAATTAAGAAAGATGATATAGCGGTTAGATTTGCTGCAATTGAGCAATCAAACAATGTTTGGATCATCTACCATAAATACTGAGTTTGGCTAAAGCCAAGAGTTGTTTGCTTTTAATCCGTTGGTTAAAACCAACGGCAATGAAGGATAATCAATTGATGCTCTATTTCATTGCCGTCCCATTTATGGGGCGGTTGGGAGCTGAAAAACCTGGCTTTAGCCAAATTTTACCGCCTAATGTTCTCTCCGTTGTCTGCGTCCTCACAGACAACCTGTGCCATAAAATTGCCTGTGAGGACACAGACAATGGGGAGGGCGTTAAGGTAAATGAATTAAATATCGAATTTTAAAAAGGCTTAATTTTTTACTTCATCATTCGATATTCAAAATTCCGTGTTCGATATTACTCTTATCCCTTCCTCACCAGCGGAACCTGCAAATTGGTGGGGCGGTTTTCGGGTTTATCAAATGCGCGACCGTCTACATTTTTACTGCCGTTAAAGAGAAGGTTATCGTATGTGTATATCAGATCATAATCTATGTAGATCTGTCCTTCGGTAAGACCAAAAGCAGGGAATGCCGTGCCTTTTACATCCTGGGTTTTATTCAGTTCCCATTTGTTTAAAGTACTGTTGGGGATTTTGTTAACAGCATCTGCGAAAGCCTGGTTCAGCGGTGTTATTTCATAGGAAATATCGGCTACATAGTTAAGATTGTAAGCGCCTTCGGTAAGCGGATGTTCTCCCAGCCAAACCAGGTGACCTTTAATAGTGATATCCACCAGCGGAATTTTTGCTGAGGGATCGGCATAATTGATAACCGTACATTCAAATACGTCGCCTGCCGAATAGGTAAAGCTTCGGGTGAGGTAAAAAGGCAGGATGTCGCCTGCGGCGTTTTTGCTGATGCTGGGTCTTAGCTCCGGGCTGATGCTTACCCATTTGCCGCCTTGTATAAAGTGTTTAATTTGTTCTGCTGTCATGGTTTTGTGCTATGCTACAAAGTTGGTAGCTTTACTGTCAAACTGCAAGTAGTCCACGAGATTATACCTAGTACATTTTTTCAGACCAATGGATAATATCAGAAAAAACAAAGATTTTAACCCCTATAATTGCCCGGTTACCCATTGTATGAACAAAATTGGCGGTAAGTGGAAAATACTGATCATCTATGCGGTAAGCAAAAATTGCGATCGCTTTAGCAAATTGAAGAGAGCTATTCCGGTTATCAGCAAACAAATGCTGGTAAACCAACTTCGGGAACTGGAAGAAGATGGCCTGCTGGAACGAACCGTTTATGCGGAGGTACCGCCACGGGTAGAGTATAAACTCACTAGCCAGGGCCTGTCACTGATGCCGGTGATTGGTGTACTGCAGGATTGGGGACTAAAGGATTTACAGACAGCAACAGCAGATAGTTGATAAAATGTCGAGCATCCAATATCGAACTTTAAAGACCCGAAGTTTTTCAACTTCATTATTCGACATTCAATATTGCGTGTTCGATATTACTTTTCCCTTTATCTGACTCACAACTTAAATCCGTATATTTGTATACGCACAACGGCCCAGTTTTTCTGTAAAAAGGAAAACCGGGCCGTTTGCGTAAGGGATAAAAGGGTCCAGAAATCATCTATTTTCAACATAGTTATTTGACAGACAATTATTTAATACTTTTTAAGCCTTTCAAAACATGCAAAAAATTTGTTAAAAAGTGTTAAAATGGGGCTAAAACTTAATTAAAGTGGCCAAAAAGCTGGCCTTTTTACCCTGTTCCTGACTAAAAAAATGTTAAAATTTAAGGTTTAAAAAGTTTTTACTCCTAAATCTATAAGGTATCGAGGCTCAAAACCAATGCAAACGTTTGTGTTATTTTAAGCTTTAAGGTGCCGGGGTTTTATAAGTATCTTGTTGGCTCAAAGAATCGCAACGATAGTTATTTATATACCTTATTGAATTACATCGGTATGAAGAACAGAACTTTACTGAAAACCATAAACCTCCTTTTATTGATTGTGGGGGCAGCGTCCATAAGCTATGCACAGCAAAGGCCCAACGTAATATACATCTACGCTGATGACCTGGGTTACGGCGATCTGAGTTGCTACGGCGCTACCAAATTGCATACCCCCAATCTGGATAAACTGGCCAAAAGTGGTATCCGCTTTACCAATGCGCACGCTACTTCGGCTACCTGTACCCCATCGCGGTTTGCGCTCATGACCGGGAAATACCCCTGGCGCAAAACAGGCACAGGCATATTGCCGGGTAATGCCGCGCTCATTATCCCAACCAATAAAACTACCCTGCCCCAGGTATTTAAACGGGCGGGCTATGCTACAGCCATTGTAGGTAAATGGCACCTGGGCCTGGGCGACAGCGTCAATAAAAACTGGAACGGCGAAATAAAACCCGGCCCTAATGAAGTTGGCTTTGATTACTCCTTCATTTTTCCGGCTACTGCCGATAGGGTGCCTACTGTTTTCCTGGAAAATCACCGGGTGGTGGCCAGCGATGCCAATGACCCTATAGCGGTTGATTACAGCAAAAAAATTGGAAATGATCCCACCGGGAAAGAGCACCCGGAGCTGCTGAAATTAAAATCGTCGCCCGGACAGGGGCATGATAATACTATTGTAAACGGTATTGGTCGTATTGGCTATATGAGCGGCGGATATCAGGCCCGCTGGGTTGATGAGGAAGTATCATCAACCTTCCTGTTCAAGGTAGATCAATTTATCGTCGATCATCGTCAGAAACCATTCTTTTTGTATTATGCCTTAACCGAACCCCATGTACCGCGTATGCCGGCTACCCGCTTCAAAGGCACCAGCGGACTGGGATATCGCGGCGATGACATCCTGCAGCTGGATTGGACCATAGGGCAACTGATGAAAACGCTGGAATTGAATGGCATGGCCAAAAACACCCTTATCATATTTACAAGCGACAATGGACCTGTGCTTGATGATGGATACGAAGATGGAGCCGTTACTAAGCTTAGTGGGCATACCCCATGGGGGCCGATGCGGGGCGGTAAATACAGCGCGCTGGAAGCCGGTACCCGTTTGCCTTTTATTGTGAGCTGGCCGGCGCAGGTAAAGCCAGGTATTTCGGATGCGCTGTTTAGCCAGATGGATATTTTAGCATCAATGGCTCATTTGCTAAATCAAAAAATCCCTAATGGGGATGCAGAGGATAGCCAGGATCATTTAGACGCGCTTTTAGGTAAGAGTAAGCAGGGACGGGCTAATCTGATAGAGCAGGGCAGCAATGATCCTACAGCCATCATCAAAGGCGATTGGAAATATATTAAACCTCACCCGGGTGTGGCGTATATGAAAGATGTAGGCATAGAGTCGGGCAATTCACCATCGCCACAGTTGTATAACCTGAAAGATGATATCGGCGAAAAAAATAACCTGGCCAATACTTACCCAGATAAGGTAAAAGAACTCGATCAGCTATTGCAGCATGAAATCAAATTAGGCACCCCTGGTGTTGTTCCTCCTAAGAATTGAAATTTGACTGATAATATTATACAAAAGTGGGTTTACATGTTTTTCCAAAAAAAATACATAATTAATTGATTGCCAAATATATAAATCAATATTGGCCATAAATTGTGTAAACCATGTAAACCCACTTTTTGTTAATTGACTCTATTCAACCCAATAATATACATCCATTTGTGATGGAGCATCCGGATAGATCCTAAGCAAAAACATAGAGAAAAAGTAAGCAGAAGATTATGAACGCAAAATATTGGTTAAGGGCATCGGTTGTTTTTTTAGCTGTTGGCTTCAGTACGCTGACAGTAAAAGCTCAGCAAAAACCAAACATTATTTTTATACTGACAGACGATCTGGGTTATGGCGATATCGGCGTGTTTTTTCAAAATCAACGGAAAGCATCCGGTGATCATAGCCAGCCCTATGAACTGACACCCAACCTGGATAAAATGGCTATGAGCGGCGCCCGCTTTACCCAGCAATATGCCAACGCTCCGGTTTGTGCACCATCACGGGCCTCGCTCATCACCGGGCTTAATCAGGGCAATGCTTCGGTAAGAGACAACCAGTTTGATAAGATGCTGGAAAATAACTATACCGTAGCCTCTATGTTAAAAACTGCGGGCTATAGCACTACTGCTTTTGGCAAATGGGGTTTGCAAGGTGTTAAAGAAGAAGGTCCTAATTGGCCCGCGCATCCCCTGAAACGGGGTTTTGATAACTATTATGGCTATATGCGTCACTCCGATGGCCACGAGCATTATCCGTTTGAGGGCCTATACCGCGGCAAAAAACAGGTATGGGATAACAATCAGGAAGCATCTGCCGGGCTGAGCAAATGCTACACCGCCGATCTGTGGACTGCAGCTGCCAAGAAATGGATCATCGACCATAAAAACGGGAGCGATTCGGCCAAACCATTCTTTATGTACCTGGCGTATGATACGCCCCATGCAGTAATTGAGTTGCCCACACAGGCCTATCCCGCGGGTGGGGGGCTAAAGGGTGGTTTGCAATGGCTGGGCAATGCAGACCATATGATCAATACAGCTTCGGGAACAATTGATTCCTACATGTACCCGGAGTATGCCAACGCTACTTATGACGATGATCAGAACCCGGCTACGCCCGAAGTGCCCTGGCCCGATACCTATAAAAGATATGCCACAGCGGTACGGAGGATAGATGACGCGGTAGGTGATATCCGCCAATTGCTCACAGATTTGAACATAGCTGATAATACATTGGTGATCTTTACCTCAGATAATGGTCCCTCTATCGAATCTTATTTGCCGGTGGCCTTTGTGCCCAATCACCCTACGTTTTTTGGGAGCTACGGGCCTTTTGATGGTATCAAAAGAGATTGCTGGGAAGGCGGGTTACGAATGCCAACAATAGCTACCTGGCCAAAGCATATCAAAGCCGGGGAAGTGGTCAGTACGCCATCCATGCTGTCGGATTGGATGCCCACTTTTGCTGATGCTGCGCATATCCCTGCTCCTGCTCGTACGGATGGTGTTTCTTTATTGCCATCTTTAACCGGCATTGGCAAGCAGAAACCGGGTTTGGTATATGTTGAGTATTTTGAAGGCGGCAAAACGCCCGATTTTAAGCAGTTTGAACCGGGAAAGCGTGGAAGGAAGCGCGACCAGATGCAAGCAATAAGAATGGGCGACTTGGTAGGTGTGCGTTATAACATCAAAACTGCGGATGACGACTTTGAAATATACAATGCCGTAAATGATCCCAAAGAAATAACAAATCTGGCCTCTAAACCTGATTATGCAAAAATTCAGGAAACCATGAAGGCAAAGGTATTGCAGGTAAGACATCCCGATGCAGAGGCTCCGCGCCCTTATGATACCGTGGCTATACCTGCTGATAAAGTTGCAGCAAAGTTATTGCCTGGGCTTTCCTGGCAATATTATGCCGGGAAACTTCCATGGGTAGCTAAAACTGATGGACTTACTGTAACCACCAAAGGGACAAGCCAAAGTATAAACGGTACAGAAGCAGGTCGCCATTCAGGGATGGTATGTTACCAGGGTTTTATACAGATACCTGCCGATGGACATTATACATTCTCGCTGCAAGTATCAGGAAAAGCCTATCTGCGTTTACATGAGGCTACATTGATCGATGCTGATTTTGGGTATCAATCTGGTACCGCGCTTACTCAGAGCGTCAATTTAAAAGCTGGCGCTCATGCCATAACCCTGTACTATCTGTTGCCGGAAAGTGGCGACCCTAGGGTAATGCTTAAATGTGTAGATCAAAATGGGGCGGATATTGGACGGAAGCAGGAGGTGTTCAGCCATTCGAAGTCATAAGCCTTAAGTCATAAAAACGGCTTAAAACTTTCGGATCGGGACTTATGGCCTAATAATGGTTATATTTGAATTTTATAAATTCTGTGTGCTATGGATGTTACTACGCTGAATGATTTTTACGAACACGCGGCCTCTGCAAGCGGCGAAAGTGTGAGTTCGCTATTGCCAGAAGGCATCAACAAAGAGATTGGCCATTTCAATGTATTTGATGTAGCCGAACTTTTTACCCGTATCAAAAAAGCGCCCGGGCTCATGCCTTACAACCGCCGGGCTTACTACAAGATAAGCCTGATAAGCGGGCATAGTATGGCCGAATATGCCGACAAGACTATTGAAATAGAAAAGAATGCCCTGCTTTTCGCCACTCCCAAAATACCTTATAACTGGGTACCACAAACCGATCAGCAGTTGGGTTTCTTTTGCATTTTTACTGCCGATTTTCTGCTGTCGAGCAAGAGCGGCGTAGTACTGGATGACCTGCCAATATTTAAACCGGGTGGCTACCCCGTGTTTCAGTTGAGTGATGATGAGGCCGCTGATATTCGTCACATTTTCAAAAAGATGAGCGGGGAGATCGGCTCTGATTATACCTACAAGTACGACCTGTTGCGCAACTATGTACTGGAGCTGATCCATTATGGGCAAAAGCTACAGCCACTTACGACGTTGTATGCAGGGCACAATGCTTCGGCAAGGGTATCATCACTGTTTATTGAACTATTGGAAAGGCAGTTCCCGATCGATTCACCACACCAGAAAATAGGTTTACGTACAGCCAAAGATTATGCCGACAGGTTATCTGTCCACATCAATCACCTTAATAAAGTACTCAAAGAAAATACGGGCAAAACCACTACCGAGCATATCAGCAACCGGATAATACAGGAAGCCAAGATCCTGCTTAAACAAACCGCCTGGAATATTTCGGAGATTGCCTATAGCCTGGGGTTTGAGGAAGTGGCACATTTCTCTACCTTTTTTAAAAAGCAGACCAATATCACCCCGCTAAAGTTTCGCGTGTAAGTAATATTTGAATTTCGCAAAAAACGGATTGATATTTATAAACGGCTAAGCCGTTATTTGCCGGAACTTTGTTTTATCAAATTTAAGATAAAACAAATGTCAACAAATCATAAAATTGCCCTGGTAACCGGCGGTGGCCGCGGATTAGGAAAAGATATGGCGCTTAAACTGGCTCAGAAAGGTCTTGACGTCATTATAACATACAACAACAGAAAAGAGGATGCCCTTGCCGTAGTGGCTCAAATTGAACAAACCGGAAGGAAGGCTGCTACCCTGCAATTAAATGTAGGTGATATAAAAAGCTTCGGCGCCTTTTTTGAACAGCTAACCGGTATTCTGAAAAATACTTTTAATACCGATCATTTCGATTTTCTGATCAATAATGGCGGCATCGGTGGTCACGCGCCATTTGGCGAGGTTACCGAACAAATGTTTGATGAATTATTGAACATCCACTTTAAAGGGGTTTACTTTTTAACACAGGGAGCACTCAAATTGCTGAATGATGGCGGCGGCATCGTTAATATATCATCGGGCCTTGCCCGTTTCAGTATGCCTGGCCCTTCGGCTTACGCATCTATGAAAGGTGCGGTTGAAGTGTTTACCCGGTACCTGGCTGTTGAATTGGGGCCACGCCGCATCAGGGCAAACGTTGTTGCTCCCGGCGCTATTGCTACCGATTTTTCTGGTGGCCGGGTTAGGGATAATGCAGAAGTAAACCAAATGGTAAGCAATATAACCGCATTGGGCAGAGCAGGTGTTGCTGAGGATATTGGCGGTATAGTGGCCTTTTTATGTACCGAAGATGCCCGCTGGATAAATGCTCAGCGCATTGAAGCATCTGGTGGTATGCATATCTGATCATCCCATCGGGAATAATACTGTTTTATACTTTTTAACATCAAAACCTGCTTTATTTATAAAGCGGGTTTTGACGTGTTAATATATTTCATAAAACCTCGTAATCTTACTGTAAGGTTTACCCGCATTTGCCGACTAAGCGTTAAAACAATGATCGGCTGTCTGGGGAAGATTGTCAGCCTATCATCAAATTCAGCTAAATAAAATATATTTCATTAACCGCGGGCAAACTTATTACGTTAGTAGTATAAGAACCCCATCAAGTATAAAACGTAAAAACTAAATATCAATGAAAAAGAATATTGTGCTTTTAATGCTATTCATAGCCAACTGCGCTGTCGCTTTCGCTGCAACAGGTAATACACATGGTAAACAACCGGTAATTGGCAATGCTCATGGTCCAAAATTGGACACCGCTACCTTTGCTACAGGCTGTTTCTGGTGTACCGAAGCCAAGTTTCAACAGTTAAAAGGAGTAAAAAAGGTGATCTCTGGTTTTAGTGGCGGACATGTAGCCAACCCTACCTATGAGCAGGTTTGTACAGGTACAACCGGGCACGCCGAGGCTTGTAATATTATTTACGATCCGGCACAGATCTCGTTTGATGAGTTGTTAGAGGCATTTTTTGTTGCTCATGACCCTACGCAGCTTAACCGTCAGGGAAATGATGTGGGTACGCAATACCGTTCGGCTATATTTTATCACAATGTTGCTCAAAAACAAAAAGCCGATTATTACATCGGCAAACTCAATACTGAGAAGGCGTACAAAAGTAATATTGTAACCCAGGTGGTGCCTTATAAAGTATTTTACAAGGCAGAGGATTATCACCAGAACTATTTTAACCAGAATGGTAGTCAGCCTTATTGCAAATATGTGATACAGCCCGAACTGGAAAAATTCAAAAAGGTATTCAAAAACAAACTGAAGTCATAAACCAAGCAGGTGATTTGATAACTACTGACGGTAATTAAATCACTAATTCACTAAAACAATAATTATTTCTGATGAGAGCAATAATTTTAGCAGGCATATTGATGCTTTTCTTTGGAGCAGCTAATGCCCAACACCTGAAAAGCGATAAAGGACACGAAAAGAATCCTTATTATTCCAATACAGATACCAAAAAACTTAACGTAAGTGATGCGGAGTGGAAAAAGATACTACCGCCAGCCTTATACGCTACCGCGAGAGAGCAGGCTACGGAAGCTCCGTTTACCGGCCAGTATTGGGATAAAAATGCCAAGGGAACGTACTATTGTGCCGTATGCGGCAATGAGTTGTTCCGGTCTGATGCTAAATTTGCCAGTAATTGTGGTTGGCCAAGCTTTTACCAGGCAGTACGTAAAAACAGTGTGATTTACCGGGAAGATAACTCGGTAGGCATGCAGCGTACCGAGGTGCTCTGTGCCCGTTGTGGTTCGCACTTGGGACATATATTTGATGATGGCCCAGCGCCAACCTATAAAAGATATTGCATGAACTCTGTATCCCTTGATTTTGCTCCGGATGGACTGAAAGCAAAATAGGGAATTAGAGCTAAGAATTTAGAGTCAAGAACCAAGATAAACAACACCTTTTCTTGGTTCCTGATTCTTATCTCTTGCTTCCCAACATCTACTTAATTAGTATCCCTGCTTCTTTAAATCCGCTAAGATCTGTTGTAGATGGATCTTTTTCGGTAACAATAACATCAATGGCGTTGGCCGCGCACACATAATATGGATCGGACGCGCCTATTTTATCATAGGTAGATAAGGCGATAACATATTTGGATGTTTCGATCATGGCCCTGTCTACCAGGCTTTCCTGGTAAGTAAAACCGGTTAATCCCAACTTCAGATCAATACTGCAAATACCCATCAGGCATACATCGGCCCTGAAATTGCGGATAGCCTCTATGGTTTCATGCCCGGTAGTTGAAAAAGCATGTTTGTTAAGCTCGCCGCCAATAAAAAAAACAGTAACATGCGGATAGTCTTCTAAAATAGATACTACCGGGAAGCTGTTGGTAACAACGGTTAAGCTAATGTCTTTTGGCAACGCAGCAATAACCGCGGTGGTGGTAGTGCCTCCGTTAAGAATAATAACCTGCCCCGGTTTGATAAATTCCAAGGCTTTTTGAGCTATTACCTTTTTATGGTGCGTATCAATATGCTGGCGTTCCTTAAAATGCGGATGCACAGGTGAACCCATAATTGCCCCACCCCGAACAGCTTTCAACAGGCCCTTGTCTGATAATTCTTTGATATCCCTCCTAACGGTATCTGTAGACACATTGAGCAAGCGGCTCAGATCGTCCAGCACAACTTTATTGTCCTGTGCAATCTGTTCAATTATTTTTTGAAGGCGTTCTTCTTTCAGCATAAAAACAAATATAAGAATAAAATATTCATTGCAGATTATTGCAATTAATTCACATTAATTTAGCAATTAATTGAAATATATTGCATAATATTGCAATATAAAATCTATTTGATCCAGCAAGTAATAGTAAAAACATGAAAAAATTAAAAAGAATTGCGGTTGATATGGACGGTGTTTTGGCCGATACCGATGCCCATTATTTAACCTGGTATTATAATACCTATGGGGTTCAGATCCCTTATGAACAAATGGTGGGTAAGCCCGAAGGAGAAGGTTTTCCGGAAGAAGGTGCTATCCGGAAATTTATATTGTCGCCCGGTTTCTTCCGTACCCTGCCGGTGATACCCGGTGCGGTTGAAGCCATAAAAGAATTAATGGAAGACTACGAAATTTTTATTGTTTCGGCTGCTATGGAGTTTCCATTATCATTGCCCGAAAAATACGAATGGCTGCAGGAACACTTTCCATTTATACCCTGGACCCATATTGTTTTCTGCGGCGATAAAAGCCTGATCAATACCGATTATATGATTGATGATCACCCTAAAAACCTGGATAAGTTTAAAGGGACAACCATCATGTTTAACGCCGCTCATAATGCCAATATTACTCACCACCAGCGCGTAAGATCATGGGAGGAAGTATTAACTTTATTTAAAAATGAGAAAGATCTTATACCTGAATCAACAAACCATTAATGGTCCACATAAGTTGACTTGCAATAAGAATTTAAAACAAAACCATAAAGCCGTTTGATAGGGATCAAGCGGCTTTATGGTTTAGCATTATTCAATACTTACTCGGCATCGTATATCACCACTTTATCAAAGTAAACGCGGAATCCATCCAAAAATGCCAGATGTAATGGATGAGTTTGATAAACATCGTGCCCTGCCAGATCATCAAAAAATACAGTTAAGCTAAAGGTGTAAGTAGTATCCACAACCGCACGCTCAATAGGCGCTGGTGTACCAATATGCAATGTTTTAATACTTTCAACGCCTGCTAGGGTCTCCAGACTTTTACGAAATGCAGTTTTTTGATCGGCAGTAGTGTCGGCTTTCAGCCAGAATAAAACGTGGTGTGCTATCATTGTTTAAATTTTTCCAAAGGTAAGGAATGGGCGTTTTTATCATCATGGGATTTATAAAATTTGCAAGACAGATTATTTAACCCAGATTTAAGCTAAAATCCAAACAGATAAAGCACCTTTGTACTCATAATTTATTGTGCAATGCAAAGAAGATCGGCCCTTAAAAACATCGGGGGATTACTGTTGGTCCCTTCCTTAACATTTGGTAGTACATCATCAAAAAACAAACCCGTTTTAAGGATAGCCCACCTAACTGATATCCATCTTAAAAATAAATTCGACGCGCCTGCCAGGTTCGCTAAGTGCCTGCATCACGTACAACAGCAAACACCCAAAGTCGACCTTATTTTAAATGGTGGCGACGTGGTGTTTGACATGAATAAGGAAAATATCAGCACCATAAACGACCAATGGCAACTGAGTAAATCAATCATGAAATCTGATTGCAGTATACCGGTTCGCTATTGCCTGGGTAACCATGATATCTGGTGGAATGAGGACGATAAAGGCCAGGTCATTTACGGCAAGAAATATTCTATGGATCAGCTGGGTTTGGTTAAGCCATACTACAGTTTTGTACAAAACGGCTGGAAATTTATTGTATTGGATAGCGTTCATTTGGATATTGATGATACCTGGTATATTGGCAAGCTGGGCGATGAGCAGTTTAACTGGCTTGAACAGGAATTGAAAACCACTGATTCTTCTACGCCGGTACTGGTCATGACGCATATCCCTATCCTGACGGCCACCAACCTGATCGAAGATAATACCGTGAACAGATGGACCATGTACGGTGGCGATATGCATACAGACAATGCCAAGATCATCAGTCTGTTTTACAAACATCCTAATGTGAAGTTATGCTTGAGCGGGCATATTCACCTGCGCGAAAAACTGGTTTATAACCATGTAACCTACCTTTGCAACGGTGCGGTAAGTGGTGCCTGGTGGGAAGGTAACAGAAGAGAAACCGCCCCAGGTTATGGACTTATAGACCTGTATGCCGACGGCAGCTTTACCGAAGATTATATCAATTATTAAAGCAACTTTTTAACCGCTGCTGTTAATATACCAGTAGCAGTTTCCAATTCCTTTGGGGCTAAAGCTGCAAAACCTAATCTTACCGACGAAGGGGCATAATTTGCATCATGAAAATAACCGGTACCGTTACCTACAGATAATCCCATAGCGGCAGCTTTTTCGGATACTTCTTTAGCTTTAATGCCATGGAGATAGTTTACCCAAACAGCAAAACCTCCATCGGGTATTTTAAAGCTGATATGCTCATGAAGCTGCTCGTGGAGTAATTGGCAAAGCATATCGCGCCGTTCGTGATAAATTTTATTGGTTTTTTTCAGATGCCTGCCTATATCGCCATTCTTTAACAGATTGGCCATAGCTTCTTCTAAAAGGAGCTCACCTTGTCGGTCAATCAGTTTACGTAACCGTGCCGCCTGCACAATTAAGTTGGGTGGAGCTACCATAAAACCGATGCGGATACCTGGCGCAATGGTTTTGCAAAACGAGCCGATGTAAATGATGCTCCCATAATAGTCGGCGCTGGCTAATGGCAATATAGGGCCACTTGAATAATGAAAGTCATAATCATAGTCATCTTCAATAATTGCGAAACGGTATTTGTGGGCAAGCTCGAGTAGCTGCATGCGCCTTTCGGAGCTTAAAGTAACCGTGGTAGGGCGGTGATGATGCGGAATTACATACACAATTTTTACTTTTTTCTTTTTGCAGATGGCTTCCACCGCTTCCAGATTTATCCCATGCTCATCAACCGGAACAATGGCCATCTGTGCGCCGGCCTGCTGAAAGGTATGATTGGCTTCCGGGTATCCTGGGTCGGCGGCAATTACCGTATCGTTTTTGGAAAGCAATAGCTGGGCAATAAGGTATATGGCCATTTGCGATCCTTTGGTAATGATAATATGTTCGGGATTAACCTGTAATCCTCGTGTTTCAGCCAAAAAACGCGCAAGCTCAGTTCGCAAATTTTCGGAGCCATACTCCGAACCGTACATCCAGTATTTTGAAGTAAAATGATAATTGCCAAAACGCCTGTATTCGCGTACAAGCAGCTCTATCGGCGCTAAACGTGTATCCGGAAAACCATCATTAAATATCAGATGGGCATTATTAACGGGCTGAAATAACTGCGGAAAAGGGATCTTATTGTCATCTACTTCAAAATAAGTCTTTTTAGGGTATCCGCTTGGTTCAGCAGATTCAGGTAATGACCTGGGTTTAATATCGGGCAGGTTTTTAGCTACAAAAATGCCTTTACGGGGATAAACGTCAACCCAGCTTTGCGCATACAGCTCATCATAGGCAGCAACCACGGTTTGGCGGTGTATAGTCAGTTTTTCGGCCAGTACACGGCTGCCCGGTAAAGCCGATCCTGGTTTTAACTTACCCTGGCGTATCTGGTTAATAATACCGTTGGCAATTTGGAGATAAACCGGCGTTTGCGCAGTTTTGTCAATATGTATCAAAATTTCGGCTAAAAGCATGCTGGACCAGTTGGTTAATGGTTTATGAACTATAAATATAGACCAATGCCTTTTTAGTTGATCACAATAAAAACAAAATTTGTACATTAAACGGCATAAATGACAGGAGAACTTAAAGCTTTCATAAAACAATACGCAGATCTTGACCAGGATAAGCTGGACGCTATTACTCAAAAGTTTAAACAGCGCAACCTGAAAAAGAACGACTTTTTACTGGAGGAAGGTTCGGTATGTAACGATCTTGTTTTTGTACAGGAAGGCTGCCTGCGATTATATTACTTGCAGGATGAGGTGGAAATATCGGTATGGTTTGCCTTCGAACATTCCTCGGCCATTGAGATTTATAGTTTTATTAGCGAAAAGCCATCCAATTATTTTTTGCAGGCCATTGAAAATACCGTAATATGGTATTTACCCAAGAGTGAACTAACTAATTTATACAACGAATATCCTGAAATGCAGGAAATGATGCGCAATTTTTGGGAAGATGTGATCCTTAATCTGTTAGAGCGCTTTACAGCCCTGCAACGGGATTCAGCTGAGCAGCGTTACCTTGATCTGTTAACCAAGCCAGCATTTTTACAAAAGATACCGCAAAAATACCTCGCTTCATTTATTGGCGTTACGCCAACTTCTTTAAGCCGGATAAGAAAGCATATCCGCTAATGCTGCTGGACTAGCTTTATTGTAATTTGTGGACTATTAAAATAGTCCACTGACTGTGTAATTTTAAGTGTTATTTAAAACATGAATGTTATGCAGCTTATTCAAAATTTCAAACTACCCTCCTTTTACCTTCGCCTAGCCATAGGCTCGGCTTATTTATGGGAAGTTGCCGATAGGCTAGGAATATTGGGAGCCAACGGAAAGCCGCATGTAGGCTGGGGTGACTGGCAACATTTCATTGCTTATGCCCGCCAGGTAATGAGCTTTTTACCCACATCAATGATTCCTGCTTTTGCTACCATTGCTACCGTCGGCGAAGCCGTTTTTGGTTTCCTGATTCTGATAGGCTTATTTACCCGTTTGGCGGCTATAGGTTCAGGAATTTTAGGATTGTGCTTTGCCATAGCCATGGCCTTATCGTTTGGTATCGAATCGCCGCTGGGTTATTCGGTATTTACGCTGAGTGCCGCGAGTATTTTACTGGCCACGTTACCATCCTACGCCTGGAGCATCGACAGCCTGTTATCGCATCAAAAAATTAATAAACAATTGAATATATACCAGGATAAAAACAGTATAGAAACTGTTTGAACCTACAAATTTTATAAAAATGAAAGCACTATTTATAACCATACTAACCCTTTTGTCTCCGTGTTTTAGCAGGCTAAATTCGCCGGGGCTTCCGCATCGGAAAATACAAAGTGAGATAACCGAAACCTACCTGCTCAAAACATTGCTGAACCAGCCAGGCATCAGTAATAAAGAAGTACAAATGCTGGTGGTGACCTTTCCGCCGGCAAGTGTATCCCCTGCGCACAGGCATCCTTTTCCAACTTTTGGCTATTTGTTGGAAGGCGAGTTGGAGTCGACTTTTGAAGGCAAAACCCATCATTATAAACCAGGTGATTCATTTTATGAAAAACCTAATGGCTTGCACGCCGTAACCCGGAACAGCAGCAAGAATAAACCTGCAAAGCTGCTCGTATTCTTTATTGCCGAAAAAAATAAACCTACTACCGTACCTGTAAAAACCAAATAACATGAAAACTGCAACATCAAATAAACCATCAACCCTTTTAGTGGTAATAGCCTTTGCCATAGTTTACGTAGTATGGGGCTCCACCTATTTTTTTATACAAATGGCCGTGCATGGCTTTCCGCCTATGTTGATGGGTGCTGTGCGCTTTTTTACAGCTGGTGTATTGTTATTAACCTGGTGCCGGCTAAAAGGCGACAAACTATGGGTTAAAAGAGATATCATTACTTCGGCTATCAGTGGTTTGCTGATGCTTTTTGTAGGAACTGGTATTGTGTTCTGGGCCGAACGCACCCTGCCAAGCGCCATGGTAGCTATCCTGGTATCAGCCAATCCCATCTGGTTTGTGATTTTGGACAGGATGAACTGGAAGGTTAATTTTAAAAGCCGTACAACCATCGCCGGGTTGATATTGGGCTTTGCCGGGGTGATTCTGTTATTTGGTGAAGCCATCAGCAAATCATTATCAGGCGCTATAAGCCGGGAACAATTAACAGGATTGATCTTGTTGCTGGCCGGCCCGATTGCCTGGTCGGCAGGTTCGCTTGTTTCTAAAAAACGGGGCAGCGATGCTCCGGCACGGGTAAATACGTCATGGCAAATGATCATTTCCGGATTGGCCTTTATTCCAGCGAGTTTGTTTACTCATGAGCTTGGGGCATTTCATTTGGCCAGTGTCCCCTTACAATCATGGCTGGCTATAGCTTACCTGATCTTCTTTGGTTCTATTGCCGCATTTAGCGCTTATGTATGGTTGTTGAAAGTTCGCCCGGCAACAGAGGTAAGCACACACTCCTACGTAAATCCGGTTATTGCCGTTCTGCTGGGCGTACTGTTTGCCCATGAAAACATTTCGGCTCTGCAAATATTTGGTCTGGTAGTGATATTGATCAGCGTGTTATTGGTGAATTTAAGCAAATATGGTAAAATCACCTTTATACGTCGGTGGTTTGGATTGGGTAAGCATAATGATAAATTAGTAGAACATTTAAGCTCTGCCCAGCGTACTAAGATCTGTCTGGATTAATACTAATAACCTAAAAAATAATCACTTGGACATGAAAAAAATCAACATCATTTACTGGATCTTCACCATTTTACTTTTGGCTGCTATGGGATTAGGAGCCATTCCCGATCTGTTGTCAATGCCTGATGCGCTAGCCGTATTTAAACACTTGGGTTATCCGGCTTATTTGTCGCCTTTTTTGGGTGCTGCTAAGCTATTGGGGGTAATAGCTATTTTAATTCCCGGTTTTCCGAGGATTAAGGAATGGGTATACGCGGGGTTTGTTTTTGACCTTACGGGAGCTACCTATTCTTCCCTGGCGATAGGCACACAGGTACTGCAGGTATTGCCTATGTTAATTGGTTTCGCTCTAATCATCGGATCGTACATTTATCATCACAAACGACTAAAAGCCAAACAAGTTTAATTTTTTGAGAACATGTGCTGAGTTAACGCGTGTTCTCAAAATTAATTAGCCATTGGTTACCATATTTATCAACCAAATCACCAAATAAGGCACCCCAAAAAGTATCTTCCAAAGGATGGGTAGCTTCGCCATTGGTGGATAAACGGGTGTAATATTCACGGGCTTCGTCTTCAGTATTACAGCTTAACAATAAGGATACCGAGTTGCCTTTGATCAATCCATTTTCGGGTACCATATCAGAGGCAGTAAGTATCATGTCACCTTTAATGAGGGTGGCATGTACCACGCAGTTTTCCATACAAGGGGGCATTGGCTCATTAAGTGGTAAGGCCAGTTCACCAACAGTTTGAAAAGTGAGTTCGCCGCCAAGACATTCTTTATAAAAGGTCATTGCCTCCAGGCAATTACCATTAAAAGTGAGGTATGAATTGATATTTGCCATGCCGAATGCCTTTAATATGTACAGATTAATTGACGATACAAAAATGCATGTTACAACGCAATTTAATGAGGGTCTAATACGACAATTGAGCGGGTGGATAACGACAAAGTGAGAGGAGAGTCAAGAGCCAAGAATCAAGATAAGTTATTATGTCAATCCACATCGGAATAAACACATTTTTTTCTTGGTTCTTGGCTCTTAATTCTTGCTTCTATTTTAATTGATCGTCG
Source organism: Mucilaginibacter inviolabilis (assembly GCF_011089895.1). NCBI lineage: Bacteria > Pseudomonadati > Bacteroidota > Sphingobacteriia > Sphingobacteriales > Sphingobacteriaceae > Mucilaginibacter > Mucilaginibacter inviolabilis. The sequence goes on from NZ_JAANAT010000003.1 coordinate 344,213, forward strand.
TTCCGGCTTTCAGTTCATCACCGGGGTGGTTAATGATCTGATCGCCGGCTTTCAGGTTGCCAAATACTTCGGTGGAATCATTTCTGGCTAAACCTTCTTTGATGTCGACCAATGCTGCCTTGCCTTGTTTAACGGTAACGACATACTCGCGTTCTGTCGACCGTACAATGGCATTGTTTGGAACCAATAATGATTTGGCGCCAGAAAGCATGGGGATCCTTACTTCGGCATACATACCCGGTTTTAACTGCCCGTTTTTGTTTTGCACATCAATCTCAATGGCCTCTGATCGCATGCTGCCCAATGAATTGGCCGAACGGCTTATTTTAGCGGTTTGTTCGCTGCCGGGCATGGCATTAAATACAAAGGTAACAGGCTGCAGCAGATCTACCTTGTCTACATAATCTTCGGGAATAAACACCTCCAAACGCATTTTGCTGATGTCCTGCAAAATCAGCATCGGCTGATCAGTGCCTTTGCCAGGCGATACCAGTGCTCCCGGTGATACATTACGTTGTACGATCATACCATCAAATGGTGCGCGAATATTCAGGTAATCCTGTATGGTACGTACCGATGCCACATTGGATTGCTCCGACCGGGCCATGGCCTCATCGGCTTTCATTTTGGCCGAGGCATTGTCCAGATCAAGCGGGGATACGGAGCCGGGTTCTTTAGCCGCTTCTTTTAGTCGCTGGTATTTTTCTTTACTGGCAATGGCGTTTTCCTGGGCCTGCAAAAAGCGGGAATTGGCTGCCTGTAATTGCGATTCCATTTCAGGAGCTTCCAATGTCATCAGCAACTGCCCTTTTTTTACAATGGTGCCGCGGTCAACATATAGTTGCTTTACAAAGCCGTTCACCTTCGGGAAAATGTTTACTTCATTAAAAGGCTTTAATTGCCCGGGCAGACGAGCCTTGCTCGAAAGCGCTTTTTCGGTTATAATACCGGTTTCGTACGCTGATTTTTTGCTGGTAGAAGCCGCTGCAATATTGACCGGCGTTTGGTTACTGGAGCAGGCTGCCAGCATACTGGTTGCAGCTGCTAATACTATGATTGATTTAAATTTCATGATCTTATACTGTTAAGGTTTCTTCTTCTGTTATCTCGGCTGCGTGTTCGGCAGATTCATCGGGCATTAATGATGGCGAATCGTAGGTGGTTTTGTTCTGTACCCAGGCAAATACCTGCGGTAAAATAAACAGGGCTGCCAGCGTTGAGGCAAATAGCCCACCAATTACCGCCCTACCCAATGGTGCAGACTGTTCACCAGCTTCACCCATGCCTGATGCCATCGGTATCATGCCCGCTATCATGGCCAAGCTGGTCATCAAAATGGGGCGCAAACGGATAGATGCGCTGGTGATGGCCGCTTTGGTCGCATTACGATAATCCAGCCGTAGTTTTTCGGCATTAGTTACGATCAGGATGGCGTTGGCTACAGATACCCCTGTCGACATGATCATGCCCATGTATGATTGTAGATTCAGCGTTGAACCGGTAGCCAGCAACATCAGCAACGAGCCCAGGATTACTGCGGGTACGGTAGAGAGTACCGTTAACGATACTTTGAATGACTGGTAGTTGGCCGCTAGCAGTAGGAATATCACGAGGATGGCCAGGCCCAAGCCATTCTGCAAACTGCTCAATGTTTCGGTAAGCAGGTTGGCCATACCGTTTTGTGATGCCACCAAACCCTTGGGTGCTGTACCCAGCGAATTAATAGCCTTTTGCACATCGTTGGTAGCGGTACCCAAATCCTTTTTATAAATATTGGCGCTGATAGTGACAAAGCGCCGAGGCCCGGCCCGGTCATATTCGCCAGGTACATAGCTGGTCGTAAAGGTGGCAATATCACTCAGCACCGGGCTGCTTTGGCCTTTAACTAGCGGGATTTCCTTTAACTGATCCATGGTGTTCATCACATACTCCGGAATTTGAACCTGCACCTGGTAGGTATAGGCACCTTTTTCATCCAGCCAAAGGTTTTTATCCGTAAAGCGGCTTGATGAGGTACTGGCCGTAACCGAGCGGGCAATATCTTTGATATTGAGTCCGAGTTGTGCAGCCTTCAGCCTGTCGAGCGTGATCTTGATCACCGGGAATTTGAGCGGTTGAGCTATCTGCACATCGCGCAGGTAACTGATGCCTTTGAGTTTGTCAACCACTTTGTTGGCATAGCCTTCAATTTGCGCCATATCTTTACCGGCCACCTGCACCTCAATAGGTGACGATGCACCCTGGCTCATGATCTTCTCGGTCATGTCAATGGGTTCAAAGGTTATGCGCAATTCCGGTAGCTTATAGTGGATGTTTTTACGCAGGGCATCTTTCAGTTCATCCATATTCACCTTGTACTTTTCGTCCAGGTTTACCTGTAATACGGCTTCCTGAGTGCCGGTATTAAATACGTACAGATTACTGGTTCCATAAGCGGTAGGCACCAGTCCGATATAACCGGATGTGATCTCCACATGGTTATTTACCGTTTGGTTAATGATCTGCAACACCTGTTTAAAGGCATCCTCGGTACGCTCCAACCGGGTACCATCGGGTTCTTTGATGCGGATCTGGAACTGGCCATTATTGAGTTTGGGCATCATATCCTTACCTATAAAAACAAAGCAAAAACCAGCCAGGACGATCACACTAAAAAGATAAACTATTACAATGCCCTTTTTACGAGGCATACTTTTGTTCAGTACCCCAATGAGCCATAATTTAATGCGCTCAAACAGGTCATTCTCTTCCGGATGTTTTTGTTCATTGGCAAGATGTGTGTGCACCTGACCCTCCTCTTGGTTATCCAGGGCCTCACCTGCATGGGCATGAATATCCTCATGGTGATAATGCTGGTAACGCTCGGCCTTAATGAGCCAGTTACTCAAAATAGGTACCACAGTTTGTGCCAGTACGTACGATACGATCATGGTTAAACCGATGGATAAGGAAAGCGGTAAAAACATAGCCTTAGGCACACCCGTCATCATAAATGATGGCGCAAATACCGCCAGGATACAAAGCAGGATGAGTAACAGCGGGAACGAAATCTCCTCACAAGCATCATAAATAGCCTGGCGTTTGGATTTGCCCATTTCCAGGTGCTGGTGGATATTTTCGATGGTTACCGTGGCCTGGTCGACGAGGATGCCGATAGCCAAAGCCAGTCCGCTCAGCGTCATGATATTGATGGTTTGCCCGAACATGCTGAGCAGCAACACCCCTATCAGGATAGATACCGGGATGGTGATCACCACGATAAGACTGCTTCGCCAATCGCGCAGGAACAGCAGTACCATTAAACCGGTGAGCAGGGCTCCCAATCCGCCTTCGGTCATTAAACTTTTCACGGCATTTACTACAAACACCGATTGGTCAAACTCATAGCTCAGCTTCACATCATCGGGCAGCAGGTTCTGCATTTCGGGCAGTTTACTTTTGAGGTTTTGCACCACGGCCCAGGTAGAGGCATCGGCAGTTTTAACCACGGGTATATATACCGAGCGTTTGCCATTGATGAGGGCATAATCCACCGTAATATCTGCAGCATCGGCCACGCGGGCCACGTCCTTTACAAAAATGGGTACGCCATTCTGCGTTTTTACGGGGATATCGCCAAAGTTGTCTGGGTTTTTAATAAGCGTGTTCATGGTAGTCAGGAACATGGTATTATCCAGCCTGAGGTTACCCGAGGGAGATGTTACGTTGAACTTGGCCAGCGCGTCAACCACTTCATCGGGTGTTAAATTATAACTGCGCAGCTTATCCGGATCAAGATTGACGGTAATAGAACGTGCATTGGCCCCAAACGGCGGCGATGGCGACAAACCAGGAACGGTAGCAAACATGGGGCGTATTTTGGTGGCCGCCATATCATAAATATCTTTCAAACTGCGTGTTGGGCTCGAGAACACCAGCTGACCAACGGGCAGTGAAGAGGCATCAAACCTAACTACCTGCGGCGGCAATGCACCGGGAGGGAAAAAGCTGGATGCCCTGTTTACCTGCAGCGCCACCTGTGCCGAAGCTTCGGCCATGTTGGTGCTTTCATAAAACGACAATTTAATAAGGGTTAATCCCTGTATGTTTTTACTGGTGATGCTTTTAATACCATTGATATACAGGAACTGATCCTGGAATTTGGTAGAGAAAAAGCCTTCCATCTGCTGCGGCGACATACCGCCGTAGGCTTCGATAACGTATATGGTGGGCAGGTTGAGCTGCGGGAATATATCTATCGGTATTTTTACTGCGCTGAGCACTGAAAATATCAGCAAACTCATGGTGATCACTATGGTAGTGATGGGCCTTTTAAGCGCGGAGGTGACCATTGACATAGCTAAATTATTTTAAAAGGTTTAAAACAGTATTGACCTGGTTTTCGGTAACGGCTTTCTGGAACAGCGCTCCGGTGTAAGCGAATTTGGCTTGAGCCAGGTCTGTTTCGGCACGGTAAAGGATATTGAGCGCGGCATTAAGTTCAATAATGTCGGTTAAGCCGCTTTTATATAGCGACAGCTTTTGCCGATAACCTTCATTGGCCGCTTTTAACTGCCGTGGAATTTCCTGCAGGCGCTGCCTGGCGGTTTGTAATTCTACATCGGCCTGACTGGCGCTTATTGATAATAATTGTCTTTGCTCAGATAGCTTTTGCAAACTGTAATCGGTGGTGGCCTTTTGGGTACGAAGTTTCAACTGCCTGCGGCGGATATCGAACAAATTGTAGGATACGCCGATACCTACCAGGTAATTGCTCCTATCGACACCGAAGCCGCTCGACAAGCTGTTGAAATGATCATTAGCATCGATACTTGATCCACGGCCCCAGGCCGCGGCTTCCAGCAATATCTTGGGATTATAGCTTTTTTTCACCATATCCTCGCGCTGCAGGCTGTTTTGATATACCGACCGGTAATAGTTGATCACAGGGTGATTAACCGTATCGGGGTTTAAAGATTGTACCACTGCCGACTGACCGATCAATGTCATCTCGGCTGTAGTATCCGGGACGATGGATTGATACGGTAAGCCACTTACCGACGAAAGCTGCAGTTGCACTTGCTTTTGCTGATTCACCAGTTCGATATAGTTTAACCTGGCTTTTGACAGCTCGGCTTCCGAAATACTGGTATCAACGCCTGCCCGCACACCACTTTTAGCCAATGACTGTATGGAACGAAGGATCTCGGAATTGCGCTGTATGTTGAGCGACTGTATACCCAGCAGATCATGCAGGCGCAGCAGTTGCAAATAGTTGCTAATGGTGTAGGCCCGTAACTGGTACCGGGAGTTGGCAAATTGATTTTGCTCTACCTGGATATCAGAATTGGCCACTTTGTTTTGGGCGCCGTAGGAGCCAAAATTATAGATCTCCCAATCAAGGGCAGCTACACCCACGGTTGCTGATACGGCGGAATTGTTGCTTTCGGCGCGTACTTTAGAGTCGGCCGGGATAATGCCGAACCCAAAATACGGGCCGGCCACGTTGTTATTGGTACCTATATCGGCCTGATAATTAAGCCGCAGATTGGGTAGCCAGTTGCTATGTGTTTCGGCGGCCTGTGTACGGCGGATTTTGATAGCTGCGGAGTCGGTAAGCAGCGTAGGCGCATTTTGATCAACCCGGTTGAGCAACGTTTTTAAGCTCACCGCCGGATCATTGTTTTGCTGTGCATAAGTATTTATCCCCATGAGCAGGCCCAGGGCAATAAGTACAGTTATTTTTAAACTTTGCATAAGTTTCTGAAATGAACTTATACCGGCGGCTGTTAAACTTGGGCAGACAGGGATGCATAAAGCATAGCCCTAAAAGCAAAGGATACAGTAAATACCGGTAAATGATAGATAAACTAATTTGAATACATGACGGAGCATAAGCTCAGGCCCGGGAAGGCCTCATCAACTCAAATTTTAAAAGTGCAGAAGGACAAATAGGAGTATTGTGAATCGGTAACTGACCAATTAATGTTAAGTAAACGCTGCGGATTGAGTTTCCAGAGGCGTTGTGTAAACAACAGGATGATAAAACTGCCCACCACCATATTTAACAAATCAATAGCCGATTTTTTATCATTCATGACAAACTTATCGGTACGCTGAAAAAAGTTGGTGTGGGAAAGGCTGGTCACAATGGTCTCAATCTTCCTTTTAAAGATGGAGTTGTGACTTACGGCAGCTTCGGCCACAGGCCCTGTTAAACGCGGTAAAAAAAAGATGTGCGATACGGCAATAAAAATATAGCAGGCAGCTATGAATAGCACTTGCAGTTTTTTAAAGATATCTGTACGATTTTGTTTCACGCAGGTAACAATTTATACAACAAAGTTCAAAAAAAACAAATTGTTTTAATGCAAAAATATTGTTGCAAAATGAATTACTGATGAACTTAATGCAAAATAGTTGCGATAGCCCTATACAAAAGTTGCCCGTGGAGACACGGGCAACAGTAAATGATTTGTATAAATAATATTATTGTTTTGCGGCCCAGGCGTTCATTTTTGCTTCAAATACAGCAAGTGGCATAGCGCCATCTTTTAGTACCTGGTTATGAAATTCGGCCAGGTTAAATTTACTGCCCATTTGTTTTTCATATTTATTACGAAGCTCGCGTATTTTAAGCGCTCCTATTTTATAGCCCAAAGCCTGCCCTGGTATAGCCATATAACGTTCAATTTCGGCGGTAGCGCCTTGCTCGCTGATGGCTTCGTTATCCATCATGTATTTGATAGCCTGCTCGCGGGTCATATTTTTGGTATGTATAGCCACGTCAACCACCAGGCGGATGGCGCGGTGTATCTCATCGCCCAGTGCACCCATGTATTGGTAAGGATCGGTATACAGGCCCAATTCTTTACCTAATGATTCGCAGTATAAGGCCCATCCTTCTACGTAGGCATTTTCACCGGCATCAAACCTGCGGAATTTGGGTAGTGAGGTGTTTTCCTGTGTTAAGGAGATTTGGTAATGATGGCCCGGAATAGCTTCATGCAAGAATAAGGATTCCATACCGGAGGTAATGTTAAACTTAGTAGCATCCAGTATAGGTACATAAAATATACCTGGTCTGCTGCCATCGGCCGAGCCTGCATTATATTCGGCGCTGGCTGATGCCGCCCGGAAAGCCTCTGTTTGCCTGATCTCGAAAGGCGTTTTAGGCACATGATTAAACATTTTTTTCAGGTTGGGCTCCATGCGCTTGTGAATGTTTGCAAACGCATCTAAAACCTCTTTTGGCGTTTTATAAGGAGTAAACTTAGGATCGGTTTTCATGTATTCAAAAAATGCCTGCAAATCGCCTTTAAAACCAACGCTGGTTTTGATGCTATCCATAATACCGCGGATGCGGCTTACCTCTTTCAGCCCGGTCTGGTAAATTTCTTCCGGAGTTTTATCAGTAGTGGTTTGTTGTTTTACCAGGTAACCGTACTTGGAGCCACCATCGGGCAAAGCAGAATAGCCCGAAGTTGCACGGGCATGTGGCAAGTATTCCGTTTTTAAATAATCGGCCAGTTTTTTATAAGTAGGTGAAATAACGGTGGTGATGGCTCTTTTATAAGCTTCGGTCAATTGCTTTTTATCCGCATCAGAAAAATCTTTGGGCAGATTGGTGATCGGTCCATAAAATAAACTTTTCGTAGGGTCGGCAACTACCAGATCCTGCAATTCGGGGATAGTTTTTACAACCAATGCTTTAGGTAAAACCACACCCGCTTTGATGCCTTTGTTAAAATTGCTGATGGCAGTGTCGGCCCATACCGAAAATGCCGATACGCGCTTTAGCCAGTCATTATAGTCCTTAACAGTTTTGAACGGCTGCGAACCTGCTCCCGAGCCTAACTGCCCTATAGCAAGTGGTAAAGCACTAAACTGGTTAAAAGGCATGTATTCAAAATGCTGTTTAAAACCATCCAATGCAAGCTGCGCCTCGTAAGTGAAAATATCGTATGAAAGCTGATCGGCCTCGCTCAGATCCTCCCGGTTAAAGTGTTTTACTTGCGCCAGGTAATTTTCATAAAAGGCTTTTGATTTTGCTAAGAATTCTGCCGAACCATCGTTAGGTAATTGATCATTATAGCGGTTATCGCCAATACCGGTAGCATTAAGCGGATATAGTTTTAATGATTCTTCAAAGTAATTATCGAATACTTTGGCCAGTTCAGGATTGTCGGTTTTGGATGAACTGTTTGTTTTGGGCTGGTTGCAGGCAGCTAAAATAGCCGCAGCAAAAATGTAGAGGACGGTTTTCTTCATTTTTAGTTAGTAGTTAATGAGTAAAGCTAACAAAATGAAAATTAGGAAAACTGTGCGTGAATCACCTTTTAATAGAATAGCTCAATCCTTATCATGTCATTGCTGTAAGGAACGACGAGGCAATCGCGTAGCTATACAGGACCGTTTTGCTTGGTGTAGACCCGCTCATGGCCGCGGGAAGGCCTAGTTACTTTTGTCGCGACAAAAGTAACCAAAAACGCTGTCAGCAGAAATGCTTCTTTGCCGCACATAGCCTTTACCCCGCAAAACGGGCAGAACCATGGGCCGCTAAACCTTACCTCCACTTCGTTCGCTCATTATCCCACGCTTCAGGTAAGGTTCGCAATGCCCTTACGGCCGCACAGGCCAATATTGTTCTGCCCGCTTTCGCCCGAAGCTTATCTGCTGACGGGGAGAGAGAAATGGGTGTTTTTAATCACTAATTAACCCCCGCTTATCTGCTGGCGGAAAAAAGAGCTTCAATCACTAATTCACTAAATCACTAATTCAATAATTATTTTATCCCCATTTCCTTTTTCAGGAACTGACCGGTAAAGCTATTCTTTACCTTGCACAAACCTTCTGGTGTGCCAGAGAACAGGATATTTCCCCCTCCTGATCCACCTTCTGGTCCCAGGTCAATCACGTGATCAACCACTTTAATTACATCCAGGTTATGTTCGATGACCAGTACGGTATTGCCTTTATCAACCAGTTGATATAGTACACCCAACAGCACGTTGATATCCTCAAAGTGAAGACCAGTGGTTGGTTCATCCAGTATGTAAAAAGTATTGCCCGTGTCTTTTTTGGAGAGCTCGGTAGCCAGTTTAACCCGCTGAGCCTCGCCGCCTGATAGGGTTGTTGATGCCTGGCCCAGGGTGATGTAACCCAAACCTACATCATACAAGGTTTTAACCTTACGGTAGATAGATGGGATATGCTCAAAAAATGGCGTGGCATCCTCAATGCTCATATCCAGTACATCGCTGATGGATTTACCACGATAACGTACTTCCAGCGTTTCGCGGTTGTATCTGCGACCGCCGCATTCTTCGCAAGGCACCTGTACATCGGGTAAAAAGTTCATCTCGATCACTTTCATGCCGGCGCCTTGGCAGGTTTCACAGCGCCCACCTTTTACGTTGAAGGAGAAGCGACCAGGTTTGTAACCCCTGATCCGAGATTCGGGCAGGGCCACATACAGGTTACGAATATCTGAGAAGACCCCGGTATAAGTAGCCGGGTTGGAGCGCGGCGTACGACCGATTGGTGTCTGATCGATCTCGATCACTTTGTCGATATTTTCCAGACCCTCAATTTTTTCATAAGGCAAGGGTTGTTTCTTGGCCCTGAAAAAATGATGATTCAGTATGGGGTATAATGTTTCGGTAATTAAGCTTGATTTACCGCTGCCTGATACACCGGTGATGCCAATGAGCTTACCCAATGGAAATTCAACCGATACCTTTTTAAGGTTATGGCCGGTAGCTTTTTTGAGGCTCAGCGTTTTGCCGTTACCTTCCCTGCGTTTTGCAGGGATAGCGATAGAGCGCTCGCCATTGATGTAGGATGTGGTGAGCGTATGTTTAGCCATCAACTCGGCCGGGGTGCCTTCGGCCACTACCTGTCCGCCGTGTACGCCCGCCGCCGGTCCCATATCAATCACGTGGTCGGCTTCCAGTATCATGTCCTTATCATGCTCCACCACTAATACGGTGTTACCCAGATCGCGCAGGTTTTTGAGCGCATTGATCAATCGTTCGTTGTCACGCTGGTGCAGGCCGATGCTGGGCTCATCCAGAATGTACATGACATTCATCAGTTGTGAACCTATCTGCGTGGCCAAACGGATACGCTGTGCCTCGCCACCCGACAGGGTTTTGGCCGTACGATCAAGCGTTAAATAGCTCAAACCAACATCCAGCAGGAACACAATACGCGCACGGATCTCTTTCAGGATCTCTTTGGCAATCACATTCTGACGTTCGGTCAGCCTGTCTTCCAGGTTGTTGAACCATTCCTGTAGGGTACGTATATCCATACAGGCCAGTTCAAATATATTTTTATTGTCGACCTTAAAATGCAGCGACTCCTTTTTCAATCTGGCGCCATCACAAACCGGACAGGTTTTCAACACGCGATAATTTTCCATATCGTCCATACCTTCATCACCGCGGCGTTCCTGCTGCTCTTCCAGCATGCGCACAATACCGTCAAACGTAATTTGGTAGCTTTGTACATTCCATTTGTTGTACTCTACGGCAACGGTAATCATATCCGGCGATCCGTTCAAAATGATTTCCTTTTGCTCGGGCGTCAGTTTTTCGATCGGGGTCGACAGTGAAAACTCATATTTTTTGGCCAGCGATTTCAATACCTGAAATATCCAGGTTTCGCGATACTCGCCGATTGGCGCAAGGCCACCATTCATGATGCTTAGCTTGGGGTTGGGGATAACCGAAGCTTCATCCACTTCAAAAATATAGCCCAGGCCATTACACTTTTCGCAGGCGCCATAAGGCGAGTTGAAGGAAAAAGTATTGGGTTGTGGCTCATCATAAGATATGCCCGATACCGGGTCCATGAGGTACTTGCTGTAATAAGCTACATTATTATCCTTATCACCTACGCGGATGATGCCTTTGGCAATCTTGAGCGCGGTTTGTACCGAAGTGTATAAACGTTTGCTATCCTTTTCAGACACTACCAAACGGTCAACCACGATATCAATATCGTGTATCTTGTAACGGTCAACCTGCATTTTGGGTTCCACATCGGCCATGGCGCCATCTATCCATACTTTGAGGTAGCCCTGCTTGCGTATGGATTCAAAAAGCTCACGGTAATGCCCCTTACGAGCTTTTACTACGGGGGCCAGGATGTTTACCGGCTGGCCGTCGAACTTTTCGGTAATGGTTTTCAGGATCTGGTCTTCGCTCATGCGCTCCATTTTCTCGCCGGTGGTGTAGGAGTAAGCCTCGCCGGTGCGGGCAAAAAGCAAACGCATAAAATCGTAGATCTCGGTGATGGTACCCACTGTAGACCGCGGATTTTTGCTGGTTGTTTTTTGCTCAATGGCAATAACCGGGCTCAGCCCCGAAACCTTATCCACATCGGGGCGCTCCATACCACCCATGAACTGGCGCGAGTAGGCCGAAAATGTTTCCATATAACGGCGCTGCCCTTCGGCATAAATGGTATCAAAAGCCAGTGACGATTTACCGCTGCCACTCAAACCGGTGATCACCACCAGTTGGTTGCGCGGAAAAGAAACATCAATATTTTTTAAATTATGTACCCTGGCGCCATAAACTTCAACTTCGCTTTGTTCGCCCAGGTCAACGGTTATTTCGTTCATATGTGTTATTGGTACCCAATTTATTAAACCCCGGTAAGTGGGTTTACTTTTAAAAGCTAATGTAAGATAAGGCCTTTAAAAGAAAATGCTAAAAATTTAAGCAAATGTACGAAAAATTGATGTGGATTTTATGCTAAGCGTGTCAGCATAAGGTTAATATTTACTGGGTTAAGGAGAACGATAAAATGCAATTGTCATTTGCCAGGCATAAAAGATCTCTCCTCGTACCTGCGCTGTCCGAAGTCTCTGACTCCGGACGTGTATGTAAGTAGTCTTCAGACTACCGCGTACTGTAGTTGTAAACTACAGGCATAGCGATCCGAAGTCAGAGACTTCGGACAGCGCGGTTTGTCATCTCGAACGAGGCACGAGGAGAGATCTTATACGTGGGGCATGTCAATTGTATAAGATCTCTCCCTCCGGTCGAGATGACACTAAGAGTGAGATTATTAACGTGATTGATAATCCGTCACAATACGCAGCGCTTCCTCCAGCCTCTTCAATCCCAAATTATGCTGCAACTGTTCCCGGTGAACCTGGGCATATTGCAAACGGTTGTCCATATTGGCCAGGCTGAGTTTCCCTGTCCAGATGAGATCATGAAATTCCCTGAAATCGGGCACGGGCATATCCGGGTTGATAGTTTTATCGGCGGTTTTGCCTACTATGGTAAAAACAACAAAGTAAAATAGGTGAAGGATCTGCCGCATCAGGAAAAAGCGTGCATGCTGATATTCATTAGCATCTTCGCCAAAATAGGCTTTTAAGTAAATTTTTTCGTCCTCTTCGTTCTTTACTAAAAAATTCGCCATGATGGCCAGGTCCAGGTAGCGGTCGTTTAAAAAAGCAGCTTCCCAGTCAACCAGCCATACCTGTTCACCATCAAACAGGGTATTTTCGGGCTTAAGGTCGTTATGGCAGCCCACCATGTCTTCGGTATTGCAGGGGTAGATGTCTTTTACCTGGGTATAAAAATCAAATAGTTTGGCAGTTATATCTTCGGACATCAATTTATCGGCCCGGAATTTTTCAATAAACTCGCCAATTTTATCCAGGTAGTTGATGCGGAAAGGAAAAGGCGGTAACGAGTGCAGTTGCTTAAGCAGCTGAGGTAGTTTTGTTTTGGCTTCCCCCATCGGGAAAGGTTTGGCTTCTATAAAATCAATAATGGCAATCCTGTCTTCTACATGGGCGTACCACACCTTTGGGGCTATCCCGGCTTCGGCGGCGGCTTTCATGCAGTTATATTCCAGCGTTGGATCGGCCATGGCATCAGTGCGGGTAATGATCCGGAGCAGATAGGGTTTCCCCTGAACGATAATTTTAAAAACCAGGGCCGATGAAAGGCCGGCAGTGAGTTCACGGATATCATCCAGGGTATTGGTGCCAAAAGCTGCCAGCAAAGCATGATCAACAGCGGTTTTTTTGTTTTCAGGAATCATAAATATAGGCTTTAAAATAGTGATGATGAGCCAAATATATTTATGGTTTATTACTTTCGGAGGCTTTTATAAGTATATTTTTTGCGCCGTACTTTTTGGATAAAATTGACGTTTACCCTATAGATTAATTGCTGAATTATTGATTTAGTGAATTAGTTATTTTTTCTCCTCCCTTCACCTATCTGGTCCTATTTTTCAGCATATCTGTCGCATTTTGCGTTTTACTCCGTATTATAAAGAAATCACAATCCTGTAATGATGAAACATTTAACCCTGTTTTGGAGTGCTGTTATTATGGTACTCGCATTGTTTTTGATGACCTCCTGTAAAGACAATCATCAAAGCCTGAAAGCCGATGACGAAAAAAAACTGAAAGAGCTTTATACCAATATTCAAAAAATAGCGCAGCAGTTTAACTGTGATAATGCCAACGATTGGCAATTTACACCGATTGGCTCAAAAGCATGCGGCGGCCCTACAGGTTTTATAGCCTATTCCATCAAACTGGATACAGCGGTTTTTCTGCAAAAAGTACGATCTTATACGGCGGAGCAAGAGGCCTTTAATAAACGATGGGGCATAAGCTCGGATTGTATGATGATTCAGTCGCCCAAAGGCGTAGCCTGCGAGGACGGGAAACCGAAGTTTTTTTATTGAGATCTTAACTTCTCCAGCCGTGGTTGGTGTTATCATCAACCACTCACAAATACCGTGTTTTCACCTATTGCGGTGCTAGAATATTAACTACATATTGGGCATATATATTAAATAAGTTCCTGCTCTTATGCCTAAACTGATTCTAAAAAAAGCCTCCTGGGTGTTACTCGCCACTGTGTGTATAGCTGCTGTTATTGTTAATAGCTGTAAAAAAGATTCACACTCAGAACAGCAGAATAAAGTCTCAGACCCCGCCATGGCTCAGGCAAAAAGCTGGTACGAAAGCACTTATCCAACAAGTAATATCAAATTAAATACCCAGGCTATTACCACAACTACCGACTTAAGCCAATTGGTAAAACCCGACTGGGGTCATGCTGCCAGCTATTCGAGGTTCAATAAACAGGTGATTGAAATGCCGGTTGACCCGGGCTCTAAATTTGAAACAGCCTTGTTAATTGGGAAAGTTAAATCGAATAAAACCTACAGCCGGAATTATTTTTTGTTACTGAACGATGGTCAAAAGTACGAGGCCTATGTAATGATGATCACTGCCGACTCGTCTTATGTGAACAATGATTTGAGCAAGCTGTCGCATAATACCTATCGTAAACATGATGCCGACTTTAGCGGATCGGTGCTTTATTTTACACCCAGGGGGGAATACGTAGACGGCTACGCCTATAAAAATGGGCAGCTTATAACTGCATCAGCAAACCAGCAAACAGACAAGCCCAAAGTGCAAAGTGTTCAGACTAACGGCAAAAAAATAATTGCGGAACTCAATTGCATAGCCTGGTATTTAGACAGCTATCAAAATGGCGTTTTAGTAAGCGAGGTATATCTTTACACTACATGTTCAGGCAACGGCGAGTCCGGTGGTGGTGGTAATAGTAGCGGCGGAGGAAATAAACCGCCTCCACCCAAACCTCATTGTACGCCAGATGGAACAACAGACCCGCCATCTGATCCGGGCGGTTTCCCGGAACCAGACCCTGGTTCTTGTCCAGTTTTGGTTCAGACTACAATAACAAATGACGTTCTTGGATGTAATGGTGTGGTTATTAATAGTCTTACAGATAAAAATCTAAGTGGAAATATCAGAAATATCCTTCAGAATGTTTTCAACTCGTCAGACAACGTCAATTTGCATTTTGTTGAAAGTACAGATACAGAAGGCCACGCTGCTAGTACTACTACAACTAGGAGTAGTTCTTCTTTTAATATGGAAATTAAAATAAATCCTAATATTTTGCCAAACGATGCATCGCAAGATTATAAAGCATCGATAATAATTCATGAAATTATACATGGATACTTAAATTATAAAGGAATTGATGCTGATTTACAACTACAACAACACAGTGATATTGCCCATAATTATATCGGAGATATTGCTTCTATGCTTCAACAAGCATATGGAACAGATCCTGAAAATGCCAAAGCTTTAGCATTTGGAGGTTTAGGAGACTTTGCTACAAAATATCCTTCAGATTATAATCAATTACTCCAGGATAATGGCCTTACCGAAGGCCAACGAAACAGTGATACAGAATTTCAGAGGGAAGGTTTATTTGGTAAAAAGTGCAATTAAATATATTTATGAAAAAGTTGATTTTATTAATTCCTGTTTTATTACTGTCTTTATCCGTTATTGCGCAAATCAATCCAAAAGACAGTGTAATTAGGCATTTTAACGACATCGGGAATACTTTGGTAGTGTATTATCATCCAAATGCAGATTCCCTTAAAAATAATTGTTGGGAAGGGTGTGTATTTATACGATTTAATATCAATAAAGAGCATCAGTTTGTTAATATTGCCTATACAGCAAGCACCCCGACTTTTATAAAAGACGCCATCGCTCAGGCTTTTACAAAAATAAATCAAAACGGAGCGAACACTAATCAGTTAATGACCACATCTGACAAAACATATATTTTACCCTTAATAGTTGTCCATAGAGAAGGTTGTGGATTTATGACTGGCTGGGAGGATAAAAATTATAAACCCGATAAGAAAATGGCAATAACATATGAAAGGCGGCAAATGCGTTTTGAGCAATTTTCAAACTCAATCGGAAATATGACAAATTTCACAGATGGCAATTTCGATTTCGTTGTCGATTGTGTTTTACTTAAGCCTGCAAGAACACCTGTGATTTTATATTAATAGCTTTTGCCTTTGGTCGGTGTTGTTTTCCTCCGCTCCCGTAAGCGTCCCGCTTGTGGTCATATGCAGAGAAATAAATTTGACTAATCATGGCGAACCACAAGCGGGACGCTTGCGGTAGCGAATAGAATTCACTAATTAAAAACAAAAAAGTCCTGCTTTCCATCTGGGAAAGCAGGACTCAGGGTGCTCCGTAATGTATTTTTTAATTAATTAAAAATCAATTAATTAAAATTCAGCAATGAGGTAGGCGGGGTCATGGCGAAATAATCGTCGTACCCGTACTTTTTAGGTTGCTGGATAATTGCTTTCATGGCAATAAGCTTGTAAACATATGAACCGGTTTCGCGGTTCAGGCTCATGCGGAAGTAATTATCTTCATTTTGTTTGTTAATAGCTCTTTCCAGCTTAACAGAACCGTTGTTGTAGGCGGCTGCGGCCAGTGTCCAGTTATTAAATTCACCGTATAGTTCTTTGATATACTTGCAGGCAGCAATGGTTGATTTACGCAGATTAGTGCGCTCGTCGACCCCATGGCCCACTTTAAGCCCGTAAGTACGCGCAGTGCCCGGCATAAATTGCCATAAGCCACGTGCTCCCCTTGGTGAAGTGCCTTCGCAAAGGCCCGACTCCACCAGCGGGATGTACTTAAAATCATCGGGGATACCATAAAGCCTCAAAAGCGGTTCAATAATAGGGAACCATTTTTCGGCTTTGCGATGCAGAATGGTCGACTGAACGGTTTTGAAATTATGCTGTTTAAGCGATACTTTCAATTTCCGTGTCACCCGTGCATCGTTTACAGGTAAAGCTTCGTTTGCAAAATTGTATGCATTTGCATTGCTTTTTATAAAAATAAATTTCGAGTTCCGATGGCTAATATCTCCAGTGCTCACAACCTTTTCACTGATGGTTGTACTGAAAATATTGAGCTTTGAAATGAGAACCAGCACTAGCATTACGGAGCACGTAAATAAGTGTTTTTTGATCATTTCTTTCTTTATCATTAACTATACATTTGGTTAAAATGTGCTGCAAAGGTATGCTATACAGGGCACATAATCAAATACTTAGCAAAATGCTAAAGATTTTAGCGGCGGTTTTTGGTTCAAAAACAGGCTTTAAAAGTGTTTAAACCGGGTTTTTGAACCGCTTAAAATTTTTGCTTTTTTTGATTAAAAATTGCCAAAAAAGCGTATCTTTGACCCTCACGCTGCGAAAGCGCAAAACAAAAAAATATGGTATTTAAGAGACCACAAGGTAGTCGCGACGACAAGCCAAAAAGAACAACAGGCCGGAGCTCAGGAAGCGACGAAAAACCCAAAAGACCTGCAACCGCAAAAGGCAAAGCCACGCCAAACGGAGAGAAAAAGAAATTCACCAAACCAGAACCCAAAACTTTTCAGAGCAACAGGTTTAGCGACGATAAGCCCAAAAGCAATTTCAGGGATGGCGCATCATCATCTGGTGAAAGAAAATCTGGCGGAAGATCAAAACCTTATTCAGGTCGCCCATCAGGTGATAGTTCATCATCGGGCGATAAAAAATCATTTACCCCGCGCAGCAAACCATACTCTGGCAGGCCAACCGGCGGCGACGAAGAAAGACCGAAAAGAAGTTTCGGCTCCAATGCAGCAGGTGAAAGAAAGCCTTATTCTGGTCGCCCATCATCTGGTGATGACGAAAGACCAAAAAGAAGTTTTGGCGGCAGCGCAACCAGCGACAAAAAACCATACTCATCCCCTCGTACCCGCTCAGCTGCAGGTGCCGAAGGTAAACCCAAAAGAAGTTTTAGCGAAGGCGGCGACCGTAAGTTTGGCAACAGGCCAACCGAAGGCGGCTTTAAAAAACGCGATGACGCCTCGTTTAAAGATAAACCTTACCGCGATAAACCATCACGTGATCAGGACGCGCCGGCTAAAACCATGCGCGGCCGTAAAAATCCCGCTGCTCCAAAAGCAAAAGACGATGGTCTTATCCGCCTCAACCGTTATATCTCCAACGCAGGTATCTGCTCACGCCGTAAGGCTGATGAGCTGATCATTGCCGGTGTTGTTTCGGTGAATGGTGTGGTGGTTGATGAACTGGGCGCCAAGGTTGACCCAACAAAAGACGATATCAAATACAACGGCGAAACCCTTCGCCGCGAAAAAATGGTTTATGTATTATTGAATAAACCAAAAGACTATATTACTACTACCGAAGATCCGCAGGAACGCCGTACCGTAATGCACCTGGTTGAAAAAGCAACTAAGGAACGCATTTACCCTATCGGTCGTTTAGACAGGAACACTACCGGTTTATTATTAATGACCAATGATGGTGAACTGGCCGACAAGCTGTCGCACCCGCGCAGCAACATCAGCAAGTTGTACCAGGTGGAGCTGAGCAAAGCTTTAACCCAGGGCGATTTAAACAAAATTGGTTTCGGCGTGGAGCTGGAAGACGGTGTGATAAAGCCCGATGCGGTATCATACGTAGCCGGTGGCACAAAAAGAGAAGTAGGCATACAGATTCACAGCGGTAAAAACCGGGTGGTACGCCGTATTTTTGAAAGCCTGGGTTACGAGGTAGTAAAGCTCGACAGGGTGGTTTATGCCAACCTCACCAAGAAAGACCTGCCCCGCGGCAAATGGCGTTTCCTTGACGAGAAAGAAATTATCCAGTTGAAGCATTTGATCAAGTAGATATGCGGATTGTTGGACTATGGGATTTTGAGACTATAAGATAAAAATCATATAGTCCTACCGTCACAAAGTCCAAAGATCCCATAATCACAAAATCAATATTCAGAAACAAAAACAGGGCTAAAAATAGCCCTGTTTTTGTTTAATATACTTGCTGTTAGTATATTATCACTTTTTAAACCTTTAAAAACCCATCAAAAATTTGTTAAAAAGTGTTAAAATGGATGGTTTTGATTCAATTTTCGACGGTTTTTGGATCGGTTTTCATCGTTTTTTGAGCAGAAAAGTGTTAAAATAAAAGGTTTAAAAAGTTTTTGTTTCATGGGGTGATGTGCATTGGATAGCAGGGCTGTTTTTTTAGCAATTTTATTAACTTGCGCTTCGTAACCCAATTACCTCTCTCATGAAAAAAATCGTATTGTTCATTGTCTTGCTATTGCCTTTGCTCACCAATGCACAGAGCAAACAAAGCAAAAAGAAAGGCCCCTCCACTTATGACCTCGTTATTGGCACCTACACCACGGGTACAAGTAAGGGTATAGCAGTTTACCGCTTTTATGCCGAAAATGGCAGGCTGGCCTATCTGAGCCAGATTGATAATGTGGTGAACCCTTCCTATGTAACCGTAAGTGCCGATAATAAATTTATCTACGCTGTAAATGAGTTGCCCAAAGGCGAAGTAAGCTCTTTTTCATTTGAGGCTAAAACGGGTAAAATGCAGTTCATCAACAAACAATCATCCCTCGGTGCCGATCCTTGCTACATAGCGGTGGATAAGGCCCGTAAGAATGCGTTTATTGCCAACTACTCCAGCGGGCAGGTTACGGTAATGCCTATCAACAAAGACGGCTCCCTGGCCAACGGTGTGGAGACGGTAAAAAATGATGGCACAGGTCCTAACAAAGGGCGCCAGGAAGGGCCTCACGCGCACATGAGTATACTATCGCCCGATGAGAAGTATGTGCTGTACAATGACTTGGGGACTGATAAGATACATATCTACCGTTTCCGTTCTGGTAAAAACTCCCCTTTAACCGAACCAACATCGGTAAGTGTAACCCCGGGCGACGGTCCGCGGCACCTGGAGTTTTCGCCGGATAAAAAACACGCTTACCTGATCACCGAAATGGGGTCAAACGTACATGTGTTTGATTATGATAACGGTAAGCTTAACCAGAAACAAACTATAACCCTGCTTCCGGAAGGTTTCAAGGGCCAAACCGCAGGTGCGGCTATCCACATATCGCCCAATGGCAAATTCCTGTACGCCTCTAATCGTTTAGAAACCAACGAAGTTATTGTATACTCGATAAATCAGGAAACCGGCGAGCTTACTTTTGTACAGCGCCAATCATCAATGGGCAAAAATCCACGTGATTTCGCTATTGATCCAACCGGTAAATTCCTATTGGTAGCTAACCAAAACAGTGACAGCATATTTGTATTCCGAATTGATCAAACCACCGGCCGTATATCACCAACCGGCTTTAAACTGGAAATTGGTAACCCGGTATGTTTGAAGTTTGTACCTGCAGAATAGGGTGAAAGGATAAAGGCGAAAGGTTTATATATCTTTCCCGTAAATAAAAAAGGTAAAGCAGAATGTCTAAATTCTCTTTACCTTTTTTGTTGCGAGCCTTTTACTTTTCGCCTTTATCCTTTTACCTTAAAGTTAGTTGCTTTTTGTGAACGAGTAAATAATATACCCGGTACCACCTGTACCAATGGCAACTGGTGATTTTAGGGTCATGGTTGAGCCGTCATTGCTGGCTATATCTAAACGGTAACCTTCGGCTACGTTTTTAGCTTTATCGCCCTGGTACAATTTTTTAAACTGAAATTGCGTGCCTGTGCTGCCACCATTATAAACCGACCAGAATATAGTTTGCGAAGTACCGTTCGATAAAGTATACACACCATTACCGCTATTGGTTAGTTTCCAGGTACTGCCGGCAAATGCTTCGGGAGGTGCCTGATCAAATACATTTTGAACAGCATTTTGAACCAGGCCATCATAACTTACGTTGTTTAAGGTCCAGGTACCCACAAATTTGCCACGAGATACATTATTAGATACCGTGTTTTTTGGCCCGGAGCAAGCTGATAAAACAAGAATAACGGATAAGATTGCGATTGAGGTTTGAAATATCTTTTTCATGATTGGGGTTATTTTATGGCATAAGAGCATAAATCCTGCCAAACATAGCTAAACTCCACAGTTTTTTGGTTTGAGCTTTTTTTGTATTTCGTTTAAGCGTTTATTGATGGCTTGCGCTACCCGATCTGCTTCTTTAATGTGTGTAAGGCTATTGGCAAATTGCTGATCGTTGTTTTTGGAAAATACCGAGCGGCTTAAATATATTACTGTTTTCATGGTTACTCCTAAAAGTTTTGGTATACGAACTTTTAAACGGAATGTTACGCTTGGGTTAACCTAAAAACAATTATTCTTAAAGTCTGCTGGTTGAGTTTAAAAAACTGATGAGCTTATCCATGGCTTTGGCACGGTGGCTTATTCTGTTTTTTTCTTCCAGGCTGATCTCAGCAAAAGTTACATTATAACCATCCGGCTCAAATATGGGGTTGTAGCCAAACGGATCATTGCCACTTGGTTCAGTGCGGATACTGCCTTCAACGGTTCCGTCAAAAAAATGCTCCTCACCGTTCCAAATCAAAGATATTGTGGTGCGGAAACGCGCTTTACGGTTGGTTTCGCCGGCTAAATTTTGCAACACTTTATTAATGTTTGCCATTTGGTTGCCATGCTCGCCGGCATAACGTGCCGAGTAAACGCCGGGTTCGCCATTTAGGGCGTCTATCTCCAGGCCGCTATCGTCGCCAAAACAATTCAGTTTATATTTCTGGTAGATGTAATGGCTTTTTATAGACGCATTTTCGCGGAAGGTAGTGCCGGTTTCTTCAATATCATCGGTGCAGCCTATATCATCAAGGCTCAATAGCTCAAATTGGCCTTTTATTTTGGCTGATACCTCTTCCAGCTTATGACGGTTATTGGTTGCAAATACTAACTGCTGCATTTTTTTGTGGGATGTAGGGATTAAAGAAGTAAGGATTTTTGGACGAAGGACTTTATATTGTGAACTATCAGCTTAAAATACTTTCATCAGCTCCCAGAAAACTTTCTTGTTGTCGACACTATTCATCATCTCATCAAAGCTGAAACTGTACAGCGCTGTACGTGCCCCTGATGTTTTAGGCGTGTTCAGAGCGAGCGAAGTCATACCCTGAGGTATAGAGCCGTTGCCCAGCAGCAACAATTTTACAGGTTTAAAAAATGCTGCCAATTGTGCAATTGTTGTAGTGCTGTATTTGGCCATATTGAGTATAACAACATCATCCAATTCAAACTCCTTGCGTTTCAATATATTTTGTAGGGCAGCCAGGTGGGCGTCGGCAATAAACTCCTGATTGGGATAGTGAACCAGGATTAAAAAGTTTTTTAAGTTTTTACCCAGATAATTAAATGCAGGCTCCGGCGTTTTTACCTCAGGCTTAGTTGCTTGAGGTGCAATTTCAATAGGCTGCGTTTTTATTTCAGGTTCAGATATTTCGGGTTTAAACTCTTCAATGATAGGAGGAGGTGTTTCTCGTTCTTCGTAAAAAGCTTTATCTGTATTTAAGAGATAAAGTTCATCCTGTAATATAAAACGCAGGGCAACCGGGTTTTCGACTTTCACTTTAACAAATTTTAACCAAAAGTAGTTAAATGGTTTCAAGCTTTATAGCCATATTAGCGCAATTATAGGCGCTTATATTTAATTGCCATTTTTTGTTCAGTCATAATTAATAAATTTTACCGAAATTCGAAGTTTTTAACGGACTATTGATCCGTATTATTTAGAGTATAAGTGCATTACATGAGAAAGTTAGGGATATTCATTTTAAGTTTTGTTTTGATCATATCAGTTGCCCATGCGCAAACCAAAGTTGATTCAACTGCAAAAAAAACAGCAAAGGCCGATTCAACAGTGGTGCCGTCGGGCCCAAAGCATACTTTAGATAAAATTGCGGCCATTGTAGGTAACGCACCCATATTACAATCAGACATTGAACTATCATACGCTCAATTCCTTGTTCAGGGTAACCAGCCAGATCCAGGCGTAAAATGCCGTATCCTGCAATCGTTATTAACCCAAAAACTATTGGCACAACAGGCCGCAATTGATAGTATTGAGGTAAAGGAAGATGAGGTTGATAACAATGTTGACCGCCGTATGCGCGAAATGACCCAAAGGGCCGGCGGGCAGGAAAAGCTGGAAGCATTCCTGGGTAAATCTGTTATTCAATACAAAGACGAGATTCGCCCCGATCTGAAAGAACAAATGGTTGCGCAGAAAATGCAGCAGCACATTACCGAAAAGTTGAATGTAACCCCGCAGGATGTTAAAACCTACTACGATAAGATCCCGAAGGATAGTTTACCTTCCTTCAATAAAGAAGTAGAAGTTGGCGAGATTGTATTTCAGCCGAAACTGAATAAAGAAGAAAAGGAACTGTATAGGGAAAAAGCAGAAGAACTACGCCAGCGTATTAAAAAAGGTGAAGACTTTGGAACGCTTGCCCGTTTATACTCGCAGGATCCGGGCTCAGCACCTGACGGTGGCGACCTGGGCTTTGCCGACCGTACCACCTTTGTGAAAGAATTTACAGCAAATGCCTTCAGACTTAAAGCTGGTGAAATATCGCCTGTGTTTGAAACCGATTTCGGCTTTCACTTTTTACAGGTGATTGAGCGCAGGGGTGAGCAGGTACATGTTCGGCATATATTAATAGCTCCGGTAATTACCCAGGCCAGTTTAGAAAGAGCGAAAGTAAAGGCAGATAGTATCTATAACCTGATGGTGACCAATAAAAAGATCGACTTTTCGAGCGCAGCTGCTTATTATTCTGATAATAAGGATACCAAATACAATGGCGGTATGATGCTGAATGCAGAAAACGTTCAAAACCGAACTACCTTTATTCCTACGGATAAACTTGACCCTAAGGTAGCCCTTACGGTTGATACTATGAAAATTGGCAGCATATCAAAGCCTGATGTGTTTACTGGAGCCGATGGTAAAAAAACATATAAGATATTATATCTTAAGTCGGCAACAAATGCGCATAAAGCTAACCTGGAACAGGATTTTCCTAAATTAAAGGATATGGCTTATGAGGATAAAACCAACCGTGCAGTAACCCAGTGGTTTGAAAAACGCAGGAAAGAAACTTTTATTAAGATTGATCAGCAATACCAATCCTGCGACATCCTGAAAAAGTGGATTACCCCACCAACAACTACCGCGCAAGCTAAATAAAATTAACAATATGCAACACCGATCTGACGTGGAAGCTGCCGATGCTTTAAGGCAGGCATATCAGCAAATACGCTCCGAAATAGGTAAAGTTATCATCGGGCAGGATGAAGTGGTAAAATTTGTACTGGTATCCATCTTCAGCAACGGTCATTGTTTGCTGGTTGGGGTACCTGGACTTGCCAAAACCCTGTTGGTACAAACTATAGCCAGGGTGCTTGATCTTGATTTTAAACGTATACAATTTACGCCCGATCTGATGCCGTCAGACATCATCGGATCTGAAATACTGGGCGAAGACCGTAATTTTAAATTTATACCCGGTCCGGTTTTCTCTAATATTATCCTGGCCGACGAAATCAACCGCACACCGCCAAAAACGCAGGCGGCCCTTTTAGAGGCCATGCAGGAGAAAGCGGTTACTGCCGCCGGTGTTACTCATAAGCTTGCCCAGCCATTTTTTGTACTGGCTACACAAAACCCTATTGAGCAGGAAGGTACCTATCCACTGCCCGAGGCACAACTTGACCGCTTTATGTTTAGTGTTGCGCTAAACTACCCCTCTTTTCAGGAAGAGCTGCAGGTGGTTAAAAACACAACGAGTACGATACAAACAGAGGTTAATAAAATACTGAATGCCTCTCAGATCACTTATTTTCAGCAATTGGTACGTAATATACCAGTAACCGACCATGTACTGGAGTATGCCGTTAAACTGGTATCCAAAACCAGGCCTAATGGTGAGTTTGCCACCCCGCAGATCAATCGTTTACTAAGTTGGGGTGCCGGGCCAAGGGCATCGCAATTCCTCATCCTGGGCGCTAAATGCCATGCTGTGATCAATGGTAAGTATTCGCCCGATATTGAGGATGTACAAGCTATCGCCAAGCCTATTTTAAGTCACCGTATTGTGCGCAGCTACCATGCCGAGGCCGAAGGGCTATCGGCCGCTGATATTATTCAACAGCTGTTTTAAGAAAGGGAATTTGTCATCCTGAGGAACGAAGGATCTATTCGTAAATATACATAGCGCTTAATAGATGCTTCACTACGTTCAGCATGACAAATATTAATATAAAACAAAAAGGGAGCAGTTCTCAGAACTGCTCCCTTTTTGTTTGGGTATAAAAATCCTTATTCGTTTTCAATGGCAGAGAATACCTCCAGCAGGATATCCCATTTTTTTGTTTTATCAAGCTCCCAGATACGTACATAGTTATAGTTACTTACCACATTGCCTTTAGTTATACGGGCATGACCATAAGTGTAAGCCAGATCGTTACTGGCAGCGCGACCGCCGTCTGTAGTTTCGGCAGTGATGCTGATAGCCTGGTTGTTAATGAATTTCATAATCACATCCGGACCTGTCATTGAATCGAAACCAGGGAAATAATAGCGGGCTTCAGGGCTTAAAAACTCTTTGTAGCTAGCTAATGCTGATATAGTTAATGAGTGATTAAATATTTTATCGGTGTTTACGATAATGCTTTTTGCGGTGAAAGGATCTTTGCTGGGCGCTGAACGGGTTGCAGTAGGCTCTTTAAAATCTGTCACTTCTTCTTGTTCAGGTTCAGGGTGCTGTATGCCCAGGTCTATCAGTAGCTTTAGTTTACCTTCCGAGTCAGAACGCCAAACGGAAACATAGTCACCAAAAACTTTGTCGTCATCACTTTTACCGTTAGTATAGATATAAGGGCCGGCAGTAAAGGCCAAATCACCATTTGCTGATATGCGGCCAAATTTAGGTATCCAGCTTAGCTTACCTGCTTGTTTGTCAATATTAGAGTAAAAATCAGTGATCTTAACGGCATTAGGCTTAAAAACAATGCCTTCCGGATCTGCAAAGGCTAAAAAGCCATCTTTTATGCCTTTACGCTCTACTAATTTATTAAAAGCTTCTTCGGCACTAACTACCTTATTTACTTGTGCGGGAGCAGTTTGCGCAAAGGCAAATGCACTGTAACCAATAAATGTAGCAGCTAATATTATTTTCTTCATGGTCATATTAGATTTTGGGGCAATTTAACAATAAATTTTAAGTGGGGAATGTAATTTGAATTAAGGTGATAAGCAAATAACCTCGCAGCACGGCAGCTAAATAAACTCATATCTGAAACGAAGGGGTTTATATTTAATTGTAACTGAACGGAGTTAATCATGCAAAAATTGATACCTAAGGGCAAATATTAACTAAATGCCTTGAATTAAAAACTAATTAACCGCATAGCGCTGATTATGTTTTGATTAAAAAAAGCATTATGCTCATATTTATAAAAAATTACGTTATAATGAACAAATTTATCCTCTGTTTTATGGCTCTGCTATTGGCTTTTTTAACTAGCCATGCCCAGATAATGCATGATTTGCAAGGTAAGCCTTACATGGAACAAGCCTATACCGAAGTGGATGGCAACCCACTGCTGATTAATAATTGGGTTGAAGGGGCCATTGACTTTGTTAATGGAAAAACAGTAAAGGTTAAGGTAAAATATGATCTGGTAAAAGATGTGCTTCTGTTTCAAAATAAAAGTGACACAACGGCTATGTATTTTGTTGAACCTGTGAAAGCATTTAAATTAGGCAGTCCTGTTAATGAAGAAAGTGATATCCTTCTTCCTGCGTTTAACAGCGGGTACCCTGTTATCGACAGTCAGACGCCAGCTTCGTTTTACCAGGTAATTGCCGGCGGCAAAACACAGCTATTGAAGCATTACAGAAAAGTGATACGTACCGATCAGGCCTTTAACTCAGCTACCGCGACCAAAACATTTGTCCAGACTGATATTTACTATTTTTTTGCCAATAACCAGATGAGTAGGATAAAACCCAATCAAAAAAGCATCTTAACTGCCCTGAGCGATAAAGCAGAGCAATTAAAAGGCTATATGAAAAGTAATATCGTTGATTATAAAAGCGATGTGTCTTTGGCTAAACTGTTTAGCTATTATAATTCGCTTTAACAAATCAGGATTTGCTCCAGTGCGTACCGTCTTTACTATCCTTTAGCTGAAACCCTATTCTGGCCAGGCCATCACGTATCTTGTCTGATATGGCATAGTCCTTATTGATCTTAGCTTCGCTCCTGAGTTCAACTATCAGGTTCAGTACATTGGGCAGATCGTCATTAGCCGCTTGCTCATCTTTCAGCCCCAATACATCCAGCACAAAAGTGTTCATTAAGGTTTTAAGCAGTTGCAAATTGGCTTCATCTATCTTCATTTTGCCATCATGAACCGAATTGATAATGCGCGATGCCTCAAAGAGTTCGGCAATGAGTACCGGACTGTTAAAATCATCGTTCATAGCCGCGTAGCAGCGCTGTAACAAAGGCTCTATCTCAATTTCGGTAGTAGTACTTGCCTTTAATCCATTAAGCAGCGCAAAGGCGTTCATTAAGCGTTTAAAGCCTTTTTCCGATGCCTCCATAGCCTCGTTGCCAAAATCAAGCGTACTGCGGTAGTGCGCCTGCAGCATAAAAAACCTTACGGTCATCGGGCTGTAGCCTTTATTCAGTATGGAGTTATTGCCGGTAAAAAGCTCATGCGGCAAAAAGCTGTTGCCTAATGATTTGGACATTTTTTGCCCGTTCACCGTAAGCATATTGGTATGCACCCAGTAATTGGCCGGATTTACACCGCAGCAGGCCTCGTGCTGGGCAATTTCATTAGTATGGTGTGTTGGTACCAGGTCAATACCGCCGCCGTGTATATCAAACTGGTTGCCCAGGTATTTCTGGCTCATGGCCGAGCATTCCAGGTGCCAGCCCGGGAAGCCAACGCTCCAGGGCGATGGCCATTTCATCAGGTGCTCCGGTTTGGCTTTTATCCACAGGGCAAAGTCAAGCTTGCCATGTTTTTCATCCTGGCCGCCAAGCGTGCGGGTATTGTTAAGCAAATCTTCCAGGTTACGGCCGCTCAGTATACCATAGTTTTTGGTTTTGTTGTACTTCTCCACATCAAAATACACCGTACCATCAACCTCATAAGCATATCCTTTTTCCAGTATCTGCTTCACCATTTCTATCTGCTCAATAATATGGCCGGTAGCGGTAGGTTCAATACTGGGTGGCAGTGTATTAAATATTTGCATTACATCATGAAAGCCAACGGTGTACTTTTGTACAATTTCCATCGGTTCCAGTTGAGCTATTTTTGCTTTTTTTGATATTTTGTCTTCTCCCTCGTCACCAGCATCCCCTTCCAGGTGACCAGCATCGGTTACATTGCGAACATAGCGAACCTTATATCCAATTTGAGTAAGGTATCTGAAAATAAGGTCGAATGATATATAAGTACGGCAGTTGCCCAGGTGCACATCGCTGTAAACAGTAGGGCCACATACGTACATGCCCACATGGGGTGCGTTAAGCGGTTTAAATTTTTCCTTTTTACGGGTTAAAGTATTGTAAACAAACAAATTTTGTTGCATAAGCGCAAACTTACGATTTTTTCAATTTCATGCTAGCCTCTAGAATCAAGAGATTAGAGTCAAGAATCAAGATTTAGGACAATACCAGGATTATTTTACATGCTCTTGATTCTTGACGCTGATTTCCTGACTTTTTCCCCTCATTAAATGGTTAGGTTGGATTTAAGCATGATGGCTAAACCCGGTTAAAAAGTGGGTTTACATGATTTCATGAAAAAATGATTGAAAATTTATATATTTATTTGTAAATCAGAATGTTGTAAAAATGTAAACCATGAAAAGTGTAAACCCATGTAAACCCAGTTTTTAACCAAATTAGCCACCTGTTGAGTGATCATACTTAACGCGTGTTTACTACGACAGATAGTCCACGACTTCAATCTTGACTCTAATCTCTTGACTCTTTTTCAATTGAGTACCACATCACTTCTCAGTGGATAATGGTCAGATAGTTTTTTTTCGATGATTTTGTAGGTGGCTATATCAAACTGCGGACTAGCCATAATATAGTCGATCTGATAGTTTGGAAAGTCGCCATTATAAGTGCGTCCGAATCCCGATCCTTTTTGGCGGAAAGCGTTTTTTAATCCTTTAGCCATCTGGTTAACGGCAAAAGAGGTAGGTGTGTCATTAAAGTCACCAGAGATCAAATACGGGTATGGGCATTTAGCCGCATGCTCTTTGACCTTAAAAACCTGTTCGCTTCTTTTTTCAAAAGCTATTTTAAGTTTACCCCCCAGTCTTTTGGTTGATTGCATATCCGTTTTGCCTTTTTTGGATACACTGTCCAGATATTTATAATCTTCGGGATCAAAGCGGATGGATTGCAGGTGGACGCTATAGAAGCGAAAGATCTTCTCCCCCTTTTTTACATCAACAAATAAACATTGATTCTCGGAGTGAGCTTCTGTGAGGCGTATCAGTCCTTTGCCTACTATCGGAAACCTGGAAAATATGGCCATGCCAATGGCTTCGGTATTGTTAAAGTTGAAAGGCTCAAAATAAAAATTGCTGGCGCCAATGATCCTGATGAGGGAATCGCGCATTTCATACTGGCCTTTGTTTTTAGTATAAAATTCTTGAAATCCGATAATGTCGGGTTGCTGCTGGCTAATAAGAGTTAGAATTTGATGCTTGGTGGAGATATCGTTTGAGGCACCATATCGCTTAAAATTGTGAACATTATAGGTCATTACCCTGATAGCGTTTTCTGCCGCGGGTTTTTCAGTCTCTGCACCGCTTAACCTGAAACCAATATTGTTGAACAAAACATTATAGCCTAATAAAATAGTGACCAGCGATAACAGAAATTGCCACCGGCGGCGTAACAGCCAATAGGCAAGCATGATTAAATTAAAGATGAGTAATACAGGATAGGCCAGGCCAAAAAAGGCAAAAAGCCAAACCTTTCGGGGATCAACGTGGGGCGCTAAATAGCTGATCAGTAAAGCAACGCATAACAACAGGTTTATCCATAAAAGTATTTTACCTATAAAGCTCTGTTTGCGTTTAACTTTCATTATTGCTTGCGCGAAATAAGATTTCTTTTTCCTGCTTGGTCAGGCTGTCATAACCCGATTGTGATATTTTATCTAAGATACGGTCAATTTCATCCTGGCGAGGGTATTCGGCGCTATTTTTATTGGAGTTTTTGGCCACTACCTTCAATTTGGGCCTGGCTTTAAATATATTGCCGAGGCTGCCAATCCAATCGTGTCCCTTTTGTAATTGTTTAATATACAGAAATCCGAACAAGGCGCCCCCCAAGTGGGCTATTTCGCCGCCGGCATTAGGGCCAACAACACCTAAAAAGTCAATCACCAGGATAACTAATACCAGCCACTTTAGCTTTACCGGTCCAAACAGGATCAATGATATGGTAAAATTAGGCAACAGCGTAGCAGTGGCCACTACAATGGCCATAACGCTGGCAGAGGCCCCTACAATCAGAGCAGAATCGGCAGCATGCAGGCGGGTAAAGGCAGGCAATAAATTATAAGCCAACAAATAAAACAATGCACCGGCAAGACCTCCCATAATGTACAGACCAATAGTGCGCTTATTGCCCAGGTATTCTTCAAATATTTGCCCCATCCAGTAAAGCCAGAGCATATTGAATAAGATGTGCAAAACACCATCATGCATGAACATGTAGGTGATCGGTGTCCAGAAATGGGTGAGTAAGACCTGGAAAGAGGCCGGCATACGCAGGTATTCAGCCGAAAGCAATAGGATGTTGCTGTTGCCTAAACCCGTAAAAAGTAATTGCTCCAGAATAGCCGAAACATTGATGATCAAAAAAACGGCTACATTAATGCCAATAAGCAGGTTGAGCTTATTGCCCGACCGCAGCATTTTGTACTGAATATTTTGCCAAAGGGTACTCATAAAATATACTTCCGTTTATTGGATAACTACCGTTATTAATAAAAATTGTTTGGTCTTTGTACACGCCAGAACTTTAATATAATAAAACCAAAAAGAGCCCCACCTAAATGTGCAAAGTGTGCAACCGAATCGCCGGCAAACTGCCCAAAACCTCCTATTAGCTCAATAACTATATAACCTGCAATCAGGTACTTCGCTTTAATAGGCATGGGTATAAACAATACCATCATTTCCACATTAGGGAACAGATACCCAAAAGCCAGTAATACACCAAAAATTGCACCCGAGGCCCCTAAAATTGGTGTGCTATATATATCTTTAAGTTTTTCAAAACCGGCAAGGTTCACGTACGGCCCGAAGTTAAGATTAGGAATAGTGAACGTTCCTATTATGGCATGTACTTCTGCCGATTGAACAATCATTTGAAGAATTACAGCGCCTATGCCTGTAATGAAATAATATTGTAAAAAGCGCTTGGAACCCAGAGTATACTCAATAGTTGGTCCAAACATAAACAAAGCAAACATATTAAAGAATATGTGTTGAATGTTGGCATGCATAAACATATAGCTAACTATTTGCCATGGATGAAAAAAAGGTGAATTGAAATAAAAACAGGATAAATATAATTCTAAATTAATTCCAGACCTACCTAATATATAGGTGCCAATGAAAAATAAAACATTAATGATCAACAGGTTTTTTACAACCGGCGGTATATTGGCAAATGGTGATTGACTGTTCATAGTATAAATAAAAGCCGGTCGGGCTATTTTTCAAATCGTTCTAAAAGCTCGGCCATGGTAAAGGTACTGATTACGGGCTTACCGTTCAATGCCTGGTTTGGCGTTTCGCAGGCAAAAAGCTGATCAATGAGTTGATTCATTTCCTCTAAGGATAATTTGGTGCCGGTTTTAATGGCCGCGTTGCGCGCCAATGACCGGGCCAGGTTATCGCGCTTATCCAGTTTTAAAATGGCCATGTTATTTTTAAAGCCCTCCAATAGGTGCTCCAATAGCTCGTGTTCGCCCACATTACCCAGTTCGGCTGGTACACCCTCTACTACTACCGTGTTTTTGCCAAACTCGCGGATATCAAAACCCAGCGACCGTATATCAGGCAACAATTCTTTTAATAACTCAAAATCGCTGCCGTTTAGTGTGACCGACTGTGGAAACAAGCTTTGCTGACTTACACCCGAATGATTTTGCAGTTGCTGTAAAAAACGCTCATACAAAATACGTTCATGCGCAGCCTGCTGTCCGATAAGCATAAAGCCTGATTTAATTTGCGATAGGATAAATCGGTTATGGATCTGGAACAATTGCCGCTCGCTTGATTTGCTTACCTCCTGCTCATTCACCGCAATGCGCTCTTCCTGGTGTAACTCATGTTGCAGGTTATCCTCTTTTTTGCTGATCTCATACAGCGTATCCCAGTTTTTAGGAATGGGACTGCTTTTAAAACCACCATCCGCTCTCAAAAAAGGGTGCTCGCGTACCGGCTTTTGCTCCGAAGCAAAAGGATTAAAATCAGGATTGAAAGATATGGTTGGCGCTACAATCTCCTCAAAAGGCTTGGGCGTTATCAGGTGCTCAATGCTGTTCTCCTGGTCAAAATCAAGGCTTGGGGTAATGTTATATCTGCCCAACGAGCGTTTTACCGCCGAACGGATGATAGCATAAATAGCTTTCTCATCCTGGTATTTGATCTCGGTTTTGGTAGGATGCACATTGATATCTATCCGCGATGGGTCGATGTCAATAAATAGTACATAAAATGGGAAACTATCATCGGGCAGTAACTCTTCAAAAGCGGTAATTACCGCATGGTTCAAATAAGCATCCCGAATAAAGCGGTTGTTTACAAAAAAGAACTGCTCACCCCGGGTTTTACGGGCAAACTCGGGCTTGCCAACAAAACCACGCAGATTAATAATGGTGGTATCCTCTTCTACTGGCACCAGGCGCTGATTATAATTGTTGCCAAATAGATGGACAATACGTTGCTTTAAAGCAGCTCCCGGAAGGTGGTAAACCTCCTGCGCGTCATGGTGCAGGGTAAAAAATATCTGTGGGTTAGCCAGCGCTACCCGTTGAAACTCGTCGATAATATGACGCATCTCTACCGGGTTGCTTTTTAAAAAGTTACGGCGGGCTGGTGTATTATAAAAAAGATTTTTAACGGATATAGAAGTGCCGGTATTAGCCTGGCAGGCTTCCTGACTTACTACTTCGGAGCCCTCAATAAAAATGCAGGTACCCAGCTCGTCCTCATGGCGGCGGGTTTTCATTTCTACCTGAGCAATCGCCGCTATAGATGCCATAGCCTCACCCCGGAAACCCATAGTGCGTATAGCGAACAGGTCGTCGGCCTTGCGTATTTTTGAAGTCGCATGCCGTTCAAAACACATGCGCGCATCGGTAAGACTCATGCCACAGCCATCATCAATAACCTGTATCAATGATTTGCCTGCGTCTTTTATAATGAGCTGAATTTTTCCGGCTCCGGCATCAATTGCGTTCTCCACTAATTCCTTTACGGCAGATGCGGGGCGTTGTACCACTTCGCCAGCGGCAATCTGGTTGGCAACGGCATCCGGTAAAAGCTGTATGATATCTGACATCTAAAAAAAATCCCTCCAATTTCGAATTCGATGCTAAATTAAATATTTGAAGGCATAACTTTATGATTTGATAATTGTATATAGTCTGGAAAGAGTCAAGATACAAGAATCAAGAGTTAAGACAATGAATAATAATTATTTTGATATGAAACTCCTGTCTTATCTTGATTCTTGATTCTCGGTTCTTGATTCTATTTAAATCTGTTTTATGAAAAAATTATGGCCAGCACTGCTCTTTTTTGCGGTAGCCTGCAAGCAAAAAGAGTATAATGCCGACCTTTTGGTTAAAAACGCCGTGATTTATACGGTTGATAGCACTTTTACTACCGCCAATACCATTGTAGTAAAAGGCGGAAAGATATTGGCTGTAGGAGATGCCGATACGCTGGAACAAAAATACCTGGCCAACGAAGTGGTTGACGCAAAAGGAGCGCCTATATATCCCGGTTTTATTGATGCCCATGCTCATTTTTATGATTATGGATTAGGCTTACAGGAAGTTAACCTGGTAGGTACCCACAGCTGGAATGAAGTTGTCGATTCGGTACAGGCTTACTCGGTTCGAAATACCGACGGCTGGATAATTGGGCAGGGTTGGGATCAGAATCACTGGTCATTGAAACAATTCCCCAACAAGGCTAAGCTTGATTCTCTGTTTCCGGTAAGGCCGGTGATATTGAGCAGGGTTGACGGTCATGCGGCCATAGCTAACCAGGCGGCGCTGAACATTGCCGGAGTAAAACCGGGGCAAACTATTAACGGCGGCGAGATTGAAACAATTAATGGCAAACTTACCGGTATTTTGGTTGATAATGCCGTAGGAATAGTAACCCGGAAAATCCCTGAGCCAAGTGCCCAGGTAACGGAAGATGCCTTACTGGCTGCGCAAAAGAACTGTTTTGCCGTGGGTTTAACTACCGTTGATGATTGCGGTTTACCTTATACCATGGTGAGCACTATTGCCGAGCTGCAACATAAAGGATCATTAAAGATGCGTATGTACGTGATGCTGGCCGACAGGGAGGAGAATTATGAATACCTGTTTAAACACGGCGCTTATAAAACCCCGGGCCTCAATGTGAGAGCCTTTAAGGTTTATGCCGATGGTGCATTAGGATCCAGAGGGGCCTGTTTGCTGCAACCCTACAATGACCAAAAAAACTGGAAGGGCTTTTTGTTAAGCAGCCAGAAACATTTTGAAGAAGTGGCCAAAAAGATCTATGATAAAGGTTTTCAGATGGCAACCCATGCCATCGGCGACTCGGCCAATCGCGTAATGTTGAAAATATATGCCTCGGTATTGAAGGGAAAGAATGATCGTCGCTGGCGTATTGAACACGCCCAGGTGCTGTCGCCACAGGATATTAAGTTGTTTGGTGAAAATAGTATCATTCCTTCGGTGCAACCCACTCATGCTACATCAGATATGTATTGGGCCGGTAAAAGATTGGGAAATGATCGGTTAAAATCAGCCTACGTATATAAGCAACTGTTAAAACAAAATGGCTGGTTACCACTGGGTACAGATTTCCCGGTAGAGAATATAAACCCCATGTACACGTTTTATGCAGCAGTGGAGCGTAAAGACCTGAAGGGTTTTCCTGAAGGGGGCTTTCAAATTGAAAATGCGCTGACCCGGACCGAAGCTTTAAAGGGAATAACCATCTGGGCCGCAAAGGCCAATTTTGAAGAGAAAGAAAAAGGAAGCCTGGAGCCCGGAAAATATGCCGATTTTGTGATATTAGACAAGGATATCATGAAAGTAAAAGGCGCCGAATTGCCAAAAGTTAAAGTGACCAGTACCTATATAAACGGAGTTAAAGTATATGATAAAAAATAAATGGGGCTGTATCCCTTTAGTGTTGTTTGGGTTTACCTTTTTAAATACCGCCTGTGCACAAATACCACCAGCTATACCGGCTGGCCAGGCTTATGTTAATGAAGAGCGGTTGGTTGAGCACTCCACTGTTTTGTTTAACAACAGTAAATATTTGCTACCGCTGCAAAATCTCGATCAGTTAAAGATTGCCAGCGTTCATTTCTCCAGCCCATATGCTTCTGCGTTTGATAGTTTGCTCAATAAGTACAATAAAGTACAGGTATTTGATGGTCGCACTTATAGTGGAGCAAAGAATCTTACCAATCTGTCGGCCGATTTGAAGTGGTACAACACGATTATTTTACAGGTAACTGATGCCGATCTCAACAATCCCCAGATTATTGATTTTATCAATAGTACCCAAAAACTCAAGAATGTGATTGTCGCGGCGTTTGGTGGCGGCACTGTTTTAACTAAGTTAAATGCCGTTACTGCACCAATTTTATGGAGCGAGCGTTTAACGGCTGTTGCTGGCATGTACAGCGCACAAGTTATTTTTGGAGGCTTGCCTGTAACGCAAAAACTCACGCGTACCTACTCGCCGCAATTTGCAGCAGGTATGGGTTTTATTACCGATAAGATCAGGTTGCAATATACCGTTCCCGAGGATGCAGGCATTAATGCCAATAATTTAACCGGTATTGATGACATAGCCCGTGAAGCTATTGCCGAACATGCCACGCCAGGTTGTGTGGTGCTGGTGGCTAAGGATGGAAAAGTGATATTTAACAAAGCTTACGGCTATCATACTTATGATAAAACTATTCCTGATCAGATAACAGATATTTTTGACCTGGCATCCATGACCAAGATAACCGCTACCACCGTGGAGGCTATGAAACTTACCGATGAAGGCAAACTGAATCTGGAAGCTACCCTTGGCGAATACTTGCCCCAAACCCGGAGCAGTAATAAAAACGATATACAGATACGCGAACTGCTGATGCATCAGGCTGGTTTAATACCCGATATCAAAGGATTTGAAAAAGTAAAACCAACAGACCATAGCACGGATTCGTCCGCGGCCTACCCAACCCGGGTATCTGAGCATTATTTTTTGCGGAAGGATTATTATAAGGATGTGATGTTCCCGGATATACTCAATTCTCCGCTTAAAACCCGGGGGCAATATGTATACAGTGATGTAGGCCTGGTACTGATGATGGAAGTGGTGGAAAGTATTACTGCTACTCCCGAGAATGTGTATGTACAGCAAGCTTTTTACAAACCATTGGGTATGCAAACAGCGGGCTTTTTACCCCTGTACCGTTTTAACCAAAGCCAGATACCGCCTACCGAAAACGACCAGGAATATCGCCAGAGTTTACTGGATGGTTATGTGCATGACCCTACTGCAGCCCTTATGGGGGGCGTAGCCGGCCACGCCGGGCTTTTTGCCAGCGCCAATGATGTAGCCATATTATACCAGATGCTGCTGAACCGCGGCACCTACGGCGGCACCCAGTATTTTAAACCTGAAGTTGTTGACTTGTTTACGTCCAAACAATCGGCTGTGAGCCGCAGGGGGCTGGGTTTTGACCGCTGGGATCCTATCGCCGACAGGCATTATCCATCTAAACTGGCATCTCCTCAAACCTATGGGCATACCGGTTTTACAGGTACCTGTATCTGGGTCGATCCGAAATATAACCTGGTATACGTGTTCCTGAGTAACCGGGTATATCCTAATGTAAGCAATAAGTTAGGCAGTCTCAACATCAGACCGCGGATACAGGATGTGGTTTATGATGCGATCAATAAGGGGATGTGATTGGGGTTTCTAAATGAAAGTTAAGTTAA
This sequence comes from Mucilaginibacter inviolabilis, assembly GCF_011089895.1. Classification (NCBI taxonomy): domain Bacteria; kingdom Pseudomonadati; phylum Bacteroidota; class Sphingobacteriia; order Sphingobacteriales; family Sphingobacteriaceae; genus Mucilaginibacter; species Mucilaginibacter inviolabilis. The sequence goes on from NZ_JAANAT010000003.1 coordinate 381,221, forward strand.
TTCCTGTAATAGAAGTGGTATATTATAGTGAAGATATCCCCATGCCCGAAAAATCGCCTTATTGGACTTATCCTGTTCTTTGGGATAATTACAATGCTGCCAATTATATAAAAGCAGGATTTAAGGATAAGTTTAAACCATACCTGCCTGGTTCAACTTTTTATACATTATCAAGTCTATCGGAAGGTAATTTAACAAAAATCATTAAAGACCGTGTTGATGATATCACCAAAAACAAATATGCCAGAACCGAAGTAAGCCCCTTAAATGGTGGTTATGTTTTGAACATTGATGATGTGGATGTATATTTTCCTCAATGTTGCGGAGATTTGAGTGATATAAATTATTGGAAGGAATTAGTATTTAATAACCAACTTTCATTCTTTGCAGGGCATCCCGAACCTCAATTGGAGATAAAAAAGGATACAATAATATTTGATTTTGAAGTAGGAGAGTTTGATGAACATTTTGTACCACCGCCTGCATATAATAAGATTGAGGTTAATAAGGTTGCTTTAAAAGCAGCGATTGAGCATGTAAACGCCGAACTACACCGTTTTGCTGATACTATTAGAAAAATAAGTATAGCCGAACAGTTAGATATTCCTGATATAGATAAACTTTTGATCTGGGATGAATAAACGCATTACAGAGAAACTCCCAGGCTGGTGCACGCATATGTTTTATTAGTGCAGCCCTGTTAGGTTTGCCACGGAAGCTATAACCAATTTTAGCTAATAACTCCGGCTAACCGACTTTAAGTTAAGGTTAGGATAATCATCCCTTCCGGTTGATTTATAGATAATGTTTTTCTCGTCAAAAGTTGCATCCTTATATACAGCGAAATAAAAAAGTGTTTGACCATTCAGATCAAGGTTGTTTAGTCCCAGGTATTTAGAAAAATCCGGAAATTTTATATTGATGTAATTTGCTGCCGCCGGAGCAAATAATTGCACATATAAGCCTGGGCTTGATGGTGTGTTTTCAAAAAACGCAGCATAATAATCCACATCGCCCGAGAAAGATGGTTTAAAAGTAGTTAAAGTTGCTGCCGGAGTGTTAATAACGCCGTTATAGGTATCTGCATTATCAGCAATGCTGCTGCTGTTACGTGTAAAAGAGTACTTGGCATTGCCAATGGAATACGAGGTGTAGGTAACATACTCATCAAAGGTTTCCTGGGGATAATAATAGGTGAGTTGATTGCCTGCGGATGTAACGTTGCCCAAATCATAACGGTTAAAAAAATGTTTGTCGGGCCGTGCATATACTTGTATGGTAAGCCCGGTTCCGGGTGATGTGATATTTTTTACCAGGGGCGTTTTGTTGATCTGGGTCATATCCACATCTAAATTACTTGCTCCCTTTGGTACATCAAAAAAGTTATAAAAACGGATATTATTGGTGCGTAACTGTACCCAAAGTTTACTGTCATCAGATAAAGCCGGATAAAGGCGAAAAACCGTATCTGTTATACTTTTAAGCCTGGTGCCGTAAATATCACCTTGAATATCTAACTGATCAAAATAAACTGGTTTCTTTAAATGATAGGCCAATTCATGAACGGGTTTCTGAGGTAGCAGCAGGCTTGGTGAGTTATAATGACTTCCCCTTTTTATCTGCAAAAAGCCATGAATAATGGATTTAGTTACCGAAGCATCCTTGGTAATATCGATCTTGAAAAAGTTAAACCGATCTTTCGTATAAGTTTTAGGCGACATTATTGCCACATTGGTAGTGCCGTTAACATATTTAGTCTCGGTAATTATATTTCCGGCCTCATCTGTTAGTACAAAATAGGTGGTGCTATAAAAACCCGACATGTCATTTGACAGGTTTAACGAAAGTAAAGTATCTGGTGTTTCTGCAACCGGAGGTTTATTGTTGTCTGGTAATGAATTATGGCTTTTTGAACAGCTGGAAAGTATGATAACGAAGATAGCCAACAGAAGTATAGAGCTTTTCAATTGTATTTTTGATTTAGGATATGTAATTTTTGTAAAGGTAGTTATCCTATTTTATTGCTGCAAGATTCGAATAATGGCCATGTAAAATTGAGACAATGGCTTTACTTTAACTTCAAGTAAAACAATTTTCTTTGTAATTGGTTTTAGCTTTCTCTATTAATATAAATTACTAAACATGAGAAAACTATTCAAAGCTACCCTGCTCGCTTTAAGCCTACTATTTGTTGGTAAATTTTCAAATGCCCAGTCCAAGATCGGCTATGTTGATTTTCAATCCATCGTTAGCCAGATGCCCGAGGCCAAAACTATCAAACCACAGATTGATGCCTATCAAAAGCAATTTGTTACTCAGCTAACCGCAATGAATAACGATTTGCAAACCAAAGGAAAAGCTTATCAGGATCAAAGCAAAACCATGAGTGATGCTGATAAGACAGCCAAACAGACAGAACTGCAGGATCTGCAAAAAAAGATGCAGGATTATCAGGCCAATGCGCAACAGCAGGTTGAAGCCAAATCAAACGAACTCATAAAACCGATAACCGATAAAGCCCGCGCAGCGGTTAATGATGTAGCCAAAGCAAAAGGTATTACTTATGTATTTGATTCTTCTCAAGGTTCGGCTCTATTGGTTTCTAACGATGGTAATGATCTTACAACCTCGGTTAAAACTAAATTAGGGATCAAGTAAAATATCCCGTCGGTTCGATACAAAAAACTATAAAGCGCGTCATTGCGAGGTACGAAGCAATCCCTATGCTATACAGAGTGAACCTGCTTATTGGGGATTGCTTAGTACCTCACAATGACGCTTTTGGTTGGAGGCAAATATTTGATTATCAATACAAAATCAAACAATAAAGTTTAACTTTATATGTAAATCCGAAATCGAACATCCGAATTCCGCAATGAAATATTATACCATTCAGCCACCGGATATATTAAAACCTTTTGTAAGGTTTTTTTGGGTGCTGGAGCATGAACTGGCTGCAGGTGAACCGGAGTATATTTATCGCTCCATAGCCGATGGCTGTACCGAGATGGTATTTCATTATCAGTCAACCTTTGATGAAATTAATAATCAGGGGCAGGAAAATGGAGGTCCTTCGGGTATCCAGTTTCAAACCAATCATTACCGGCGTTTTATAACCCGGCAGAGCTTCGGCATTTTTGGTGCCTACATTTATCCTTTTGCCGTTCCCCGGTTTTTTAATATTCCCAGCAGCGAAACTACCAACCTGGCGCTTGATTATGATACCTTTCTAGGATGCGCCGGCCGCGAGTTAGAAGAACGGATGATGCTGGCTTCCGATAACCAGAAACGGGCTGCGATACTGAGCGATTTTTTACTGATGTGTCTACGACACAATACACCTACAGACAATCGGATCATTACTTCGATCAGGCAGGTGATCCACACCAATCAGCATAAAACAGTGGCGCAGCTGGCCGATACTTTTAATCTTTCAATCCGCCAGTTCGACCGACGATTTAAGGAGTATGCCGGTTTTAGTCCTAAAAGCTATTTGCGATTGATCCGTTTTCAGGATGCCATAAAACAGTACGGCAGCAATAAATCATTAACACAGATAGCGCTGGGATGTGGCTATTATGACCAGTCGCATTTTATACATGATGTAAAAACTTTTACAGGTTATCACCCCAGCTTTTATTTTTCGGGCAAAGCAGAAGGAACGGAATATCGGAATGCGGATTGACAATAGTAAAATCCGACATCGAAATTCCGCAATCCGAAATCAAAAAGATGTCTTGTTTTTACAATTTTGCTGAAACCCGGCCAGCTAATTTTGAATAAAAAAGAAATCGACATGGAAAAAGAAAAAAGCATCCCCGAAGCCTATCAGCGCATTATGCCTTACCTTATTGTAAAGGACGCGCCCCGTTTTATCATCTTTATGCAAAACGTATTTGGTGCAACCGAGCAGTACAAACAAATGCGCGATGAAAAGCATATTATGCACGCCGAGCTCAGCATTCAGGGTAGTACCATTATGTTTTGTGATAGTACCGAAACCTATCTTCCGCAAAATGCCGGCTTATTTATTTATGTCGATAGTTGCGACGAAACGTATAAAAAAGCCCTCGAAAACGGTGCTTCAAATGTAACAGAGCCCGCCGACCAGCCCTATGGCCGCAGTGCCGGTATAAAAGATCCTTTTGGCAACACCTGGTGGATAACTAACCCGCTTTGAAACGTTGTATACCCCAAACAAAATGCCGTTTTGTTTGGGGTATGTAATTTTATACTATGCCGGATGTTGATGGAGTTCGTTGTAACCAATTAATAATTAATTATTTGTGCGGAAATTGCTTGTGTGAAATAGCTGCCAGACGCCAGGTTTACCAAATATTCCGCTGATAAGAATGTTAATTTTGCGGTATCTATGAGCACGTTAACATCAAAAGCTCCTGCTATTAAGGAGCATCATCAGTCAATAGCAACACTGCTGGCTTTTGCCCTGATCCCTTTATCTGGTTTTGCTACCGATATTTATATCCCATCGTTACCCACCATGGCCGGCGAAATGAGTGTGAGCAATGTACAGGTACAATTAACATTAAGTATTTTCCTGATTAGCTATGGTGTGTCGCAGTTGTTTATCGGCAGTGTACTGGATAGTTTTGGCCGGTATAAAGTTAGTTTGGCTTCGTTAATTATTTTTGCCGTAGCCAGTGTAGTGATAGCCATCACCCATAATATTTATTTGATTTACCTGATGCGGGTGATACATGGCGTAACCGTTGGTGCCATTATAGTAGCCAAACGGGCTTATTTTGTGGATCTGTTCACCGGCGATAAGCTGAAGCATTACCTGAGCATGTTTTCTATCATCTGGTCTACCGGGCCTATCGTGGCGCCGTTTATCGGAGGCTATCTGCAAACCGCCTTTGGCTGGGAATCCAACTTTTACTTTTTAGCGGGCTTTGCGGCTGTATTTGCCATTCTGGAGCTCATTTTCAGTGGCGAAACCCTGGTGCATTTTTCAGAATTTCATTTTCAAAAGATCGTGAAGGTGTATGTTAGCATGATCAAAACCCACAGCTTTACGCTGGGTATTGTGATGCTTGGTTTAGCCTATTGCATGGTGATGACCTATAACATGACCGGTCCTTTTATTATCGAACATCATTTACACTTAACACCTGTAATAGCAGGCTATAGTTCGCTGGTGCTGGGTTTTGCCTGGATGGTTGGGGGCTTTATTGGCAAGGCAACCATCAATCGCCCATTCTTCAAAAGGATGGTAATTAATGTGCTTATGCAGGCGCTTTTTGTACTGGTGATGATCATCAGCGTACAATTTATCAGCAATCTATATTCGATGATATTTTTTGCCTTCATCATTCACGTTTGTGCCGGCTATACTTTTAATAACTATTTTACTTTTTGTTTGAGTAAGTTTCCTAAAAATGCGGGTATCGCCGGTGGACTTACCGGAGGTATTACCTACGTCATAGTTTCTTTTTTAAGTTACGGGATCGTTAACGTAGTACCAGCGAAAGATGAGCGCAACCTGAGCTTTAGCTATCTGATATTTATTTTGCTTTCCGCCCTGATCATGTTTTTGATCTTCCGGATCAATAAACAGGAAAAAACGCAGTCGGAAGTTTTGGTGTAATTTATACCGATCAAAGCACCTGGTTAAATTCCAAACGTTCCCCATCAGGCCCGGTGATGTTAAAATATTTGCAGCCGTTTTTCCAGAACTGCAGAAAAACCGGAGCTTCTTCGATGATATTAAAACCGGCCTCTTTAATAATGGCGTAAGTTTCATCAATGTCGCTTACATCAAAAGCTACATGGTCAATATGCCCGTTACCGCGGGTCCTGATCTCGGCTAAGCCGGCTTCGGGTAATTGGTAAAGTTCCATGAGTATGTTTTCGCGTTGCATCATTACACAGGTACCTTGTTCGCCACCATCGTTAAAATGGGCCTGCATTACGTTATTAAAACCCAATCGCTTGTAAAATTGCTGTGACGCATCCAGGCTGGTTACAGGTATGCCTATGTGCTGTATGCTGTTGATTTTTAAATGGATAGCATTTTTCATGAAAACTTATATCTACGCTGTAAAATTAAAAAAATGAGTAACTTGACTAAGTTATATCATTTTACACAGTGTTAACACATTTGCAGTAAATTGCTGTTAAACTTGCAGCCATAATTAACCAACTTAATGAAAATCGGAATTGTATGTTACCCAACCTTTGGTGGAAGCGGCGTTGTAGCCACAGAACTCGGTAAGGCTCTTGCCGACCGCGGTCACCAGGTTCATTTTGTTACCTATAACCAGCCGGCCCGGTTGGACCTTTTTTCCGAAAACCTGTTTTACCACGAGGTATCGGTATCCAACTATCCGCTTTTTGATTTTCCGCCTTATGAGTTGGCCCTGGCCAGTCGTTTGGTTGATGTGGTTCGCCACGAAAAGCTGGATGTATTGCACGTTCACTACGCTATACCGCATGCTTCGGCAGCTTTTATGGCCAAACAGATATTATTAACCTACGGTATTTATATCCCCGTAGTAACTACCCTGCACGGTACCGATATTACCCTGGTTGGTAAAGATCGTACTTTTAAACCGGTAGTTACTTTCTCAATCAATCAATCAGACGGGGTTACCGCGGTATCCGAAAACCTGAGGCACGATACCTACGAGTTTTTTGAGATAGATACCGATATTAAGGTGATACCCAATTTTATTGACCTGAACCGCTTTAGTCTTAAAGCAAAAGATCATTTCAAAAAAGCTATCGCTCCATCGGGCGAAAAAGTATTGGTGCACACCTCCAACTTCCGTAAGGTAAAACGTACCGAGGATGTAGTGCGGATATTTGCCGAAGTTGTTAAAAAGATCCCTTCCAAATTGCTGATGGTGGGCGATGGCCCCGAGCGCTCGGGTTGCGAGCAGTTATGCCGCGATTTGGGTGTTGCTGATAATGTACGCTTTTTGGGTAAGCAGGATGCCATTGAAGAAATACTTTCAGTAGCCGATCTGTTCCTGATGCCATCACAATCAGAAAGTTTTGGTTTGGCCGCTTTGGAAGCGATGGCTTGTAAAGTACCTGTGATCAGTACCAATGCAGGTGGTTTGCCCGAATTAAATGTAGATGGTGTAACCGGTTTCCTGAAAGATGTTGGGGATGTAGAAGCCATGGGTAAAAGCGCCATTTATATATTGGAAGATGAAGATCGTTTGAACCAGTTTAAAGAAAACGCCCTGGCGCGTGCCAAGGAATTTGATCTGGCCACTATTTTGCCTTTGTATGAAAATTACTATTTACAGGTGATTGATAAGTGTAAAGACAAGTGTAAAGAGCTATGCACAGGTAAAGCCAAGGTTGACTAAATGTAAACAAAATATAATTAACTCATATAAAGTTAATTAGCTGCCTGAGTATTTTTTCTTATATTGTAATTTCATTTTTTGGCCATCCGTGAGGGCTGTAACATACCTGATACAATTGAAAAAATATTTTCCAAAGGTTAAATATTTTCGTTGATGTTAACTAACTTAGTCTACTGTTCACTTTTAAAAATTAAACTTATGGCAAAGCACACAACCCTAAAACGTGGTCAATTACTTAAGTATATTGGTAAAAGATGGAAAAATTTAAACATCAGTAACCCCTTCATGAAATTCCTGGGTTATGATGACGGGAGCGGCTTTGCAGATCTGTGGGTAGAATATCAGGGCCGCACATTATTAATCTCTGTTAAAGAAGTAGAACTGGCTGTTTAAAACAGCTGGTTCAAATGTTGCAGAAAGGGTTTGTTCTTAAACTTACCCCGAATAATTATGGCTTTATAAAAAAAGAAGCTATATTCGTACCAAAGGAAATGGTGTCTTCCTACTCAACCGCCCTAAAAAGCTGATGGCGCCTACAATAAATTAACTCATAGGGTTTACCCCTGTGCTGATTTTTTGTAGGTGGAAAAAAAACTCAATATATCGCTTTTAAAAATATGCCGGCATAGCGCCCGGATGAAATCTCTATTATCTTCTTGGTATCCCGTATTTTATATTAGTTCTCTTGTCATCCTAAGGAACGAAGGGTCTATTGTTCGATTATGCCTATCGGCTAATAGATGCTTCACTGCGTTCAGCATGACAGTTCCTCTATTATTTAACCTAAATTAGTCGCTCATGAACGATAAGCTTTTTACGTCCGAACATTTTTCGATCCTCAAACACCTCATCCGTTGGACGCTCATCATTATACCCATTGCTATCGTCATTGGCAGTATGGTGGCCTTGTTTTTATGGTTACTCAATTGGGCTATCCATTTCAGGTTTGCTCATACTTATCTGCTGTATCTTCTCCCCGGTGCCGGAGTACTGATCTATTTTATTTATAAACTGATAGGCGGATCGGCCGAAAAAGGAAATAACCTTATCATCGACGAAATTCATCTGCCGGGTGGCGGCGTACCCAAACGTATGGCTCCTATTGTACTCATCACTACTATTATTACCCATCTGTTTGGTGGCTCCGCCGGGCGGGAAGGTACCGCTGTGCAAATTGGTGGCAGTATAGCGCAAATGTTTGGTGGCTGGTTTAAACTAAACCCTGATGATACACGTATTGTGCTCATCGCCGGTATTGCCGCAGGCTTTGGGGCTGTTTTTGGTACACCACTCACCGGGGCTATATTTGCCATGGAAGTGCTGACTATAGGGCGCATTCAATACAATGCCCTGCTCCCTTGCCTTATAGCCAGTATCATTGGTGATGTTACGGTTGTTGCCTGGGGTGTTCATCATACGGCCTACCATATTGATATTTTTACAACAGCACCACATTGGTTTTCGCCATACTTGTCGTTTGATTTTGTGTTGCTTTTTAAGATCATGATCGCATCTGCCGCGTTCGGATTAGCCAGCTACCTGTTTGCCTGGATGGTGCATGGCATCAAAGGCTTTTTTGTAAAGCGGGTGTCTATTCCCTGGCTGATACCGGTATTGGGCGGACTGATCATTATCGGTCTTACCGCGCTGATTGGCAAACCCGATTACCTGAGCCTCGGTGTCGATCCTGAGTATGCAGGTGCTGTTACCATTCCATCGGCCTTTCATACAGGCGGTGCCGATACCTGGAGCTGGCTCTGGAAAACCATTTATACCACTACTACCCTGGCTACCGGTTTTAAAGGCGGCGAGGTAACCCCACTTTTTTATATTGGAGCCACCTTGGGTAACACACTATCGGTATTGATGGATGCACCGGTGGGTTTATTTGCAGCGTTGGGTTTCATTGCGGTTTTTGCCGGGGCAACCAACACACCGCTGGCCTGTACTATCATGGGAGTTGAGCTTTTTGGCGGCCAGTATGTTTTGTTTTTTGCGGTAGCTTGTTTTACCGCCTATTTTTTCAGCGGACACTCCGGTATCTACAGTGCACAACGCATCGGCATACCCAAAGTATCAGACACCCGATTTTCTGACGCGGCTACCCTTTCAGAAGCTGGTAATCGCAGGCATAATTATGTGCAAAAGAAATTGCAGAAGTATGGGTTGGGGGGTAAAAAGGAAGAGTAAAAAAGTACAAATATCAAATATTGTCATTCTGAACGTAGTGAAGAATCTATTCTTCGTTAAGAAGGGTTCCAGAATAGATCCTTCGTACCTCAGGATGACAAATTATTTTATAAACCTCAACCTAACTCCCTGGCTTTTTAGGCGCAACAATTGTTGTATCCTTAACCGCTTTTATTGGTGGCGGTGTGCCCCCGATTTTGCCTGTAGTATCCTTTGACGCCTTTATGGCCGATGGGATAGCTGTAGTGTCTTTACCTGCTTTTATCGCCGGCAGATTTCCTGCACCTGCTTTACTGGCCGATGTGTCCTTGCCCGCGTTTGTTGCCGGTTGCTTGCCTTTTACGGTGCTGCCAGCAGTACCCGTAACCGGTTTTACGGTTGTCGCCGCCTTGCTTATCGAATCGGTAAGGGTTTTCAGAGCCAGTTGTAGTTTCTTCACAGAATCGGCTTTAGCCGGGTCCTTTTCAAGCTTCAATATTTTCCCTTTCAAATTACTAATCCTAACCTGATTTAAACTATCGGCTTTGGTTTTTGGTGCCGGAGATCTTACAATTGCGGCAGCCTTGCTTATGGAATCGGTAAGGTGTTGAAGGTTCAACTGTAGCTTTTTCACAGAGTCGGTTTTGGTCGAATCCTTGCTGAGTTTCAATATTATTCCCTTCAGGTTATCCATTTTAGCCTGTGTTAAGCTGTCTACCTTAACTTTCGGAGGCGGTGATTTTGAAACTGCTGATTTTTTATGATGCGTTGGAATGATCGCTTCTTTGGAGGCTGGCCGGTCCTTCGGTTTCCATATAAAACCTTTTAATAGTTTATCTTCCTCGGTAACTTTAGCAATGGGGACATAGCGGTTTTCGGGCTTGGTTACAAAAGTAACTTCTTTAGTTTCGCCATTTTTAAAAACAACATGGATCCGGCTGCTTAATGATCGTTGCATACCGGCTATCTTGCCACTATCACGCTTAAAATAAATGCTTTCGGCATTAACGGCTATGTATAGCTGGTGAAGCTTGTCATTTTTAAAGAAACCCCGCATCTTTCGGCCCGAGGACTGGTTAAAGTGCAGCGAGTCGTCCTTCTCAATATTCACCACAAAGGCATTCGGAAACAATTCGATATTATCCAGCTTTTTGTTGCGCATTTGCAGGTAAACGGTATCGCCCGAAAGTTGAGAGCCCTGTGTCCAGAACATAGGTTTTACATAACAACGTATGGTAGAATCTGCATTGCTGTAAAAAATAGAATCGGCCTTACCTTGCAAATCCGATTTAAATATTTTAGCATGATGGTGGGCTATTAATATCCTGATGCGGGCAGTATCCTTTACGTCAAACTCCCGGCTGGCAAATACCGGGTCTTTTTTCATGTTTACAGCCCGTACACTGTCCTGTTTGGCCTTTCTTTTGGCATTTAACAGATCTTTTTTGATTTGGGTAGAATCAACCTTCGGCTTTCCAAAAAAGTCGCGATGCAGGTACGTAGTGTCTTTTGGGAGGTGCAGGTAAACAATCGGCATACCCTTTAATTTCTGATTCAAAACGGCCCGTTTTAGACCAGCTTCGGAGGTGTCCCTGAAATGCAGCAGCCTTTGTTTTTCCTGGTATATCTTCAGGTTTTTGAAGGTCATAATTTGGGTTTCCAGCGTATCGGCCGTCATAAATATCGAGTCGCGCTTTACTTTTTCACCTTGTTTATTCGTATCTACAGGTGCTGCTATCAGTTTATCTCCCTTCTTCGGTTTAATGTCGGCAGCCAGCTTGGCCATATTGGTGAGCTTTTTATCCGCGTCGCCCGGTTTTATATTTTTGGTTTGCACGCCGAGCTTTTTCGTTACGGAATCTATTTTAACTGAATCCCCCTTCCCGATGGTGCCTTTGGCTTTGACATTATCGGCTATTTTTGAAAGCTCAGTGAGTTGCCCAATCGCATCGCCCGGTTTTATATTTTTGTTTTGTTTGATCAGGGCTCTCGCGGCAGAATCTATCCGGGTCGAATCTGTTTTACTCACCATTGTTCCCGGTTTCAGATCTTTAGCCAGCTTGGTCATGTTGGTAATATCCTTAGTGTTGGGGCCATCCTTGAGCTTGTTTTTTATCGCATCTTTGGCATTTTTAGCTAATACAGGAGGTGTTTTGGCCGCTGCCGAATCTGTTTGAGTGCTGTCTTTTTGCTCGGTGATTAGCACCACGTATGCATTTTCGGTAACCACAGTACGTTCGTCGGCTTTAAAATAGGTACCCAGATCGCCTTTGAGTGTTATTTTTTGTTCATTATCATTAAAGGTGATGTTTTTAACCGCGCGGCCATAGCCTTTGAGCCGGTCGTAAAATAAACTATCACCTTTTAATGATTTGGTTCCCTGTTTGTAATGATTCTTTTTGCCAAAAAAAGCTTGCTCGGTTACGGTATTATAAAGTCCGTTTTCGGTGTACAGAGTGTCCTTGTCTTTTTTGCCGTAGATATTGGTGGGGCCGTAGAAATAAGATATACGGGTGCCCGTATTATAACGCAGGGTGTCGGTTTTAATAATGGCATCAATGGTAGTGAGTACCACATCATACCGAAAATAAGAGTCGCGCGACTGTGCAAAATAATAGCCGTTTTTACTGGTAAGCACATTGTCCTTATTTACCAGTTTACCTCCGCTGGTATAAGTGCCTATGCGGGTAGCGGTATTGTAGGTAAGATAATTGGTAGTTAAGGTGGCATCACGGTCTACCATTTTTACATTATCGGTGAGTATAGCCAGTTTGGTGTTACCGTTGTAGTTGAGCTTATCAGAAAAAATATTCAGCGTATCGCCCTGGTTGATGTTTACGTTGCGAAAGGCATCAAAAGCGTTTTCGTTAGGATAAAAATAAGCACTGTCTGAACGCAGGGTTGAGAAATCCTGTTTAAAAACCCCTTTATAAACCTTGATCACCTGGCGTCCTTTAATGGTAACAACAGAGCTGCTTTCTGACTGTATCAGGTTTACAATTGATTTCTTTTTTTGGGCCATAACACTGCCCGTCAGTATCAATAACAGAAAGCTTAAAACATATTTACTCACGTTGGCAAAATTAGTTTTTTGTTGGGGTTAAAGAGAATCAAGAGTTAAGAATCAAGAGACAAGACAAAAAAAGCCATTTGTAACCTATTTTTTCTCTCTTAATTCCTGATTCTTAACTCTTGGTTCTCATAATTTAATAATTTTGATGGTGCAAACCAAATATTGCAGAATCGACTCACCCCGTCTACGCTTCGCTGGACGGCCCTCTCTCCGGCTTCGCCGCAAAGAGGGAGGGAGAACATCTTCTGCTTTAGTAAGCTTTTAGCAATAACAAATAACAAGCGAAATCACTAATTCATTAACTCACTAATTCACTCATTATCTTGCTGCCAGTTAAACAATTTGTAAATTTTATTGAACAAAATACTTTGTTTACGCCTGGCAGCAAAATTTTGGCTGCGGTAAGCGGTGGCATGGATTCTGTTTTAATGGCCCACTTATTAAAGCAGGCCGGTTATACCTTTGGCATCGCCCACTGTAACTTTCAGCTGCGCGGCGACGAAGCCCTGCGCGACCAGTCCTTTTGTAATGATCTGGCCAACCAGCTTCGTGTACCTTTCCATACCGTTAATTTTGATACCCGGAATTATGCTGCCGAAAATAAAATATCTATTCAGATGGCTGCGCGCGAACTGCGTTATCAATGGTTCGGCGCCATAAGCCAGCAATCAGATTACCAGGTTATTGCGCTTGCACACCACCAAAACGACACAATTGAAACAATATTGTTAAACCTTACCCGGGGTACGGGCATAGCTGGGCTGCATGGCATACTGCCTCAAAACGGTAACCTGGTACGCCCATTGCTGTTTTTAAACCGGGATGAGATAACCTCCATCATCGCCCAAAATAAGTTGGATTATGTGGAGGACAGCTCCAACGCTTCGGCCAAATATGCCCGTAATAAAATCAGACTGGAGGTGATACCCCTGCTAAAAGAATTGAACCCGGCACTGGAGAAAACCTTTGAAAATAACCTGAAACATTTCCGCGACCTGGAAACATTGCTCGAAAATCAAATCGCGCGGCTATCCGAAACAATAATTAAACATGGACAAGATGGTAATTATATGTTGCTGGATGAAGTTAGGCAATTAAACCCTATGCGTTTATTGCTGTTTAAATTACTGCAGCCATACGGTTTTAACGAAACTGCCGTTGATGACCTGATATCGGCATTGGATAAACATTCCGGCCGGGTATTTGAATCACCAACATATTCGGTAATACTGGACCGCGACCGGTTGATATTGGAGAAAAGGAAAAATGGTGGGCACGAAGCTGTTCTGATTGCCGAAAAAACACATGAGGTGCATTACGGCAATTATAAAATGACGGTTTTGCATGACGATAGCCCGCTGATTATAAAGGACAATCCGCTGGCCGTATCTGTTGATGCTGCATTGTTGAAATTTCCGCTCACCTTGCGGGTGTGGCAGGAGGGCGATTATTTTTATCCCCTGGGTATGAAGGGGCGAAAGAAACTGAGCGATTTTTTTATCAATCAGAAAATATCGCTGAATCAAAAAGAGGAAGTGCCGGTGCTGGTAAATGGTAATGGCGAAGTGATGTGGGTTGGTGGTTACCGGCCCGACGAAAGGTATAAAGTAAGCAATAACACTAAAAAAGTTACTATCTTCGAACTGTATAAATTAAGATGAGCGATAAAGCAATTTTTGTAGAAAAACAGTACCTCGGCAGGGAATTTATCCCGATAACTATACGCCTGGTTTTGGCCATGTTTTGTTTCGCGGCCTATTTTTTTACGGATGAACGTGAACGCAACGGCGACCTGCTGGTGGTGGTTGGCTTTGCTATCATCATCATATCCATCATCATGGGTTTTTTACTGCACTTTAGTACCCGGGTTGAAAATAAAAGTATCAGGCTTAACGGTTTGTGGACCACCCGCCTGGTTAAAATTGATCTGAATGGCATTGTGAAGGCAGAAAAAGGATCATACAGCCGCTATTTGTTCAATAACCCGGTATATAACCTGCATACCAAAGGAACTGTGCGCTTTTATGCCGCCGGTAATGATGCCATACACCTTACCGACAGGGATGGCCTGCTTTATATTATCGGATCGCAGCATGCCAATGAGTTTTTGAGAGCGATCAAAGAAGAGATGGCCAAGTAACAAGCAGCTCTGCATTTTAAAAATCTGGTATGCGCAAAGTCCACAATTTTATACGACACGGAATCCTGAATTTTATCGACCTGTTTTACAAACCATTTAAAAAATGGATGCCGCTGCACACCTTTCGTTATGCGGCCTGCGGTGGCAGTAATACGGTGTTTGATATCCTGCTTTTTAGTTTCAGCTATAATTTTATCTTCAAAAAACATAACATCGATCTTGGTTTTTATACCCTGAGCCCGCATATTGCTTCGCAGATGTTTTCGTTCAGTATCTCGTTTTGCACCGGATTTTATTTAAACAGATATGTGGTTTTTAAAGAATCGGGCCTGAGTAAAAGGGGCCAATTATCCAGGTTTATAATTGTTAATGCCATATGTATTTTGCTAAATCTGGTGTTTTTAAAATTGCTGGTTGATGTGATGGGTCTTTATCCAACTCCAGCCAAGATCATAGCTACCATATTTATTGTGTTCTTTAGCTATTTTAGCCAAACTCACTTCTTCTTCAAGAAAAAGAAGCCGGCAGTATCTGCCGAAGACGGCCAATAAATAACACTTGCAATACTGGTTTTTGTAAAGTTTCAGCTATAAATAAACGAGTAATAGTTAAACTATTCATATCGGTATAAAGAATTATATATCTTTAAGCCGATATGCTTTTCACCAATAATCACATCAAATACATAGGCGCTGCAATGCTGCTTGTTACTGCTATTACCCACTCCGGATGCAAAGATCCGGGCAAGGCTAAAGAAAAACACCTGATATCATTCCGGGCTTTTAACGGCATTAACTATAGCGAAGTAGCCAGACGGCAAAAAAACGGTTTGTCATTTAATGAATATGGTTACCAACTGGAACCCCAATGGAAAATGAAATTCGTTTCGGACGATTCGGTGAGCATCTTTAGTCCCACAAAAAATACGTTCATCAATTTCCCGCTTACACGTGGATATGACTCTGTTTTTAACGCGGCACGGTCATGGTTCAAAATTAAAAAACTGAGTAAAGACAGTATCGTCATGGAGATACTACAAGCAAAAGGCGATTCCATAGATATCGCCGGCTCCAAAGTATATATGTTGTTTTATGCCGACAATTATGTGAAAAATGTGTTGCATACGGATACTTCCATACTGAGACGCCCCAGTAGCAAGGATACTTTGTTTGTAAAAGCATTGGCAGCCAAAGCCAGCAATAACATAGCCAAAGCCTTTTCGGCCAGGCAACCGGTTCAGCTGATAAGTAAAAGCCCTTTAGTAACGGTAAATCAACGGCATACCAAACCCGATATTATGAATAATTTTGATGCATCGGATGATTACCTTGATCCTACTTTCGATATTACTATCCATAAAGCCTATAAGGATTTTTACTACTCCTTTGAGATATGTGTTGATGACAAAGGTCTAATGCATTTTACAAGGCCGTTGGTAGGGTTCATGGGCGACGAAGGTGCTGAAAAAGCATACATACAGGCCTCGCAAAGTATCATGAATAGTTATTTACAGTATTACTTGAAGATTATACCGGGCAGTACGCTTGGTTTTCCTCATGCCAGCACCATATCGTTACATGTGGAGGGTAAAGCGGCAGCTAAATAAAAACAATAGCTATCATTCATTATTCATAACAGTCATGAGCTGTTCGGTAAACAATATCGCGGCTTTTTTGCGGTAAACACCCTTTTGCCAAAGGATATAAGATTGCTTTTTTACCTCCTGACCGGCTATCGGAATGGCAATCAGCTTATCCCATCCTATTAAGGTTTTTTCATTCAGGATGGTTGCCCACTCGCCATCCTGCACTAATGACAGCAAGGAATGCACATCATTCAGCTCGATCTTGATATTGGGGCTCATTTTGTTTTTGTAAAATAGCTCGTTAATAAATGTGCGCGAGCTAAAACCCTTGCCCGGTAATATCAATTCCAACTCTGATAGTTGTTTCAGGTTTACACTTTTGAGTTGCGCCAATGGGTTATTTTTGGCCACCACCATCACAATACTGGAGCTGAACAAGGGCTGCATTTCCAGATCCTCATCGTCTGATTCGTTGTGATAGGCTACAATCAGATCCAGCTCAGCCAAACGAAGTTTTTTTTCCAGTTCTACGTGATTATCAGAAGTGATAAAAATTTTAATACCCGGATATTTGGTTGAAAATGGAGCCAATACCGGAAATAACGAAGAGGTAAAAGCATAGGATACGCCTACATTCAGTTCGCCGGTGGCTGCGTTATTTAATTCGGCGATGGCTTGTTTGCCTTTTTGTACGTCCATTAATATTTTGCGGGCATGCGTTAAAAATACATGGCCAGCCTCGGTAATACGCACGTGTTTGCCAATACGATCAAACAGCAGCATACCCAGCTCCTCTTCCAGCTGTTTAATTTGCTGCGATAAGGTGCTTTGGGTAATAAAAACCGCAGCAGCCGCCTCGGTAAAATTCATGGTTTCGGCCGCTTTAACAAAGTATTGCAATTGTCTGAGTTCCATAATTAATCGTTTTTATCAATTAATATCATTAAAACAATCTATTTTACAAATATATCATCATTCCCGATATTTGTACCATAAAGAATTTCAATAGTCTTGCATTAAGATCTCCCCTGAAAAGCTTTTGTTATCTGTTACCCCAATGAATGTTTTTCGATCACTTAAGTACCGCAATTTTAAACTGTTTTTTTATGGCCAATCTATATCGCTAATTGGTACCTGGATGCAAAAAACCGCCGTTAGCTGGTTGGTTTACCGGCTTACTGGTTCGGCGCTGTTGCTTGGCGTGGTTGGCTTTGTAAGTTTAATTCCATCGCTGATACTGGCCCCCTACGCCGGCAGTATTGTCGACAGGCACAACCGCTACCGTATCCTGGTTATTACGCAGGTGATATCCATGGCACAAGCCGGGGCGCTTGCTTTTATGATCCTGTTCAAGTTCTATAACATACCGGCTATTATTGGTTTAAGTTTGATACAAGGTATCATCAATGCTTTTGATGTTACCTGCCGTCAGGCCTTAATGATGGAGATGGTTGATAACAAGGACGATCTGCCGAACGCCATTGCCCTTAACTCTACCATGAGCAATCTGGCACGTATTGCGGGTCCTGCGGTGGCCGGTATTATCCTGGGCACCTTTGGCGAGGACTTTTGTTTCTTCGGTAACTTTTTGAGCTATATACCGGTGTTGAGCTGCTTGTTTATGATGAAACTGAACACCAAAGCTATTATCCGGTCAGAAAAAAGTATCTGGACCGAATTGCAGGAGGGTTTTAAATATGTATCCGGTGATCGCGACCTGAGCAGCCTGATCCTGATGCTGAGCATCAGCAGTTTATTTGTGATTCCTTTTAACACCCTGATGCCCATTTTTGCAAAAGATATATTTAATGGCGATGCCAAAACCTTCAGTTGGTTTGAGAGTGCAGCAGGCTTGGGATCAGTGATCAGTGCGGTTTACCTGGCTAACTTAAAAAGCAATAAAAACCTCATTAAAATTATGATAACCGCTAGTTTGGTTTTTGGGCTTAGTGTTTTGATGGTGGCTTATGCCGGCAAATTATCCTTCGCTTTGATATTTATGGTATTTACAGGTATGGGTATGATGGCGCAAACATCGGCCATTAATACCTATATACAAACCCATGCTATCCCAGCCATGCGGGCCCGTGCTATTAGTTACTATGTAATGGCGTACCAGGGTATGATACCTATCGGCAGCTTACTGGTTGGCTGGCTGGCCAGCGGACTAGGCCCAAGGCGCGCTGTTTGTATAGAAGGTATCATAGGCGTACTGGCTGCTGCCCTGTTTGTATTATATAAAAGAAGGCAACAGAAGCTTGAAGCTGATGTGGATGATAAAGCGGTATTGGCCGGATAAAGAAATTTAATGTTTTAGTGTGTTTAAAATTGGAGTTACGGGATTACCTGGGTTTCATTTTCTTGAAATGGTGACAATCCGGGTAATCTCGTATTAACAGAAGAGTAGAAGCCTATAGGAAAGCGTGAAACTAAAAGCGTGATAGCTGCCTAAAAAATTTCAGATGTTATTGCCTTGCTTTTTTGTTTTAAGATCAAACGCATTCCTGGCTTCTCTAAAGGTGTCAGCATGTTCGATAACCCAGGTCCAAAGTGGGATAATCTGGATCAGTAACCCACGGCCTAGCGCGGTTAATTCATATTCAACCCTGGGCGGAACTTCCATGTATGCCGTTCGGGCAATCAGCCCGTCCCTTTCCAGCTCGCGCAAGCTTTTTGTTAACATCTTTTGGCTTACTCCCGTTATACGTTCCTGTAATCTTGAAAAACGCATGCGCCCATCAACGCCGAGGGTGTGAATTACAAATAACGACCATGTATTGCCTACATGATTCAATACATCTCTTTTAAGCCCATCTTGTTCTTCGCTCAGCGCGTCGCAAATAGCCTGGGCTGCTAAAATAATTTCGTTATCGGTCATTGGTTTGTCAGTTAAAAGCATGTGCCCAAAATAAAGGTATTGAGTTTCAATTTACTAACCCCTAAGTTACAAAGGAACAAAAAGGTGCCTTATCTGCAAAGATACATCAGCGGTTTACTTTTGTTTCAAAAAAATAAGCTGATCCGCCGAATACCAATAAACGCTTTTTACAGAAACAAAACATTTAGAAATCAAGCGGATCGGTCTTCAATAAACAAATCAACTAATATCATCAAGGTTTATGCAAAATGCTTCAATTTTAGTTTTGGGTGCCGGCGAACTTGGAATGGCCGTTCTTCGTCATTTGGCTAAGCAGGCGGTACGCTTTCCGGGAACAACCATTACGGTACTTCTTCGTTCATCAACAATTAATTCTAATAATCCCAGCAAGCAACGGGATATCGCCGAGCTAAAGTCTCTTGGCATTGATTTTCTTCCCGGCGATCTTTCTGCCACGGTGCATGAACTGTCTGCTATTTTCAAAAACTTTCATACGGTTATTTCCTGTACCGGTTTTGTAACGGGTGCTGGTGGTTTGCAATTAAAGCTAACCCATGCCGTACTTAATGCGGGTGTAAAACGGTATTTCCCATGGCAATTTGGCGTTGATTATGACATTATAGGCAAAGGCAGCGCGCAGGATTCATTTGATGAGCAATTGGATGTTCGTAACCTGCTGCGTTCGCAAAATCGCACAAAGTGGGTTATTATTTCTACCGGAATGTTCACCAGTTTCTTGTTTGAACCCTTTTTTGGTGTGGTAAACCTAGCACAGAACACGGTGCATGCATTGGGGAGCTGGAATACCGCGGTAACAGTAACCACCCCCGAAGATATCGGCAAGTTAACGGCTTGGATATATTTTGCTGAACCCGCGATTGAAGACAGTATTGTATACACGGCCGGAGATACCATTACTTACGGACAGTTGGCCGATATCATAGACGCTGCACTAGATCGGAAGCTTAAGAGAGAGGATTGGAGCCTGGCTAAACTAAAAAGTGAATTGATGAATGACGCCGGAGATATTATCAAAAAGTATCGGGTAGTTTTTGCGGAGGGAAAAGGAGTATCATGGGATTTCGACAAAACATTCAACGCTGAGCAAAAAATTGAAACATTGAGTGTTAAGCAGTGGGTTCAGGATAATCTGAAATAAATTAACCTTTTCCGGTACACACCATGCCCCGTGTACCCGAAAAGGTCCTTCTTTTTCAAAATTACATTTTCAAACCTATCTCTCTCAGGCGTTCATCCAGGTATTCGCCGGCGGTGATATCCGGGTATAATTTGGGATGCTCGGCATTGATGCAGGTTTCCAGGCTGGTTAAATCCATATCAGATACCGGGTGCAGGAAAAACGGAACTGAATATCTGGAATTTTTCATCAGCTCGCGCGGCGGGTTCACTACACGGTGCGTGGTTGATTTAAGCTTATTATTGGTTAAACGTTGCAGCATATCGCCTACGTTAACTACGAGGTCTTCGCCATGAGCCTTAACCGGGAACCAGGTGCCCTCGCGGGTAAGCAATTCCAGTCCATCAGCGCTGGCGCCAATTAACAAGGTAATCAGGTTAATATCCTCATGCGCACCGGCACGTACCGCATCTGCCGGAACAGAATCCGGATCAAGAATAGGGAAATAATGTAAAGTGCGCAGTATCGAATTGCCGTTATGCACTTTATTATCAAAATAAGTTTCCTCTAAATTTAAATAAACTGCAATGGCCCTTAATAAGTGTATACCTGCCGATTCTAATTTTTTATAAACTTCGCGGGTGGTGGTATTAAAAGCGGGCAATTCGTCAACAACCACATTATCCGGGTATTGCTCTTTAATAGGTGAGCCATCGGTAACGGTTTGGCCTATCTGCCAAAATTCTTTCAGATCGGGTGTTTTAAAGCCTTTGGCCGTTTCTTTGCCTTTACCGGTATAACCACGCTGGCCGGCAAGACCCGGTATTTCATATTTTTGTTTAACAGCATCCGGCTGGGTAAAAAGTGCTTTCACCTGCTCGTAAAGCTCATCTATCAGTTGTTTGCTCAGACCATGGTTGGTGATGGTTACAAAACCGGTTTCATTAAATGCTTTGCCTATATCGTCTGAAAATTGCTGACGGTCGGCCGCGCTACCGTTAATATAATTGTTCAGATCAAGCCTTGGGATATTTACTGTACTCATAATGGTATAGATAATGGGATGTAAAAATATTTAATTTTTAAGATAGCACATGCAAGGTATAAATAAAAATTTTGAGACAATGTTTGCTTCCTTACGCTCATCCGTTGCACATTAAAACAATTTTAATGTTAAACGTTTTATAATTTGACGGGTCATAGCTATATTGATACCGGAGTATACCGGTCAAATTTTAATCCTGATGAAACAATGAAAGCTATAAAAAGAATAAGCGGTTTATGTTTAATAGCATTTTTGATAATGCTTGCCGCTCCAAATAAAGTAAGGGCACAGCAGGGAGAGTATGTATCTGATCAGCAATTCTATGATGATCTTGATCCGTATGGTACCTGGGTTGATGATCCTAACTATGGTAATGTTTGGATACCTGATGCCGAAGACGGATTCAGGCCTTATGCCACACGCGGGCATTGGGTAATGACAGATTATGGTAATACCTGGGTTTCTGATTATCCCTGGGGATGGGCCACCTTTCACTACGGCCGCTGGCGCTATGATGATTATTATGGATGGGAATGGATTCCTGGTCATGAATGGGCACCGGCCTGGGTAAGCTGGAGAAGTGGCGGTGGTTATTACGGATGGGCTCCGCTAACACCGGGTATCAGCATCAGTATTTCATTCGGCAATAGCTATCGCGTGCCCGATTACTATTGGGTATGTGCACCGCAAGCCTATATTAACCGCCCTAACATCAATAATTATTATGTATCAAATACCCGGGTGGTTAACATTATTCATAATACAACGGTTATTAACAATACCTACGTTTATAATAATCGTACTTATGTAACTGGTCCACCGGTTAATGAAGTTAGGCGGGTAACCCGTCAAAATGTGCAGGTATACCGGGTTAATAATATTAACCAGCCTGGCTCCGGCTCCAGAACAAGTATTACCAATAACAGGCTTAATATTTACAGACCCGAGATCAGAAAGAGTACCGATGCGCGACCAGCAAGGGTAGTAAATGCTACTGAGTACCGTAAAGAAAACCCCAATAATGGTATTGCGCACCGCGTAGGCGGACAGGCAACCGTAAACCGTAATAATGCTGCCCGCCTGGCCGAAGTTGCCAAGAGCAGTAATAACAGGTTGGTAAGAGTTAACAATAATCAACCAGCCGGACAACGTACACAACAGCCTAACACAAATCCGGCTGTACAGCAACGTCAGCAGCAACAACTGCAACGTCAGCAGCAGGAAGCTCAGCGTCAGCAGCAACAAGGCCAACGCCAGCAGCAGGATGTTCAACGTCAGCAGCAACAAGGCCAACGCCAGCGTCAGGATGTTCAGCAGCAACAACAGCAGGCTCAGCGCCAACAACAAGAGGTGCAGCAGCAACGTGATCAGGCCCAACGCCAGCAGCGCCAGGTTCAGCAGCAGCAACAGCAGGCTCAACGCCAGCAGCAAGAGGTGCAGCAGCAACGTGATCAGGCCCAACGTCAACAGCGCGAAGTTCAACAGCAGCAACAGCAAGCTCAGCGCCAGCAGCAAGAGGTGCAGCAACAACGTGATCAGGCCCAACGTCAGCAGCGCGAAGTTCAACAACAGCAACAGCAGGCTCAGCGCCAACAGCAGGAAGTGCAGCGTCAACAGCAACAAGCTCAGCGTCAACAGCAACAAGCTCAGCGTCAGCAACAGCAAGCTCAACAACAGCAGCAACAAGCCGAGCGTCAGCAGCAGGCCGCACAACGTCAGCAGCAGCAACAACAACAGGCAGCTCAGCGTCAACAACAGCAGGCTCAGCAACAACAGCAAGCCGCGCAACGTCAGCAACAACAACAGCAGCAACAGGCCCAGCGTCAGCAACAAGCGGCGCAACGCCAGCAGCAACAACAACAGCAACAGGCCCAGCGTCAACAGCAAGAGGCTCAACGCCAGCAACAACAGCGGCAGCAACAAGAGCAGCAGCAAGGCGAAGGTCAACGTACCAGGCCATAATTTGATTGTTTAGCTGATATAACAGATATTCATAGCACATATAAACCAATAGCGGTTTATATGTGCTATTTTTATGGCTCATATTTTAAGCCTTTATATTGATGAAAACCCTTTTTCCTGCCGGTCTTGCTGTTGTTTTATTTTTTCTTTTATGTCCGTTTAACGGGAATGCCCAAGCCGCGCAAAAAAGCGGCGACAAAAAAGCAAACCAAATTAATTTTATTGAAAACTCCTGGAGCGAAGCTTTAAAACAGGCTGCCGCTAAAAAGAAATATATTTTTGTTGATGCCTACGCCACCTGGTGTGGTCCCTGCAAGCTGCTTAAAGCTACTACCTTTAAAAATAAGGATGTAATAGCTTTTTACAACAGCAATTTTATCAACGTAGCTATGGATATGGAAAAAGGCCAGGGGCCCGAGCTTGCCGCCCAATGGGGTTTACAGGCATATCCCACGCTCATTATTTTTAATGCTGCCGGCAAACCCGTTTATGGAACGGTTGGCTTTCTTAAACCAGATGATCTGATCAAATTTGGTGTGCAGGGTTTAAATAAATAAGGCTCTTAATCAGGGAGAATAATACCGGCCTCTGGCTAATAGCTTACAAATAAGAAGGACCGCGTGATTAATTCACCCGGCCCTTTTGTTTTTATATAAAGAGTAAACCTGATTACTTAACAATAAAGCTGCCTTGTAATATAGCTAAAACCTGGGTCATGCTTAAAGGCTCATCGAATGCCGCTGTAGCTATAGAAACAGAAGTGGTGCTACCGGCAAAACTTTTTAGTGTGGTAACATCAACGCCGCCCTGGGTTACATTTTGCTCGCCGTCATAATTGGCGTTTACAAGCGAAATGCCGGTATCATTACCTACAGTAGCGGTACTGGTGATCCATGGGTTTTGCCCACGGATAGAGCGGATAGCCGAAGCATGACGGGCTTCTACTGCGTGGATAGATAACGCAGCAGTTAATACGGTTTGGTATAAACCGGCTTTAACACCTTCTGCAGCTGCTTTGTTAGCCAAAATATTTTCTGCCTGACCTTTGTAGGCACGTACGCCGGTATCTTCAAACACCTGGGCCACGGCCAAAAAGGTTTGATAGTTGGTTAGCACATCCTTAAATGGTCCATTACCCTGGTTGTTGCCCGCGGTTAAATCAAATTGAGGTGCCGATACCGGTGTGGCGCCCAATGAGGTAATAACAGCCTTTAAGAAGGTTACGTGATTGTTTTCATCACGGGTTACCTGGTTAAAGTAATTGGTAGCTGCTGCGGCTGGTATCAAAGCGGTTCCTTTGGCTGCACCTGCATTATAAAAAGTTGATTCCAGGTACTCCAATGTAAGCGCGTAATTCAATATCGCTACTACTGATGGGGTAGATGAACTTTGAGCATATGCTTTTTTAAAGATAGCGCCTACTGCAAATGGCATAGCGGCTAATGCTACTTTTGAACCAAAGCTGGTTATGTTTTTGATCACATCACGGCGTTCACTTATTCTGCCGTAAACTTCCGGATCAACATTTTCAATTTCTTCTATGATATTAAATAAATTCATGATGATGGGGTTTTAAACGGATGCGTAACCGTAGTTTACTGCTGTAACTTTAGTTTTTAAATAGGTATTGGCTATCTTAAGCACTTGGGCTATAGAGGCTGATGCATTTAAACTGTTTGTGGTATCCACTACATCTGGTCCGGCAAAAGAACCAGGAGTGATCAAATCGCGGATCAATGCAGCGTGACGTGCTTCTACCGAAACAATTTTACCGGCTATAGTTAAGTAGGCCGGAGTAGTGATCAGGTAACCGGCTCCGTCATAAGCAGTAACACCGGTATCTTCAAAAGCTGCTGCTGCTGCCAATACACTGGCGCGGCTGCTGAAGTTGATAGAAGAAAAATCTGGTGTTAAAGATGAAATTGCACCGGCGCCAAGGGCTGCTTTAAAAAATTCGCGGTGTAAAACCTCATGATCGCGGATGTCAGTCAACATAGATGTTTCTGCCGAAGTAATGCCACTATAAGGAGTAGCGGTCACCTGTAAGTAAAAGGCAGCTTCCAGTTGCTCCAGCGCATAGGCATAGTTTAAAATGGCTAAGTCGCCCGAAGCGCCAAGGTCAATAGTACCGGCAGGAGGATTGGGGGTGATCTTATGATCTTTGTGGCATGATGCAGCAGTGGCCAATAAGCCCACGGAGGCAACACCAACACCAGCATAACGCAAAAACGACCTCCGGGCCATATTTGCATTTAACATGCTTTCTTGTGAGTCTGTTTTCATAGAAATTAATTTTTTGAAAGTTTCAATTAGTTTTGTTTTGTAGATGATATACGCCTAATTGAACATGCCGGATTGGCGAATGTTGATAAATAACCCACTCCAAATAAGAGTAGTTTTATTTTAAATTAATTTCACTTGCGAAGTAATTAAAAATTTTCACTAAGGTAGACGGATCAGGGATATAAAATGGCAGCCCGATTTTGCCATTTATTTTGGTTATATTTGTGAGTATACAGCAGCCCGGTTTTTCGCTTATCCGAAAAACCGGGCTGTTTGGTTAAGGGAAGAACAAGCCGTAAAATAAGTTATTTAGTGTGTAGTTGTTTGATTTTCAATAAATTGAAACTTTTTAAAGCAAAAAAAACGCACTTAAATTTGTTAAAAAGTGTTAAAATCGATGGTTTTGGATAGATTTTAAGCGATTTTCGACTCATTTTTGGCCATTTTTTATACAGAAAAGTGTTAAAAATGAAGGTTTAAAAAGTTTTATAAATAAATCTTTAGACTCGTGTGAGTTGACTTGTGGAAATTTGAAGGGATTGCCGGAAGGAAAATAAAAAAGGCCGAAAAACTCTCGCAGTGTTTCGGCCCTACATCTACCTATGAAAAACAACCCTTTTAGAAGGGTAATAATCTTAATTCAAATGCAATGCCAATTGCCTAATAGCTATAATTAAGCAAGCAAAAGGCAAATTGAGGCGCTGTTTATCAATGTGTTGTAGAAAATACTTCCCAATATGTGGGTATCAATTACACGGGAGTTAATAATTGATGCTCAATAAAAATATAAATACCAACTCCGGAAACCATACCACCATATCATTGTTATCAGTTTATGGACCATAACGTTTACTTATTGGCAACCGATCCTAAAAACCCTTGCCGGGATGTTATTCATTCCAGGGATACCCGTTTAAAGGTTAGGGTTTATTGTCTTGATGAGGAACAGTTTAGGCCCGATGACGACGAAGTGCAGTTATATGGCTATGCCAATAGTAAATTATTTGCCTTTGAAACCATTGATATTGCCGCAGAAGATGCTATTGACCTTGTTGGCGCCATAAAATGGTATGCCAGCTATATCCAATGCCCAAACATGGAAATTTTGCCCGAAGACCCACGCCCTGGGCGAAATAATATAGCTATGTGAGATCTTAAAAAAGGCATTGTGTAATTTTTATTATTAATAATCAGCGGGTTAATATAAATTCAAAATTTTTTTTTGAAGAATAGATCAGAACTTCTATATTTGCAGACCCAAAAGCAAGGGAGTTTAGCTCAGCTGGTTCAGAGCATCTGCCTTACAAGCAGAGGGTCACTGGTTCGAACCCAGTAACTCCCACACTTTTAAACCCTTCAGATTAAGTTCTGAGGGGTTTTTTGTTTGATGATAGTTTCAAATAGCTATAATGAAGCCCAGATTGATAGTATATTGTTAGTAGGGATTGAAATGGCACCCTGAACAATGACTTTCACCAGGACTTAAAACAGGAATTGGACCTATTGACGCCTTATTCTTTCTACACAGAATTTACAAAAGCAGAATATATCTTGTGCATGATTTAAAAAGTAATGATGTTAATTACGGTTTGGTAAATCATTTGAACCACTTAGAGTACCAATGCCGGTGAATGGAGTATAGGAGAGTTTGTTTTAATGAGAAGTTTCTTACTGTAAAAAAGCTTTTGGAAGAGGGTGTTAATAATATATAAAGTTATTATTAATATTATTGAAAGTCATTGGGCCGAAATGATAAATAATTATATTTGGAGCACCTTAACCCTGCAACATGATTATATTATCACAATAGCCTCTTTTAGCCTTCAGAAAGGCTTCAATCAGCATTTATTTATTCTATAACAACTTGGTACCAATCTAAGCAGATTGATTTTGCCTACTATATAATAAACTCTTAGCCCTACTTATCATGAAACTCATCTTTTCACTATTTCTATTTTTAAGCATTTCATCGTTAGTACATGCCCAATGGACGACGAATGGAGCAAATACTATTACTTCAACCACTAATTCCGTTGGTATTGGTACAACAACGCCTGTCTCTCCATTACAAGTACAAATATCTAACCTAGGATTAAATATCACAGGTGGTTTTCGAAACTCAAATAATGGGGCGGGGAATGGTACGACGACAGCTGGTACTGCTGTTGGGATTGGCTTTCTTAATGAATTAAACGGAAATTGGTGGAAAGCTGCTATTGTCCATGAAAGAACGAACGCCTATGGCGTAGGGAACTTGCATTTTTTAGTCAATAATTCGATAGACAATTCAACCGTTACGCTGAATGATGCAAAAATGACGATACAATCTTCAGGTAATGTGGGTATTGGGACAACAACACCAGCGGCTAAGCTGGAAGTATATGGAACTGCGCTTGTAGCCGGTAATAATGCAAACATAGATAATAGAAATGGCAATTTACCACTGACTTTTTTGGAAAACACGGGTAAAATGTTGATCGGATGGAATAGGACGCAGGGCGCAGGTGAAACTGACTTTATCAGCAATCAAGGAGGTGGAAGCGTGGGCGGCTTTGCATTTTACAATCATTCCAATACCGGTACAGAAAATCAAGTGATGTGGCTCACCGGTGATGGTCGGTTGATGATTGGCCTGAGTACTGGCAATACGGGCAATAACAAACTGGCTGTTG
The DNA here is from genome assembly GCF_011089895.1 of Mucilaginibacter inviolabilis. Classification (NCBI taxonomy): domain Bacteria; kingdom Pseudomonadati; phylum Bacteroidota; class Sphingobacteriia; order Sphingobacteriales; family Sphingobacteriaceae; genus Mucilaginibacter; species Mucilaginibacter inviolabilis. The sequence goes on from NZ_JAANAT010000003.1 coordinate 409,506, forward strand.
GTGGTGGTATTATAGCGGAAGCCGTTACTGTCAAATTACAATCAGCTTGGCCTGATTACGTATTCAAAAAGGATTACCAACTCCCGTCGCTCCAGGAAGTTAAAACTTACATCGATCAAAACCAACATTTACCAGAGGTTCCATCTGAACAACAAATATCTAAAGATGGCTTGAATTTAGGTGAAATGAATAAACTGTTGATGAAGAAAGTTGAAGAGCTGACACTGTATATGATTGAAATGAAAAGCGAAAACGAGGAGATCAAAAAAGAGTTAAAAAAGCTAAAAAAGAGATAATACCATGAAAACATTTTGCAGGATTGTTGGCATATGTATGTTGCTACTGAAGTTTACCAATTCCTTTGGCCAAAAATTACCAATAACTCAAATCAACATCCCAACGCCAAATGCAGGCACCTTGGGACTGTATGGTGAAGTCCCGGTTTCTCTATTTACAGGAACGCCTAATATTAGTGTGCCTATTTATCAAGTCAAGGAAGGGAATTTTACTATCCCCGTTAGTTTGTCATATCATTATTCCGGTTTGCACCCGGATGTACCTCCAGGATGGGTAGGTAATGGCTGGAGCCTGATGGCTGGTGGCGTTATTACAAGGGTGGTTAAGACAGCTCCCGATGAACTTGCTACTAATAACCCCAATTCACCTAACCCTAAACAAGGCTTTTACTATAACACAAATTATCTGCAAGACCAAAACTGGGAAACAACAACTTCGCTGAATAATTATTTTCATGGTAGCGGTAGCCCCTATCCCCCCGCTGCTAATCATGAATTGGCTCCCGATGAGTTTAACTTTAATTTTTTGGGTATAAGTGGTTCTTTCTATCTTAACGAAAATCAGCAGTGGAAAGTAAAATCGGACAGGGATATTAAAGTATCTTTTGATGGCAGCTTTATATATCCATTTATTTTTAATCCGAGTTTTGTGCCTGTCTTTAATCAGGACAACCCTGTTACCAAAACATTTCGAAGTTTTACTTTGACAGACGAAGATGGCACGCAGTATAATTTCGGGGAAAATGAAGCTATAGAATATTCAGAAAACTGGATAGATCAACTATTGAATACTTCTTTTACTGCAACAAGCTGGTATCTGACCAGCATAATTTTACCAAACGGGAAAAGTATAACGTTTAAATATGACCGAGGACCATTTATTCCGCAGCTGGACTTATATTATACCTATGCACAAAAATACAGCCCAGGATCAACGGGGATAAGCTCTTATTTTAATCTTAATGTACCTTGTGGACAGGAAGCTTTTGACGCGGCGTTTAATGGTAAATGGGTATATAGTGGTAAACTATTATCTCCTATTTATCTGAGCTCTATCGAAACCTCCAACAGTATTATTAACTTCAAAACAACTGCCAGCAACGCAAAATACTATACGCTCAATCAATACAATCAGGCGATAAGATCAATTACACAAGGAGCTGCTGTATTCCCATCGCAATATTTAGCCGATAATAACTATATTTTTACTTTGCTGCTAAGATACAATGAGCAGTATCAGGATTTTGGGATACCATATTACAGCCAGAACAGGGCTACTCTGTCGCCAAATCTTGGACCAAATGATGACCCCATGAGCTACTATGCCCGGAGGTTTGTTTGGCTCAAACTTTCTGATATAACAGTTACCAGTAAGTTTAATAATTCAACCATATATAAATATCATTTAAACTATGATGAAACCAGCCGGTTGAAATTAAAAGATTTTCAAAACCTGGATAATAGTGGCAGCTTGGTTAACCAGTATCACTTTGATTATAATCCGCTCGCATTACCAGAATATCTGGTAGACCAAACAGATCACTGGGGATATTATAACAACGTTCATCAGCCAAGTAGTTATAGTGGATATACCAATCAAAAGAATGCAAGTAACAATTCTTTTGCTGAAATTCTTGATAAAATCACCTATCCTACGGGAGGGTCGTCTCAGTTTGTTCCGGAACTGCACCAATATAGCGCATTAATAGATGTTAATAATCCATCAGCCGCTCCTGTATCAAGTAGTGGGTATGCAGGAGGTGTACGAATAAAAAAAATAATAAATAATGACGGTTTTGGCCATGTGATGACCTCCAACTATTTTTATGTAAAGGGTTATACCAACACAACAGATCCGGCTACTTTACCATCAAGCGGAGAATTATCAGGTATTCCTATTTATACCTATAGTAACCTTAATGGTGTAGCAGATGATGGTCGTAGTTATACCTATAACCTTTTTAATACGCAGCCTGTTATACCGGCAAGTCAGAATAGCGCGGGTTCCTACATCGGTTATTCAAGTGTTGTTGAACAGCGTTCTGACGGAAGCTATACCATCAGCAATTTTACCAATTACAGTAGTGGAGCCGCCTTTCGTGATGCGAATGCTTTGGCAATTTTGAATGGTAATCAGTATCCGTTTTTACCCCTAAATGAAAACAGTGAATTACGTGGTAAACCATTGTCTGTGCAAAACTTTAATAGCTCGGGTAAAATAGTAGCCGATAAAACCTACAGCAACTTCCAGACTATTCCAAGTTCGTTAAATTATATACGTTCGGTTACCGGAATACCAGAACTCATCTGCGACTCGCACTGGGTTTATATTGCCAGCGCCAACAGAAAATACCTCTATAGTTATGTGCCTACGCAATTAACAGAACGCTTGTATAAGCCTGATGGTAATTATGTTGAACAAATAACTAATACAGTTTATGATAACCAGTACCGAAAAATTAATTCCAAAACAATTAGTACAAGCGGTAACAATAGTTTAAACTATACATACACTTACCCATTTAACAGCTCAGGAGCTGTTTATCAAGCCATGGTACAAAGAAATATTGTTAGTCCGATGATCAGTCAGCAAATATCAAGAGGTACGGATCCGGTTGATTTTAAACAGTTTAATTATAAGCAATGGGATGATTTTAACTTTTTGCCGCAAAGCATGGACAGTAAAGTTGCCAATAACAATATCGATAGGAGGACCGAATACCTTATGTATGATCCTAATGGTAACTTAAAAAGCACATCGCAGGAAAATGGCGTAATAACGTCATATGAGTGGGGTTATAATAACAATTACCCCGTAGTTCAAATAAAAAATGCCGTAAATAACGTAACCCTGGGTCCAATAGCTCAACAAACAGCATCGATAGGTTATTCCAATGAAAAGGGAGATGGGAGCTTTGTAGTAAATACTGACCCACAGGTTACTCCATTTACTACCGGTGTTGCCAATGGTTCTGTAACTATTACGGCAGGTAATGGTAACTTCATCAGTTTGAATGGCGGACATATAGACATCACCGGGACACTTACCGGGCCAAACGGATATTCTAAAAGCATCGCACTTTCCGTAACAGATGCCAATCCATCAGCTGCTATAACCATTACAGGGTTAGCAACGGGGACATATAGTCTCACTTCTTCTGCAGGGTTTTACACCCTTCCTAATATTAGTTATGTTGCAGGTTTAAGTATTCTGTATCCTACCAACACCACTACTGTGGGAACCAAGGAGTTTTACTACGAAGGTTTTGAAGAGAGTGCGGCGGGTGTCTCGGGCCAGGCACATACCGGTAGAAAATATGGTACAAACAATACGGTATCATGGCCGATTCCCGCTACAGGACGGACTTATAAGATTAGTTATTGGTATCTCGCAGGTTCGGTGTGGAAATATTCGGGAGAGCAAAGTTATCAGGGGCCGTCCTTTACCATGCAGTCGGCGAACGCCTATGATGATATCAGAATATACCCGGTAGATGCGGAAATGACTACCTATACTTATGAACCACTGATAGGTATAACGAGTTCGATAGATCCAAAAGGAGAAACAACATATTATGAGTATGATTCTTTCCAACGATTAATGAACGTCAGGGACAAGGATCAAAATATCATTAAACATATAGATTATCATTACCAGGGACAATAAAAACCTTATCACTAATGAAAATAAAAGCAAATCAAACCTTTCTCCTGTCATTCAGGATGTCATGGACGTGCTTACTGGTATTGTTAAGTTTGAATGTAAAAGCCCAGTACATCCCCAGTCCGGCTCAATTAAATACAGCCGCCACTACGCCTGGTAATTACTTCAATGAAACCAGTATTACGCTACAGCCCGGTTTCTCGGCGACGGCTACAAGCAATAATACTTATAAATATTCAATTAGTATTCCAGACTGCTTACCACTAACCAATAATTTCAGTCAAAATCTAAACTTTATTGTAACTACAATTCCCAGGATACCCTTAAACTCGTTCATAACATCACAGCAAACGAGTTGTAACCTGATGCAAAGAGTACAGTATTTTGATGGATTAGGGCGGGGATTGCAAACGGTGCAGGTAAAAGGGTCGACACTTAATAAGGACGTTGTACAGCCATTCACCTACGATCAACTTGGCCGGGAGGCAACTAAATATTTGCCCTATGCCCCACCTACGGGTATAAGTGACGGCAGTTACAAGTCAGATGCGCTCACAGCGGGTGCCGGTCAGAATCTGTTCTACACAACGCCACCTGTCGGGGTAAGCTCGGTCTCCTACCCTTCGTCAAGTACTACTTTTGAGGCCTCCCCATTAAGTCGGGTGCTAGAGCAAGGTGCGCCTGGTGCACCCTGGCAGTTATCTGCCAGCGGAGTAAGTGGTAGCGGGCATACTGTAAAGGCAGATTATGGGATGAATGGGACAAATGATGTAATGCAATGGGCGGTGAATCCGACAGGAAACGGGGTAACCGGGGGCAATACTTATTATCCCGCAAATCAATTGTATTCAACAACTACAACAGATGAGAATGGTAACAATACAATAGAATATAAAGATAAAGAAGGACATATCGTATGTAAAAAAGTTCAGTCGGGTTCTACTACTTATCTGGCCACTTATTACATATATAATTATCTCAATAATCTGTCTTATGTAATACCTCCATTGCCTGCGGGAACGGCCTACCCCGCCAGCATGACTGAAAGCGCGACCGACGCTGTGTTTTTAAACTATGCATATAGTTATCACTATGACCAACGAAACAGGCTGATAGAAAAAAAGATACCTGGAAAAGGTTGGGAGTTTATGGTATATAATACACTTGATCAATTGGTTATGAGCCAGGATGCCAATCAGCGTAATAAAACACTTCAGGAATGGAGTTTTACTAAATACGACGCTATGGGGCGGGTGGTGATGACCGGCACAGCATCTACCAATACCGCGGCAGATGCAAACATCGCTTCGCCCAACCGCACTTTATTCAATGCAGAAATCGCCCTTTTTAATGACCCTGCGCATACTAAATGGGAAACCAGAGATAATACGACAACAACCGGCTACAATAATGTGAGTGATCCGATAGGAACTAACGTGACTAATTTAACGGTTAATTATTATGATGACTATGCCTTTCCGGGTAAACCGACAACGTTTACAACACCCCCGGGTGCCAGTATAATGACCCGTGGCTTGCTTACAGGTACAAAAAAGGCGGTACTTAACACGCTTGGCAACGCCACTCCGGATGTATTATGGACAGTTCAGTACTATGATGATTTTGGTAGAATAACTCAATCATATTCTCAGCATTATTTAGGAGGTGTATCAAGCCCCTATAACTATGACCTGGTTACAAATACCTATGACTTTACAAGTGAACTAACAGCCAGCACCCGTCAGCATTTTACTAAAAATACAGGGAATACAGCAGCTGTGCTGGGAGTTACTATTGTTAATACTTATGTATATGACCATATGGGGCGTAAAACCCAAACTTTGGAACAGATTAATGGCGGAAGCAATGTACTATTGTCTCAGAGCGATTATAATGAAATTGGTCAGCTGCAAGCCAAACACCTGCATTCTGTAGCCGGCTCCCCATTTCTGCAGGATATTAGTTACCTATATAATGAAAGAGGCTGGTTGTTGAAAGTCAATGACCCGGCTATCGCTACCACACCTACCAGGCTTTTTGCCGAGCAGTTAAACTATAATTTGCCAACAAATGGAGCTCTTGCGCAATACGATGGCAATATATCTGAACAGGTGTATAATGCAGGAGTAAGCGGGAACAGGTTTGTTAAATATAGTTATGATGCCCTGAACCGGTTAACGAATGGTATCAGTAGTGCAGGCTTTAGTGAAAGCAATATTAGTTATGATGAGTTGGGTAATATCAAATCACTGACCAGAGGAACCAATGCTCCATACACTTACAGTTACGTTGGTAACCAACTGCAAACGGTAAGCGGGCTCACCGGAAGCACCTATACTTATGACAATAACGGAAACATGTTGCATGATGGACGTAATAATAATAATATTACGTACAATATGCTCAACTTGCCTCAGACGGTAAGCGGAGGAGCAACCATTACATATGTTTATGATGCAAGTGGAGAGAAATTACGGAAGATCAGTGCAGGAGTATCCACAGATTATATCAATGGTATACAATATAAGGCAGATGGCACAATTGACTTTATTCAAACAGCGGAAGGTCATGCAAACAGGAGTGGAGCCAATTATGTGTATGAATATACCCTAACAGATCACCTGGGGAATAACAGGGTAGCATTTGATCAGGCCAATGGTAAGGTGGGTGAAGATGATTACTATCCATTTGGGATGAATGTACATCGGTTGGTGAATGCCGGGAATAAATATCTTTATAATCAGAAGGAGTTGCAAGAAGAGCTGACCCAATACGATTATGGTGCGCGATTTTATGATCCGGTCATTGCTAGATGGACGGCTGTGGATCCCTTGACTGATATATATCAACACTGGTCTCCATATAATTATGTTGCTAATAACCCTGTTAAAAACATAGATCCGAAAGGAGAAACGATATATGCAAGCCCATATGGTCATATATATTTAAATACCGATGATGGTCGTGATGATATTTATGTGGTTCCCTGGGAGATGACAGCTGATTTTATATATAATATTAATCTTTGGACATTAACCCAAAAAAACCCGGGTGTGCTTAATTCACGACAGTGGAATAATTATTGGCGCAGTAAGTTTAAAAAAGTAGTCAGTGATGAGGTTCTGCATCGATATGCATTTGGATTTTTTAGCTTAGATGAGAGTTTACAAGAAGAAGAAATAAAGGCATGGATTACTGGTGATGCAAAAGATATGCAAAAATTTCAAATGGATTATGTTAAATCACAATGGAGCGATCCCGTAATTGTGGTCGGGTCTATTTTGGCTTTTGCAGATGCGTTAATAGTAACTAAATTGCCAATAAATTTGAGGGCTAGCTATGTAGCTGAAGTAAGAGGGCTATCCAAAGTTGTTGATGAAATGCGGATTGGCGGATCTTCTTCCGAAGAAATCGCTAGAACTGTTTCCCAAATGCGCCGAGAAATAGGTGAAAAATATAAAGCGATGACACCTCGGGATGAATTGGAAAAAATATTTGAACGAAATTTAAACAAATATGGAGATAAATGGGGTCCCACTATAGATTACTTAAGGAAACAAGGAAAGTCTTGGGAAGACATAATTGAAAGTGCATTGAGAACAGGCGGTAAAGATTTAGGATATTAAGATTTTACAATATGATTCTTAAAAATTTCGATTCTCTAAATCATTTTTTTGATTTAGAGAATAAAAGAGTAATAATAGACAATTCCGAAAAGGAAACCATCGGTTGGTATAAGGATATTGATGAGGTAATAATAGCTTTATTTGCGTGGGAGCGTAAATTATTCTTGCAATTAGATGATTTAAAGTATTTTATTGGTGAGAGTTGTTTTTCCAAAATTGAAATATCAGGTATTAACACAGAAAAGGTATTTTATCTATACGATGGTACTTCAATGATCACCAAGTTTATTTATCCTGTTGAGCCTTCATATAATCAGTTATCACCATTTGAATATTTAGATGATGACGAATTTGATTGGGGACTTTTTCTATTGAATATTATAAATAACCCCCTAAGGAAGATTGAATTTATAAATAATAATGCTTAGTCTTCCCTCTACAGCAAACGCCCCTCTTGTGGTAAACAGGAAAAGTAAACACAATATCAAGCCCAACCATAACGATTGGGCTTTTACTTTTTATAAACTAACCTTGTTTTTGCGCGTTGAATGAGGCCATCTAATATTTATAAAAGCAGGATTTAGCTACTTTATTAAAAGATAACTGATGATAAGTAATGGGTGAATAATAGATTGGTTTACCTTTTAAGACGAATAGTTTAGAATCACCCCCAACTAATCCACACCAACAACATCCGATCAATTTAAACAAGCTTCAAATAACCGATAGAGCCAATTACAAGTCTAACAACAATCTACCGTTTAAATACAGTAGGCAGATATAGCATATAAACCATCCCCAACCGCATTCCCCTTTCCTATTTTCTAACAATCTTACTATTATAAGGGTACTTACAAAAACACTCAAAAAACAGGAAATAATTATGCTCTAGAACAGTCTTGATTTACATCCTCATGTAGTTTAAAATTGACTGCGAAGTCTGCACATTTTCAAAATACAGTTTTATTAGATACAAGACGTGTAAAGTTATTATAAGGTTAAATAGCTCACCTGCTTACCTTAAGTAATGACTTTTGAAAAGGTTTCAAAACAGGAGCTATGCTTGCATCAAATTATAGATAGGGGATGGTGTGAACTCGTGTCTTTTCTCTTCACAAAAGGTCCCAAAAACAATTCACAAATGTTTATTAATTAGTGCCCTGAACAATATGAATATTTTATACTCAACATTTGTTTAAAATGATAAATAATTATATTTGAAGCACCTTAACTCTGCAATATGATCGCATTATCACAGTAAGAACTCTAATCAATAGCTTTAAGAAAGGCTTCAATCAAGTACATTTTATTCATTTCATGACAATTTAGCATCAGTCTGTTACAGATCGATCTTGCCCTTATTTTTTTAAGTAAACTTTAAGCTCCTTATATTATGAAGAAACTATTCCTTTCCCTATCCCTATTTTTAAGCTTTTCGTCATTAGTGCATGCACAGTGGACAACTAATGGAGCGAATACCATTACTTCAACCACCAATTCTGTTGGTATTGGAACCACAGCACCGTCTCAAGTCCTTGATGTAACTGGAACAGGAGGAGCCTTTAGTGCTACAGGTAAAGCTAATGCAGCTTTTCTACAAGATCACACTAACTATAGAGGTATAAACCTTGGTTATGATAGCTCAGGTCAGATAGGTATTATTGGAAGCAGTACACCAGGAGTTCCGAGTAATCTCGCATTTTGGAACTATGGAGGTACTGGTTGGTTTGAGGCTATGCGTCTTACTTCCAATGGCTATTTAGGTATCGGAACAACAAACCCACAAACGAGTCTTCATGTGGTTGGTACCGGAGCAACATATGAGGCAGATAATTCAAAAGCAATCTCCGGAGGAGGATTGGTTATACAGGGAAATATTGGAGGGAGCAGATCAGCGGCAACAGGTGCTCAATTGGAGTTTGTATTGCCCGCAAATCCAGACGGAACCAACTTTTGGGGACAGGCCCGAATTATAACTGTTCCTGGTACGGCCTCTCCTGGTGCAGTTGGAAAAATGATTTTAGGTACCCGACGTAATATCAACAAATTTGGAACAGGCTATCAATTATATTATGGAGATGACCTGATTATTGATGGTGCCGGAAATATAGGTATTGGAATGATAAATCCTCAGAATAAATTGGATGTAAGAGGTAAAATCCATTCTCAATCGGTGGTAGTTGACATGTTAGGTTGGTCGGATTATGTTTTAAAAAAAGATTATCAGCTACCGTCCTTGCAGGAAGTAAAAGCCTATATCGATCAAAACCAACATTTACCAGAAATTCCATCAGAGCAGCAAATTGCTAAAGAAGGTTTGAACCTGGGGGAAATGAATAAACTGTTAATGAAAAAGGTTGAGGAATTGACTTTGTATTTGATTGAAAAAGACAAAAATGAAAAAGAGCAAATTGAAATTAATAATACTTTAAAATCAAAACTAAAAGCACAACAAGAACAAATTGATCGATTGGCTGAAACGGTTAACGGACTTATTCATAATTAGGATTTTTCCTGTAAATAAAAAAAGTGTTCAAATTAATTGTTTCATTATATTATCTCAATTAAGACAATGTCAATAAATAGTTGTTTACCATATTTAAAACTGATCAGACGGGGCTTTTTTATTGCTCTGTGCCTTTTATCCACTAGCTTTAAAGGCGCTTATGGGCAAGGGCATTCTGCTACAGATACAGATCCGTTTACAGATTTGACCAATATTTTACCGCCTTCTCCAGAGGCATTTCAGATGACAAAATACGGTGGACTGCATCCTGGCTTATCCACCGGAACTAGCCAGGCGCATGTCTCTTTGTTTCAAATCAAAAGCCCTAAATTGTCGTTTTCGGTCGATCTTAATTATTCTACCAATGGTTTAAAAGTTGATGAGATATCATCAAGAGCAGGCATGGGCTGGGTTTTAAATGGTTCAGGAGTCATAAGCCGGACCGTTATGGGGACCCCTGATGTTGCTGGCCATACTGTCTTTGTAGCTTTACCAGAGAATTTGGAAAACTATATCAATGACAGACCAACATTTGAAAAAATAAAACTAGGGGCTATGTCGGCCTCCAACAGTCCTTATGACACACAACCCGATATATATCAGTATAGTTTTTCTGGATACAGTGGTAAATTTTATATAGATCCTCAAACAGACAGCTTGATACTTATTGCCAATGAACCTATTAAGATTCAAAAAGATCTTTCAGTTTCCGCAACAGCCTGGAATTTTATAGCTACTACACCTGATGGTGCGAAGTATTATTTTGGAGGCAATGCTGCTACAGAACAAACATATTCATCAACCTCTGGCACTTATTGCGGAAAAATATTTGATTATCCGGTACCAACAGCATGGTATCTCACCAAAATTAAGCATCCTTTGGCAGACTCCATTACATTTAGCTATAAGCCAATCTCCTTTGATTATCAGGCCAGTGTAAATGAAAGCATAACCAAAACGCCGCAATCAACATCGTCTACAGGCTGTTCTCTTGTTGTGACAGGTTCAACTCCAAAAACCTGCCCGATTGTAGATAAGACAAGCTTATGTTATAATCAATTAAATACACAAACCTACTTTTTGTCTGCTATTGATAGTAAATATGTAACCTATAAATTTAATTATAATAACGGTGTAGGTACTCTCGATAGTTTATTAAATAATATCTGCCTATATAGTAAAAGTGACGGACATCTTTTTAAAAAAATCAATTTGCTGCAACAAGATGTGGTGTCTACACAATATCTGAGTACATATTCTCAAACGCATACCGGGGTAAATCACAGACCATTTTTGATGGGTTTGGAAGAGGTTGATCCTCTTTCGGGAAAGAAACAGGTTTATAAGTTTTCTTATAATAATTTGGATAAAATGCCCTCCAGACTATCTTATTCAAGGGATACTTACGGCTATTTTAATGGCAAAACAAACAGTCATCTTATCCCACAGCCTGAAGCCGATTATCAATATACCAATCTGTTCCCGACCAATCTTGCTAATAAAACCCCTGATTTTAACTATTCAAAAGTAGGAACTTTATCAAAAATTCAGTATCCACCAGGAGGTTACGATAGTATAGAATATGAAGCTAATATAATTTATGGAAGAGTACTTGATCAACCACAGAAGGACAATACTTTAATATTAGGAACGGTTGGTGTTGGCGCTAAATCTCCACAATCTGTAACCAGTGCCCCATTTTATGCTTCCGGAAGTTTAATGGTAAAGAATATTTGTACAGGCCTTGCCGGTGATGGAACCTATGACCTTCATTGCATCAGCGAATTCCAGATACTGGATCAAACGGCAGGCGGGATTGTATTAAGCGGGACAACAAAGGCTAATACGACCCATACTTATCCAATGGTCAATTTCCTGTTAAATCATCAATATGTTCTGACAGTAACGGCTTATGGATCAGTTGTGTCTGGTGAAGTTGACGTATTTCTTCCGCCTACGCCAGCTACCTATAAAATGGGATTGTATGAAGCCCCGGGCCTAAGAGTTAAAAGGGTTATTACATCATCTGGCAATGCCCCGGATATGGTAAAAACATATAATTATACTAAACTGAATGATACTATGCCATCTGGTGAGGTAGTCGGTTTTGAACCAAAATACTTCTACGATAGTCAAACATTACTTAATTGCAGTTTTTCTACTGACGGTAGCAATGGTTTGCCACCTCAAAGTTATGCGGATTTAAACGGCACACCTTGTATCTACCAGGTAGCACAGTCAAACAGCCTAAGGAATTTATATTCAACCGAAGGAAGTTATTTGTATTACTCTGCCGTAACAGAAGATGATGGTGATGTAGTCAATCATGGTGTTACAGAACACATTTTTTCTGTAAATCAGGATGTTCCCAGCCGTCTCGTTTTTGGTAAGGAGATAGCAAATGCGCCCTTATCTAACAACGGAATAAATAATGGCGCAGAACTGCAGACCACCGTGTATAAATTAAAATCATCATCTTATATACCTGTTGAGCAAACAATCAATAATTATAAATTAGATAACCGGTATTTTAAGCAGAGAACAGTATATGTGATCAGACAAGAATTTACCGGATTGGGTGGCAGCAATAATCCCGGAGTTGTGCAACCTTATGAAACAGCCCCTTATGATATTGCTATGTATAAGCTTACCTCCTATTGGACCTATCCCGATACGGTTACTAAAACTACATATGATTTAAACGGTCTCAATCCGATAAAATCATATGTAATCAATACTTATAACAATCCGGGAAACCCGCAAGTATCACAAAATACGTTGATCAATAGTAAAGGTGATAATATTATCAATACGTTCAAATATGCAACAGATTTAACCAGTATAACCGGACTGAGACCAGGAGCGGTTACTGCAGCTCAATATTTATTGAATACTAATCAATTGGGAGCAGTACTTCAAAGAGAGCAATTTAAAAATAGCATTCCGGTTTTCAAGGGCCGTACAGATTATAAAATAGCTAATGGTTTTGCCTTGCCTGATACAATGTTTTTTCAAAATGGAAACCAAGCCCTGGAACCCAGGGTTGCCAATATTAATTATAATACATCAGGTGATATTGTATCGCAAACTTTAGTTGGCGGCGCTTACAATAGTTATCAATGGGATAGTAATAGACTACCTATTGCACAAGTAAAAAATGCTTCATCCTCTGAGTTTTATTATGAAGGATTTGAAGAAAGTGTTGCAACAGGAACAACTACAGGAGTGGCTCATACCGGAAAGAAGTACACTACCAATGCAACCATAAGCTGGACCAGGCCGAACAGCCGTATTTATGTGATCAGTTACTGGTATAGAAGCAGCGGGATTTGGCAATATCAATCTGAACAGGTTTATACAGCAACAAGTTTTACAATGACGGGAGGAGATGCCTATGATGACATCCGGATCTATCCTAAAGATGCACAGATGACCACCTACACCTATGATCCTTTAGTTGGTATAACAAGTTCAACAGATGCTAAAAGCGAGACGACGACGTATGAGTACGATAGCTTCCAGCGCTTAATGAATGTGAAGGACAAAGACGGGAATATTATAAAACATATGGACTATCATTTCCAGGGTCAATAACTGAAGGAACAACCTAAAAGAGATTATCACAATGAATCATATCAAAAGTTTGCTTTTAGCCTTTAGCGGTATGCTTTTGGCTTTCCATGCAATAGCGCAGGCGCCCATCCAGGTAACGAGCCCGATGACGGGCACACCTGCGGCAGGTTCGTATTTTAGCTATAGTAGTATTACGCTGAGTCCGAATTTTAGTTTCACGGCAGCGGCAGGTAGTAGTCTGAGCCTGTATATTGCCAACCCGGACTGTCAGCCGTTGGTGAACAGTTTTAACCAGAACCAGAATTATATCGTAACCAGTACGCCCAGGGTTGGTGGAATGACAACAGTCGGCTCAACCCCAAACTCCGGAGATTTTGCGAATAGATCAACCTGTGATCTGATGCAGACGGTACAATACATAGATGGCCTGGGCAGGCCTTTACAGACGGTTCAGGTACAGGGGAGTCCTTTAAATAAAGACGTGGTTCAGCCTGTTGCCTATGATCAGTTTGGACGGGAAGCGATCAAATACCTGCCCTATGCAGCCACTACTGCTGATGGCAGCTATAAAACAGACGCGTTAACTACAGGGATCAATAACTTTTATAACCCTGGGGGCAGTGGTGTAAGCGGTACTCAGCAAAGCACGGGTGGAATTGTTTATAACCCGAATCCGTACAGCGTAACCAACTTCGAGCCATCACCACTAAACCGGGTGCTGGAGCAGGGAGCAGCAGGCACACCCTGGCAACCGGTAGCAGGAAATACAACTGGACATACGGCAAAAATGGTTTATACTACCAATAATCTGAACGCCTTTAGCGGAACCGATACCTCAGTAAGCATGCGCGTAACATTGTATAACGCGACCATTAACAGCGACCAGAGCCGCACACTGACCATTGGCAATACCGCGGGCAACTATTACCTGGCCGGCCAGCTGTATGTAACGGTAAGCAAGGACGAGAACTGGAAAGATACCGGATTTGGTAATTCAAGGGGTGGTACAACCGAAGAATATAAAGACAAAGAAGGCCATGTGGTGCTGAAACGGACGTTTAACTATACAGGAGGCACGTTACAGATGCTATCCACCTATTACGTTTACGATGATCTGGGCAACCTGGCCTTTGTACTGTCGCCGCAGAGCGGAGCGGACAATGGCACTCCAGTGCAAGCCACTCTGGATAATCTGTGTTTTCAATATCGTTACGACCAGCGAAACCGTTTGACTGAAAAAAAGGTTCCGGGTAAAGGTTGGGAGTTCATGGTATATAATACACTGGACCAGGTGATTTTCAGCCAAGATGCCAACCAACGGGCGCAAAATCCCCAGGTTTGGACCTATACCCAGTATGATGTGATGGGACGAGTGGCACTCACTGGTTTGTGGGGTTCGGCAGGAGCGTCCGGAAGTGCAGGCGATAAGAATATCAGTGTGCCGGACCATACGTTGAAGAACTGGTTGATTAGCTGGGCAGCTGCCCAGACCACCTTATGGCTTAGCCGTGACAACACTACATCAACCGGATATACGTTTCTGAACCCTCAGGGTGGCAACCCGATTCTGACCATCAATTACTACGATGATTATAACAATATGCCTAATCTGCCAACAGGTTACCAGGTAAGCAGCGGAGTTAGCACGATGACCAAAGGGTTGTTAACGGCAACCAAAACCATCGTGCTCAACACCACGGGTAATACAACCCCGGATTACCTGTGGAGCGTACATTATTATGATGATCTGGGCAGGGAAATCCAGACCTACCAGCAACATTACCTGGGCGGAGCGGCGAACGCATCGAACTTTGATGTGATAGTGAATACGTATAACTTCAACAATCAGGTGATCACAACCAACCGGAGGCATTTTACCACTGCTGCCACAGGTGCGCCGCAACTAACGATCAACAATACTTATAGTTACGACCACATGGGCCGTAAAATAAAAACTTTTGAACAGATCAATACTGGTACAAATGTGTTGTTAAGCCAAACCGATTATAACGAGATCGGGCAGTTAAAAACCAAACACCTGCATAGCGCCAACGGTGGGTCTTCGTTTTTGCAGAACATCAGCTATGCGTATAACGAGCGTGGCTGGCTTTCGCAGGTAAATGACCCGACTGTAGCTCCGGCAACAGATAAATTGTTTAGCATGGCGCTGAATTATAATACACCGGTGCCAGCACACAACGGGAGCCCACAGTACAACGGGAACATTGCCGAACAGCTGTATAACAAAGGAACCGCGGGACAAAAGTATGTAACCTATAACTACGATCAGCTGAATCGTTTAATAGCGGGCAACTCCGTAGAGGCATTCAGTGAGAATACCATAACTTACGATGCCAATGGGAATATCCAGGGCATGACCCGTTTCGGTCCGAATGCGGGTACGCTGACGTATAACTATGGGGGCACCAACCAGCTACAATCAGTAAGCGGCGGAGTGACGAGGAGTTATAGCTATGATGCCAATGGCAATGCCACCAGTGATGGTCAGGGTAATACGATCACCTATAATCTGCTGAATCTGCCGCAGACAATAGCCGGTAAAAGCTTAACATACGTATATGATGCCAGTGGTCAAAAACTGCGGAAGATCTCGGGCACCACGGTAACGGAATATATAGGTGGTATACAATACACGGGCACGGGGATAGACTTTGTGCAAACGGAGGAGGGCCGGGTGCTTAACCCAACAAGTTCGCCGAACTATGAATATACCCTAACAGATCACCTGGGGAATAACCGGGTAACGTTTGATCAGACGAATGGCAAGAAGAGTGAAGATGATTATTATCCATTCGGCTTAAATGTAGCCCGGGGAACGATACCAAGTTTACGAAATCATTATCTTTACAATAAGAAGGAACTGCAGGATGAGTTGAATCAATATGATTATGGCGCGAGGTTCTATGACCCGGTTATAGGGAGATGGAATAGTGTAGATCCTCTGGCAGAGAAAGGGAGGCGATGGTCGCCTTATAACTATGTACTGAATAATCCTATTAGGTTGATTGATCCTGATGGGATGAAGGCCTATGATTGGTTGGATAAAGGAGACGGCAACTATGTTTGGGACGACCGTGTTGTTGACCAAAAGACAGCAGAACAATTTCATGGTAACGACGCTAAATATGTAGGAAAGGAGGCGACAATTAAATCTTATCAAGCCGGGGAGCAATTAGATCAAGTAAATCTAAATAGTGACGGTACCATTAGTGCAGAAAAATTAATGAATAGCCCTGGTACTCCTGGTTTAACTTGGAGCAAAGATGGAGTCGTAACCAATGCTGCGGGTTCTACAATTACACCAAGGCGAACAGAGGGAGCTTATATAGACCTAACTACGCAATTTGCATTTATGGGTGGAGTTGGTTTTTCAGTTGGAAAGGTTATCGATGCCGTAGGAAACTCAAAAACATTTTTTACATCTTCCACCAATATAGGATTTGGACTGGGAGCTGGTATTGAAGTTGGAGGTATTAAGCCTACACGTGGAAATCAATTCTATGTGGATCAGTTTGCGGGGGCGTCATCGTCTTACAGTGCCTCTGCATTTTTTCTCGGCGCAAGTTATGGAGGGAGCGTTAACTCTGATTTACATGGTGCTCAATTGATGAAACCGAGTAATTTTGGAAAAAACAAAGACGGGTATATTACTGGAAGTGTAATTGGTTCAGCAGGTGTTGATGTTGGTTTAATGTTCAGTCATGGGAAAACATGGGTTTGGTAATTAATAAAGAAAATATGAGAAAAATTGATAAGGTTATTATTTTCAGTATTTTAGGTGTACTTCCTGCGTGCCTGATCTTGTTTTTTCTTTGGAATACAATTTGGGGACCTTCCACCAAACAAGTAATTACCGAGACGGATTTGTCAGAAAATGTTAATGGAGTAGTAGATTCATTATTTGATGACAGAGCAAACCATAACGTGAGGACAGCTATATTGAAGAATCATTACGTATTCCAAATAGAATCCCAGTGGGCTTCAAAAATTGAGATTGGAGACTCATTAAATAAGAAAAAAGGGTCATTTCTTCTAGAAGTTTATAAAAAAGGAAATAAGAAGTTGATTTTAGATTATCGATCAACCTTGCGTTAATATCCCCGCTGCTGCAAGTGTCCCGCTTGTAGTTTACAGGACAAGTAAACATAATACCAAGCCCAACTACCCTGTTGGGCTTTTACTTTTTATAAGCTAACCTTGTTTTAGCATGTTGGATAAGACCATCTATAGCGTACATGATGTGCTCTCTGTCCTCATTAGGAAGCTGTTGAATAGATGATAGCACCTTATCTAAAAGGGTTTGATCTATTTGCTTATCTGCCTTGCCTACCAGGTAGTCTAATGACGCGCTAAGTACATCAGCAATCTTACCGGCAACCTCAACAGAGGGAATAGCTTCATCCCGCTCATAGCTACCTATAAATTTAACATGAACATCAATATGAAAACGGCAATATCATTTTTATCCAAACCGAGGAAGGTCGTGCGATCAACAATGGGGGTAATTATCTGTACGAATATCCCTAACAGATCACCTGGGGAATAACCGGGTAACGTTTGACCAGACGAATGGCAAGAAGAGTGAAGATGATTATTATCCATTCGGCTTAAATGTAGCCCGGGGAACGATACCAAGTTTACGAAATCATTATCTTTACAATAAGAAGGAACTGCAGGATGAATTGAATCAATATGATTACGGCGCCAGGTTCTATGATCCGGTGATTGCCAGGTGGACGAGTGTGGATCCCTTGGCGGAGAAGATGAGACGGTTTAGCCCATATGCCTATGCTGGTAATAATTCGATAAGATTTATTGATATTGATGGAATGTTCTTTGATGATTATTATAGTAATACTACCGGAAAATACTTAGGAAGTGATGGCTCAGCGACAAACGATAGTAGATTAATTGATGAATCACGGTTTAATACAGTCGCTCGTGAGTCCCATAATAATACTACAACAGAAGGAGCAACTAATGAATTACAATTAACCAGTAAAGTGATAACTATAGACAATAATAAAATCCAATCTGATATACAAACTGGACGAGATGCTTCAGTTGGAGACAATTTAGAACATCAAGTTTATTTGTATTTAGATAGAAGTACTGCAACAATTTCTTCAATGGTGGGTGAAACTGGTACGAACGCGCATTCTACGATTTCTTCTATTCCTGCTCCATCTCAAGGACTAAGTTTTGTGGATAATAATGATTTACCAAGAAACAAAATTTTAATTGGGGGGGTACATGATCATCCTACTTCCACTCAACCAGGAATGGAAACGTTAAGTGAAATGTCAACTTTTGATAAAACTGTTTCAACCCAAATGCAAATTCCTATTTACGGTGTTGATGCAATGTCTGGTAGTGGTCGTGCCGGTAAGCCCGCAAACATAAATAGACAAAACCCAGACGGAACAACAACGAATAACGTAGGAAATACCTTGGGAACAGGTAAGAACACTAATCCAACGCCTTTTAATATAGCAATTGATGCCTTAAGAATTTGGGGTAGGAGCGGCACCCCAACAAATTAACATACCATGAAAAAGAGCATATTAATTATATTTCTGTTAGTTGGCTTTAGAGGAAATGCTCAGTCATCTAAAATACTTTATATTATTCCTGATAGTGTCGAAGTTTCGATAGAAAACCAAATAATTAAGCTTAGCCCAGATCGGAATGCTTTCATATTTTTTCTTTTAACCAAGAACAATGAAGGGATATATAGTTTGTCATTATTTTACGATAAAAGAATGCAAAAAGACAAATTAATGAATAAAGCATTGAAACTTACAAATAGAGTACTGCTCATTGATGAGGTGAAATATCCGCTAATATTAGATTATGATTTTGCCTTCGGAACACCAAAGGAAAATCAAACCGGGACGTTTGGGAATCGAGAAGGAAATATTGTTAGATCAAATGTGTTATTTCACGGATATACCATATTCTTTAATAAGTTAGGAAAAATTATCAAAGTGTCAGATTTTTAAATACCCGTTACCGCAAGCGTCCCGCTTGTGGTAAACAGGATAAACATAATACCAAGCTCAACTGTACAACGATTGGGCTTTACTTTTTATAAGCTAACCTTGTTTTAGCATGTTGAATGAGCCCGCTTTTAACAATCATGGCAATTAAAAGAAACGTTTTGTTTATTACAATCATTGGATTCTTTGCATTATTTGTTATTGCAGTAGTATGCTATTTCAACTTCCCCTTATTTCAAAGAGAGGATACACCAATGGCTCAAATAAACCTTAATGGGGCAATAATTAATATTAAATTTGTTCAGTCAGGAGCTACTACACAAGACGTTGTTCAGGTCACTATGAAAAGGGGGACTACAGATGAGCGAGTTATTTCGAACATTACAAGAATGAACTTTTTGATAAGCTATGAGTTAATAAATGATACTACATTAAATCTAACTCTAAAAGATACTGTATTTGCAAGTAATAAAGCCCATGTCTTTAAGATACGATTACCTAAGTGAGCGCATTTACCGCAAAATAAATTGTAAAACAATAAAGCCCGAAAGGGGCTTTGTTCATGAATATGCATATGTCTTTTTGGTTTTACTGTCCTTATAAATCCCCATCCTCCCGCCCTCGTGCTGAATCTGTGATCAGTGCG
The DNA here is from genome assembly GCF_011089895.1 of Mucilaginibacter inviolabilis. NCBI lineage: Bacteria > Pseudomonadati > Bacteroidota > Sphingobacteriia > Sphingobacteriales > Sphingobacteriaceae > Mucilaginibacter > Mucilaginibacter inviolabilis. The sequence continues at coordinate 429,837 of NZ_JAANAT010000003.1, forward strand.
TAATATGGATTTAGCATTTGCAATGCGAGAATAAAGCCCAACCACAACGGTTGGGCTTACTTTTTATAAATTGATCTACTCCCGACTGTTGCAAGCCTCTCGTTTGTGCCAAACAAACCTAATTGTCATTAATTAAAGGATGAAAAGCTATATCATCTACCCGAAAGTTTGTCCGAACAACAGATTGCTAAAGATGGTTTAAGACTCGCAGAGTGAAGACGTTTCTACCCCCCCCTTGCCCCTAAGCGTAATATTATAAATTTCAACAGGCGCTGTGTAAACTTGTATATTTGGTTTTAATCAAATCCCATGAAAAAAGTTTTGATCACCTTACTCGCTGTGTTTTATTTAGCGGGTAATGCCTTTGCACAAAAATTCAGCGTTAGTTTTCCCGATAGCTTGTTAAAACAACCGTTTAGCGGTAATATTTTGGTGTACCTATCTAAGGAAAGCAAAGATCCCAAGAGCGGTACAGCTGGATTGGATATGTTTCCTTGTTACCGCGTGTACGTTAAAAATATTAAGCCAGGGCAGGCTGTCATTATCGATGATAAAGCCATCTCCTCCCCGGTTGCTATTTCAGATCTGGAGCGAAACAGCTATTATGTGCAGGCTGTATGGGACAGGGATCTCGGTGGCCGCTCCATAGGGAACAGTCCTGGTAATTTGTACAGTGCCACTCAAAAAATTAAACTGACAAAAAACTTCAGTCAGGTGATCCCGCTTAAAGCAACGAATATTGTCCCTGAACCGGTGTTTAAAGAAACACAATTTGTTAAGGAACTGAAAGTAAAGTCGGCATTGCTCAGCAATTTCAGTCACCACCCAATGACAATTGCAGGGGCAATTATTTTACCGAAACAATATCTCAGTGAACCTAACCGTAAATTCCCGGTGCGATTTAACGTTTCGGGTTATGGTGGAGATTACTACCGTTATTCTGGCAGCACTGATCCTTCCCCAGCTATGGACACCACTGCAGTTATCGTAGTGTATCTTGATGGCAGCTGCCGCCTTGGGCACAGTGTATACGCCAACAGTGACAACAATGGCCCATGGGGTGATGCGTTGACAACAGAACTGATTCCGCAATTGGAGAAAACCTATCGCTGTAATGGCGCGAGGCTCCTGAATGGGCACAGCAGCGGCGGCTGGACGGTTTTATGGCTGCAAACGCATTATCCAAAGGTATTTGATGCCTGCTGGTTGAGTTCACCTGATCCGGTCGACTTTCGCAGTTTCCAGCGGGTGAACCTGTACGAACATCAGAATATGTATTATGGAAAAGATAGTACACTTAACCAAACCGGGACGATCGACGGTTTTTTCCCCTGGTTCAATATGCGGGATATCTATATGATGGAGCACGTGATTTACCGCGGCGAACAAATGCACTCATTTGATGCTGTATTCAGCGAAAAAGGCAGCGATGGTGAACCAAAGCGGATCCTTAATTATAAAACCGGCGAAATCTATCCGGCTGTTTTTGAGCATTGGAAAAATTACGACATCTCATTATATCTCAGAACCAACTGGGACAAAATCAAGGCTGACCTGGATGGCAAGGTGCGCGTTACCGTTGGCGAACAGGATAATTTCCTGTTGAACTACGCGGTGAAATTATTGGATGGAGAAATGAAGAAGCTGAATTCCTCCTTTGTTTTTGGCTATTATCCGGGCGACCACTTTACCGTTTCAACGCCCGAAGTACGCCAGATTGGCAACCTGTTCCTGGAGAAAAAATATCAGGAATGGCTGGCTAAACATCAATAATTCCAAGGCGCGCTGTAGGTGTATTGGACGTATTGTGAATTTTGGATATGAATAAAATACACAGGATACGCGTGTGCCAGCAGTGGGCATATACGCTTGTAAAAGTATGCGAAAATTGATAATTATATTAAATATTTTGAAATATAATATTGCTTTAGTTAAATTTAAATTAACAAATTATAAACCAAACTAAAGAGATGGAAAAATTAATTAAAAAAGCAGCTGCCTTGCAGGAAGGAAAAGCGCTTACAAGAGAGCAAATGAAAGGTGTAACCGGCGGTGGTATTGTTCCTATTCCTATTTGTTTCAGATGCTGTCCGGATGATCCGTGTTCACCTATACGTCATGCATGCCCACAAATATTATGCGGAGAAATATAGGTAGATAAAAGGATAACAGTGACTTCCACTTTAAGCCCGGTAGAAATATCGGGCTTTTTTATGCCTTTCTGATTCTTAGCATAGTAATCCGAAGCCGGAGACCTTCGGACAGCGTTGAACCACTTCGGGCGGAAGAATGGAACATATCTTCGGAACGCCTGATATTGAATATGTGTGGTGTTATTTTTAAATAATATTATATATAAAACAACTAAAGTCTTATTATTGCAATGAAATCAAATATTTTAGCCTTAAACTACATCACATAATATGTTTTCTGCATTAACGAAAAGCCAAGCCGGGCTTAGAGCCGATACGCCAGGTTATTTCGTACTTTCTGAAATTCCTCACGATAATTTTAATTTCTGCACTAAAGGCTCTCCGTTTTCTTATAAACAAAATAAGAATGTCCTTTCCTTCAACAGGGAGATATAAAAACGCACTATTAGGGAAGTGTATGGGCACAAATCAAGATACCTGATAATGGTTTGGGAAATAAGTAATCCGGTAGTAGCGAATACACAAAAAAATATAAAATCAAAATAGCCAAAAAACGTCAAAAATCACTATGAAAAAAATCTTCCTTATCACTGCTTTATGTACAACATTATTTGCATCATGCAAAAAAAGCGAATTAAACCAGGCAAAGTCGGGTGTAGCGGGCCAGGATACAATTGTTCTGTTTAAAAGAGCGTCGTCAAAGCCCTTTATGTTGTCTGACAAGTCAATCAGTAAAGCGTCCAATAAATTACGAGTTAATGACCTGCCCGGCGTTTTAGACTTTCGTTATTATCTTGGACGTGGTTACAGTTTGTCCAGCGGCGAATTTGGCACCGGTGAAGGCGTTAAATTTCCTATTATTGATATAGATAGGCTGATTGCCGATAACCCGGATTATTTTTTGTCGAAGCATCTAGGTTCGTCAGAAGCTAAAAGATTTTCTTTTTCCAGTTTTGATGATTATCAAAAGAAATCTAATTACTCAAATACCGTATCAGGTGGTTTTTCACTAAATCTCGGAGTGTTTTCGCTTGGAGCGAAGCACAAATTCAGCAATTCATATTCCTCAGATTTAGTCAATGATAACAAACGGGTTTGGGGAGAACTAAATGTTATAATTAAAGATGATTCGCATGAGATACTTTTAAGTACAAATACAATAAAAAAGATAAAAGCGAACTACATCAGACCTTCATTTCTTGATGAACTGTACAATTCAACTACTACCGATATTTTAAACAATTATGGTGGCCTTGTTGTGGCAGGTTTAGTTACCGGTGGAAAAGCGAATGCTATATATTCCGGAGTTTATACTTCAACCTCTACAACTGAGGTAACGGATCATTCAATGGATAATTCAATCGATGCATCGTTCACCTTCAAGGCTACAGGTGATAAACCAAACAACGCTTCAACCGCCGATCTTGCTATTGGTAATAAAAATGGCAGTACGATTGCAAGGTCCAATAACATCAGTGATTTCAAAGGGTCAGTAAAAACTTACGGTGGTACTTTTGGCTTCGGCTCGTTCACTACTCCAAAGACTATTGATGACATTGCAATTGATTTAGGGCCATGGACATCTTCATTAAATGATAAAAGCAACCATGTAATGGTTGATGTTACTGAAAACGGGCTCCATCCGATTGGTGATTTTATTGCGCCTGCAAACATCAGGCAAAATATTTTAAATGCACTGCAATCTAAGCAAGCCCCGGCAGCACTTCGTGAGCCACGCATTGAAGCAAGATGGACAAGGATTCAGAATACTTATGGGTTAGTTACCGTTGTTTTGAGGACTCGCTTTGGCGACGATTTGATAATATCCAACGCCCGCACTCAGCTTGTATATAACAAATTAGATGACATGTTAGCTTTTGCCAAACAAGAGGCACAAAAAAAATTGCCGTTTTACAAAGTAAAGGTTGTAGCAACAAGCACCCCATCACCAAATTCTGTTGAGGATAATCCGTACCTAAATGTAAATGCTTACTACAGTACCTCAATCGTTGATATTGACGAGGCTAATATGAAGAAATTTTATGATTCAAAAAATAATATGACTTACCTGCTTTCACAAGCACAAGGTGTTAAGTTCGCTTATGCTATACGTTTCGATTATTTGTTAGACACATATGGTATTAGAGATTGGGTAAATGCTATGGCAACAACTACGGTAACATCAGATGATTTAGATACCTATACTATAGTTGCTTTATAGTAAACTTTAATAAGAACAAAGTATAACGGCTACCTCGAAAGGGTAGCCGTTTTTTATTCGGGACTTTAATCTAAATAACTCCCGCTACCGCAAGAATGTACGCTTGGGAAAATATGCGAAAATTGATAATAATATTAAATATTTTGAAATGCAATAGCCGTTTGGTTAAATTTAAACTAATAATTAACAAATTATAAATCAAACAAAAGAGATGGAAAAATTAATTGAAAAAGCTTCTGCCTTTCAGAAGGGAAAAATGCTTACAAGAGAGGAATTAAAAAGTGTTACTGGTGGTATTACTATTCCTCCTTTTTGTTTTAAATGCTGCCCGGAGGATGCGTGTTCTCCTATACGTCATGTTTGCCGGGAAATACCTTGTGGAGAAATATAGACAACAGTATGCAATGAAAGTTTTGGAATCCAGGCCTACGATGGGCGGTTTTAAATATATTTAAACCGATAAGCTTACGAAACCAAGATCACTGTATTTATAAAAAGCCTTTACCGAAAGTTAAAGGCTTTTTATTTTGAGGGGTACGATGGATGTTCTAAATCGCTTGACCGCGCCAGCGGAGGAAGAATTGAAATTTATTTCGCATATTTAATGATGCGGTGATAATACCGATATAAACTAATGAATAAGAATCTCGCGAAAGAACTTTTAGAACTAGCCTTGGAGCTTCATGAACAGGGCGAAACAGAGCAAGCGATTGCTACGTATGAAAAAGCTATTCAAGCAGATGAAATGTGGTCTGTGCCTCATTATAACCTGGGACTGGTTTATAAGTATCAAGGCGAATGGAACCTATCGTACCAGCATAATAAAAGGGCGGTAGCTTTAGATCCTGAAAATGAAGCTGCCTGGTGGAATTTAGGAATAGCTGCAACGGTGCTACTTGATTGGAGAACGGCAAGAGAGGCGTGGAATCACTTTGATCTTAATTTAGAGGTTAGCGATGAAGAACTAACGATGGATTTGAGCATTGTTCCTGTCAGGCTTAACCCTGACCATGAGGGAGAGGTGGTTTGGTGCAAACGTATAGACCCAGCGAGAGCGATCATTTACAACGTTCCATTAGCTGCTTGTGGTCATCGTTTTGGAGATATAGTGCTTAATGACGGTGCACCAGAAGGCTATCGCATACGTAACGGTAAAGAAGTGCCGGTTTTTAATGAGTTGCAATTATTAGCCAAATCGGCTTATAGCACATACTCTATAGTTGCTTATACAGAGAAACAACAACACATTGATAAACTGGATGAGCTATGCCACAATGCAAACGTAGAATTTGAGGATTGGTCAACAATAAGAATACTCTGTAAACAATGCAGCGAGGGTACACCACATGAAACCCATGACCACGATTTAAAAGCGGAGAACAATGACGAACATCACATCGGTTTTGCCTCTATAAGTAAAGATGTGCTAACTCAAGTCCTGGTTCAGTGGCGAACTATTACTTTATATGAGCACTCGGATTTGAAGTTAGAGCTTAATAATGAGTAAAAGTAAGAGAGACAATAACCTGCAACGCATCAAGGTATTTAAAGATCGCTTTGAGAAGCTAAGTACGGAGAAAATCATAAATAGGTTAACTCATATTGGCCTTACTCATGAAGCCGCTATTGCATATAAGCAAGTGCTTGAAGAACGAGGGATAGATGACTATCTAAGTGAAGGGTTTGGAAGTGAAGAATGAATTACTCTGCAAAGTTGTCCCCTGCTACCGCAAAGCATGCGGTAATTACACAATTGAGCATTTGAGGTTATTATTAATCACAGAGGCCACAAGCAGGACGTTTATGGTAACGAAGCTCCGCGATTGATTACTCATTTGCATGTCTGTTTTTCCACTCCACCACTTTAAACCCGGTGGCTATTGAATCTTTATTAAAACCGATGGCCAGATACTTACCGGATTTAGGATCAAGGTAACCGTAATTGACTACGATATCATAATATATACTATCTTTTGTATCTCCGTAGTTTTCTGGTTGCCCAAGTGAATCAATTAATTGATGGTAAGCAAGGCCTTTAATTTTATGATGCTCAATTAAATCTTCCAACATACCCTCTCGATTAGGGTACGAATGTAAATCACCTATCGAGTCCCATTGAGATTTATTGAACTTTACACCATTGTAGGTTATGCTGTTACATTTGATAAATATTGTGGGGCACATTAAGACGATGATAGCTACAAGAAGTGATTTAAATCTCATATAAGGTTTATTAATGTAACAGTTAAAGGTATCACGCTAATTTACTATATATCTCAATAATCGTATCCTGATGTATGACATTGTCCTTTATATACGAAATGGCTATACTCATTATCAAACTTCAAAAACAGCTCTCCCGATACCCTAAGCATGGGGTAATATACAATTGCATATTTAAGGTTATTACTAATCATGGGAGCCACAAGCCACCCGCTTGCAGTAGCCTTACTCATTTAATGCTGTTAACGCTATTTGATTTATAGCAAATGTATTGCTCGCGTCCTGATCGGCACCAAGCATCCAAAGGCCCGAAAGGGCTGTGTAGGCTACAATCCAGCGCAACATGTATTGTGGTTCCATACCGGTTTGTTCGCAAACTATAGCCAGTTGCGTTTCCAGTCTGCCGGGAGCAAGAGCTACTTGCCAGGTGGGATTACAAAAAAGACTGGCATACTCAAAGGCTGGATTTCCATACAATGGGTTAGGGTCAATAACCTGCCATCCTTTTTGGGAATCGTATAAAATATTTTCATGGTGAAGATCGCCATGCAGCACCGTTTTTGTATTGGTGTTTTTTAAAAGCTCCTCTGCAAGACGGGAACTTTTGCTGAACCGGTTTCCATATTTTCTATCAAGATGTACCAATTTGTAAAACCTGTCATTAAGGTCAACAAGTGGAGGAAGTGGTTTATCGCGTTTTGTATGTAACCGTTTGGCTGTTTGGCAAATGATCCTGGTAGCTTCATTGTCATTACCGGTTTCGGCCATTTCTTTCAATGATAAGTCGCCGATAATGCGTTCCATAAGCAGGGCCTCTCTGGCATCTTTATAAACGACGGCAGCGCCCTTCCCATCCCACCATTTCATCAACATGCCACCTGCCTGTTCTTCTTCATCGAGGGTGATTTTTAACATGGCACTCTTATTTTCATAAAGCACAGGTTGCAGCAACCCGTTATAAGAAAAAAAAGAATCCCCGTCTGGTTGTAATTGCCATTGTGCCATATACTGGTCTTTTAAAAAAGCTATTCTTATTGATGACTTCTTATCAACTGCCATAAAATCATTCTATTAATCCAACTTACATTTTTATTTTATCTTTTAATAGAAGCACCTGGTAAATTTAAAATACCCTCTTCCGCTACAGCAAGCGGGGTGCTTGTGGTAATGCACAATTGAACATATGGGGTTACTTAATCATGGAAGCCACAAGGGGGACGCTTGCGGTAGCATAAGCTGTCGGTTTGGCTAAAGCCTATAATTATGTTCTTTGTAGTCCGTTGGTTAAAACCAACGACAATGAAGTGTAATTCACCTGTTTTTATTCATTGCCGTCCCATTTATGGGGCGGATAATGGAAGCATTTACAGGCTTTAGCCTAAATATAATCTGCTGGTTGGTGAGTTGTCAGTCTGAAAGTTTATAGATATATTCTTCAATCTCTGTTTGCCGGGCATTGGCAAATCCTTTATCCTGGCCGGTTTTTATAAAACCGCATTTCTCTAAAACTTTTTGTGAACCATAATTGTCAAATGCAACACCCGCATAAATTGGCCTAATTGGTTCAATTCTTAAAAGCTCTTTCAGTGCAGTTGTGGCAATTCCCTTTCCCCAAAACTTTCTATCTATCCAGTAAGTGATCTCGGCATCATTTCCCCTCATAAATTTGGCTATGCTACCTACAATTTCATCATTGGCTTTTATTGTTAGCATGTTTATGGTTGGGTTGGTTAAAAACGGGGTATACTTTTCAAGGTAAGCAGTTTTGTCGTTTGGATTTTCTGAGGTGAACGCAGCTAAATAATAGGCTTCTTTATCAAGCTGAAATTGAAAAAACGCGTTTAAATCATCTTTTTCTGTTTTGGTCAATGTGATATGGCTGTTTGTCATGGCACGGATGTTTGATGTGGTTTGGAATACTAAATTTACGAAATAATACGGGAGGGTGTGATTATTCAATCATTTTACCCTCTGCTGGCGCACGCGTGTCGCGTGTGCATCTGACGTATGAATTTGGATATGAATAGGACACACGCGGCACGCGTGCGCCAGCGAAGGGGAGTATTTCGAATAAGCTTATTTGCTTCTATTTAAAACATATCTTTTCTTTCTTGCAGCCCTGACAGCAAAAAGTTCAAAAGTAATATTCAAATATTTTATTTAAGAAAAAATATTACTATTTTTGAAGTGCTTAGAATCAATTCTTTGTTTCATTATATTACTTCTGCAATACCTAATCCGTGTTGCATTATGGAATGAAACTAAAGTTATTGCCCCGGCTCCTTGACAACAGCTGGGGCATTTTTTAAGGCCTAAACGTCAAGTAATCCGCCCACTAACGGAGAGGCAAAATAGTGGTGATGCAGAGCAGGAGCTGCTAAATAATTCATTATAATGAACAAAGAAAAAGGAAACGGTTCTAAGCAAACTAATCCAGACGATGGGAACTTCATATTCCGAATGACAATTACCCTTAAAAACGGTGCTGTTATTAGAAGGAAAAATGGACGACCATTCAAAATTCCGGTAAAGTAGAATGACACCTCTTGTCCGGTTTTCTAAGGGGGAAGATCGTGTGGCCCACGATTAACCCCCTTTTTTCTTTTAACAAGAGTGACACCTCTAAAGTTTTTCTATAATTTGAATGGCGAATGATTCATTTTTGGTAAGGTTAACATCTAACCAAACGAATAATTCAATCATTTTATTGTTGATCCAATTTGTACCCTCTAACTCGCCTGTATGCTCGTTGAAATAGCATTTAAAGCCGTATAGCTTAGCAAGATGAGTGTATGTGTTCATACGGGGTGAGTATTTTTTTGTTGCGTTCCGTGTCAAATATATAAACAGTTAATGAAAATCAAAACGTTTTTGTTTTATTTTTTTTAGGGGTGCAAAGATATAAATGTTTTCTAAAATACAAAATACTAAAATAAATAGTTTTTTAAACATATTAACAAAGCATCCATGCTGGAATTTTCGACAAATTTTTATGGTAATTATATTTAAAATAAGAGTTGCTACCGCAAGCGTCCCTCTTGTGGTAATGTGCAATTGAACATTTGCGGTTATTACTAATCATGGAGACGGGACGCTTGCGGTAGCGAGGGATTATGCAACCGAGCGATAGGCTGCTTACCAGCTGTCCGTAGAGTCCCCGCTGTTCGAATGTCTCTGACTTCGGACGATTATGTAGCCGAGCGATGGAATGCTTATCCAATCATCTTACCTTCGGGTAAAGCCTTAGCAACGATATGCTCTATCTGGCTGAGTTGTTCGGCGCTCAGGCGTTTTATGTTTTCCTGGCTCAGTATGGTATTGTTAATTTGGATATGGTTGTTTTGGCTTTTAACAACGGTATTGTTTTGCTGTTTACCGGTTGCACCAACGGTTTCCAGGTAAAGCCTGGCGGCCCTGATATCGCCCTTGGCGGCATATTGAAATACTTTGGCCATTAACTTCGGGGCCATCATTTTATACTGCTCTATCTGCTCGGCATGTGCGGGATGGGTTTGGTATTCTTTTAAGTGCTTACTGATGGTTTGCCGGCTTAAACCGGTTTCTTCGGCCAGCTGATTTTTAGTGGGCATGCTGCCGTGCTCTTCGGTGAGCTTTGAAATAGCATCGGTGATGGCCTGGTGATTATATTCCCAAACCTGCTGTTTATTGCTATCCAGCATAATTGGTTCTATCTTGTTCAGAAAATCATCCCGTTCCCTATCCTTTAAGTTTTGCAGCATTTGGGTACAAACCGTCCCTAAATATTGCCGTTCGCCCAGATCGAGGTTATCCAGATCATTTACCGTGATTTTTTCCAGGGACATCAGGGCGGTAATTTTTTTCTCACTGTCTGTTAAAGTTAATCGCTGTGTTTTCATTTTGCATTGCTCTCTTTATTTTTTATAAATATAAGCAATTTAAATTAAAAATGCTAAAAATATTAGTAATTTAATATGCCATGAAGGCGTAAAAGTGGGTTTACATAAATTGGGGTATATTGTCTTAAAATTGAAGTTAATTATCTGATTTGCAATATATTATAAAAATGTTAACCCCAAAAAATGTAAACCCATGTAAACCCACTTTTGCCCCTTAAGGGAGTAATTGCCCGTCATATGGCATTGGCCCCAAAAGGGTGTCATGTTGAGCTCCGTCGAAGCATGGTGGGCAAGTCTCTGCGCTCTACCCTTCGACGGGGCTCAAGGGTGACAGCCGCTTAATTATAAACATTTAACAATTACTTTATGCCCGGCTCATGAGTAAAAACAACTGAATGGCCTCATTTTAAGCATGAAAGCCAACCAGTGATAGGTCGAAATTTACAGAGCGGGTTATAAACAGTTCTGTTTCGGCCTTTGATGTATCAAAAACCTTAATACATCCTTAACTTTTAGACAACGTGTGGGCTATTATTTTAGCGACGGAAAAAATATACCGGGCTTTACACTATAAATTAACAAAAGGCGCTCATACCGCAACTGTTTCTCTTCTGCCAAGCTATCAATAGCCCATATAAAAAGAATTTTTCCAATTAGTTCAAAAATTTATTTATGAAAAACTTACTCAGGGAGGATCAAATTTGAAGATATAAGCCGCATCCGGATGCAAAAAGAGCGGGCTGTTCCACCAACCCACTCCATTTAAGCCATCAATAATTCACGATTATGCAAAACGACAAACTATTAAAAAGCTATGCACAATTCTACAAAAAGAAATGTATTAAAACGCCTATCTACCTTCTCTAGCCTTATTTTTACAATCATTATCCTGCTGGCTTCCAGCATTCAAACTCTTTGGGCAAAAGCCTCTCATTATTCAACCCATATCACAGGTACTGACCGTTTAACGGAAGATAACGGTCACCTGGAAGGAAAGGTGCTTGATGAAAAAGATCTGCCGCTTATCGGAGTTACCATACAGGTAAGGGAAAGCGGCTCCAATGAGCTCAAAAAAACAGGTACCACCAATATCGATGGTTCTTTTAGTATCAAAAGCCTGGTAGCTGGTAAATCGTATGATCTTACCTTTAGCTATATGGGCTTTGATAAGCAAACCGTTACCGGTGTACAAGCCAGCAGCGGTAATATGCTGCATATAAAAATGCTGCCATCACCCACCAGTTTAAATGAGGTAGTAGTAACCGCTCTTGGTGTAAAAAAGGGAGCCAACAAAATTGGTTATGCCGTGCAGGAAGTAAAAGGTGATGAACTGGTAAAAGCCCGTGACTCAAACCCTATTACAGGTCTTACCGGCAAAGTGGCCGGCTTATCGGTATCTATGAATGCCGAGCTATTAGGAACACCATCCTTATTGCTACGTGGTAACCAGATTACATTGTTTGTGATAGATGGTATTCCGATTAATTCAGATACTTACAACCTTAACCCAGATGATATAGAATCATTCACAGTGCTTAAAGGTCCTGCCGGTGCTGCTTTATATGGTAGTCGTGCACAGTATGGCGCTATCCTGATCACCACCAAAAAAGCCGGAAAAGATAAAGGTTTTACGGTAGAGCTTAATTCCACCACCTCTATTGATAAAGGTTTTATTGCCGAGCCTAAAACCCAGCACGATTATGGCGGTGGTATGTACGGCCAGTATGCTTATGCCGATGGTTTTGGCGGTGGCTTGCAGGATGCCCAGTACCAGTTATGGGGTCCAAAATTCCGTGGTCAGCTCATCCCTCAGTATGATGGCGAATACACACCTAATCAAACTTATACCACCACATTTGGTGATTTAACTTATACCGGCCACATCAAACCTGCACCTTATTTAAACCGTGGTTATGTGGATGGTAAAAACAACCTTGATCGTTTTATCAGGGCGGGTTTCCAAACAACCAACAACGTAGCCTTATCTGCCAGCGGCGAGAAATATGCCATGCGTTTTTCGGCATCAGAATCAAACCAGCAAGGTATAGTGCCTAATACAGGGCTTAACATTTTTAACTTTAATACTACGGCAAGCTACCAGATATCTAAAAGGTTAACCTTTAACGCCGACCTGAATTTCAACAAAACCTATTCAAATAACGTACCCGACGTTACTTATGGTCCTAACAGTTTAATTTATAACCTTTCTGTATGGACAGGCGGTGAGTGGAACGTTGATTCACCTGATATCAGGAATGTATGGGCGCCGGGTAAAGTAAACCAGGTAGCCATATTTCCGGAGCACGTACACTACAACAACCCCTGGTTAATGGTGGAGGACTGGACACGTAGTCATGATAAAACAGATATTAATGGCTACATGTCGTTAAACTTTAAGCTGGATGAGCACCTGAACATTACAGGCCGTTCGCAAATTACCACTTACTCATTGGTACGCGACGAAAAAATGCCATGGGGCGCTTTTACCTATGCCCGTACACTGGGGCAGGGTGATTTTCGCGAAGACAGAAGAAACCTGTTCGAAAACAATTCAGACATATTGCTGAACTATAACTATAACGTAGGTAACTTCTTCAACCTGTCGGGTTTGGTAGGTGGTAGTTTGCGTAATTTTAATTACAACTCCAACTTTACCTCTACCGATTATCTGGTTACGCCAAACGTTTACAACTTCAATAACTCGCTGAATGCCCTGATGACAAATAATTTCACCTCAAAAATGCGGGTGATCAGTGCATATGCTTCATTAGATGCCTCCATGGGTAAATATGCTACCATATCTGCCACGGGAAGGATCGATAAGTCATCAGCATTGCCTGAAGGGCATAATTCTTACTTTTATCCAAGCGTATCAGGAACCACCGTGGTATCTGATTATATAAGGCTGCCACAGGTAATATCTTTATTTAAACTAAGGGGTTCATTTGCTACAGTACACGGCGATGCTACTTCAACAACTATTGGTGCCACACCGTTCAACGTATACAGCACATTGAACGGCTCAACAGCTTATAGCCTTTTCTCTAACTTTTCACAGTACGGCAACAACTATTTAAGCCCGTATGGTGGCCCTGATTACTCTTTGCAAGTTCCATACAATCTTAACAAGCCTTATAATAATATTCCGGCCGCCAATTCATCAGGCAGCATTGTCGACCCGAACATCAAAACCTTTACCCGTACAAGTTATGAAGAAGGGTTTGATATCAAAGTATTGAAAAACAGACTGGGCTTAAGCACTACCTTTTTTCAATACATTGACGGACCGCAGATTTTAGCTAACGCAATTTCGCCAACATCAGGTTATAATACTTATTACATCAACGCCTTAAAAACCCGTAAAACCGGTTTGGAGCTTACACTTACCGCCACACCGGTAAAGCTGCATAACTTTTCATGGGATGTAATGACCAATTGGTCTACCTTTAAGGATGTTTATCTCGAACTGCCTCCGGGCCAAACTTATTACAATACCTTCTTTAAAAAAGGCGACAGAACAGATGTGCTGTATGGATCGGCCTTTGTAAGGGCACCAGACGGGCAAATTGTGTATGATGCCGGTGGTAAACCATTAAAAAATCCTATTAACCAAAATCTGGGTTTCATGAATCCTGATTTTATATGGTCTGTAAGTAACAGGTTCAGGTATAAAAACTTCTCTTTCAGCTTTCAGTTTGATGGCAGCGTAGGTGGTAAAATATCAGACCGTTTGTACTCTTTAACCATGCAGGGTGGTGCTAACATAGCCACCGTTGAAGGCGCCCTTGGCAAATCAAGACTTGATGATGATACCAATGCCGGTGTAGCTTCTTATAAAGGTACTTACGTAGGCGATGGTGTACAGGTAACTAACGGAACGGCTATCAAGTATGATAACTTTGGTCACATCACCAATTATAACCAACTGCAGTTTACCAAAAACACTTCAACCAGTACGGTGCAAAGCTGGGCCACCCAATATTATGGCCAGGTAGCAGAAGGATCATTAGTAAGCAAAACATATGCTAAGCTAAGGGAAGTACAAATAGGGTACGATTTTCCGAAAGAGTGGTTGAGGGGTATGTTGATTAAAAAAGCATCTGTATCACTGGTTGGTCGTAACCTGCTTTATTTCTATAAGGATAACAAATACAAGGGCATTGACATAGAGCAGTTCAATACGGCAACGCCTACATCAACACTGCAAACGCCAACAACCCGCCGTTATGGTGTAAACCTAAATGTTGTTTTTTAATATTCATGACTATGAAGATATATATTCAAAAAGTACTGCTGTTGTTGGTAATGGCAGCCATACTATCCAGCTGTAAAAAGAGTTTTCAGGATTTGTATGAAAATCCTAATAAGCCTACCAGTGTACAGGCATCTTTACTGTTAAACGGCATATTGAATAACATGCTGGAGGCACCTGGTGGCCAGCTTGACCGTACTAATCAATACCAGTTGCAAAACAACTCCTACTTTGGTAATAACCAGTACAATTTTGGTCCGGGCAGTAACCTGTATCCGGTTCTTACCGATGTTACCAATATGGAAAAGCAGAGTATAACCACCACTGCAGGTGCTTTGAACCCTTACACTGCTTTGGGCAAATTTTTCAGGGCGTACTTTTTTACCAAAATGAGTTTGCAAATGGGCGATATTCCGATGTCGCAAGCCTTGCAGGGCGCGGCTCAGATAAGCCCGGTTTATGACGCACAAAAAACGGTATTTATGAACAGCCTGGATCTGCTTGAGCAGGCCAATGCCGATATGACCACCCTGCTTAAAGGTACAACTACCTTTACCGGCGATATTTATTTTAACAATAGTTTACAAGCCTGGCAAAAGGTGGTAAACACCTACCGTTTACGTTTGTTGATACACTTAAGCAAGAAAGCCGCCGACCCTGATTTGAAGGTAGCTCAACAGTTTGCGCAGATTATTACCAACCCGACAAAATATCCCCTGATGAATAGTACTGGTGATGATTTAAAGTATACCTGGTTAAACCCAACTAACCGTTATCCTTTAAATAAAGAAACCTTTGCCAATGGCGCGCTGAATAACAGTGCCGATACTTATGTAGGCCTGCTTACTGCCGATAAAGACCCGCGTGTATTTATCACTACCGATCCTGCACCGGGTTTGGTAAGCTCGGGCTTAAGCCCAACAGATTTTGCCGCTTTTCAGGGTGGTAATATTGGTTTGGATATGGGTGTGCTGGCCAGCCAGAATGGTGGTGGTAAAATAAGCTATATCAACAGGTATCGCTATTACTCGGGTTACACCGGCGAAACAACCGCTCTTGTTGGTTACACCGAAATGTGCTTTAATATTGCCGAAGCTATTAATCGTGGATGGATAAACGGCGGCCCGTTAGGCGATGCCGAGGCTTACTATAATGCAGGTATTAAAGCATCAATGGCATTTTACGGCGTTCCGGATAAAGGCAGCATGACAGTTTATTCGTTACCGCTTGGCGTACCTGTTACCGGTCCTTATGTAAGCAATACCGTTAATGTAGATTACAACGCTTATTACGCGCAGCCGGCAGTTAAATACGCAGGCAATAATGAAACAGGCATCAGGCAGATCAATGAGCAAAAGTACATTGCCTTTTTCCTGAACAGCGGACTGGAGCCTTACTTTAACTGGAGGCGTACTGGCTACCCGGTATTTAAAACAGGTGTAGGTACCGGCAATAATGGTAAAATAGCTTTGAGGTATAAATATTTCGCTGCAGAGCAATCAGCTAACACGGCTAATTATAATGCTGCTATTGCCCAATATAATAATGTTGATGATGTTAATGGTGTGATGTGGATCCTGAAATAATTCAACAGGCTCGATGCCCCAATTATTGGTAACTATTAAAAAAGAATTAAATTAACAACTATGAAAAAAATATTGATCACGCTTGCTGCAGGTATTATGCTTACGGACTGCGCCTTTGCCCAGCAAAAATTAGATGTAGAAGGTCACCGCGGCGGTATGGCCCTGATGCCCGAAAACACTATTTCATCTATGCTGAATGGCGTTAAGCTAGGGGTAAGAACCTTAGAGCTTGACATGGTTATATCTGCCGATGGTAAGGTGGTGGTATCTCATGATCCGTACATGTCTGCCCGAATTATGCGCAAGCCTGATGGCTCTGATGTTGATGTATCAGAAGAAAAAAGCCTGGCCATGTACAAAATGCCATATGACAGCATTCGCAAGTACGATGCAGGCAGCAAACCTAATCCACAGTTTCCCAACCAGCCTAAGTTTAAAACTTATAAGCCATTGCTGGCTGATCTGATTGACAGTGTGGAAACCTATGTAAAAAAGAACAAGCTAAAACCGGTTTATTACAACATCGAAACTAAAAGTACGCCGGCTGGCGATGGTATTTATAACCCAAAGCCGGATGTGTTTGTAGAAACTGTAATGGTGGTGATCAACCAGAAAAAGATTGCCAAAAGAATAATCGTACAGTCGTTTGATGTCCGTACCTTACAAGTGCTGCACAAAAGCTATCCAAAGATCAAACTTTCATTGCTGGTTGGTAAAATCAATATAGATGAAGACCTGAAAACTTTGGGCTTTACACCTGATATTTACAGCCCTTATTACACCTTTGTTACCAAAGAAATTGTACAGAAAGCGCATGACAACAAAATGCAGATACTGCCATGGACGGTAGATCAGGAAAAAGACATGACCACCCTGGGCGATATGGGGGTTGATGGTATCATCAGCAATTATCCTGATAAGTTGGTACAGCTATTTGGCAGCTATCAATCAAAATAGTCTACGTATAGCATTTTAATAAAAAAGGGATAAAGCATTGCTTTATCCCTTTTTTATTAAGGCAAATGTTACGGAATTTTGTCCAGTGCCGGAACATTGCTTGCTGAACCGGCATACCCCTTGTTTTGATTGATATGCCCGTTAATGTTTAACTGGATGTCGCTGTTGGGGATTGGCCACAACACATGATAGGGTGATATGGTGAACGTATTACCGGAGTTGGTTACCACGCCCTTGTTATAAAAATCATTCTTCTCAATGATGCGGTCAAAAAAGAAATTTGATTCAGAGAAATTAGTCACATTATAGCTTTTGCCGGTATAGGATGGCTTGCCGGTTAAAGCAAAAATGTAAGCAATGCGGGTAAGCTCGGTTTTACGGGGTTCTTCCCAATAAAGCTCTCTGGCGCGTTCATCAAGCACGGTACCAATGTTAATTTTGCTGGCATCGGTAAGTGGTGCGGCTTGTGCTCTTGCCCTTACAATATTCAAATCGGCCATCGCGCTGTTCAGATCACCTTTCCATACATAGGCTTCGGCTCTTAATAAATAGGTTTCGGCCAAACGGAATACGTACCAGTCGGTATCTGTACCACGTGGCGGGCTCCAGAATTTATCAGTGGCGATATTGGTTGAGCTGATAAATACTTTGTAATGAGGCCAACCAAACCAGCAGCGTATGGTATCTCTTGGGCCATTTAAAAACCGGGTGGCAACGTTGGCGGCAGTCCATTGTTCCAGGTGTTTTCCGTACCAATCAGGATCAGATGTTTTTAAGGCCGGATTATTGTAAACCAGATCGGTCATATTCATCCAGTTTCCCGGAGCATGTCTTAAATCGGTATTGTCAGTCCAGATGTACTTTGTACTGTACGGTGTTCCACGATAGCGGCCTATCCCCCTGCCGTAATACAGTGTAAGTGGAATATCGGCAGTCACCGCATCAATAATACCGGCCTTGTTTTTACCTGGGGTAAGTATAGTGTTAGCTTGTGAGTAAAAAGGCGTAGTGTTACGCATTAACTGTGAGCCGTTCGCTGTGTTACCCTCCAGGTTATCACGATCAATCACCAGGTATAGTGCTTCGGTATTTGACGCAATGGCTTTATTGTCGGGGCGGTGCAGGTCCCAGATCACATTTTTGGTAACATCGGCGCCTGTACTGCCGAAACGTGCCGTCATTAAGCGATAAGGTCCGCCGTTGATCACGGAGTTGGCTGCAGTAATAGCATCATCAAATTTGCCCAGCGATAGGTCTATCTTGGTCAGTAAATGGCTTACTGCACCTTTGGTAACATCGCCTTTGTTGCCGCCATCGGTTACCCATTTTTGGGCAAATTCAAGGTCGGTTTTCATTTGCGTTAATATCACTTCGCGCTTTACGGTAACATAGGCAACATTTGGTGCGCTTTCTTCCTTAAAGGGACATGGCACATCGCCAAACTCATGAACCAGCCGGTAATAGCAATAAGCCCTGTGAAAATAGGCCCTGCCTAAAATGTCGTTCCTTTGGGCATCAGAGGTATATTTAACATTATCAATGCGCGAAATGATGGTGTTGGCGTATCGTACTCCCTGGTACCATTGTTTCCAGTACCAGCCAATTTTGTTGTAATCGTCGCTGTTCAAATTAGCAGTTGGGGTAATGCGTACATTCAGATCCTGTGCGGGCGTGGTTTTATCGGTAGTGCCTTCAACTGCAACATCCGAAAATATAGATTCGGTAAGCATCGGCGCAGAATCACCAAAAAACTCTGCTCTTAAATTTTTATTTAGATAGTTGAGCGCAGCCTGCATGGCAGGTACCGAGGTTAGGGTAAGGTCGGGCGTAAAATCAGAAAGGTCCTTAGGTTTAAGGAAATCCTTTTTACAGCTACCTGAAATTAGCACGGTTGCTAAAGTAATAGCTGCTATTATTTTTTTATTTATTGTTTTCATGTTGATCAGTTCAAATTTTTAAAATACTACGTTCACTCCTACTGAGATATATCTTGGCGTTGGGCCATCATTTTGTGGATCCCAAAAATCCCAGTGAGGAGCATATACCGCCGCATTGGTTACATTGGCATATAGTTTTGCACTCTGTATTTTTAAAGGAGTAAGCCATGATTTTGGGAAGTTGTAACCCAATGAAACCGTATTTAGCCTGATGAAAGAAGCCTTACGCCAAACATTGACCGTTGTACCGCTGGATCCTGAATTTAAGCGTGCATAGTCATTTATAGGGTTATTGGGTGTCCAGTAAGGCTGTACGTATGATGAGGTTCTGGAAATACTTACACCACCCTGGTTGTTAATGGCCTGGTTATATTGTCTCAACTGTCCCCAATTGGAGATCAGCAGAAACCCAAAATCAAAGTTTTTATAGATGTTGAAATCGTTTCGTAATGACCAGGTAAACCTTGGCGACTCATAGCCAATAAACTGTTTATCATCATCGGTATATTTATATTGATTAGGGCCGCTGTTTACCAGTTTTTGCAGTTTAAAATCGCCGGGAACCGCACCGTATTTGGCCGCCAGGTCTTTTTCATTGGTTTGCCAAACCCCCAATATCTTATAATCCCACACCACGTCGATGTCTTTACCAATAAACCATCCGTTGGCCTTGTCGTCGTTTTCAACACGACTTACCGTTCCGTCGGCATTGGTCACATCGGCAGCACCATATAAATGCACAATTTTATTACGATTCAGGAAAAAGTTAAATGAACTGTTCCAGTTAAAATTGCTGCTAACTATGTTTTTACTGGTCAAATTAAATTCAAACCCTTTGTTATTCACCTGACCAATGTTGGAGATTACACTAGTAAAGCCGGAAACCTGTGGTAGCGTTCTTTGTACAAGCAGATTGGTGGTTTTTTTGCTGTAAACATCAATTGATCCGTTTAAGCGGCTGTTGAATAATGCAAAATCAATACCGGCATTTAAAGATGTGGTACGTTCCCATCTCAGATCGGCATTAGCCATTCTGCTGATATAAAGCGCAGAATTTGCTGTGGCCGTACCGCCGGGAGTAACCGTAGGATATTTATCTGTTGTGATTACGGCAAGTGCCCTGTTGGGGTCAACCGTGCCATTACCATCCCTGATGTCGCGATTACCATTAACACCATATGATAAACGAAGTTTACCATAGCTTAGCCATTGAGTCGATTTCATGAAATCCTCATCAGTAAAAATCCAGCCACCGGCTACTGACGGGAAATTGTCGCTAGGATGCTTTTGCCCAAACAGGGAGTATCCATCGCGGCGGATAGATGCGGTGAGCAAATACCGCTGCATTAAGGTATAGCTGATACGCCCCAGATAGGCGTTGGCGGTAGAGTAGCGATCGTCGCTGCTTACAGTAGGTTTATTGCCTGCGCCAATATTATGAAAGCTCAGATCATCGTTAGGGCTAAAGCCTTCATTGTATTCATATGTATACCATGACTGATACTTTTCTGTATTGGCCAGGAGGGTAACGTCAATGTTGTGGATATTGTTAAATGTGCGGTTCCATTTCAATAGGTTATCTATCTGGTAATTGTACCTGTTTTCCATAGAGCGCTGAGCTTGTCCGCCGGGTACAGTTACATTAGGGTTGTGTGAGGAGTTATGATAAAAAGTGCGGTAGGAGTCATAGCTGGGTGTGAAATTGGTTTGAAAAGTAATGCCCAGTGGTAATGTTACTCTGCCGTAGATATTGGCAAACAATGTATTTTGAACATTCATGCTTTCATCATACTGTGTATTTAAAAACGGGTTTCGTGCATTTAACCCGGCATCATCGGTGGGTATTCTTCTTAAAGAACCATCGGGATTATAAAAATCGCCATAAGGAGAGTTGTTGGTAATTTGAGTCCAGTCAGCTTCTATGGTATGGGCCCGGTCGCTGCCCGGCAAGTTACTCTCGTCTCTAACAGCATATTGAGCATTAATACCAACCGTTAAAAAACTAGTAGCCCTTCCCTCCAGGTTTAAGCGGGCGCGAATATTACTATAATCGCCGCCGGCAATCAGGTTTTGATTTTTAGTATAGTTTAACGACATGTAATAATTAACATCCTCGCGTTTGCCCGTCATGCTGATGGTATGATCCTGCCGGAAACCATTACGAAAAACCTTATCGAACCAGTCGACTGTTTTGCCGGCCATATAATTAGCTCTTTCATTAGCTACCAAACCCAGCCTGCTTAACCATTGGTCAACCGGATCGCCTGTGGCTTTTGTTAATGCCATCCATTGATCAACGGTTACACCAGCTGGTAATTTTCTGGGATCGGTATATTCATAATCCGGGTTGTTAACATTGATGCTTCGCATCACATCCGCACGCCAGTCTAAAAATCCTTGCGGGCCGTATACTTTTTGCTCTTTCTCCAATTGGGCAATACCAAAATTTGAATTAAGGGTGATGATGGGCGGACCTGTTTTTCCCTTTTTTGTGGTAACGGCCACTACACCAGCTGCCGACCGTGAACCGTAAACGGCAAGGGCGCTGGCATCTTTCAGTACGTCTATTGATTCTATATCGTTGGGGTTTATGTCGGCAAGCTGACCTGGGTAAATAACCCCATCCAGTACAATTAATGGTGATGTATTACCAGTTAGGGTTGATTTTCCGCGGAGCAGCAAATCCCCTCCGCCTTTGGCCGAAGTGTTCATACTCACGGTAAGTCCGGGAATGTTGCCTTTAAGCACGTCGCCAATACTTGTGGGGTTTTCATTTTCAAGCTGAGTAGCTTTTACACTGGATACGGCCCCGGTAACATCCTTTTTTTGACGAGTTCCGTAACCAATTACTACAACCTCGTTCAGCTGTTTGTTGTCTTCAGATAAGGTAATGTTAATTTGGTTTCGGTTATTTACAGGCTGTTCCTGGCTGGTATATCCAACAATACTAAATACCAGTGTGGCGTTTGATGATGCACTAATGATGTAGTGGCCTTTTACATCGGTGGCAACACCCTTGCCCGTTCCCTTTACTTTAACAGTTACACCAGGCAAGGGACCTTTATCGTCCTTAACTGTACCTGTTACGGATTGATCCTGAGCCAGAGCAAGCTTGCTGCTGGCGAGGAAGAATAAAATAAGGAGAGTAATTTGTTTTCTCATAATTTTAATGGTATTAAATGGTTTAAGTGGTTTGCTTTTGATTGAAATGAAGCAGGCATACCTTACCCATGCAATGAGATATACAGATCTATCGTCAATAAACCTGTGTAGCTTTTACCCTAAAATTTAATAGATACAATACAGGAAACTTAAACCTCAGAATATTAGGTCAAGTCTGCTTGAAGATGATAGCATATAGCAGATACTATCATGCACAAATGCACGTTGTTACATAACAAAATGTGAAGATTTTTTCTTCATATTTGTATTGCTTATTAAAATTTCGGTTGAATTAGGCAAAAAAATTCCCGGCAACATTTAATGTTGTTGTTTGACTAAAAGGGAAATGAATTGATTTCGGTAGTGCTGAACCCACTGCCGATTTCTTTTTTGTTGGAGGCCTGATTTATTTTTTCATTGATCTAAGGTTTTAGTTTATTGGATGCCGCTATTATTCCACCTGTAAGGTAATGCCCAAACAGTATTCACGTTCTCGCAGGACAATGAAATTTGCAGGTATGGATATAAAGCAGTTTTATGGTTAATAACTAAGCTGTTTTATAATTAAATTAAAGCGCTTCTTATTATTTGTAATTGGCAAAATACTAAACTGTACTTACCAAAAATATCCCGGGAGATCAGGTTTTCATAAGTTTTAGCTGTTTTTATTTACGACAACGTTTTCGTTAAAATCCTTTGATTATATGTTTCTGATAAGTGTGAAATGCACAGATAAATAAATAGTTAGCGTGTTTTTTATGAATAACATAGGGCTTTAGGAGTCCTTATGTTAAAAGGTTTTATCATTGGGAGGGATTTATAAATATATTTCGTTAACCATATATGAATAAATAGGGTCATTAATCTATTTAATATACTGATCTTAAAAATTGCTGATGAATAAACCAGTAGCAAGTAATAACAATAAGATGCTGCGCAGATATCATAATAAATTGTTCAAATTATTTAGTGCTACCGTTTAGGCTGCTATAACAGTTTTCTTGCTTGCAAGCTTAAGTAGTACAAAGGTTAATAAGCCCGCTGTTAAACCGGCAACTATAGCAAGTGATACACTGCCATACAAGTATTGTTCCAGGTGAATACTGATCGACTTTAAGGAGATGTCGCCATTAAAAGGAATTTCGGTGTTTTTTTCGCCCATCCAAAAGCCGCCGGCTTTATAGCTTAAAAATATCACTGCCGGTATTAAGGGCGCAAAGCTGATGTGTGCGGCTAAAAGAACTAAGGCCTTATTTAACTTTAATAATATAGCCAATGAAAAAGCAACAATCAGCTGAAAGCCCCATATAGGTACTATACCCATAAATACACCAAAACCAATTGATAGTGCTTTAAGCTGCGCAGAGTGTTCGGGATTAAATAAATGGTTTTTGATGAATTGTTTTCCCCTTTCTTTACTGAAAAGGGACTTGAAAAAATATCCGGGATTGGCGCATACAGCTTTAAGCTTTTGAATCCCTGCTTTTATCTTTTCTGAATTATCCATCGTGTTTGATCCATATACGGTAACCGCCCGGTCAAAGTTTTTGAAATGCTTATTATAAAGCTTATTACAAATTTACCTTGGGTAACGTTAACAGATCTTTAAGTTTTTAATAAGTAACCACTTATGTTATGATGGCGGCAAAGGTAAATATCTTTACAATACCTTAACTAACCTGTTTTAATTTTTGGAGTGATTGAGTACTTAAAGTGATGGCTTGCTGGTAAACCTGACAGCTATAATGCACTGTACGAGCTCAATCTGTGTTAAATTTTTATTAAAAAGTTAGTCTACTAATTCTATAGTGCATATATTTGTAACAATTGTTATTATCGATCTAACCAATTAGTTCTTTATGGTAAATAATGAGGTCAGTCAACAAAAAAGAGGCAGCCTTTGGCTTTCTCTTTTTTTATTTCAGTCCTCTTCATTTTACTAATAAGACCATTGATAATGTATATCTAAGACAATACTTCCTCCAGCACATCCGCAGAGCGTATATTGCCGAAACCTTCAATATGCAAGGCGTAATATTCCAATAGTTTTTGGATCAGGTACCGGCGCTCATCATTACTCCATTTTAATTGTTGTATATTTTCAAAACTGCATTGCAAAAGCTGGTGAAAGTTTTGCGTATGAGGCGGTGATAAGTACAGCAGGTTATCGGGTTTGTAGTTGCTGAATGTGCCGTTCTTCATGTCAAAATAATCGGCCTGGCCGGCTTGATATCTATCCGGATAAAAGCCCAGATAGCGAGTAAGCTGAACCAAAAACAGCAGGTGAAAGTTGGCCACACTCCCGGGTTGGTGATCGAGCCACTCAATAGCACTAAATACAAAATCAAACAAATTTTCATCAGCCGATTGTTGCCTTATGGCTTTGTACAGCACTTCATTCAAAAAAATGACAATACAGCTTTTGATCACATCATAAGGGATACTTTGCAATACCGGCGAGTTTTTTAGCTCGGAAATTCGCTGCACGCTACCCGTATTTTTATGATAAACAACCAGGTCAAGCAGGTGCAGGGGCTGCAGCATATTGCGACCAATTTTGGCTTTGGGCTTTTTTGCACCATTGATAATGTATGATTGCAGGCCAAACTTTTCGGTAAATAGCTGTACAATAACGCTGCTTTCGCCATAGTCGGTTGCTTTAAATACAATACCCCGGGTTTTATGCAGCATGTTATACCAGTAAAAGGAGTTTCGGTATAAAAATGATACAGCCCGTAACTAATGCAAATACCGCGGCAATTACTACCGCTCCAGCGCTCACATCCTTAACATGGCCGGCCTTGATGTTATACGTAGGTGAAACCAGATCAGTAAGGGTTTCAATGGCGGTGTTGATGAGCTCGGTTACCAGAACCAGGGCTATACTGAGCGCTACCCATTGCCATTCGGCGGTGGAGAGGTGCAGCATGATTCCCAGGCCAATAGCAATAACCGTTGCCCCCAGGTGTATCCGGAAGTTGGGCTGGGTGCTGGTGGCATATTGCAAGCCCTTAAAGGCAAAGCCAAAACTGCGTATCAGTCTTCTCATATACAAAAGTACATTGTTATTGGCACTTATGAATTTGGTGGCCAAAAAACTTTTTAAACCTTAAATTTTAACACTTTTCGGGCTGAAAATGGGGCAAAAACGGCTCAAAAGCACTCGAAAAACATCGATTTTAACACTTTTTAACAAATTATAACATGGTTTTGATGGGTTTTAAAAACTTTAAAAAGTATTAAAATATTGATTGTCAAATAACTATCTGGTAAAAGGCCGGTTTTTGTATCTCTTTTCCCTTTAACACAACGGCCCGATTTTCCTTTTTTACAGGAAACCGGGCCGTTGTATACTTACAAATATACCAATTTTCTGAGGAATTATTGGTGGGGCAGATTAATGATTTAGGGACACGTTTTATACTTATAGTAGCGTATCCGTGGTAGCTGTTCCAGAGTATTTACTTAAATCCAGGCACACGGCTGATATTTGTTTTTTTTAATAAAATGTCTCATCTGTGTGGCATTTGTCATATATTTGCGCTAGTATGACCAGTCAGAGAATTATAGACAGTGCTATAACGGTTTTGAATGAGGATTTTTATGCTCCGCTGGATATGATTGCCGAAAAGGCAGGAGTAAACAGAAGAACATTGCATCGGTATTTTAAAGACAGAACCTCACTGATAGATGCCTGTTGGGCCGATATGATGCAAACCTGGCATCATGCCATGCTCAAGGCTTATAATAGCAGTACAGATCCTGTGGCGCAATTGGAGGAAATGTTATACGCGGGTATTGATTGCGGGGTGAAATACGCGTTTTTGAATACGCTTCAAACAAAGTATTTGAATGAAAAACCCAAAGCCGCTGAAAATGAAGCTTACGAACAGGCAAAAAACAACTGGTTTAGCCTTGTTCCGGAGCTACAGCGGCAAAAGCTGATCAGCGATAGTTTGTCTGTTGCCTGGATCCGTATGCTGTTTGTGAATATGATCAACACTACCATTCAAGCATTACAATCTGGAGATGTTGCCCCAAATGATATTAAAAAATTTGCCTGGTACTCTTTTAGCCGAAGCATAGGTTTGCCATAAACGCTGTTAGGTATTGGGTTAAATGATTACAAAAATTAACAATGATACATTCTTTTTTATTAATAGGTCAGTCAAATATAGCGGGGCGTGGTTTTATAGAGCAAGTTCCGCCCGTTTTTAATGAATCTGTTAAAATGCTGCGCAATGGCCGCTGGCAGGTCATGACAGAACCCATTCATAACGATCGCCCCTCGGCTGGCGTTGGTTTGGCGGCGTCTTTTGCCGCTGCCTGGCATATGAATAATCCCGGGGAAGAAATAGGCCTGATCCCTTGCGCCGATGGTGGCACCAGCCTGGATGACTGGGCAGTCGGCGGAGTACTTTTTGACAATGCGTTGGCCCAGGCTAAACTGGCACAACGCAGCAGCAAGCTCTCTGGTATTTTATGGCACCAGGGCGAAAACGATTGTTCTGCAGATGGTGCTGCGGCCTATGCCGAAAAATTTGACCGGATAGTTCATGAACTGCGTATGGAATTAAACGTGCCGGATGTTCCTTTGATTGTGGGCGCATTGGGAGATTTTTTGACAGCCGGTTTGTACGGCAGCTATTTTACCGCGTATCCATTGGTCAATCAGGCGCTGTTACAATATGCTCAAACGCGTAACCATTGTTATTTTGTAACGGCAGCCGGGTTAACAGCCAATGAAGATCAAATTCATTTTAACGCGGTATCACAAAGGGTACTGGGTATACGCTATTTTGAAGCATTTAATACTTTGACGCACATTACAACACCCTTACCGCAGGAGCATGACCTATTGCAAGCTATTTACAATAGGCCCTTTAGCCGGAGAGAAGAAACATTGCTATTAGAAAACCGCTTTGCATCCGGCAAAATAACCTTACAAGAGTTTCGGGAGCAACTGGTGCTTATTGCCGGGTAATACGCCATCGAAAGCCTCCCGTTGGTGTACGCGTGTACTTTCATCACATCTTCTCCATGTAACGTTGAATACACATACACAATACGCATACCAGCGGGGCAAGTATGGGCATTGTCTCCACTTATTATTTCAATGCCTCATTAATGGTCTTTTGCATCCAGTAAGGCAAGTTTATTGCAAAGCCCACAGTATGGAACGCTACTTTGCCTTCCTTGTTTAAAATTACGCTGGTAGGATACAGCTGTATTTTGTAGGTGTTAGCTATAAAACGGCCATCGTCAATGATATCATAATTAAAAGGTGTGGTTTTCAAAAAATCTGTTAGCTTATCACCTGCATCTAAGGCTATAGCCAGAAAAACTACATCCGAGTTGTCTTTATAAGTATCGACAAGTTTATTTAACTCCGGTATTTCCTGCATACACCCTGGGCAACCAATAAACCAAAAGTTCAATACCACCACTTTTCCATGTAAATCCTTCAGTTTTATTTTATTGCCGTTTAGATCGTGGGTACTGAATGATTCTATTTCTTGGCCGGTTGTAAACTGTTCCGATTCACGGGGTTTGGGGAGTGCGGCTATGTATCGGTCAAGTGCTTCCTGCTGAGTTTTTGTTCGTTGAGCAGGGGGTACATCCTCTACTCTGGTTTTAACCGCGTGGAACCTAGTTTCGCCAGGCGCTTTTTTCACGATGGTAAAAGAAGTTTGTGGGTCGTCCATATTATCGGGCCACAAACACAAGTTTTTTTGCTTAGCGAGTAAGCTATTCCATTCCTGATAGGTATAAAGCTTACCTGTTGAATCTTTCACTACGGTTTTTTGGTTAAGCTTAAAATCCTGTACAACTAGCTTTCTTTTTTTTACTGTATCCTGAGCATTGGCCGTAAAGCCTATGGTGATGAATAAAAGTATCAGGTATATATATTTCATGTTAGTCTGTAATACTTATTTTCTTTTTGGTTTGCATAAACCAAATGCATGTACCGGCTGGATGTCTTTTTTGCCAATCATAGATCAAGCTCAACTAATTTGTTATAGTTCCTGTTTTACCTTGTTTGAATACCGCAATTACCCAAACTATAATAAATGGAACTAGTAAAAATGCTACAGCTCCGCCAACTATGAAATAAAGCAATACAAATATTGCAGGTGCTATCATTAATAAATGTCTAAAATATTTTACTTTAGTTAAAAAGGGCAAAATAACTATTACCATATGCACCACCAGTAATAGTGCCCATTCGATGATTTCTATTTTCGTGAATATACCCGTCTTAATCATATCTATTACGCTTGGAAATTCAAAATTATATAACGAACTCCACACACCATTAATTGATATGCCCACAAAGAGCGATAAAAATATCATTAAAATCAAGAGAACTTTCATATCGTATAAGGCTTTATTAATTGGATACTCCATGACTTTGAGGTGCCGCAAGTATTCCGCTGTGGTCATGTACAGGGGAATGCTCCGACTAGATATAAAAATAAAATCTAATCTTTAATAATCTAATTTTTAGGGCGATAAAGCCTATCATAATAACCGGGTATATCTTCTATGATGTCGTCTCGCCATTTACAAATATTGTCGGCCATTCCTCCCTTTGGAGCTCTATCAGGAAACTTCTCATTTATAGTGATATAGCCATGGGGTTTCCCACTTCTATCTAATATGACAGGAGGATATTTGGCGTTTTTATTAAAGGGAGAAAAGTCACTTGTCTTACTGCCGTATTTACCATCAGGGTTCCATATGGAATTAGCGTTGTGCATAGAACCATAATCACCAAAAGAACTCCAAATCGAATTTGAATCTTCCGTATTACAGCTCATACAACCCAAAAATTGGTCATGTTTTTTCCCCCCGTAAATTTTTAACTGTGCCTTTGTATTAAGCGATGTAAAAACGATGAAAGTAAATAATATTGTAAGGTGTTTCATGGCTGCTTTTATTTTATGGTTGACATTTGGTTCCAACGGAAGTCTCCAGCTAGCGCACGCTTGTGGTTAGTTATGATTAGATAAATTTTTTCATTGCGTATGGCTACAAGCAGGGCACTTTCGGTAGCAAAGGATGTAAACCGATAGCTTGCTATTGTTTTTACTCCATTGAACCTGAACTAACTTGAATAGGACTTAATAATATTCCATCCAAAGCCTGAAGTTCATTGCCGTTAAAGTTTAACATATCTAAGATGGCATCATCTATATGATCCATTTTTCCCGAAATCATTACATGAGTGTAATAAAAATCTAACCTCTCCTGTAATGTGGGAGACTCGTTAGTAAATCGAGGAAAGTTACAACCTGCCTGATAAAAGTAAATAAATGGTTGGATTATCGTCCTGCCAGATTTTTTTAATGTATTTATTAACGCCACATCCTTTTGTAAGGAGCTTATAGACTGCCTTAAGGCGCTAATTATAAATGCAGTTGAATCTTTACTAAAAGCCAGTTCACTTATTTTGCCTTCCTTATTAATTCTAAATTTAATAAAAATGCAGCCTCGTCTGCAGGTTTTTGACAGAATAATTGAATCTGGATGATAATTATTAAATAAACATTTATTAACGTGTTCGGAAATTTCAACATTGTTTAATTCTCGTGTTTGCGCCGATAAACCTAAAGAACTTATCAAAAGTATTGATATAATAAAGATTGATTTTATTTTCATGATTATTTATTGCAAGGTGTGCCATATATGCCAGCTCTTTGATATTCATAGTTTGCTTGGTTGGTATTATAACTATTTAGTAAAGATTGGTATGCATTAGCGTCTTTATATACATCTTTCATGCCGTTTAAAATTATGGCATAGGCATCAGGATCAGATAAAGTGGGATATAGTCCTTGAACAAATGTTTTGATATCACCAACATATTTTTGAGCTATTGCTTGATGTTGTTGTAGTGCCAGTCCATAATACTCCTTATTGTAATTCATATAAGCATGGAGAATCTCGTGTATTGCAATAATGGTTTTAAATTCCATACTTGCATCTTTTAACTGGCCCATATTCAGATTAATAGTTTCATTATATGCACCATTTGCTTTTATTGGTAGGTCTGTTATAGCTGGCGGTGCATTGGGGCTAGTATCACTATAATCCTGAAACGTTAAGTTAACTCTATCAGAGCTATTAAAAACATCATTGATAATAAATGCTATTTTTCCGGATAAGTTGCTGTTTATCATGACATCTAAAGTTGTTTTTAAACAGGAATCTTTCACATCATTTATTACTATGTTGCTAACCAAAATCGGGCAAGTTCCGGGATCTGGTTCCGGAAAACCGCCGGGATCTGATGGCGGGTCTGTCGTTCCGGCTGGTGTACAATGCGGTTTGGGTGGAGGCGGTTTATTTCCTCCGCCACTACTGCTACCACCGCCACCAGGCTCGCCAACGCCTGTACAGGTAGTGTAAAGATATACCTCGCTTACTAAAACGCCATTTTGATAGCTGTCTAAATACCAGGCTATGCAATTGACCTCCACATTTGTTTTTTTGCCGTTAGTTTGAACACTTTGTACTTTGGGTTTATCTGTTTGCTGGTTTGCTGATGCAGGTATGAGCTGCCCATTTTTATAGGCATATCCGTCTACATATTCGCCCTTGGGTGTAAAATAAAGTACCGATCCGCTAAAGTCGGCATCGTGTTTACGATAGGAATTATGTGACAGCTTGCTCAGATCATTGTTTACATAAGCCGAGTCGGCAGTGACCATCATTACATAGGCCTCGTACTTTTGGCCATCATTCAACAACAAAAAATAATTTCGGCTGTAGCTTTTATTCGATTTAACTGTCCCAATTAACAAGGCTGTTTCAAATTTAGCACCCGGGTCAACCGGCATCTCAATCACCTGTTTATTGAACCTCGAATAGCTGACAGCATGTTGCCAATCGGGTTTTATCCATTGGCTTAGGTCGGTAGTTGGGGTGGAAGCCTGAGTCCCCAATTTATTATTCATTGGATAGGTATTTTCATACCAGGTTTTGGCTTTTATAACCGTAGGGTCGGAAGCTGCACTTTGCTGATCTGCATGTAAATCTTTTTTACAACTGTTAATCACGGCGGCTATTAAACAAACTGAAATAAATATCAATAAGAAATGAAACTTTTTGAACGAGGGTTTAGGCATAGGAGCAATTTGTTTATTCTTTAAAATAACACCGCTGAATATGTAGTTAATATTTTAACGTGACAATAGGTGAAAACACGGTATTTAATGCATGCAAACCTATAAGAACAATAGCCCATATACTTAGCGTTTTTTGAACGCTTATGCATGCGGAGGCAAAAAACTTAATGATCAAATTTACTCCCATCTGCTATAAGTAAGCCTGTAAATTAACATTTTGTCACAATGTCAATATCTTGCGTGGGTGGGTAAATCAAATTTCGTAGTTTAGCGGCGCCCTTAATGTCACTCAAATG
This sequence comes from Mucilaginibacter inviolabilis, assembly GCF_011089895.1. NCBI lineage: Bacteria > Pseudomonadati > Bacteroidota > Sphingobacteriia > Sphingobacteriales > Sphingobacteriaceae > Mucilaginibacter > Mucilaginibacter inviolabilis. The sequence goes on from NZ_JAANAT010000003.1 coordinate 461,633, forward strand.
TTCTGGAAACATACCGCTTCTTTTATCCTTAAAAACAGACTCATCGTATTTATCTGCGTTTTAGCACTGAGTGCTTTTATGGGGTTTGAGGCGTCGAAAGTAAAAATAACCTTTAACGGGGGTAAAGTACTACCCGTTACCGATTCGGCCTATATCCGCTATAATCAGTTTAAACAAACTTTTGGTCAGGATGCCTCCTCAATGGTGCTGGGCATCAAATCTGACAAGATATTTGATAAAGATGTGTTTAACGATTGGTTCCTGATTGGCAAGCAGCTTAAACAGATCAATGGTGTAAAGGCCGTGGTTTCAGCTGCTAACGTGTACAATTTAGAAAAAGATACCCTGCAGCATCGTTTTGTGGTAAAGCCATTAGTTACCGGTGTGCTGCCTTCGGTACAGGCGGTTGATAGTGTAAAGCAACAGCTTTTAAACCTGCCATTTTATAAAGGAGTGGTATTGAGTAACGATGGTAAGTCGACCTTAATGGCTATTACTTTTGATGATAAAATAATCAACACACCCAAGCGTGTGCCTGTTATTAATAAAATGCTTCAGCTGGGGCAAGCTTTTGAGCAAAAGCATGGCATTAAGGTACATTACTCGGGGCTGCCGCTCATCCGTACCGTTGTAGGCGATTTAGTGGCGCATGAGTTTTCCATGTTCCTGGGGCTGTCTATATTAATTACGGCTATCATTCTGCTTATCTTTTTCCGTTCGTTTTTTCCGGTAATATTCCCTGTGCTTATTGTGGTGCTGGGGGTACTGTGGAGCCTGGGCATCCTGTATATGATGCACTATGAAATGACCATTTTAACCGGCATCATCCCGCCGCTGGTGGTGGTTATCGGTATCCCGAACACTATTTTTATCCTCAATAAATACTACCACGAGTTTGAAATATCGGGCAATAAAATGGATGCTTTGGCCATAGCGCTCGAAAAAGCAGGTATCACTACTTTTATTGCCAACATTACTACTGCCATTGGTTTTGGCGTATTGTGCTTTACCAACAGCGAACTCTTGACCCAGTTTGGTTTGGTGGCTTCGCTGGGGATACTATCCACCTTTGCTTTGAGCCTGATATTGGTACCCATTGTATTCAGTTACCTGCCGGCACCAAAAAAGCAAACCGGTATTAAGGATAGTAAATGGATGAAAGCTTTATTGATTAAGCTGGATACCCTGGTGCATCAAAAACGTAAAGCTATCTATATCATTACGCTGGTGCTGGTAGTTATCTCGGCGGTGGGCATTTATCACATCAATATCAATGGTTATGTGGTTGATGACCTTCCGCAGCATAATAACACGCTGGAAGATCTGAAGTTTTTTGAATCGAATTTTAACGGAGTATTGCCGCTTGAGGTAAGTATCGATACCAAACGGAAAAATGGTGTAGTGAACCAGGCGGTGATCCGCAAGGTAGAGAAACTGGAAAAGCTGATCTCCTCGTACCCGCAATTCAGCCGTTCCATTTCCCTCATCCAGGTATTAAAATTCTCTACCCAGGCATTCTATGGCGGCAACCCGGAATACTATCGTTTGCCCGATGGTTTGGAGCAAAATTTTATACTCAACTACGCCGCTAATTCGGGTAAAAATACATCTGGAGCGCTGAATACCTACCTGGATAAGGATCACCGGATAACCCGGGTAACCTTTGAAATGGTGGACGCCGGGTCAAAAAAAATGAACGTGGTACTGGCCGAGCTGCAACCCCGTATCGATTCGATATTTAACCCTAAAAAGTTTCATGTAGAGCTTACCGGCTCCAGCATTATTTTTATAAAGGGTACCAATTACCTGCTTAAAAACCTGTACGAAAGTTTGGCCTGGGCTATTTTTCTGATAGCCGGGGTGATGTGGATATTATTCAGAGGGGTAAAAATGATAGCCATTTCGCTGGTGCCCAACCTGGTACCGCTGATTATTACGGCAGGTATCATGGGCTTTTTTGGAATCCCATTGAAACCATCAACCATATTGATATTCAGCATAGCGATGGGTATCTCGTCCGATCAGACTATTTATTTTATTACCCGTTACCGTCACGAGCTGCGTTATACACGTAAAGGGATATCGCGCATTGTGTCTGATACCATACGCGAAACCGGGGTAAGCATGATATTTATCGCTACGGTACTGTTTTTTGGTTTCGGCATATTCGCGGTATCCAAATTCGGCGGCACCGTAGCTCTGGGTATATTATTATCCATAACGCTGCTGGTAGCCATGATTAGTAACCTCACGCTGCTTCCTGCTTTTTTACTGAGCCTGGATGGCGGTGTCGATCGTAAAAAAATAAAAGGACCGGATATTGAGGAGTAACACCTCTCCTAAATCCTCTCCAAAGGAAAGGTAAATAAATACAAACGCAAATCAGAACCCTCACCCTTTAGGGGAGGGCAGTGAGGGGCATATGGATCTTAAACTCAACAACAAAGTAGCTGTAATATTAGCAGCCAGTAAAGGATTAGGAAAGGCTGTAGCAATAGCTTTATCTGCCGAAGGCGCAAGGGTGATCATTGGCTCACGCGATGAAGAGGCGTTGAATAAAACAGCCGCCGAAATAAAAGCGCTTACCGGCAATGAGGTAATCCCTATCCCTGTTGATGTTTCCAAAGCCGACGAGATAGAAGCGTTTATTAATAAAGCCGCAAATGCTTTTGGGCGGATAGATATTTTGCTGAACAATGCTGGCGGCCCTCCGTTTGATAAATTCGAGAACTTTGACGACGAGCAATGGCAAAAAGCTTTTGACCTTAACCTGTTAAGCGTTGCGCGTTTCAGTCGCCTGGTATTGCCGCATATGCAAAAAACAGGCAGCGGGCGCATCATCAACATTGTGAGCGTTTCGGTAAAGGCGGTGTTGGGTGCTTCGGTGCTGTCAACCGCAATGCGGATGGGCGTAGTGGGGATGGCTAAACTGATGGCCGATGAATTTGGTCCGTACAATATCACCGTAAATAATGTGGCGCCCGGATTGATCCTGACCGACAGGATAAAACATACTTTACCCAAAGATGTGGACCCCGAGCAGGCTATAAAAGACCGGGCCAAAAGCATACCGCTTGGCCGTATCGGTAAGCCCGAAGAGTTGGCCGCGCTGGTGACCTTCCTGGCATCAGATCAGGCCGCTTACATCAGCGGTACTACTATACCCGTTGATGGTGGGGCCAGCAGGAGTATCTATTAATTCAGCGCCTGTTGGTTTTTAGAAGATTTGCCTTTTTTAAAAAGAGATATCAGGCCGCCTATGAACGCAACCGAGGTAAGGCCCATCACAAAACTGGCCCATTTATCAATGGTAGAATGATCGGCGCTTTGCAGGCTAATGATTAAAGCGGTGATAAATATAATTCCCGAAATAATGATATATGTTTTGGATTTCATCTGGTGCTTTTTTTAAGTATATAAAGATATAATTTTATGGCCGCCTAAAAAATACCGGATCAGGCACCTTTTTTTGTTTCCCGTAAGTAATCAATAACCAGGGTGATAATACTGATGATACCGGCTATGGTTAGGCCCAGCGCGGCACCCTGAACAAGGTCTTTCCAGCCCGAATGGAATAAAGCAGGGATAGCCATTGACGCCGAAAACAAGATCACGGCAATCAATAACATCAATACTGTACGCCTTACTTTATTTTTCATTCGTCCAAATTAAAAAAATCATTTATAATTTCCGTATTTTTGCAACCTCTAAAAATTGAGGTGAACTATATACATGTATAAGGAATATAAGCAGTTAAACCTATCGCAAACAGGCAAAGAGATACTGGAGTTTTGGAAGCAGAACAACATATTTGGCAAAAGTATCAGCAGTCGTCCGGCAAATAACCCCTACACGTTTTACGAAGGGCCGCCGAGCGCTAATGGTATGCCCGGTATTCACCACGTGATGGCGCGTTCCATAAAGGATATTTTTTGCCGTTATAAAACGTTAAAAGGTTTCCAGGTAAAGCGTAAAGGCGGTTGGGATACCCATGGCTTGCCTATTGAACTTGCCGTTGAAAAAGCTTTAGGGATAACCAAAGATGATATTGGTAAAAAGATAAGCGTTAAAGATTATAACGATGCTTGCCGCAAGGAAGTAATGCGCTATACCGACGTTTGGAACGACCTGACCGAAAAAATGGGTTACTGGGTTGATCTTGACGATCCCTATGTTACCTATGAAAACGAATATATTGAAAGCCTTTGGTGGATACTGAAGGAGTTTTATAAAAAAGATCTTTTATACAAAGGTTACACGGTACAGCCATACTCGCCAAAATCGGGTACCGGTTTGAGCTCACACGAGTTAAATCAGCCGGGTACCTACAAAATGGTAAAGGATACTTCGATAGTAGCCCAGTTCCATTTAAAGAACGATCAGCAGCATCCCCTGATTCCTGTTTTATTTGAGGATGTAAACGAGGATACCGCGATACTGGCCTGGACAACCACTCCATGGACACTGCCATCAAACTGCGCACTGGCCATTGGCGAAAATATTGATTACGTAAAGATCCGCACTTTTAACCCTTATATTTATGAACCGGTGAGCGTAGTGCTTGCCAAAGCATTGGTAGGCAAATACTTTAAAGCCGAAGGTGAAAAAGCTTCGTTTCAGGATTATAAAGGTGGTGATAAAATTATTCCCTGGGAAGTAAGAGCCGAGTTTAAAGGCGTTGAGCTGATTGGTTTGCGTTATCACCAGCTGATGCCTTACGTGAGCAATGAAAACCTGGAGAAAAATGCGTTCCGTGTGATCCCTGCCGACTTTGTGACTACCGAAGATGGTACAGGTATCGTGCACACCGCTTCTATATTTGGAGCGGATGACTTCAGGGCCTGTAAAGAACAAAACGTGCCATCGGTAATGGTATTGGATGAAACAGGGAAAGAAGTTCCACTGGTTAACAAACAGGGTCGTTTTGTTGATGAAGTAACCGATTTTGCCGGTCGCTACGTTAAAGAAGAATACTATAGTGATGCAGAACGTGCCGAGCCTGGTTTTAAGGCAACGGATGTACTCATCTCTATCAAACTGAAAGAAGACAATAAAGCGTTTGACGTTAAAAAATATGAGCACAGCTACCCGCACTCATGGCGTTCAGACGAACCGATATTATATTACCCGCTCGATAGCTGGTTTATCCGTACCACCGCGGTAAAGGATAAAATGGTGGAGCTCAACAAAACCATCAACTGGAAACCGGAGTCAACCGGTACAGGTCGTTTTGGTAACTGGCTGGAAAACCTGGTCGACTGGAACCTGTCGCGTTCACGTTACTGGGGTACACCGCTACCTATCTGGCGCGAGGAAAACGGCTCAGAAGAAAAATGTATCGGCTCCATAGCCGAGCTGAATGCCGAGATTGAAAAATCAATTGCGGCCGGTTTTATGCCTGCAGGTTTTAAACTGGAAGATATGCACCGCCCTTATGTGGATGATGTGATCCTGACCTCGGCTGCCGGTAACAAAATGTTCCGCGAGCCCGATCTGATCGACGTTTGGTTTGATTCGGGCGCTATGCCTTACGCGCAATGGCACTTCCCTTTTGAAAACAAAGAAGAATTTGCTGCTGCCTACCCTGCCGATTTTATTGCCGAAGGGGTTGACCAAACCCGTGGCTGGTTCTTTACCCTGCACGCTATAGCCGTAATGCTGAGCGAATGCAGCGATGAAGTAAAGGCGGTAAATGCCAAAGTGGGCAACAAGGGTATCTCCTTCAAAAATGTGGTTTCGAACGGTTTGGTGCTGGATAAAAACGGCAACAAAATGTCAAAACGTTTAGGAAATGCCGTTGATCCGTTCTCTACCATCGAACAATACGGTGCCGACGCTGCCCGCTGGTACATGATCAGCAATGCCGCCCCATGGGACAATCTTAAATTTAATGAAGAAGGTATTGACGAGGTGCGCCGTAAGTTTTTTGGTACGCTGTACAACTCTTACTCCTTCTTTGTGCTGTATGCCAATATCGATCAGTTTAGATACAGCGAGCCCGAAATAGCCTTGGCACAACGCCCGGAAATTGACCGTTGGGTAATATCGTTACTTAATACCTTGAGCCGCGAGGTTGATGGTTTTTATGCCGATTATGAGCCAACAAAAGCTGCCCGTGCCATACAGGAATTTGTGGATGCGCATTTTAGCAACTGGTATATCCGCTTAAGCCGCCGCCGTTTTTGGAAATCAGATAACTCCGACGATAAACTGTCGGCATATCAAACATTGTATACCTGCTTAATTACCATTAGCAAATTAATGGCGCCTGTAGCTCCGTTCTTTGCCGATAGTTTATATAAAGATCTGAACAAGGTTACCGGTAAAGAGGAATTTGAATCGGTACACCTGGCATATTTCCCAACCTACCATGATGAGTTGGTTGATGCGGATCTGGAAGAGCGTATGCAGCTGGCGCAGGATGTATCGTCATTGGTGTTGTCATTACGTAAAAAGATCGAAATCCCGGTGCGCAGACCGCTCAGCAAAATATTATTACCTATATTGGACAAGGGCTTTAAGCAGCATGTGGAGCAGGTAAAAGAATTGATCTTGTCTGAAACCAACATTAAGGATATTGAGTATATTACCGATACCGCAGGCATTATTAAAAAGAAAATAAAGCCAAACTTTAAGGCCTTAGGTCAAAAAGTAGGTAAGGATATGAAGGCTGTGGCAGAGGCTATAAATAATTTTTCACAGGATGATATAACCAGACTGGAAAGTGATGGTGGTGTTAATGTGCTTGATAACAAGTATTTAATACAGGTTGCTGATGTAGAAATTATTGCAGAAGATGTTCCCGGATGGCAAGTTGCAAATTTGGGAAAACTAACTGTGGCTTTAGATGTTACCATAACCAATGAATTAAAAGAGGAGGGGATTGCGAGAGAGTTGATAAACCGTATCCAGAACCTGCGTAAAACAAAAGGTTTTGAAGTAACTGATAAGATTAATGTGAGCATTAGCGAACATCCTTATATCAGCGAAGCGGTAAAAAATAATTTATCCTATATTTGCGCCGAAATTTTAGCCGAGAGCATAGTGCTTGACGCTCAGTTAAATGAAGGTGACAAGGTAGAGATTGACGGAAATGAAATTTTTATTGTTATTAGTAAAGTATAAATGAAAGTAGAAAACGAAAAAACCAGATATTCTGAATCGGACCTGCAAGAGTTTAAAACTCTTATTCTTGATAAACTGCGTATTGCCAAAGAAGAGTTAAACTCGCTGGCAACTTCGTTAAGCTCGCCAAATGCGAACGGAACTGATGATACTGCCGGTACTTATAAAACATTGGAAGATGGCTCGGCCACACTGGAAAAAGAACAAATTAACCAGTTAGCTGCCCGTCAGAAAAAATTTATTGACCAGTTAGAAGCTGCCCTGGTGCGTATTGAAAACAAAACTTACGGTATTTGCCGCGAAACCGGTAAACTGATACCCAAGGAGCGTTTGCGCGCCGTGCCGCACACCACCTTGACTATGGAAGCTAAATTAAAGCAATAAATGAAGGCTGCTTACACCAAACCTTTTCTAACTGCTATATTTATTATTCTGTTTGACCAGATCATTAAAACCTGGGTAAGGGCACATATGTTCATGGGCGAAGAGATCCATTTTTTGGGTAGTCATGGTATGTTGCACTATACCGAAAACAACGGTATGGCGTTTGGTATGGAATGGGGAGGTGATGCAGGTAAACTGGCATTAACGCTGTTTCGCATTTTTGCGGTATGTGGTATTGTTTATTGCCTTATTTATTTGATAAAGCATAAATACCACCGTGGCCTTATTATGAATGTGGCGCTTATTTTGGCCGGAGCCGTAGGTAATATTATCGACTCTACCTTTTACGGTATCATGTACAATTATGCCCCGCTATTTCATGGGCGTGTAGTTGATATGTTTTACTTCCCATTGTTCCGGGGCACCTTCCCGGCCTGGGTACCTGTTTGGGGTAATGAGGCGTTTGAGTTTTTCAGACCGGTATTTAACCTGGCCGATGCTTCTATTTGCGTAGGGGTTATTATGATCCTGCTATTTCAGAAACACTATTTTAAACACGAGGTGCCCGAAGTAAACAGCCCCAACAGTGAAATGGTGGAAGAATAAAGATTTAAATTTTACTAAACATATAAAAAGCCGCGTTTAGCGGCTTTTTTATTTTATGTTAATTTCAAAAAAGAGATGACGGGTGTCATGCTGAGCTCCGTCGAAGCATGGTGGGTAGGCCTCTGCGCTCGACCCTTCGACAAGCTCAGGGTGACAGGCCTTTTTTAACTTCGCTCCCGCGAGATTAGCGCAGCGTATCTCGCGGGAGCGAAGTTAAAGCTTTCAGCTTTAGTTCAGCTGAAAGCTGAGGCATGTACACCACGGGCTGAAAGCCCGCGGCAGCAAAAGATTTCTCCTCGTACCTCGTTCGAAATGACAACGAAGAGTATCTGTATCTCTACACCAACCTCATCCCCACCGGATCCCACTTAATAATCCTGTTTTCAAAGTAGCTGTCGTTACAAGCCAGGCAGGGTGCCGCAGCGCGGAAACCAAAAGCAGCATCCTCCACTACGGGTTTACCGGTACGCATCGAGTCAAAAAAATTGGCAAAATGTTCGTTGGAGTCGTTATAGCCTTCAGGCTCGTGATACACCACATCATCCATTTTGGTTGTCTGCTGGTCGGCGGCTGAATATTTTTTATTGTAATCCGCCACAATGGCTTTTTGCATAGCTTCGGGATAGGTTCCGAATGCGTCCCAGCCACCATAGCCAGGCGCTACCGACATTTTGCTTTTATGTATGGTAAAGCCGCCGCCATCGCTCATGTCAATAACTCCTTCAGAACCCACAATCTTGGTCGAGGCACGGTCACCTTCGCCACTCACAAAATTTACCCTGAGAGTGACCTGGAAAGCCGGATGTTCCGGTGATTCGGGATAGGATATCACCGCGCTCATCACATCGGGTACATTACGGCCATCTTTCCAGTAGGTTAACCCCCCTATCGAAAATATCTTATCGGGCCCTTTAGAGCCGGTTATAAAATGAATGCCCGATAGCAAGTGCACAAACAAGTCGCCGGCTACACCGGTGCCATATTCGCGGTAATTGCGCCATCTGAAGAAACGATTACTGTCATAAGCATGTTTTACCTTACTGTTGGCCTGGTACTGCTCCCAGCCCACCGTTTGCGGCGATGCATCCAGCGGAATGGTATATTGCCAGGCACCCAGTGCGCTTTGCCGGCTAAAAGAGGCCTCTACCGCGTTGATCTTGCCAATAGCGCCCGCCTGGTAAAGTTCCTTTGCTTTTTTAAAAGCTATGCCGCTCACCCGCTGACTGCCTACCTGGAAAACCGCTTTAGTTTCCTGCTGCGCTTTGATCTCATTCAGTCCCTCACTGATGTGGTGCACCATCGGTTTTTCGCTGTAAACGGCTTTGCCTTTGTGCATGGCTTCGATAGATATCGGGCTGTGCCAGTTATCGCTGGTTGCCACAATAACGGCATCAATATCTTTACGGTTTAAAATATCGTGATAATTATCGGTGGTGAAAATATTGGGTCCATATACCTCCTTAGTGCGTTGTAACCGGCCCTTGTACAAATCGCAGGCAGCTACCAGCTCCACACCTGGAACAGTTAGCGCGGCATGCGTATCATTAAAACCCATAATACCCATGCCTATGGTGGCTATCCTGATTTTATCATTAGGACTTACACGTTTTTCGGCCTGTAAAATTCTTTTTTCATGCTCTTCTTTAGCGGCCAGGCTGGTGAGCGAGGCCGAAGTGAGTAGAACCGAGGTGCCAAATTGTTTTAAAAACTTTCTTCTGTCAGTTGTCATAGGTATCTGGTTTTAGGTCAGGTAAATGAATAATTGGTTTGTACAATCAGTTATATACTACAGGCGCAGCTACGGATGTATTGATATGCAATTTAAAACAACAAAATTTACCCTGCAACTTTTTAATTTTATTTAAAAAGTTTAATTTGCATACCGTTTCCCAATTAAAACATATCCCTTCTGTATGAAAAAATTATCCTTATTGCTTTGCTGTTGCGTTGCGCACGCGCTATCGTTTGGTCAGGTTGCCCAAAGCGGCCTATCCATTATCCCCGAACCGGTAAAAACCACACGCACGGCGGGTCAGTTCCTGCTGCCTAAAAGCGTTATTGTGGAAGCCGGCAATCAGCCTGAATGGACGCCTGTAACCACCTACCTGAAAAAGAAACTGACTACAGCGCCGGGATCATCCGTGATCATCAAAAGCGCGGCCCCAACGGCTTCGATCAGGCTTGTGCTGAATAAAACTGCCGATGCTGCTATTGGTACCGAAGGATATACCTTATCGGTTAAAGCAAAAAAGATCGTGATCAAAGCCAATGCGCCTGCCGGTTTATTTTATGGTGTGCAAACGTTGATGCAATTACTACCCGCCGATATTGAAAGTAAACAGCTGGTGAAAAATGTGAAATGGACGGTGCCTTGCGTGGAAATTACCGATTATCCACGCTTTGCCTGGAGGGGATTGATGTTTGATGTGGCGCGTCACTTTTTTACAAAAGCAGAGGTGAAACAATATATAGATGCCATGGTAAAGTACAAACTGAACCTGCTGCACTTACACTTAACCGATGATGAAGGCTGGCGCGTGGAGATCAAGAGCCTGCCCAGGTTAACAACGGTTGGCGCTTATAATGTTAAAAAAGTAGGCCAGTTTGGTACGTTTACCCCACCAACACCTGATGAGCCACGTACCTACGGGGGCTTTTATACCCAGGATGATATCCGCGAACTGGTGCAATACGCCAAGGACCGTTTTGTAAATATATTACCGGAGATTGATGTACCGGGACATAGCCTTGCCGCTGTGGTGGCTTATCCGGAGCTGTCCTGTACACCGGGCGCCGATAAATATGTGGTTAACTCCGGCGAACCTTTTATGGATTGGAGCGGTCCGCATAACAGAGCCATTGTGGATAACACCCTTTGCCCGGCCAATGAAAATGTATACACTTTCCTGGATAAAGTGGTGACTGAAGTTGCCCAGCTGTTCCCCTTTGCCTATATACACATGGGCGGTGATGAGTGCGCCAAGAATTTCTGGGAGCAAAGCGATGCTATTAAAGCCCTGATGGCTAAAGAAGGACTGAAAACGCAACAGGAGGTGCAAAGCTATTTTGAGAAACGACTAGAAAAAATAGTAGAATCAAAGGGTAAAAAATTCATGGGCTGGGACGAGATCATTGAAGGAGGTCTTGGTCCGAATGCCGCGGTTATGAGTTGGAGAGGTATTAAAGGTGGTATTGAAGCCGCTAAACAAGGCCATGAGGTGGTGATGAGTCCAACGACGTTTGCTTACCTGGATTACATGCAAAGCGACCGGGTAAACGAAACAAAAATTTATGCCTCGCTGCGCCTGAGCAAATCGTACGAGTTTGAACCGGTTCCCGATAGTGTGGATGCCAAACTGGTTAAAGGTGGGCAGGGCAATTTATGGACAGAGCAGGTATATAACATCCGCCAGGCTGAATATATGACCTGGCCAAGAGGTATGGCCATTGCCGAGTCGGTATGGTCGCCAAAAGAGAAGAAAAGCTGGCCTTACTTTTTCGGAAAAGTGGAGAAACAGTTCGATCGTTTTAACGCGTCCGAAACCAAATACGCACCAAGTGCCTATGATCCCTCATTCAGTGCCATACGTAATGCCGATGGTACACTAAAGATAACCCTCACGAATGAGGTGGATGGTCTGGATACCTATTACAGCTTTGATAATTCGTTCCCGGATAATTTCTATCCAAAATATACCCAACCCATTGATGCACCCAAGGATGCCACAACGCTAAGGGTGATCACCTACAGAGGTAAAAAACCAATCGGCCGTATGGTAACCATGCCGATTTCGGAGTTGAACAGCAGGATTAAGTAAGATGATTAATAAAACAGAAAAGCCCGATAGGTTTACCTACCGGGCTTTTCTGTTTTTATATTCCCTTGTCATTCTGAACGTAGTGAAGAATCTTCTTCATCACATAGGTTGGTCTGCCCGGCTCTCGAAGAAGATCCTTCGTTCCTCAGGATGACAAACTTTCTATTTATAGTGTTACGTCAATCAGGGGTGTTTTTAATACCCCGTTTTACTTCAGCTCCGGGAAATTAGCATTATCAAAAATGCTTTTCTCGGCAGCCATTTTTTCTACATCCTGCCATTTGCGGGGGGCATCTATGGATAAAAGGGTACCGCCATTTTTACCTATCAGCACATCATCCTCAATACGCACACCAATGTTCCACCATTTTTTATCGCAAGGACTGCCGGCAGGGATATAAATGCCGGGTTCAACGGTAATGGTCATATTGGCCATCAGGTTGCCGGTATATGGGCCTTTATCATGCACGTCAAGCCCTAAATGATGTGAGCAACCGTGCGGGTAATATTTTCTAACTTCAGATGCGTCTTTGATGATCCCCAGTTTGATCAACCCTGTGGCAAGCACTTCGCTGGCTTTTTGCTCCAGGCTGGGATAGGGTACGCCTTCTTTGCATAGCTTAAATACTTCTTCCTGCGCGTCATACACCAATTGATAAATGGTGCGCTGCTCTTCCGTAAACTTTCCGTTGGCAGGCACGGTGCGGGTTACATCGGCTGAGTAACCGTGGTATTCGGCGCCAACATCCATTAATGTAAGCTGATTATCCAATTTGGTGGCGTTGTTTTCTTCATAATGTAAGATACAGGCGTTGGCGCCGGTGCCCACTATTGGTGGATATCCTTCATCCTCGGCGCTATATTTTTTGTGCACATACATAAAAATACCTTCCAGCTCCCTTTCAGACATACTGGGTTTTATGGCCCTCATGATCTCAGCATGGGCAAGACTGGAGATCTGTACTGATTTTTTTAACAGAACCAGTTCATCCGGTGTTTTTATAGCACGCAGCGTATTGGTAAAATCAGCATACCTTGATATGCCTCCAAAAGCTGTGCTGATCTTTGTTTTTACGTCCACAAGGGTTGCAGAATCGGGCTTATTGACCAGCTCCTGCATAATGGGATTATTTCTATAGGCTTCCCTGTCCAGTTTAGGTTTCAGATAAACTGTTACCAGGCGGTTTAGATTTCCGGGATTGGCATACTTACCTATCAGACTTAGGTCATCAAATAATTGTTTATCTACATAGGGTATGGAAACTTTAGTTTTGAAGGCGCCGATCAGGTTCTTTAACTCTCCAACCGAGCCATCTCCGGTAACATCCTCTGGTGGGTTATCATAAAAAACAGCGCTGAATTTTTTAAAATCTATCGGAAAATCCGGGAAAGCCTCACTGTTATATACGCGTTTAAAACCTAATTTGGCTTTTACTCCCTCAACGCCCAATCTTTTGCCAGTCCACTGTTCGCGTAGCGGATCACGGTGACGTACAAAGAATAATTCGTTATAGCTACTGTCGCCATCGGCCTGCATATCTTTAAATATCAGTAGCACCGCATTGGGTTCTTTATAGCCCGAGAAATAATAAAGATCAGGGTTGGCATGATAAACGTAATTGACGTCGTTGGAGAAAACCTGATCCGGATATGAAAATATCACGGTTACCGAATTGGCCGGCATCAGGTTACGCAAGGCTTGCCGTCGCCCGGCGTGGAACTCTTTGCTCAAATAATCGGTTGGTAAATTTTCGGTTTTACTGGTGGTTTGTGAAAAAACCTGGAGAGTGCCGAGGCACACGGTGCCTACGACAAAAAATACTTTTTGAATGAATTTCATAATTGATGTGGTAGGGACAATCGAATATACAAGAGATATAGCAAAAAGAAAAATAAGTAGCTTTAAATTAAAAAAGCCATCCGCAGGGATGGCTTTTTTAATTTAAAGTATTTGGGGAACGGTTTATCAGTTAGCCCGTTCGCCTTTTGTTTTTGATGCTATCTGCAGGGCTTTGTAAGCATTTACAATACCGCCGGTTTTGCTAAGGGAGGCAAAATCAACTTTAATGGTTTTGCTGCCTGGTCTGAATACCATAGTGCCTGTTAAAGGTGTAGCCGATTGCAGGATGATCTGCTTCAGCTGCCTGGCGCTTAGGGTTGGATAATACTCCAATAGTAAAGCCGCCACACCTGCGGTAATAGGTGATGAAAAACTGGTGCCGTCCTCAGTCATAAATTCGGCGTCGGTATCAACGGTAGTTACTTTTACACCGGGAGCAAATATGTCGACATTCTTTTTGCCATAGTTAGAAAAATCGCCGGCCAGGTGCTCGCCCAGTTTAGGACCTGATGCACCAACATTGATCACATTATCAGCATCGGTTGACGAACCATCTAAAAAAGTATCATTCGGGTAATCAGGAATAACATCTACATCCTGACTGTCGTTACCTGCAGCCTGCACCAACAATACATCTTTTGATGCTGCATATTTAAAAGCTTCATCAACCCACTCTTTATGTGGTGATATTTTTTTACCAAAGCTCATGTTAATAATGCGGGCGCCGTTATCAACCGCATAGTGTATAGCATTGGCAATGTCCTTATCATATTCATCACCATTGGGAACAGCCTTTATAGCCATAATGCGTACATTATCGGCAACGCCATTAATTCCATAGCCATTGTTGCGGATAGCGCCGATTAAACCGGCCACACCGGTGCCGTGTGAGGCATCGGAGAATTTAAGCAGATTGTTGCCATAGGGTTTATGATCCATGCTATCTACATTGTCGCCAACGATGCGTTTACGCGCTTCCAGATCAGGCGACAGATCATTGTTTAACTTGGCCAGGTACTCGCTCAGATCTTTGATAATAGCGGCGTTGGTTTTATTGCTGCCCTCCTGCGAGAAAATAGAGTCCCAAACATATTTGCTTTGCGTAAGGGTATCATTAGCCAGTTTAAGTTTTACCAGATCGGCTTGTTTAAAAGTGCCATTGGCTGGTAGACTAAGCCCTCTTTTGATATAGCCGCTGGTTACCATCAATGCATTCATGATGGGTTGCAGCTGCTCGGTCTCGGTACGCGACTTATTAACTGTGCTATCGTAAGTGGTTTTTACGCGTTTCCAGTAAGCATATTGCTTTTTATCAATACTAGTAGTATCGCTGAGGTTTTCAAATTTACCTTTCAGTTTATTGTATTCACGTACCTCTTCGGTGGTTTCATTAAAATCGGCTTTGCCATCGGGGCCGCCCAAAAAGTTCCAGCCGTGTATATCATCTACATAACCATTATGGTCATCGTCGATACCGTTGCCGGGAATTTCTTTGGTGTTGGTCCAAAGGATGCTTTTCAGGTCTTTTTGTAAAGTATCAATACCGCTATCAATGGTGGCTATTACCACAGGCTTGCTCTTTTTGCCCTGCAAAAAAATATAAGCGGGTTTAAGGCTGATGCCATAAAAACCGTTTTCTTTCAGATCAAGCAGCTGCCAGCCTTTTGGAGGCTCTGGCTCTGGTTTGGGAAGTACTTGTGCAGAAGTTGTTTGACTTAATGTTATTGCAGTTAATAAGGCCGTGCCGGTGATTAATAATTTGTGGTAATTGAACATGTACAAAAATTAGAAAATAAAAAATTATAGGTCGAATTTGATCCCTTGTGCTAAAGGCAACGTTTTTGAGTAATTAATAGTATTGGTTTGGCGCCTCATGTAAACTTTCCAGGCATCGGATCCGGATTCGCGACCGCCGCCGGTTTCTTTTTCGCCACCGAATGCGCCGCCTATCTCTGCACCCGATGTGCCGATGTTTACATTAGCTATACCACAATCAGAACCTGCATAGGATAAAAATTGTTCTGCCTCGCGCAAATTATTAGTCATAATAGCCGATGATAAACCCTGCGGAACACCGTTCTGCAAGTCGATGGCTTCCTCAAGCGTGCTGTATTTTATTAAATAAAGTATAGGTGCAAAGGTTTCGTGCTGCACTATTTTAAAGTGATTCTCCACCTCGGCTATACAAGGTTTTACGTAACAGCCCGATGAATAGTTGTCGCCTTCCAGCTTACCGCCTTCTACCACAAAGTTGCCGCCTTCGGCTTTACATTTTTCTATAGAATCCAGGTACAGGTTCACGGCGTCATGATCAATCAGCGGACCCATGTGGTTATGCTCATCTAGTGGATTACCGATGCGGATCTGTTTGTAGGCATTCACCAGTTTTTGTTTAAAGGCATCATAAACACTTTCATGGATGATGAGCCTGCGGGTGCTGGTACAACGCTGACCTGCAGTACCCACCGCGCCAAATACCGCGCCGATGAGCGACATATCCAAATCTGCATTCTCGCTGATAATGATGGCGTTATTACCGCCCAGCTCCAATAAGCTGGTACCCAAGCGAGCGCCCACAGCGGCACTAACGGCCTTACCCATACGGGTTGAACCGGTAGCTGATATCAGCGGTACGCGGGTATCGGCAGCCATCAGCTCGCCAATGTTACGATCGCCAATGATGAGGTTGGATACGCCTTCTTCAATATTATTCTTTTTAAATACCTCCTGCGCGATGTGCTGGCAGGCAATGGCGGTCAACGGTGTTTTTTCTGATGGTTTCCAGATGCAAACGTCGCCGCAAACCCAGGCCAGCAGGGAGTTCCAGCTCCAAACCGCCACCGGGAAGTTAAAGGCTGAGATGATACCCACAATGCCCAGCGGATGGTATTGCTCATACATGCGGTGGTTGGCCCTTTCGGAGTGCATGGTTAATCCGTACAACTGACGACTCAAACCAACGGCAAAATCGGCGATGTCGATCATCTCCTGAACCTCGCCCAGGCCTTCCTGCAGGCTTTTACCCATTTCGTAAGATACCAGGCTGCCGAGGTCGTGTTTGTGAGCGCGTAAAGCCTCGCCTATCTGGCGTACAATCTCGCCGCGTTTAGGTGCGGGGGTATTGCGCCAGGTTTTAAAAGCTTTAGCGGCTTGCTCAACTACCTGGTTATAATCGTTTTCGGAAGCGAATTTTACGGATGCTATTTTTTTGCCGTCAACCGGCGATATGATGTCTTTTATGGTAGCGCCGGCGCTGCTGCCCCAGTGATTTCCTGTACTAAAAGCATCATTAATATCGTTTATATGTAAACGTTTTAGAATGTCTGAAATATCGAGGTTCATAATTGTTACTTTTGTCAAAGGTAAAAATCTTAAGGCAATTTTTAGTTTACCCACCTTTTGCCCACGAATTGATTCTTGTTAATTATCAACGCTTTGCAAGTAAATCATGTTAAAAATGTGCGAATGTTGAAAACTAAATTGTTTATTGGAGGCTTACTTGTTGTAATTTGAACTCAATAAGTCTTTACGAAGCAATAACAATTGTTAACCTAAAGCGGATGTTCTGCAAACAAAATTGAATGGAAGAAGAATTTGAATTTGGTTTTACCGAAGATCCAAAGTTTTCGGTAGAACGGTACGAGGAGATGATCCGTAATCACGACCAGTACTTTTTTGATGCCCAGGCGTTTGAGAACATTATCGACTACTACATCGAGAAAAATGATCCGGCCAAGGCGCTGCAAGTAGCAGAATACGCCCGTAACCAACACCCTTTTGCGGCAGTTTTTTTAATTAAACAGGCACAATTGCTGGTAGTTACCAACAAAGTGACCGAGGCATTTGCGGCTTTGGAAAAAGCGGCCATGCTGGAGGCTTCTGATGCGGATATTTATATTATCCGCGGCAATCTGTACGAAAGTATGGAGCGCTATGGCGAAGCCCTGGAAAATTATGAAAAAGCATTGGGCCTGGCCGAGGAGACCGACGAAATCCTGCTGCATATTGCCTACGTATACCAGAACATGGGCGATTATGATACGGCCATAACCTATCTTAAGCTTTGCCTTAAGCAGAATATGGAAAACCAGGATGCCCTTTACGAGCTGGCTTTTTGCTATGACGTAATGGACAACCAGCAGGAGAGCGTACAGTTTTATCAGCAGTATATTGATAACGAGCCTTACAGTTATGCCGCCTGGTATAACCTGGGCAATGCCTACACCAAGCTAAGCTTATTTGAAAAAGCTATTGATGCGTATGACTATGCCATACTGATCAAAGACAGCTTTGCATCGGCCTACTTTAACAAGGGTAATGCCCTGGTTAACCTGGAAAAATATGCCGAAGCTATTGAAGTATACCGCCACACCTTTGAGTACGAGCAGCCCAATGCCGATACTTACTGCGCCATTGGCGAGTGCTACGAAAAGCTGGAGCAGATGGATGATGCACGCGCCTTTTATAAAAAATCGGTTAAGATGGATCCTAAGCTGGCCGACGCCTGGTTTGGCATAGGGGTTACGCTTGATTTTGAGGAACGCTATTTTGAGGCCCTGCATTTTTATAAAAAAGCGCTCGACCTGGATATCGCTAATGCCGACTACTGGTTTGCTATAGCCGATGCTGAGTATAAACTGGGCCACATGACCGAAGCCGAGCAGGCTTATGAAAAAGTGGTAGAGCTTAATCCGCTGGATATTGATGCCTGGCTGGATTATTCCTCCATATTGTATGAGCAGGACAGATTAACCAGCGCCATTGAGATCATATCCGAGGCTATTAAAAATAACCCCGAAGCAGCAGAGCTTTATTACCGTATGGTGGCTTATTTATTTGCCAAAGGCGAATATAACGAAGCGCTAAACCATCTGGAAATGGCCCTCACCAGCGATCCGGAAAAGCATTATATACTTTTTGATTACCTGCCGCAATTGCAAAAGAACAAGGTAATTGTGGATATTATTAATAAGTATACGAAATAAACAGATGGGCGAATGAATGAATGGCGGTTGATCTCAGTATCAGTCGCCATTTTTTATTTTTATTCAAGACGGGTGTCATGGTGAGCCCCGTCGAACCATGGTGGGAAAGGCCTCTGCGCACGAGTCTTCGACGGGGCTCAGACTGACAGCCCTTTTTACCTCGTGATCAATGCTTCCTTTAATCGCATATAAATTTTACAAAAACTTCATCATTTCCACATCTGAAATTAGCACAATTGCATAACTGAGTCATTTTTTTTTCAGATATTTGTATCGTTAGAACTTTTAGTTATAGGCTATAACCATCTATTGTATGAATTATATGATCAATGATCTACCCGAACGTACAGCTAAACCCCGCGATAAAGGCATCACCATGGTGATGGATAAAGGACTAAGTTTAAGACAAGTGGAGGATTTTCTGGAAGTAGGTGGGCCTTATACCGATATTGTTAAGTTGGGTTGGGCAACTTCTTATGTAACGCCCAACTTAACCGAGAAAATAAAGCTATACCAGGAAGCAGGTATCCCCGTATATTTTGGCGGTACTTTGTTTGAGGCTTTTATTGTACGTAACCAGTTTGATGATTACTGCCGCCTGTTAGATAAATACAAACTGGAACACTGCGAGGTGTCCGACGGATCGATCACC
Organism: Mucilaginibacter inviolabilis; assembly: GCF_011089895.1. Classification (NCBI taxonomy): domain Bacteria; kingdom Pseudomonadati; phylum Bacteroidota; class Sphingobacteriia; order Sphingobacteriales; family Sphingobacteriaceae; genus Mucilaginibacter; species Mucilaginibacter inviolabilis. The sequence continues at coordinate 481,043 of NZ_JAANAT010000003.1, forward strand.
ATTGAGCATGAGATCAAATGCGAATATATCAGTCGCCTGGCAAAACAGGTTACGGTTATATCAGAAGTAGGCTCCAAAGATGTGCAAAAGATATTTGCACCTTATAAATGGATCAAACTGATGAACGCAGAGATTGAAGCGGGGTCATGGAAGGTGATAGCCGAAGCCCGTGAAAGCGGTAATGTAGGGATCTATCGCGACTCGGGTGAGGTAAGACAGGGTTTGGTTGATGAGATACTAACCCAGATACCCGAAGGCACGATTATTTGGGAAGCCCCGCAAAAAGCGCAGCAGGTATGGTTTATTAAGCTGATAGGCGCCAACGTGAGCCTGGGTAATATTGCACCAACAGATATTATTCCGCTGGAAACATTAAGATTAGGTATCCGCAGCGATACTTTCGACCATTTTTTGAATTTATAACTGATCTTACTAGATAAATTAAGAAGTCTCCGGATTAATTTCTGGAGGCTTTTTTTGTTTAAAGGCTTAGTCAGGGCCTTCTATAGTGCGTCATTGCGAGGTACGAAGCAATCCCCGACATACAAGGCGAATAATGTAAGTCTTAGAGAAGAGAAAAAGAAAAAAACTCTCTAAGCCCTACGGCAGCAAAGACGTAATGTGTTCTAATATATCTTCCATATCTATACATTATCTGCATGTTTAATCAATAATATAATTATTAAGCTACTGTAAATAAATTTTCTATAAATAATACAAAGTAATTTAATAATTATATATATTAGTAAATCGTTTTATCAATATATGATTTGTGAAGTTGTTTTAGGCGATAGGGGAAAGTGCTTTTTATGATTGGGCCGTAAGGCATGTATTAATTATGAAACTTATCAAATTAACCTTATAAAACACCACACTATGAAAATCAAAACTACGTTTTTGAGCGCCCTGCTGCTCGGGGCCGTCATGTCCTGTTCAAAGCAAACTCAAATTACAGATCAATTCAAAAACGATCCTCAGAAAAACAGCAAACTGGCTACCCAGGCCGATACCCCGCTTACCTGGCAGGAGCATTGGTTTGAACACAATCAGTTACTTAACCGCGTATTCAGCGATACCAGTGTAGCGGTTTATTACGATAATGATGTTGACCGCAGCATTACCTGGCCCTACACCTACCTGGCACAAGTTTGGAACTACACTAAGAAAACTTACGGCTCATTTGGAGCAGAAACCCGGCTATATGTAATATTACATACTGCCAAATACAGTGGTGGCCACCCCAGTACGTACATGGATGGCAGTCACGATTACCGGAACGTAATTGACTGCGGATCAAATAGTACAACCGCCTGGACAGCGGGAACCGGCAACGATCTTGACCTTACCACCCATGAAGTTGGGCATATTGTAGAAGGAGCCTCTAAAAATGTGCATAACTCGCCGGCTTTTGGTATCTGGCATGATAGCAAATGGATGGAAATGTACATTTATGACGTGTATCTTGGTCTGGGCCGAACATCTGATGCCCAACGCTGGTATAACCTGGTATTAAATAACTCCGATACCTATCCTCGCGCCAATACCCATTGGTTTAAAGATTGGTTTTATCCGCTGTATACCCAATACGGAAAAACCGCTGTGCTTAATAAATATTTTACTTTGCTGGCGGCCAATTTTCCAAAACACACCGTTTCAAACGGCGTAACCAATATCAGCGAGTATACCCGGGGAATGAATTTTGGCGAATTTGTACATTTCTGGAGCGGTGCCGCCGGCGCCGATCTGAAACAGCTGGCTTTGACCGCTTTTGGAAACAAAGATGAACAAGGCAACGACTGGACCGTACAACTGGAGCAAGCAAAAGCAACATTCCCCAACGTAACTTATCCTGGTAGTACCCCAACAACTGTTACCCTTACCGTTAGCAAAGAAAACAGTGGTGGCCCGGGCGCAGCCGAAGGCTCGCTAAAAATGATTGATGGCAACCTGACATCCAAATTTTTTGTGGCAGGTTATGATACAGGTTTCTGGGCGCAGTTAACCTACCCATCGGCAGTGGTACTCAAAGGATACGCCCTCACTTCGGGTAATGATGCACCAGACCGCGACCCTAAAAGCTGGAAGCTTATGGGCTCCAATGATGGCAGTAACTTTACCCAATTGGATGTACGTACCAATGAAAGTTTTCCTTCCCGAAATCAAACCAAAAGCTATACGTTCACCAATAGCACTGCTTACAAATATTACCGCCTGTATATCACCGCAAACAACGGAAGTCCCGATTTTCAGTTGAGCGAATGGGCTGTTAGTCAATAACCCTTATTTTAAATAACCTTAGTAAGTTTTAAATAAGCCGCGATACTATCGCGGCTTATTCGTTTTTGTGCCTTTTCAATAAGTTTGTTTAGTTATCTTGGGCATGAATATCTTTTACTTATAAAACAATCCAACAACAGCTATGGCCACCGAAGCCGAAAACTCATCCATAGAAAATTCCGGACAAACACCTGTGCAGGCGTATTCTGATAATTCTATAGAGGTGGCGGCTTTGCTTACCCTGTCTGGCGGGTTCCTGGATGTGTTCACTTATGTTGGGCATGGCGGGGTATTCGCCAATTCCATGACGGGTAATATTGTGTTCCTGGGTATGTATACCGCTATGGGCGACTGGCGCCGAGCCTTGCAGCATATTCCACCGATTGCAGCATTCCTGGTAGGTGTGTTTATCGCTTATCGTATGCACTTGCCGTCGGTATTAAAATATCTCCCTAAGCCAGCGTTAACCTGCCTGGGGTTCGAAATTATTGTGCTTATAGCCTGCTCGTTTTTATCAGATTCTTTTCCGGATATCCCCTTAGTGCTGGCCATATCGCTGGTGGCGGCCATGCAAAACTCCAGCTTTACCAAACTGGAAGAATGGACCTATAACTCCGTCATGACCACCGGTAACCTGCGCCGCTTTGCCGAGGCTTTTTTCAGAGGCACCATGCCCGCGCGTAATCCCGTAGCTTTGCGTGAGGCCCGTATGTTTGGCCTGGTTTGTATTTGTTTTTTAGCAGGAGCCATCCTGGCTGCTTTAACTACCAAACAATTGCATGATTATGCCCTGTTTATACCTGCGGGCACTTTACTTATTGCGTTTATTATTTGCTGGCGCCGGCAAAAGGCGAAAATTTTGTATCTTAGAATTAAAAAACATGATTAAGAGTTTAGTGGCGGCAGCAGCCTTGATTCTATTGAGCAGTTTTGCTGCTCCATTACGTGTTGATGTTAAAAACTACTTTAACATTGCCGAAGAGCAATCTTTTGGCAATTTACATTATAAACTATCCTGGAGTTCGCATCCTGTCGAAAACTATTATAAGCAGGAATACTTACCGGCCGGTGAAACATCCGAGCATTTTGATCATATGCTGATGATGGATTTTGCCATAACCAGTGCATCTGCCAGTCAACTCGCCCAACAAAAAAAGGCCGAGCTTGAAAAACAAAAACCATCGGACCCTATTATTAACTACACTCTTTATGAAAAAGCAGGAGAGCTGATGCTTGATTTTATATTGAGTGATAGTAGTAGCGGCAGTTTAAATATAGTTGAACACAATATTTACAGGTACAAAAACTATACAGATAAAGCAGGCCATAAAGGTGTTTTATTGATTGGTATAAGCGAAAGGGCCTATGGGAAAAATATAACACCATTCCTTACTGCCCTGAAGCAAACCAGGGTGGAGAAACTCAATAAATTTGCGGGATATAAAATCCCGGATATTGAGATCAAATCTTAGCTTGCAGAGTTCTCTGCTTACCTGCTTTTGAAATTCAGTATTTAAACTTGGCGGTTTTCTTGCTAATATTACGCCATGAAACAATACGGGCTTATAGGCTACCCCCTTTCACATTCTTTTTCAAAGAAATATTTTGCCGAAAAATTCAAGAACGAAGAGATAACCGATGCGGCTTACGAGCTGTATCCGCTCGAAAATATCAAAGATCTGCAGGATCTGCTGGATGAGCACCCGGATATCTGCGGTCTTAACATTACCATTCCCCATAAAGTAGCCGTGCTGCCTTATCTGGATTGGATTGAACATGATGCCCGTAAAGCAGGTGCGGTAAACTGTATCTGTGTAATTGCTGAAAGTCCCTTACAGGCAGCCTTTACCGGTGAAGTTGGCGTAGAGGGCCATGATTTCAGACTGGAAGGATACAACACCGATCTGTATGGTTTTGAGATGTCCATCCGTCCGCTCATTAAGGATTTTGAAGCTGAGGCCCTGGTGCTGGGCGATGGCGGCGCGGCGAAAGCGGTAAAATGTGTGTTGGAAAACATGGGCATTGCCTTTAAAACCGTTACCCGCAAACCGCACCCCGATCATATCCTGTTCAGCGACCTGAAGCCCCATCATATTAAACAGCATAAGATCATCATTAATACCACGCCTATCGGTACATCACCCAAAATTGATGAATGCCCTCCGATACCCTATGAGGCCATAACCGACGAGCATTTACTGTACGATCTGATCTACAATCCGGAGGAAACCTTATTTTTAAAAAAAGGCCGTGAGCAGGGCGCTGCTACCAAAAACGGTTACGAAATGCTGGTACTGCAAGCCGAAAGATCATGGGAGATATGGAATACTAAAGACAGGCGGGTATGAGATACGCCGGACTATTGATAGCAGCCTTGCTGTTTTTGGCGGCATGTGGTGGTAACCACGATTATTCGCCAAAGCCGCGGGGATATTACCGTATTGCTTTCCCTAAAAAGGAATACCGGGATTATAACACAGGCTGTCCTTATTCGTTCAGCTATCCCAAATATGCGGTTATTGAACCCGACAGAACAAAAGGAGCCAAGCCATGCTGGGTAAATATGCAATTCCCGCAATTTCATGCTACGCTGCATTTAAGCTATCAGCCGGTAACATCCAAAAAAGTATTTAATGAGCTGGTAGAAGATGCCCGCACCTTCGCTTTTAAACATACGGTAAAAGCTACTTCTATAGATGAGGGGGTTATAAGCTATGCCGATCGTAAGGTTTACGGAATCTATTACACTATTGATGGCAACGCGGCTTCATCGGCCCAATTTTTCCTCACTGATAGTACCAAAAATTACCTGCGCGGAGCGCTCTATTTTAACTCCGAACCCCGCCTGGATTCTATTCAGCCCGTACTCAATTTTATCAAGCAGGATGTAGCCGTGATGATTAAGAGTTTTAAATGGAAGTAGGATAGAATCAAGAGATAAGACAAAATTTGAATTCGAATAAAAAGTGCGTCATTGCGAGGTACGAAGCAATCTCTATGCTATACAGAGCGAATATGCGTAGCTGATATGCTTGCGTAAAGATTGCTTCGTACCTCGCAATGACGTATTTTTTTATTAGCCATGAGGGCCTGTCATCCTGAGCTTGTCGAAGGACGCGCGCAGAGGCCTGCCCACCATGATTCGACGGTGCTCAGCATGACATCCCGCTTGATTAATAGGCAAGCAGCTTCTCCACTGTTTCATCCAGCCTTGCTTTGGCCAAAAACTGGTCTTCCAGGGCTTTGTTCATGGGGATGGCGGTATCCAGGCTGCCGCAGCGCATTACGGGGGCATCCAGGTATTTAAAGCAATGCTCGGCTATATGGGCTGCTATTTCCGCACCGAAACCGCTGGTGAGTGTGTCCTCGTGCAATACCAGGGCTCTGCCGGTTTTCTTTACGCTTGCTTCTACTGCCTCATGATCCCAGGGCAGCAGGCTGCGCAGGTCGATGATCTCGAGTGACAGCTCCGGATGTTTTTCCGCGTATTCTAATGCCCAGTGTACGCCCAGGCCAAAGGTGATGATGCTGGCCTGTGTGCCTTGTTTTATTATATTGGCTTTGCCTATCTCTATCAGTACATCATTGTCGGGCACATCACCGCTGATGCTGCGATACAGGTATTTATGTTCGAAATAGATTACGGGATTAGGATCGTCAATAGCGGCTAACAGTAAACCTTTAGCATCGGCCGGGAAAGCGGGATAAACCACTTTGAGTCCGGGTGTTTTGGTGAACCAGGCCTCGTTACTTTGCGAGTGGAAAGGCCCGGCACCAGTACCTGCCCCTGTCGGCATACGCACCACTACATCAACAGCCTGTGCCCAGCGATAGTGCGTTTTGGCCAGGTTGTTAATAATCTGGTTAAAGCCGCAGGTCACAAAATCGGCAAACTGCATTTCAACAATGGCTTTATATCCATTGAGGGCCAAACCCATGCCCGCTCCTACGATGCCCGATTCGCAAATAGGCGTATTGCGCACACGTGGTTTGCCAAACTCTTCTACAAAGCCCTGGGTTATTTTAAAGGCGCCGCCATACTCGGCAATATCCTGCCCCATGATCACCAGGTTAGGGTGTTTGCGCATAGCCTGACGCAGGCCATCGCTTATGGCATCAATATAGCGTTTATGAGTTGCCGGACTTGTTGCCGGTTGTGTGGCCGGGAACTGGTAAGGCTGGTACATATCCCGCACTTCGGTTGCTATATCCGGTACAATATCGGCCTCGCTGTATACCTTTTCAAATTCTGTTTCAATAAGGGTAGTGATCTCCTTTTTGAATACCGGGATCCACTCGGGGCGGATCACGCCTTCGTCCAATAAATATTTTTCAAAATTAGCTACCGGATCTTTACCGGCCCACCATTCAAACAAATTCTGCGGAACGTATTTGGTTCCCGAGGCTTCCTCGTGCCCGCGCATCCGGAAAGTCATACACTCCAGCAATACAGGTCGCGGGTTTTCGCGGATGCTTTCATTGATCTCTTGAATAGTATGATAAACTTCCAGTATGTTGTTGCCGTCAATGCGGCGGCCTTCTATTCCATATCCTATAGCCTTATCAACCAGTTTTAAACAATTGTACTGTTCATTTACTGGGGTCGAAAGACCGTAGCCGTTGTTCTCGATCAAAAATATAACCGGTAATTTCCAAACCGATGCAATGTTGAGCGCCTCATGAAAATCGCCCTCGCTGGTAGCTCCCTCGCCGGTAAATACCAGGGTAGCTCTTTTTCGTTCGGCTAAAACATCGGCCAGGGCAATGCCATCGGCCAGGGCCAGCTGCGGGCCCAGGTGCGATATCATCCCGATGATCTTATATTCCTGCGTGCCGAAATGGAAGGAGCGGTCGCGCCCTTTGGTGAACCCCGAAGGCTTACCCTGCCACTGGGCCATCAGCCGGGAAAGTGGGATATCGCGGGTGGTAAAAACACCCAGGTTGCGGTGCATGGGCAATATATATTCATCACTTTGCATGGCCAGCGTACTGCCCACGGCAATAGCTTCCTGGCCTATCCCCGAAAACCATTTGCCAATACGGCCCTGGCGTAAAAGGATCAGCATCTTCTCCTCAATGAGGCGCGGCAGCAACAATTTTTTGTAAAAAAATGTTAAATTTTCGTTATTCAGGTTTTTACGGTCAAAAATCATAGTGTAAAACTACTGAAGTTTTTAAAACTTTGTATGTTTGGTAATCCTATCTAATAACTATGAAACGAAACGGACTTTTACTCCTCGCGCTACTGCTGATCATTGGGTTTGCCGCCAGCTCACAGGATTATTTTTTATTGCCCGAAAGCTTTAACATGAAAAAAGGCGATAAGCTGAGCCTGCACCTGTTAAGCGGTAACGAATTTCAAAAAGACGCGGAATACCGGTATAAAGACGCCAAGATTTCTAAGTTTATGTTGTATGAAGGATCAAAAAAAACCGATCTGAGCCTGGCGCCAAAAGATACATCGGCCAATGTGCTGAATTATAAACTGGAGAACAGCGGAATGGCCCTCATTGAGGTAGTAAAAAGCGAAAGCATCGAATCGGAAAGAAATAAATTTTTAAAATATCTGGATAATGAAGGTCTGGATAAAATAGCCGAAGACGCCAAGAACAGCAATCAACAATACTTTGTCGAAAAAACAAACCGGTATTTAAAAACGCTGATAGCGGTTGATAAACCCAATGGTAAAGATTTTGATAAGCCACTGGGCGAAACCTACGAAATAGTAATACAGCAAAATCCGTATAAAGCCAGTTATGGCGATGATGTAACCGCCAAGATATTATTTAAAGGAAAACCATTAAAAGATGCCGTGGTGATTGTATACACCAGGACTATAAACGGTAATGTGTTCCCACAAAAACTGAGCTCTGATGCGCAGGGTCAGATCTACTTTAAACTAAGCCGCGAAGGGGTTTACATGATCAGCTCGGTACATGTGGAAACATCAACCGATAAAAATGCCGATTTTGAAAGCTGGGGAGCCACCTTCACTTTTGCCTTTAAAAATGCCGATAGTGCACCAAATACTTACAAAGAATTTGGCTTTGGCGATAAGCACTAGCCAAAGCCCCCTAGCCCCCTAAAGGGGGAACTCTTTAATGGTGGCGATAATAATATCGAATAATGAATATCGAACATCGATTTTTTACTTCAATATTCAATATTAGAAATTCGATGTTCGATATTTTCCTTTCGCTTGGAGTTCCCCCTTTAGGGGGTTAGGAGGCCAACATATCCAAACGTAGTGAGTTGTTTGCTGCTACGGTTGGCATCGGTAACCAGGAGTGCGCCATCCCGGTAAAGTGCTATACCTTCCCAGTTATTTTTTGGTGCCGGGAATGCCGAGGTTACTTGTTTCCAATGTTTATCCTTCCGGTTATTGAGCATCACGATACGGCCATAGCTGGTGCTTTTCTTTTTCAGGTAATCAGGGTTGGCTGTGATATTAGCCTTCAGATCGGGAACAGCTGTTTTTATGTTTTCTTCCTGGTTTTTAAGCTGATCGTTATTCAGGTAGGCGTCATAATCACCGTTCCAGAAATAATTGATCCCATAAATTTTGTCTTTCTGGGTAGCCGTCATATCCGTTATCCTGAAATAAAGGAAAGGTACTTTGATAACTTGCGGTTGCCTGGTAAATGAAGTATCAATCAGATAGCCTTTGCCGCCACCGGGCATGCCATTGTACTCATAGTAAGCCAGTAGTTTTTTCTCTTTGGGCAGCCAGGTTACGCTTTCAAAACCAGCGTTGTTGATACGCAACGGTCGTTTAAGCGTTGCAAAATGCAGTGGATCGATAGTGATGGTATTTTGAAGGGTATCCAGGGTGCCGCGCAGTAAGAAACAATAATCGTAAGTATCGTTGGTTTCGATAGATAAATAGGCCGTGTTATTCACGATGCTTATCGCTTCAAAACCTTCGTAATAAGTTTTTACGGAATCGGGCAGCTGATTTAGATTTTTAACACGAACAGGCCTGTAGGCTGTTAAGGCGGTGTCCTTACCGTCAATTACACGGCCAATGCTATCGGCCAGCAGGCTGTAAATGAAAAAATCACCATCGAGTTTGGTTTCTTTATGACTGCCGTATTGGGGCTCCAGGTATACCCTGCCACCATACATAGCCATACCCGAAAACTCCTCGTTTACACTGCTGATGTTTTTTGGAAGTGGGATGTTTTTAAAGACACTTTGGCTGTGGGCAATGCCCGAGAAAAACAGGCTGCCGAGAAACAATATGAACGATAAATATTTTTTATACATGGGTGTTTTAAATGGATGTTTAAAGATAGCCAAATCGTTTAGTTTTAAAAATGCAAAGGCGATGCTAAAAGCCGAAAGCATAAAGCTTAAAGGTTCTTTTTATATAATAATAGCTTTAGGCTTTCTGCTTTGAGCTTTAGGCTCATAAAAACCTATATATTTACGGCGAGTGACAAAAATTTAACAAATTTTAACATTTAAGCGGGCATTTTTTTTGGCGAAAAAATGTTAGTGTGAGTAAGTTTGCCTACCGAACAAAAAAGAAGCATGGAAGAATTAAAAAGTAATACCGAAAACGTTTCATCAGGCGCTGTTACGGGTAGCGTATCATATTCAACCGATATCAGGGCGCTGAATGAAATGATACAAAGAGAAAGCGCTTTTATCGATATCCTGAGAATGGAATTGGATAAAGTGATCGTTGGACAAAAATATATGGTGGAGCGGTTACTGATCGGTTTGCTGGCCGACGGGCACATCCTTTTGGAAGGTGTACCGGGATTGGCGAAAACGCTGGCCATTAACACACTGTCAAAAGCTATCCAGGCCGATTACAGCCGTATCCAGTTTACTCCCGATTTGTTACCCGCCGACTTGCTGGGTACCATGATATACAATCAGAAAAAAGAAGAGTTCATTGTGCGTAAAGGCCCGTTGTTCTCCAATTTTATCCTGGCCGATGAGATTAACCGTGCGCCTGCCAAAGTGCAAAGCGCGCTGTTAGAAGCGATGCAGGAACGCCAGGTAACTATTGGCGATAATACCTTCCCGCTGCCCAATCCCTTCCTGGTACTGGCTACCCAGAACCCGATTGAGCAGGAAGGAACCTACCCGCTGCCCGAAGCACAGGTTGACCGTTTTATGCTCAAAGTAGTGATCGGCTATCCGGAGAAGGAGGATGAAAAACGAATTATCCGTGCCAATATATTACCAGGCGGGATGCCAAAGCCAACGGCCGTTATTAAACCCGATGAAATTGTGCGTGCCCGTAAAATTGTAAGAGAAGTGTACATGGACGAAAAAATAGAGCAATACATTGTGGATATTGTTTTCGCTACCCGTTACCCTGAGCAGTTTAAACTGGCGCATTATAAAAACCTGATCACCTTTGGTGCATCGCCAAGGGCAAGTATCAATCTGGCGCTGGCTGCGAAGGCATATGCGTTCATCAAACACAGGGGTTATGTGATACCTGAGGATGTACGGGCTATTTGCCATGATGTACTGCGTCACCGTATCGGTTTAAGCTACGAGGCAGAGGCCGAGAACATCACCTCAGAAAATATTATTACAGGGATATTGAATGTGGTAGAAGTACCTTAAGAAAAGAATCAAGAGATAAGAATCAAGAGATAAGAACCAGGAGAAAGAATCAAGAAGTAAGAGTCAAGAATCAAGAGATAGAAAACAAAAAAACAAGAATGACTACGACAAGAATTTAAGATTTTGTCTTGATTCCTGGCTCTTGATATCTTGATTCCATCTTCCCCCAAACACTATGGCTAAGGATACCAAAGAACTGCTGAAAAAAGTAAGGAAGATCGAGATCAAGACCCGGGGCTTAAGTAATCACTTATTCTCGGGCGAGTATCATTCGGCTTTTAAAGGCCGTGGTATGGCTTTTAGCGAAGTGCGCGAATACCAGCTGGGCGATGAGATCCGCACCATCGACTGGAACGTGACCGCGCGTTTTAACCATCCTTACGTGAAAGTTTTTGACGAGGAACGCGAGCTTACCTTTATGCTGCTGGTTGATGTGAGCGGGTCCGAAAACTTTGGAACGCAAAATCAGCAAAAGCAGGATATCGCAACCGAGCTTTGCGCCGTGCTGGCATTTTCGGCCATACAGAATAATGATAAAGTGGGCGTGTTGTTTTTTAGCGATAAGATCGAAAAATTTATTCCTCCCAAAAAAGGCCGCAGCCATATCCTGATGATCATCCGCGAGTTGATCGACTTTAAGCCCGAAAGCAAAGGAACCAACGTTGCCGAGGCGCTCAAATTCTTTACCCGTGCTATCAAAAAAAGATGTACTGCTTTTATCATCTCCGATTTTATAAGCCCGGCTTTTGATGATGAGTTGAAGATCGCCAATAAAAAGCACGACCTGATTGCCCTGCGACTTTATGATAAGCACGAAGAAGAGTTCCCGAATCTGGGCCTTATCCCGATGAAGGACGAAGAAACCGGCGAACTGCTTTGGGTGAATACCTCTGATGAGGCTGTACGCACCGCTTTTAAAGCCGAAGGATTAAGAAGGAACGGACAGCTGAAGGAAACTTTCAATCGCTCTGGTGTTGATTTTACCAGTATTGGCACCCATGAATCATACGTGAAACCATTAATGACATTATTTAAAAAGCGGGAAGGCAAAAGATGATAAAGTGCTTTATAAAAAACCTGCTATTGTTAACCATACTGCTTACCGGTTTTGCTTACCAGAGTAGTGCCCAAAATGTAGAGGTTGGAGCCCAGCTTGACCGTAAGGCTATCAAAATAGGTGAGCAAACGCAGCTGCATATCACTGCCCGCATGCGTGTGAAGGATCAGGTTGATTTTCCGGTGCTGGCAGACAGTATTGCCAATAAAATTTTGATTGTAAGTGGCAAAGCCGATACTGTAGTTGATAAAAACAATGCCAGTATGGAAACTATAGGCCATCACTATACCATTACCGCATTTGACAGCGGCGAGTATGTGATCCCATCATACGCATTCCATACCGCAAGTGGTGAAATTAAAACCGGGCCGTTAAAGCTGATAGTAGCCACTGTTGCCGTGGATACCACCAAAGCCGCTTATGATATTAAGCAGCCGCTGATTGTTCAGTATACTTTTTTAGACTGGCTAATGGATCACCTGACACTGGTAATCATTATAGAAGCGGTTATATTGATCGGTGGGATACTTTTTGTGATTTATTACGTTCGGAAAAAGAATAAGAAAGAGGTAGTGGTTGAAGAGCTCAAACCTTTGGTGCCAATACATGTAGTGGCACTGCAAAAACTTACCGAACTGCGCAACAGAAAGTTATGGCAGCAGGAGCAGACAAAACAATATCATACCGAGCTTACTGATATTATGCGCGATTACCTGGAAAATCGTTATGTGATCAAAGCGCATGAGCAAACCTCCGATGAGATATTTGCCAGCCTGCGGTACATGGATATTACTGACGAGAACCGCAACGCGCTGCGCCAGGTATTGATACTGGCCGATTTGGTGAAATTTGCAAAAGAGAAACCATTGCCGCAGGATAATGAACAAAGCATGGATAATGCCGTTGCCTTTGTAAACAGAACGCAGCAAGCCATTCAACCACCCATTGTAAAGCAAGAGGATAATAAATGAGCTGGTTTAAAGGAATAGAATTTGCCCATCCGGGATTTTTCTGGTTGTTTATCATCATCCCATTAATGGTGGCCTGGTATGTTTGGAAACAGCGCCAGTTACAAGGTACGTTGGGCGTACCTACTTTAAAGAGTTTTGCCTTTAAAAAAAGCTATACGGCCCGTTTCAGGCACGTGGGGATTGGATTACGATCATTAGCTGTTGCCGCCTTAATTGTGGCACTGGCCAGGCCGCAGTCGTCATTAAGCTGGCAGGATAGTACTACGGAGGGTATCGATATTATGATTGCCTCAGATATTTCGGGCAGTATGCTGGCTGAGGATTTTAAACCAAACCGCCTGGAGGCAGGTAAAAATATTGCTATTGACTTTATCAAAAATCGCCCTAATGATCGTATCGGCCTGGTGATCTTCAGCGGTGAAAGTTTTACGCAATGCCCGCTCACCATAGATCATGATGTACTGATCAACGTATTCTCGGATATTAAGAACGGGATGATTGACGACGGAACAGCTATAGGTATGGGCCTGGCAACGGCAGTAAACCGGTTAAGAACCAGTACTGCCAAAAGCAAGGTGATCATTTTGCTAACCGATGGTTCAAATAACTCTGGCTCCATACCGCCTATTACCGCTGCCGAAATAGCCAAACAGTTTGGTGTAAGGGTTTATACGGTAGGTTTGGGAACCAATGGTTATGCGCCTTATCCGGTGCCTACACCCATGGGAGTACAATACCAGCGCATGAAGGTGGATATAGACGAAGGTACGCTATCAAAAATAGCCAATATTACCGGGGGCAAGTATTTCAGGGCCACCAATAACGAAACGCTGAGACAGATATATACACAGATTGATAAGCTGGAGAAGGCTAAGATAGATGTAACCCAGTATCGCAGAAAAACAGAAATGTTTATGCCCTGGGCCATCATCGCACTGGCATTATTGTCGCTTGAGTTTTTATTAAAGAACACGCTGTTCAAAGGAGCTTTAACATGATTTTCAGTATCAAGTAGTTAGTATCAAGTATCAAGATGCCTGGCCTCCTTGATATTGCTAAAGGAAAGAAGGTCTTGATACTTGATACTAACTACTTGATACCAAATAATAAAAAAGATGCTACGTTTTGCACATACAGATATTTTATGGGGACTGCTGGTTATTCCGGTATTTATCCTGCTGTTTATTTTCGTAAGCCGCTGGAAAAGGAAAGCCATTGCCTCATTGGGCGATAAAAATGTGGTACGCCTCATGATGCCGCAGGTTTCGTTTTCAAGGCCATGGCTTAAATTCATATTTTTTGTGGTGGCCTACGCTTTTGTGATCATCGGTATGGCTGATCCGCAGCTAGGGTCAAAAACCGAAGAAGTAAAACGTAAAGGTGCCGATTTGATGATACTACTCGACGTATCCAACAGTATGCTGGCGCATGATCTGGCGCCAAGCCGACTGGAAAATGCTAAAAGGGCTATTTCGCAACTGGTAGACAGGATGCATGATGACCGTATCGGTCTGATTGTTTTTGCAGGTGAAGCCTACGTGCAATTGCCTATGACTACCGATTACTCGGCGGCCAAACTGTTTTTAAATACCGTTAATACGGGCATGGTTCCCACGCAGGGAACGGCAATTGGTGCGGCTATTGAGCTGGGTGTAAAGTCACTTGATTTTAAGAATGGAACAGGCAAAGCCATGATCCTGATAACCGATGCCGAAAATCATGAAGATAACGCTATGGAAGCCGCATCTGCAGCCAAAAGCAAAGGTGTAATGGTGAATGTTATAGGAGTGGGTTCGGCAGATGGAGCGCCTATTCCGCTTAACCCCAATGAGCCTAACAGCCCCTTTCGTACCGATGAAAGCGGGAATAAGATTATTACCAAGCTGAATGAACAAATGGGTAAGGATATAGCTGCTGCCGGTGGTGGCATTTATGTAAGGGCCAACAACTCTAACAGCGGTTTGAGTATTGTGATGGATCAGGTAGCTAAAGTTCAGCGCAAAGAGTATGATAACAAATCATTCAAGGATTTTGAAGACCGCTTTCAATTTTTCCTGGCTATAGCGTTGGGCCTGTTGGTGGCGGAGTTTTTTATATCTAACCGTAAAAACATGCGGTTAAGCGGGTTGAAATTATTTGAAGTAAAAAAGTCATGAAGCAATATATCATCGTAGTTATATTAGTGCTGCAGGCTTCTATCCTTTTTGCCCAGCAGGAAAAAAAGTATATCAGGCAGGGTAACCAACTTTACCAGCAGCAAAACTATAAGGATGCCGAAAACAATTACCGGGTATCCATAGGTAAACAGGGTAAAACTGTTGCCGGTAACTTTAACCTGGGCGATGCCTTGTATAAGCAAAATAAATATGCCGATGCAGGGCAGCAGTTTAGCAAAATAGCCGCATCAAGCAAAAATAAAAACGTGTTGGCCAAAGCTTATCATAACCTGGGCAACTCCATGTTACAGTCAAAAAAGCTGGAAGAAAGCGTGGCTGCGTACAAAAAATCATTGTTGAATAATCCGGAAGATGAGGAAACCCGCTATAACCTGGCGTATGCCCAGGAAAAGCTGAAACAAAAGCAGAAACAGGATAAGAACAAAAACAACAAGAACAACAAAGACAAGAATAAGGATAACAAGGACAAAGACAAGGATAAGAAGGATCAGGATAAAAAGAAAGACGATAAGGACAATAAAGATAAGAAGGACGATAACAAAAACGGGCAGGATAAAAACGACCCGAACAAGAATAACGGTGATCAGAAACCCGATCCAAATAACGTATCAAAAGATGATGCGGAACGTATGCTGGAAGCTTTGAACAATGACGAAAAACAAACGCAGGATAAGCTGAAAAATAAAAAACAAAAAGGTGCTAAAATGCACATCGAAAAGGAATGGTAGTTTGTTGGGGGCGAGGTTCGAGTTGCGAGGTTCGTGTTACAGGATTCATGTTGATCCCGAGCCCGCAACCAATAACCCGAACCCCGTTCCTCGCAACCCGAACCAGATAAATGAAAGAATGAAAAAAATATACTGCATATTGTTATTACTATTGCTGAGTACAAGCGTGCTTTTTGCTGCCGATATTCATTTTACGGCATCGGCAAGTAAAACAGAAGTGAGTACAACAGAGCAGTTTGAGGTAACTTTTACTGTGAATAATAACGGCGATCGTTTTACGCCGCCTTCATTTACCGGTTTCCTGGTAGTATCAGGTCCTAACATGTCTACCAGTATGGAAGTTATCAATGGCAATGCCTCTTCCAGCATGGCTATTAGCTACGTACTGATTGCGGTAAAAGAAGGTACTTACACTATCGGTCCGGCAACTATTTTTTCGGGCGGGAAACAGTTAAGCACCAAGCCACTGAAAATAAAAGTGGTAAAAGGCAGCCCTTCTCAACAAAATAATGCAGCCGCCGCGGCGGCTGCTGCTCAGTCGCAAAGTACGCCTGATAGCCGGGTTACCGTGAAAAGGCCGGGTACGGATATTAATAAATCATTATTTATCAGGGCTGATGTTGATAAAAGCAATGTATACCAGGGCGAGCAGATCACTTTAACTTACAAGTTGTATACCCGGGTAGCTATTGTAGGCAGCGAACCAGAAAAACTTCCGGATCTGAACGGTTTTTTTAGTCAGGATATCAAAAGCCCGAATCAGAACCCCAATTGGCACGTAGAAACGTACAAAGGGGTAAAATTCAATGTGGCCGATATGAAAAAAAATATCCTGTTCCCCCAACATGCGGGTAACATCACCATTGATCCGATAACTATGCTGTTTGTAATACGTGAGGCAGCCAAAGCAAGCGACGATGATATGTTTGGACAGTTTTTCGGCACCTACAATGATGTCAAATACAGGATCAAAAGCATGCCAACCGTTATTCATGTAAAGCCATTACCTCCGGGAAAACCTGATGGCTTTGGTGGCGCGGTGGGTAAGTTCTCTATCAGTACATCACTGGATAAAAAAGAGCTCAAGGCCAATGATCCGCTCAACTATAGCATTAAAATTTCGGGAACCGGAAACCTGAAACTGTTAAAACCTTTAAGCCCTGTATTCCCTGCCGATTTTGAGAAATACGATCCCAAAACGGAGGACACCATTGCCGAAAAAGAAAGCGGCGAAACAGGCACCCGCATCTATAACTATTTGCTGATACCACGGCATGAGGGCAATTTTAATATCGACCCGGTTAAGTTTTCGTACTTTAACCCGGCTACCGGCAAATATGTGTCGCTGCCAACCGAGGGCTTCAAAATAAAGGTAAACAAGGGCACCCTGGAAAATAATGTGACCGCATTTTCGGGCGCTGATAAACAGGATGTAAAACTATTGAACAAGGATATCCGCTATATTAAAACCAGCGGTGATATCACCAAAAACGGCGAAGGTTTTTACGACTCGAACCTATACTATAGTTTATTGGCTTTTGGTCCGCTTTTGTTTTTAGGCGCGCTGATATACGGTAAATGGTACGAAAAAAATAACAGCGATATTGTAGAGGTAAAAAAGAGGAAAGCCGGTAGAATTGCAGCTAAACACCTGGCCAGTGCGCAGGCGCAGTTAAAAGCCAATAATTCCAAAGCTTTTTATGAAAATGTATTCAGGGGCTTGTATGGTTATTTAAGCGATAAGCTGAATATCGCCGCGGCCGACCTGAACCGCGAAAGGATTGCCTCAGAACTAAAAGCGCGTTCGCTGGATGAAGGACTGATCAACGAACTGCTGGATACGCTTGACTTATGCGATATGGCACGTTATGCGCCGGTATCGGGTATTTCGGAGCAGCAGATGTTCGACAAAGCCAAAAACATGATCAATGACATTGAAGATAAATTGTAGATGTGCGGATATGCAGATTAAAGATGTGCAGATGAAATCACTCTTTAAAGACTTACGAAGTTTTTAAAACTTCGTAAGTCTGACTATTCAACGGCAGATGAAATCAATAATTCAATAAATCACTAATTCAATAATTAATCACCCCGATGAGGCGTATTATATATTTATTATTACTTATCATATCGCCGCTATTGGCTTTCAGCGATGATGCTACATCGGCGCTCTTTAAAAAGGGTAATGCCGAGTATGCCAAAGCTCAGTATAAGGAGGCTATAGCCTCTTACCAGAAACTGGTTGACGGTGGTTATCGCTCGGTTGCGGTTTACTTTAACCTGGGTAATGCCTATTACAAAAACGACGATATCCCATCGGCATTACTGTATTATGAAAAGGCGCACAAGCTTTCACCAGGCGATGAGGACATCCGTATCAACATACAGCTGGCCAATTTAAAAACCACCGACAAGCTGGAAGCCACACCAGAGTTTTTTATTACCAAATGGTGGCACGGGTTTATCCTGGCCTGCTCCTTAGGTACACTGGCTGTACTGAGCGTGTTGTTGATATTGGCCGGAGCGTTGTTATTGATCTTATATCGCTTTACCCAATCGGTAACCGTTAAAAAAGTATCTTTTTACTCGGCTTTAGCGCTGGTGTTTTTAGGACTGGTTTGCATTTTTGTAGCTGGTCGTCAGGCCGATTATTTTGACAGCCATCACGAGGCCATTGTTTTCAGTGGTTCGGTAACCATTAAAAGTGCACCAACGCTGAAGTCGAAAGATTTGTTTGTACTGCATGATGGCACCAAGGTTGATATCCTGGAGCATAATAACGATTGGGTAAAGATCAGGCTATCTAACGGAAACGAAGGTTGGATAACTGCTACGGATATCAGGGAAATATAAGGTGGTGGTTAGCTTATAGTTCATAGAAGCTAGAATCAAGGCTATCTATAAAACGACATAGCTATGTCGCTATAATTCATGAACTATAGACTATGAACCATGAACTATGATCCATGAACCATTAATTCATTAACTATAAACAGCAAACGTTTTCTCGCCTACTTCCAGTAAATTCAGCACATCTTCTTGAGTGCCGGTAAATGGTCCGGATGATTCTATTTTAAAGCTGGCCATGGCTGCTGCAAACTCGCCGGCTTCCTGGAACGATGCCCCTTTAATGCGCTGGTATAAATAGCCGGCCATGTAGGTATCGCCGCAGCCGGTAGCATCAACAACCGCTGTTGGGGTGTAAGCAGGCACGTTGTAAAAAAGACCACCGGCATAAATTACAGAACCCATGCTGCCCAGGGTAATCACTACTTCTTTAACACCCCAATCGGCCAGTACAAATGCACCTTTTTTGATATCGGTAAGTCCGGTAAGGGCTTCCAGTTCGTGCTCATTAACCTTTAAAATATCAATGTATTGCAGGGCTTCTTTTTTGGCTGGCCAATCAACGGGGATCACATTTTTATCTTCCACCTTGCGTAAATATCCTTGTGCGTCCAATGATACCCTGCCGCGACTGCTCAGTTCCTTGATAAGACTAACCGGGATATCATCGGCCAAAAGCGGACCTAAGTGAAATATCTGTGCGTCAATTCCCTGCAGTTGTTCGACAGTAAAAGGATCGGCTTTCTGGAGCACGCGCTGGGTGCGGTGATCCTGGTTGCCGGAGTAAATATTTTCGAAGTATACGGTATGGGCGCAGGTTGATGCATGTACTTCGGTACCCTTGGCACGTAAAGCCTCAACAGTAGGCATTTCACTTTCGGCAAGCGAGGTTACCAAAGTATAGCTTACATCCATATTACGGATGGCGCTTGAAAAATAAAAAGATGTACCACCGGCCATATGTTTAACCGCTTGTGGCGTCACCACTTTATCTAACGTAATATGCCCTATGCAACAAATATCGTACATGAAATTCCCCCCTTATTAACCAATGCCCCTGCTTTTTATATTCGGAGCAAACCGCAAAGGTAGGTAATAAGATGGTTTATTAAATGTATAATGCTGGTTACATGCAAAAAAATGACATATAATGGGTAGTGGCTGTTGATGCAGAAGGAAATCAATGCGTTTTTTTCCAGGAGACCATGGCTTCTTTAAAGCCCGATTCATAATCGTCTATTGTTTTCTTTTTGATAGCAGGCCACTCATTTGTGGGTTTGCTTAGCGGTTCGTTACCAGCTTTATTGGCAAAGGCAGAATTCATGGCGCCCATGCCCGTTAAATTTATCCAGCGCTGATCATATTTTTCTTCATTTGATCGTTCAAATGCGATTACCCTGGAAATTGCCTTCCCCAGATCATCCAGATGCGCAAAGGCGTATTGATTAATATCGGGGCCAAATGTTTGGTTGTACTGTGCCGCGGATGCCGATTTATCGGCACAGCGGTTAACATCATATCTTGCCCTTAACTGGGCCAGATAAAACCAAAAGATAGCGTCGTTGAATTTGCCCGAGGTAAAAAGCGCTTTTGATAAAGCATATAAAACAGGCGGATCATAGGTATTGGGCGATTTTATAATGGAATCGATAAGTTTTGATTGGGTTGGATTTTTAGGGTTTAGCACCGACGACATGATTCTGATATCATTTTTGGTGTCGATTTTGCTATACGCGCCTTTGGGTTTCACGGTATGGTTTGTAACGTTTTGTGCCCTGGTTACAAATACAGGCAGGATGAGGAGCAAGATTACAGCTGTTTTTTTCATGGCAGACAATGAATAAAGGTTTATCTATATAATCGGTTATCGATAAAGGAGATGTGCTGCTGCCCCTGGTTTTGAAAAAATAAATATAGAACTATTTTCCAAAATATAATACCAATTTCGTCATAGCCAGGGAGGAATGAAAATTACTCCACTCAATTACTTCTTTTTCAATATCTTTAATTTTAACCTTAAAACGCATCAAATGAAAGCAAAAACAATTTTACTGCTCCTGTTTTTGGGTCTTTCTGTTAGTTGCCTGCAAGCACAAACTACAGATATGCCCAAAGTAAAAAAAAGCATGATCAAAGTTACCGTCCTTTACCCTAACGGCGATGGGAAAACCTTTGATATGGATTATTATACTAAACATCACATGCCACTGATGGCTAAATTTTTTAACCTGAAAATTTACGCTATTGATAAAGGCATATCAAGTGGAACGCCCGATAAACCGGTTCCGTTCCTGGCCATAGGCTATCTATATTTTGATAAGCTTTCTGATTATGAAACCGCCCTTGCAAAGCATCTGGACGAGATAAGGGCCGATTTTCCGAAATATACCAATATTACACCTCTTGTCCAGATCAGCGAGGTAGTTCAATGATCAATATGGAATAATATTCGCTAAAAATTGCGTATATTTGTATGTATAAACAGCCCGGTTTTCCGCTCAAAAAGGAAAGCCGGGCTGTTTTGTTAAGAGAAAATAGAGACTAAAAATTACTCGTTTAAGAGTTAATTATATGATAATCAGAAAATTAATACTTTTTAAACCTTTCAAAACCCATCGAAAATTTGTTAAAAAGTGTTAAAATCGATGGTTTTGAACCAATTTTCGAACGTTTTTGGGCCATTTTTACCCTGTTTTTGATCAGAAAAGTGTTAAAATTCAGCTTTAAAAAGTTTTTCAGGTAACCTGCAGGTTTCTTAAAGAACAGCCAATAAAGTTACCCCGCTCATCACAATCATCAGGGCATCTTCTACAATAGTAACAGTGCTCATGGGCAGATTAAAAACGGCACCAAGACAAGCGCATTGAATTTTGCGTTTGTTCAGCACACTTTGCAGCACGCCGATCAAACTTACGGTCATCACCACAAAGGTGATTGCATTTACGGCAAAAGGCTGCACATCCAGCGCGAAGGCTATGCCTAGTCCCAGTTCAACAAAAGCGTATATATATCCCCATGCTTTGAAGCGTTTGGCTACAATATCATACATGGAGTAACTATCGGCAAAGCCCTGCAGGTTAAGTAGTTTGAAAAAAGAAAAGGTGAGGAAAAATCCGCTCATAAACACGCGCATGGCAGTCATGGTCATAAAGCCATGCTCCATATAGCCTGCTATAATAGCTATGGTTAAAATATAGCCGAAAATAAGTAAAATGGGCTTGTAGGTGGCCAGCCAGGTGCGATTCTCGTCGACCATATCCATAGTCATGGCCTGGTGAGTATGTTGTACTTCGCTAAGCTGATACTTGGGATAGTCTTTTAAGGCATTTTGCAGTGCGGTTGTTGGGATATGCTGCGCCATGGTGATATCCGCAGTGCCTTCGGCAAGGGAAATATCTACCTTTTGCACATCTTTGATCTGCGATAGCAGGGTTTGTACTTTATTTTGACAGCCGCCGCAGGTCATGCCGGTTATTTGATAAGTATGTGTCATGATTTATAATTAAATTGATAACACAAATTTACCTACAGCACAGCCGGTAAGCCTTACAGAATTATGGATGGTTGTTATAAGATTTTTATTGGGATGGAGCCCGTTTATACATCGTCGATATTTTTGCGAGCGTGCTTTTGCAAACCCTTGAATTGCGAAGGCGTCATCCCGGTTACCTGCTTAAACTGGGCCGAAAGATGCGCTACACTGCTATAGCCTAATTGATAGGAGATCTCTGACAGGCTCAGCTCGTTATAAATGAGGAGCTCTTTTACTCTTTCAATTTTTTGGGCGATGTGATATTTTTCGATGGTGGTGCCTTCTACAGAGGAAAACAGATTGCTGAGGTAACTATAATCGTGATGCAAATGATCGGTCAGTATGGCCGAAAGTTTTAAAGTATTGGCCGTATCAGTATGATGCACCAGTTTAATGATCTCAGTTTTTATTTGCTCTATTAGTCGGCTTTTCTGGTTATCTATCAGTTCAAAACCCAACGCTGTGAGGGATTTTTCCAGTTCCTTGATTTGTTGTGTCCCTGGGTTTTCTTTCAGTGCTACTTCGCCAAGTTCCACGCTTAAAGGTTCCAGACCGGCTTTTTCCAGTTCGGTTTGTACCGCCATTTTGCAGCGGTTGCATACCATGTTTTTGATGTACAGTTTCACAGGATCATTCATGTGCTGTAAAGCTATATATAAATCCGTAATGCAGCAAAAGCCCCTGTATGCACAGGGGCTTTGTTAAGCCAAACTAATCAAAAAGCTCCCCCTTTAGGGGAGGCTATTCTTCAGCAGCTAAAACCTTATTACCGGGGCTTAATAGCCTGGCACTTTCGACCAGTTTAATAAACTCGGCGCGATAGCCTTCGCTGTCATCACCTTTGGCGGCCCGGGCCATTTTGATAGCCTGATCATAGCTGGAATGTTGTTTGAATTGCGAATCGCGCAGCAGCATACCAAACTCGGCTACAGCAGCGGCAAACCGGAAATCGGTTGAGGTGGCATTTAAGGCTACCGGTTTGTCATACACTTCCACATGGCTCATTTTACTTACCGAAGAGGTGGGTTGTTTGTACCGGAACTTGATAGTCAGCATCTCATCAGATGAACTGTTATAAGCCACAGGCTTTGGTTTTTGATATTTAAGGGGATCAACGCTGCCCGAATAGTCGTCTTTTACACCGGCGGGCACTATCTCATAAAAGGCGGTTACGGTATGACCAGATCCCATATCCCCGGCATCTTTTTTATCGTTGTTAAAATCCTCCTTGTTGAGGGCTCGGTTTTCGTAACCTAATAAACGGTAGGCTTGTACTTTGCCTGGATTAAATTCTACCTGTAGTTTTACGTCTTTGGCAATGGTGAAAAGGGTGCCACCAAACTCGCTGATGAGTGTTTTGCGGGCCTCAGTAATATTATCTATATAGGCGTAGTTGCCATTGCCTTTATCGGCCAGGGTTTCCATTTTACTGTCTTTGTAATTACCCATACCAAAGCCTAAAACGGATAAGGATATACCGCTTTCCCGTTCTTTCTCAATCAGCTTTTCCATGTCGTCATCGCTGGATGCGCCTACGTTAAAGTCGCCATCGGTAGCTAGCATAACGCGGTTATTGCCGCCTTTCATAAAGTTTTCCATGGCAATTTTGTAAGCCAGCTTAATTCCTGCGCCTCCTGCGGTGGAACCACCTGCCTGCAGGTTATCAATAGCGTTGTTAATGGTGGTCTTTTTATTGCCCGACGTGGCCGGTAATACTACACCCGCAGCACCGGCATA
Source organism: Mucilaginibacter inviolabilis (assembly GCF_011089895.1). Classification (NCBI taxonomy): domain Bacteria; kingdom Pseudomonadati; phylum Bacteroidota; class Sphingobacteriia; order Sphingobacteriales; family Sphingobacteriaceae; genus Mucilaginibacter; species Mucilaginibacter inviolabilis. The sequence goes on from NZ_JAANAT010000003.1 coordinate 504,961, forward strand.
TACCACAATGGCTACCCTATCCTGCGGGCGTAGCTGGTTAACCAGCATTTTTAGGGATGATTGTACCCGCGGTAATTTATTAGGCTCATACATGGATCCTGACACATCAATTAAAAATACCAGGTTTGATGCAGGCAGCTTATCATTAGCGATGGTTTTGGCCTTTAAGCCGATACGCAACAAACGGTGATTAGCATTCCATGGCGCGGTGGAAAGTTCGGTGTGTATGGCAACAGGCTCATTATTGGTTGGCCCGGCCAGGTTGTAATGAAAGTAGTTGATCATTTCTTCGATCCGCACCGCATCAGCAGGTGGCAGCTGACCGTTGTTGATAAAGCGCCTTATATTGCTGTACGAAGCCGCGTCAACATCAACAGAAAAAGTGGATAAAGGCTCACTTTCAACGGTTTTAAAGCCATTTTCATTGATGCCTTTATAGCTTTCGTTGTCAGCAACCGGAGATGGCATGATTTGTATTTGGCTCATCTGAACAGACTTGTTATAATGCCTCGCGTTTTTGCCGGCGACGATCCCGGTTACTGGTGCTGAGTACATTTGGTCTGTCTGCGGTGCGCTGACAGTAGCAACTGCCCCGGTTATCTCTTTTTTATGCTGTATACCATAGCCAGTTACCACTACTTCGTTTAAGGCTTGATTTGATGCTTTCAGATGAACATCCAGCGTATTGCTTTTGCCAATTTTTACCGTTTGCGATTCAAAACCTATAAAGCTAAATGTAAGGGTGTTTTTACCTGCGGGTATATCAATGGCATAATGACCTTGAGCATCGGTCTGTGTGCCCTGATTGGCGCCTGTAATAGATACTTGTGTGCCGGGCAAGGCCTGGTTTTTGCCGTCATAAACCGTTCCGCTGATGTGGCGGTCGTTGGCAGGCTTAAACCCGGTTAGGCCTGCGAATATTAAAATGAATAGTAGCTGTTTCATAACCTTGTTGTTTTTAATAAGGATGTAACAGCAGCTTAATTTCCATAAACGGTTTAAAAAATTTATTTTGGCGGTGTTTAATGACCAATTTTATCAAACCAAATAAACTAAGTTCATCAACTGATGCCGAACTGTTAGCTGTTTACCGTAATAACGGTGATCTTGCGGTTTTAGGGCAGCTGTATGAAAGGTATATGCCCCTGGTTTATGGCGTTTGCTTAAAATACCTCAAAGATGAAGAGCAGGCTAAAGATGCCGTAATGGGCATATTTGAAGAGTTGGTGGTTAAGGTGAAGCAGCATGATATAGCCATATTCAGGAGCTGGCTGTATGTATTGGGGCGCAATTATTGCTTGATGCAGTTGAGGAGCGGTAAAAAATTAGAAGTAGTTGCTTTGGACGATGTTATGGAATTTACACCTCTTTTGCATCCTGATGATAATAACCGCGAAGAAGCCTATAAAGCTTTAGAGCGTTGTATTGATAAACTAACCGGGGCGCAGCAACAAAGCATCGATCTGTTTTATTTAAAAGAGAAGTGCTATAAAGAAGTAGCCGATATAACCGGATTTAGTTTAAATGAAGTAAAAAGTTACATACAAAACGGCAAACGGAATTTGAGAATTTGCCTGGAGAAGAATAGTGAGCAATAAAAAAGCCGACATATCGCAGATCAGGAAGTACCTTAACGGGGAGCTTAATGCTAAGGCTATGCACCAGTTGGAGCACGATGCCCTTGACGATCCGTTTTTGATGGATGCTCTGGAAGGCTATGAAATGAGCGGAAAAGATGCGCAAGGAAACCTGAACGAATTAGCCGGACGCCTGCAGCAACGCACTACCGAAAAAAAAGGTAGGGTTATTTCATGGAAGGTATGGTCAATAGCGGCATCTGTTTTAGTAGTATTAACTATTGGTGGATTATGGCTCAAAAACTCATCCACTACAACTGAAAAAGAAAGAGTAGCGGATGTTGTACAAACCCCGCAGGTTAATAAAACACAGGTTGTACCACCTATAGATACTGTAATAGCACCTGTGCCTCCTGCAACTCACCCTGATGCATTGATAGCCCAAAACGTAAAACCAGCACCTGTAGTGAAAGAGGCCATCAAACACTCTGTTGTCAAACCAAGCGATAATGCCGTTTATCAACAGGAGATATCTGCAACTGATAATAAACAAGCTGCAGCAGCACCTGTAACTGATCATTCCTTTGATAAAGCGAAGCAGCCGAATCCTCCGGTGGTTTTGCGGGAAATTATAATAGGAGCCAATAAACCCGATAATACTCAACAGTTAAGCGAGGCTGTGGTGATGGGCTATACTTCGCAAAGTAAAAAAGATAGTGTGGATAACGCGATCGCTATGAGAAGAGAAAAGACCGCAAGATATTCGGCATCATCTATATTACCTGGGAAAGTAGATGGCTTAACTGTGATCCCGGCCGATCCAAAATCACAGGCCGAAGCCAGCCGGATAACGGGTATTATTATTTCGAAGGGTGATGGTTCGCCAGTAATTGGGGCAGCTATACGTATCAAAGGAACCAATAAGTCAACCGTAACGGATACCAATGGTAAGTTTGCACTTCCGGCTTCGCCAGCAAACAATAAGAATGAGACTCTGGATATTGCATCCATTGGTTTTGAGCGCAAACAAGTAAGCGCAAAAGTAGGTGATAGCTTAAAGGTTGAACTTAAAAATGCTTCTAATTCGCTTAACGAGGTTGTGGTAACAGGTTATGGCAGTAAGAAGGATGACGATGCCACTGAACCTACGGTGCAAAATGCGCATCCGCAAAATAACTGGAGCGGATTTAAAAAATATCTTCAAAGCAATGCGGTTTTACCCGATGGCACCATAGGCAATGTAAACGTAAGTTTCACGGTAGAAGCTGATGGATCATTGAGTGATTTTAAGATCAAAAAAAGCCTGAATGCTATAGCTGATCAAAAAGCCATCGACCTGATCAAGAATGGCCCTTCATGGATTGGGAATAATAATCATAAAGCTGAAACGGTTACTGTGAAGGTGAAATTTCAGAAGCAGAAATAGGAACAAAAAAAAGCGATGGGTTTTTCCATCGCTTCTTCCATATATGATAATGCTCTTTATCCGGATCTTTATTGTTTATTCTTATCCGCAAAAGAAAATACTTTCTGTAATAGCGGCGTAGTACGCGCACCCAGATTCTGGCGGATATTTAACTCTTCTTTGGCTATTTCAATAAATAAACCCGAGATAGCTTTTTGAGTGGTGTAATCACTAATATCTGGATTCAGTTTTTTTACAAAGGGAACTTTATTATAGGCCTGTGCGGCATCTGTATAGTACTTAGTGGCGTTAACTTTGTTAAGGCTGCCTTGTATCACCGGTTTAAATTTGGCTGTTAACTGAGCTGTAGTAGCGCGTTGAAAATATTGAGTAGCAGCATCTTGATTGCCCATTAAAATATTGGTTACATCCTGCAGCGTCATATGCTTAATAGCATCCACAAAAATAGGTTTGGCTTGTTTCGCGGCATCTTCGGCAGCACGGTTAAGTGATAGTATCACATTGTCGCACAATTTGCCCATGCCTAAGCTGCGTAACGTTTTTTCGGCCTTTTGCGCTTCTGGCGGGAAAAGTATTTTAACCGCTGCATTGCCAAAAAAGCCATTAACTGCCGATAACTGGTCTGAGCTTTTGCCCGTAGCTACTTCAAGCGCCTGTTTAAGGCCATTGCCTATCTCCAGGTTGGTGGGTATGGTTTGAGGCGGTTGTGCTGCAGCATGTGCAGTCTGGTCGGGCGTGTTGAAGCTGGCTAACGTCATTAATGCCAGCAATCCGGTAATTACTAAAAACTTTGTTCTCATCATGATTAAATTTAGTAAAAAATTGCAGGCAATAAAAAAGTTATCCAAGGAGGTGTATCAATGCAAATACACCACCGGCAATAAGGGCAGATATAGGTATAGTAATGATCCAGGCCCAAATCAGATTAATGGTTACGCCCCAGCGTACCGCCGAAACCCGTTTGGTTAAACCCACACCAATAATAGAACCTGTAATAGTATGCGTGGTTGATACCGGTATACCAAATCTTTCTGTGATGAAAAGGGTAACAGCACCAGCTGTTTCCGCGCTTACACCTTCCAACGGGGTTACCTTAGTGATCTTGGAGCCCATGGTTTTTACAATTTTCCAACCTCCTGACATGGTTCCGGCTGCAATAGCGGTATAACAAGCCAGCGGAATCCACTCGGGCATCGGTGCACCACTTTTAATTACATTGGTGGTAATCAGGGTTACATACAGTATACCCATTACTTTCTGGGCATCATTACCACCGTGTGCAAAGCTTAACGCGGCTGCTGATAAAAGCTGTAGCCTTTTAAACCAGCGTTCGGCAACGGCTGGCCTGGCCCTTTTACAGATATGCAGTATCAAAATGGTAATGAGATAGGCTATAACTAAACCAATGAACGGAGCTAAAACAATATAGGCTATAATGGTGAGCACATAATGCATTTCAATAGCATTTAGTGGGTTGGCATGCATATAAATAGCGTTGGCCATACCAGCACCGGCAAAACCACCAATAAGGGTGTGCGAAGAGCTTGAAGGTATACCAAACCACCAGGTTATTAAATTCCAGGATATAGCGGCAATTAAACCTGCCAGTATCACATGAATAGTTACAAAGTGCTCTAATACAATTTTGGAAACGGTATTGGCCACTTTATGGTCTTTGATAAAAAAGTATGCTGCGAAATTGAATACTGCCGCCATCAGCACCGCCTGAAAAGGTGTTAATACCTTGGTAGATACTATAGTGGCAATGGAGTTGGCTGCATCGTGAAAGCCATTGGTATAATCAAAAATAAGTGCCAGGGCAATTACGACAACAAGTAGGGAGGTAACCATTTAGTGATGATTAAGTATGCTTAAGCGTTTTTAACTAAAATTGATTCCATAACATTTGCCGCGTCTTCGCACATATCGGTAGCGGTTTCAAGCGCGGCAAGTATTTCTTTGTATTTGATGAGGCGGATGGCGTCTTTTTCATACAGGAACAGATCTGCTACGGCGCGGTCAAATACATAATCGGCCTGGTTTTCCACACTGTTTATCCTGATGCAGGAGTCGGCAATGTTGCGTACGTTTCTAAGGTCTTTCAATTCCTTTACAGCTTTTTCCAGGTCGATACTGGCCTGTAATATCAGATCAGACAGTTTGCGGATATGCTCATTAAAGTCGTCTATCTTGTAAAGACTCATACGGTTAGCAGCCCCGTGAATATAATCGGCCACATCATCAATAGCGGTAGCCAGTGCGTGTATATCTTCGCGGTCAAACGGGGTGATAAAGTTTTTACCCAGTTCCAGGTATATCTGGTGGGTAAGTTCATCGCCTTTGTTTTCTAACTTATCTATCTGTTTATAAAGATCTTCCTGTGCAGCAGGATTGTTGGAGTTAACAGCCTCAACCAATACGGTAGCCATGGTAACTACATTGCTTGCCGCCTGCTCAAATAGAGGGAAAAATATTTTCTTGTCCTTGGGTACAAAGTATTGGAATATGCTGTTAAGTGACATAATGCTTTAAATTGGGGTAAAGGTACGTTTGCTTATGTTAATTTAGTGTTAACTTTTTAACACTGGTATATTGGGTAAATGTAAGGTTTGCTTGGCAATTTGCAGGGTGAAGCCAAAGGTTGAACCCAGGCCTTCGGTACTGCGTACATTAATGGTTTGCTGGTGAGCCTCTATAATATGTTTTACAATGGCCAGCCCCAGACCCGAGCCCCCAATTTGTCTTGAACGACTGCTATCGGTGCGATAAAAACGCTCAAATAAACGCGGCAAGAACTTTTCTTCGATGCCGATACCATCATCGGTTACTTCAACTAACACCTGATCATGCAGCACAAAAAGGCTTACAGAAGTGCTGCCTTCTTCCTTACCGTACTTAAAAGAATTGTCAATAAGATTAACCAATACCTGGCGTATTTTTTCCCTGTCGGCATATACCAGGATGCCTTCGTCGTATTTTTGCTTAAATATTAATTTAATATGATACTGCTTGCCTTTGATCTCCAATGATTCAAAAACCTCTTTAATGAGGTCGTTGATCTTGAACTTACTGTAATTGATTGGTATTTCACCCGATTCCAGTTTGGAAATCTCGTCCAGATCCTTGATCAGGTAACTCAGCCGATCCACATTTTTAGAGGCTTTCTCTAAAAACTGACGGGCCATTTCACGATCCTCAAAATCATCATCCTGTAGTGCCTCAATATAACCCTGAATGGCAAAAAGCGGTGTTTTGAACTCGTGCGATATATTGGAAAGAAAATCACGGCGGAATTTTTCCTGTTTACGCAGTTCGTCAATCTCAATCTTTTTCTGTTTGGCCCATTCCTTTACTTCTGATTCTACATCGTTGATAGGGTTGGCGCTTACATGTTCGCCAAGTGCATCACGCAGATCGCGGCCCAGCTTTAAATTGTGGATGAGCTTGTAGATTAATTTAATGCGCGAATAGATGTATTTTTCGATCAGGTAATAGAAAACCACATAGCTGGTAATGAGTGTAGCCAGGAAGGTCACCATAACATCGTACCACTTGTGCTGAAAATAAAAGTTAACGGCCGATAGCGTTATTGCCACGCCCAGAGCGGTTATTAAAACCAGTACACGCAAATTCATATCGTAAAGTTACGATTTGTAGACGATTAACAGCCAGCGGAATGGCCAATGCCATGTTAAATTATAGTTATCAATTCCTGCATTTTTTAATAAAGCAACCAATTCGGCTTTTTTGAAGGCGCGTTTTACGGATAAAGGCCCATCATTACGCGCCATTTTGCTCCGGGTAAAAACATGGGTTATCGCTATAATGGCATAATACAAGAGCCAATGCCGGTGCAGATCCGTAATGATAATGCCTTTGCGTGCCGATGCTTGCATGTTTTTGATAAGCATTATCCATCCTTCATCGTCAAAATGGTGAGTAAACAGACTGCTGATAACGATATCACAGGGCTGGATGCGATCTGTATCCGTGATGACATCGACCTGCACATAATCAATATTTGAAAATGCGGCTGATTCCTGGCGGGCAAAATTAACAGCAGTGGGTGCCGCGTCGATGCCTGTTAAATTGAGCTGCAAGCTGTTTTTAGTACCCCATTTGGCAATGGCAATTAAAGCATCGCCGCCGCCGCAGCCCCAGTCGCTAACAGTGTAACCGGTACGTACAGGGAAGTTTTTCAATGCTTTTATCAGATTTTTATGGCCGCCTAATAAAGCGTTTACCTGACCTAAACCAGCCAATACAGGCTCAATATCGCTGGCTGGTAGGTCAAAATCGTCCATTATTTCGGCGTCGGAAGCGCGTATGGTTAAATCAGGCATATAGTGAATACGTTTGCCTTAGGCGAAAGGTTTGCCGTGTGTTTGACTGATCAAAAAACGGGATACCGGAGGCAGGCCGTTCAAAATATTTAAGGTAAGCGCGGTAGTATTATTATTGCCAAACAAGCGCTGTAATTGCCTGCCCACCCAAAGGCGGCGGGCAAATTCTTTGTTCCAGATACGGGTATAATCAGCTTCGAGCGCCGCGCGTTTATCGGTAGTAAATTTTGTGGACTGATAATGTGCGATGATCTTTTCAGACAGTATTTTGGCCGAATGGATGGCCATCGTCATGCCGTTGCCGCAAAGCGGTGCAATCATACCGGCGGTATCACCGCTCATCAGGACATGATCTTCAACGGGTGCTTTTTTCTCAAAGGAGATCTCGTTGATCACTTCTGGTTTGTCGAGCAAAAACTCAGCCTTGTTAAAAATGTCATCCAGGTAGGGGTTTTTGCGGATTACGTTTTGCTCCAGGCCTTCCAGCGTGCCATATTTGCGAAGATCGTCCCGGTGGGCCATGTAGCACATACAATAACGATCACCATCGGTTTTGCTTACCCCACAGTAGCCATCTTTATAATTGTTGAGCTGGATAAGATCATCCGGAAAATTCATCCGTACGTGAAACTTCACCGCCAGATACGGACTGCGTTTATAAAAGAAAGGACGTTTTAGTTTTTGATCAAGATTGGATCTTTTGCCGAATGAACCTATTACTAATGGTGCACTTAAAGTATTACCGGGTGTAACTACCTCAAAATGCCCGTCAGCAAAACGGATATCCTCTACCCGTGTGCCGGGCATTATGTTTACACCTTCGGCCATGGCCTTGTGGTACAAAAGATTATCAAAAGTGTAACGACTTAAGCCAAAACCGCCCAGATCTAATTTTTGAGAAAGTTTGATACCCGACACCGCGGTTACTTCCAGACGATTGATCCGGGCAACTTTCAGGGGCTCCAGGTCGATGTCTAAAGCGCTCAGAAAGGGGATCACCTCGTTAGAGATATATTCGCCGCATACCCTGTGCATGGGATATGTCTTTTTTTCGATAAGGGTAACCCGAAGACCGGCGCGATTCAATAAAATGGCATTGAATAAACCAGCCAAACCACCGCCAACTATGATTACATCGCTCATGTTTAATGCATTTCGAGTATCATACCCTCCACCGTTAAGCCGGGGCCAAAGGCAAAGCTCATAATCTTTTGTTCCTGGAGGTTTTGGGCGGCCAGCATTTTCTGCAGCACAAATAATATAGTGGCCGACGACATGTTGCCGTACTCCTGCAAGGTTTGATAAGCAAAAGCATTGCTTTCTTCGGGAAGATCCAGGGCTGTTTCAACCGCCTCCAATATCTTGCGGCCGCCCGGGTGTACTGCGTAAGCGGTGATCTGCTCTGCTCCCATTTTTACTTTATGCAGAAAATGATCCATCACGGCTCCAATATGTTTTTTGATCTGTTTGGATACTTTGGAGGTGAGTATCATCTCGAAACCGGTATCGCCCACATGCCAGCCCATATCGTCGCGGGCTTCGGTTACAAATTCGGTATAAAAATTCTTTAAAGAGAAATAAGTTCCTGTGCCCGAACGCTTAGCCGTATTCTCCACCAGAACAGCCGCTGCACCATCGCTGAACAGGGAGTTAGCTACCCAGTTATCAAGGGTGTTTGCTTTTTGAAAATGCAGGGTACAAAGCTCAATGCTTACTATCAGTACTTTGGCTTCGGGGTTGGCCCGGCAAATATAGTCAGATACTTTGAGCGCGTTGATAGCGCCATAGCATCCCATAAAATTAATACAGGTTCGTTCGGTATCGCGGTTAAGCGGTAGTTTTTCCACCAGTTCAATATCAATACCAGGGGCATGCATGCCGGTGCAGCTAACGGTAATGAGGTGGGTAATCTGCGGTAGGATGCTCGTATCAAAACCAGTAAGGCAATTTTGTACCGCTTTAACAGCAATGGATATAGCTTCTTTTTCGTAAACTTTCAGCCGCTCTTTAGTGCCGGGAAATGGCTCCAGATGTGCCGATTGTTTAAAAAAAGTATATTGAGATGGATCACCAACGCCAAAATCCGGAATCACCGAATAGCGATGATCGATGCCGGAGTGGTCATAAATACTTTTCAGTCGGGCAGCATTGGTTGCATCCAGGCCAAACGCGTTCACCATGAAATGGTAAATGTCATTTTGAGCTATTCGATTGTCGGGATTCGCTATCCCAATGGCACTGATGCAACTATCCATCTATATTTTTTTAGTATCAAGTAGTTTATTGGTATCAAGTAGCTAGTATCAAGTATCAAGATTTTTGAATGTTCTATTTTAAATAGAAATCACTTCTGTCTTGATACTAGCTACTTGATACTACTTTCCACATTCACCGTAACCGTAGCTTCGTCGGCCAGCACCATGCTGTTGCCGCCTAAGCCAAAATCCCTGCGGTTTATTTTAAAGTTACCATTAAATGCCGCGGCATTACCCTTTTCGGTATAAGTGAAAGGTACCTCTATCAGTTTTGTTTTGTCTTTTATAGTTACGTTAAAACTGCCGGTATAGTTGTCTCCGTTTTTATGTTTAAATGAAACAGACTTTAGTGTGATCTTTGGATAAGTAGTTATATCAAAATAATCAGCGCTTTTGAGGTGATTATCACGCATCTCGTTATCGGTATTAATGGTGGCGGTTTCTACCGAAGCTACGATACTGCTGCCTGCAAGATCGGCCGGTTTAAACTGTACATCGGCTTGCAAACCGCTAAAAGCGCCGGTACAACTGATCCCCATATTTTTAATTTTAAAAGTAATAGCTGATTTGGTGACTGTTGTTTTAACCTGTGCAAAGCTGTTTGTTATTAAAAAAGCTAAAATGGCGGCGATATAAATTTTTTTCATCATGAATTACGAACGTACTTTCAAACATAACATTTTATAAGGCACCAATTTTTACATTCGTAATTACAAGGCAACCATGTTTACTATTATTACGTTAATGAGGTTATGAAGGGTTGCCTTCGCCATTTAATAATATTTATCACAACCATCTATCTATTAAATAACCGCGCAGCATGAACTTGAAACAGTTAATACCTACCCGCTCGGCATGGGCGCATCTGCGTTTTGTGTTTTCTGTTTTTTTGCTCCCGGTGTATCTGTTTGCTTTTAGCCAGGCACATGACGTTCATTTTTGGCCCGCAGTTTTGGTTTTTTTTATATGGCATTTGCTGGCTTTCCCGGCAAGTAACGGCTATAACAGTTATTTTGACCGCGACGAGGAAAGTATCGCCCTGCTGGCCAAGCCGCCCGAGGTAGATATCAGCTTGTACTATTTTTCGATATTGCTGGAGCTGGTGGCTTTTTTGCTGGGCTTCCTGATCTGCTGGGAATTTGCTTTCGCGGTATTGCTTTATGGCATTATGTCAAAACTGTACAGCCACTCGGCTACGCGGTTAAAAAAGTATCCTATTATTAGTTTTTTAACGGTTTTCTTTTTCCAGGGCGCATTTATTTACTATACTACTTATTCGGCTTTAAGCGGATTAAGTCTATTCAGGCATTGGGATATCGGCTTTACGGTTGCAGGGGCTATATGCTCCTGTCTTATCGGGGCATCTTACCCGCTTACCCAGATCTATCAGCACGCCGAAGATAGCCGTCGTGGCGACCGTACGATCAGCCTGTTGCTGGGTTACAAAGGTTCCTTTATTTTTTCGGGTGTATTGTTTGCCCTGGGGATAGCCCTATCCTACTATTACTGGCATTCGGCAGGCCGGATGCTGCACTTTTACTTTTTCCTGCTTTGCGCATTGCCTATATTTTTGTTTTTTAACTACTGGTTTTATAAAGTTGGCCAGTCGACCAAAAATGCCGACTATAAAAATGCCATGCGCATGAATTTTTTAAGCTCGGCCTGTATGCTTATTTATTTTGGGGTGCTGGCGATATTTGGGTAATATTGAAATAACTCATTGGAATGAAAAAGACCCTTATCGTCATTATATTCATATTACTGAGATATATCGGATTTGCTCAGCATCCTGACAGGGCAATTGATGATAGAATAAAGCACCAGGTTGCAATCCTCCGTAAAGAAGGTGTGGATACCATATGTATTTACCAGGAGTATTGCGTGGGCTGTGAAGTTACTTGGAATAATAAAAGCGACCGGTGTGATTATGATGGCTATTACATTTCGGCTAGGCTATACTGGAAAAAGAATGGGTTAAGCTATATGACAGCCAAAGACAATTGCTTTGATTACAGTACGGCTAAAATTATGGCTGATAGTTTATGGGGATTTTATTTCAGAAATATGAATGAGATCAGAAAGGATACAATCAGGAGCTTTCAATATATAAAAATCGAAAACAATACAACCAAGATCTATACCTCAGCTATTGATCACTCTTTCTGGCAAAATATTACCATGATTGTTAATGATGATATTGTTGAAAAGCATCTTAATGATTATAATTTTGAAAAAGCTGCTGATATTGCGGGTCATCATCTGAATATTAATTACGAATACAACAGGAACACAAGCTCCAAAAAGCTGGAACTCTTTTTAGATTCTTTAACAAAATCACTATCGAAAAGAAAAGTGATTTCGCGGATAAATTGATCCTGTTTGTTTATCAGATGATACTGCCTTTAAAAAGAAGGCGGCAAACTCTTACCGCAGCAGCTCCACGATTCTAAAACTCCACGTGAGCCCTCAACGACAACACATTTACCGGGCCGCGGTCTTTATTATAAGCCGGGTTCAGGATAAACTGGTAATCGGGTGTGAGCCAGACTTTCTTCTGAAAAGCATTTATTTTATAATACAGTTCTGCTATCAACTCGTGGCCGTAATTAAGCTTACCATCACCAATAATAAAACCATAGCCACCGGCAGCCAGGTAATCACGATGTTGGGATGAAAGACCATTAGCTATAAAGGCCAGAGCCAGTTCGTCATCGGGGCGTTTCCATGATGTGCCCTTTAGCGTGCCACCAAAGCTTAGCGAACGGTCGATCTCGGTAAAATACCAGGTTTCGGTTTTACCATCGTTGTAACTTACTTTGGCAAACACACCAAAATCTTTACTCAGGTACTGATCGGCACTAATGCCAAAGCCATATTTATGCTTGCCATAGGTAAGGTTGGTATCTACAACAGGGTTCACCGGGTTTTTAGCCAATGCCTCGCTGTAAATACCCATTTTGCCATTATTCCGGAAACCTAGTACCCGCACAGTACCCTTGTTGCCATTGATGGTGTAACGGCGCTCATATTCCATTGTTTGGGTATTGGCATGCCCTATTTTGGCATCCCAGATGGCTCCATTAGCGGTAGTGGTTGACATGGTGAAGGCAAAGCGGAGCGTCCAGTTGGGTTGCCCGAGCTCAAAATGACTGCCTAAAACATAGCCGCGCGTATTGGCCGGGTAATCCCAGGCACCATTATCCATTAAAGCCCAGTTCATAAATTGGGTTCGTGGATCATGGCTGAATTCGTTACCATCATAAAAATCGGCCATACCAAATTTACCGATGGTAAAGGTGAAGTATCGTTTGCTTTTTAAGCCGGCTAATTGATTATTATCATCGGTGAGGGTATCTTTTTCTTTACCCCATTCAAAGTTTTGGGTAAAATACAAACGGGCTATGTAAATTTTAGGTTCCGTAGCGCCTACCCTAAAAGTTTCCCCATTTGGAAAGCCGGCTACACCCAGTGTTTTACTCAAACCAGCCCCTCCGGATAGTTCCGGATTGAAAACAGCCTGCGCCCCTTTCCATAACCTGGCCGCACCAAAAAGTGTGGTAGTAATGGAGCTTTGTGTTTCTGATTTGGTGAGTAAGCTGTTAGTGCCGGTATAGGGGGCGCCAAATGATGGCTTGTATTGGGTAATAATAGTTTGTTGGAAATGGAGATTAAAACGCTGTTGTTTCAGGGTATCCTGGGCAAATACAAATAGGGTAAAGTTCAGCAGGAGAGTAGTTAGCAGTATCGTTTTTTTCATCAACCTCAAATTTGGGGCAAAGAAACTAAACTTTATTTAGTTTATCATTCCGCATTCATTATAAAATTGTTTTAAATAGGTTTCCATAAAATCGTGCCGTTGCTGCGCCAGCTTTTTGCCTGTGGTGGTATTCATCTTATCTTTCAGCAATAAAAGCTTTTCATAAAAATGGTTGATGGTTGGTGCCGATGTGTTTTTATATTCCTCCTTGCTCATGTTCAGATTAGGCTCAATCTCGGGATTGTAGAGCTCCCGGCCCTTAAAACCACCATAGGTAAAAGCCCGGGCAATACCAATAGCGCCAATAGCGTCCAGGCGATCAGCATCCTGTACAATAGCCAGTTCGGGAGAGTGAAAGGATGGTTTATCAAAACTTGATTTGAAAGACATGTGCCGGATAATCTGCTGCACATGTTCAATAATAGCGGCGTTTACCTGTATGCTTTGCAGATAATTGCCTGCCGTGCGCGGGCCTATCTCTTCGTCGCCATTGTGGAATTTACTATCGGCAATATCATGTAATAATGCCGCCAGTTCAACCGTAAGCAGATCGGCTTTTTCGGTTTGTGCTATCAATTTGGCATTAGTCCAAACTCTTTGTATATGCCACCAATCATGGCCGCCTTCGGCATTTTTAAGTGTTTCGCGCACAAATTGTACGGTTGCGTCAATCAATTCACTATGTTCCATCGGTCAAAAATAGTAAAAAGCTTATGGCCGAAAGCAAAAAGCACAAAGCAAAAAGATATTTCTATCCCCTGCTTTGTGCATTTGATTATTATAATATATAAAACGAGCTTTAGGCTTTCTGCCTTCCGCTTTATGCTTATCAGGCGGCTACTACTTTTTCGGTCTCGATGAGTTCATGAACATCCGAGCCCAGTATAGCAGCTATTTGAAAAAGGCGTTCAACCGTTATTTTAGTATAACCTAATTCAATTTTGCTGTAAGCATTTTGCGATATACTCAATTTTGCAGCAAGATATTCTTGCGTATAGTTCAGGCCCTCCCTGGTATTCCTGATATTGGCAGCAATCGCCTTTATTTTGAAATTCAGCATCTCTTTCATTCACGTAATAGATTGGTTATCTATAATTAACGAAACTAATAAACAGATGGATTTCTGTTTTTCTATTTTTAATTGAATTTTTTTTAATGGGTCGTGAAAGGTTAAAAAACGGAAGAGTGAAAATAAGAGGGAACAACAGCGCAAAAAACAAACCCATGAGCAATTCAATGATCATGGGTTTTGTCTGTTAAAATTTTATGGCTATTATATTATTCAGGTATATCGTAACTTACTATAACTGTAGGTAACAGGGTGGCATACTCTAAAGGTACCTGGTTGTATGATATAATAGGTTTACGCTGACTATAAAATTTGTAAGCATCCTTGATCGTTGCATTACTGGCCGCAGTTGGCGGGTTAAAGCTGATCGAAAATGGGATAATAAAATCGTGAAATTTCTCATGATCAGGGATCACCCATTTGTGATTTGATTTTTTAAGCGCTTCAATAATTGGTAAGGTTAGTACATAATCGTCGGCATAATAAACAATTATTTTTTTGATGGTACCCTTTTCATCCGCCGTAAATTTAAATACAGCAGTACCTGTAGCTTTCTTGTTAATGATATCCTGCGTTACTTTGAGGCTATCTCTAAAAAAACGGGTCATTACCGCGCCACCTCCCTGAAACGGAAATGCCAGTTCGGTTTGCGCTTTGCAATAGGCTGATAATAAAATAGCAGCTGATAATAATATGATCTTCTTCATTTATACTTCTTTTGGTTCTCTTTTGCTGCCTTCATACAGCTCATATTCCAGTAAACGGCAATCCAGCTTACCATTGTAAAATTCAATTCTGCGCGACGGGCGAAGGCCGATTTTTTTAGCCAGGTCTGGATTTCCTGTAAAAATATAGCCCCGGTATCCCAGGCATTTCTTTTTCATAAAATCGCCCATGCGTGCATAGGTAGCTTCCAGTTTGGAGTGTACACCCAGGCGTTCACCATATTCGGGGTTAAACATTACAATGCCTGTATCCTCGGGTACTTCAGTGTCTGCAAAATCACAAACGCTAAAATCTATCAAATGGTCTACACCTGCCGTTTTTGCATTCTTTTGTGCGATATCAACGGCATCGGCAGACAGATCGGTAGCGATGATCTTAAAGCCCGTTTCCTTTTTTGCCTTGTCTTTTAATTTACGGCGCTCGGTAAAAAATACCGTTTCATCATAACCTAAAATATGCATAAAGCCATAGTTCATCCTGAACAGGCCCGGGCATTTATCGGTTGCCAGCAAGGCGGCTTCGATGGCTAAAGTGCCCGATCCGCACATGGGATTGATGAACGTGCTTTGCCTGTCCCAGTTGGTAGCCATAACGGTTGAGGCCGCCAGGGCCTCCAGCATTGGCGCTTTACCTGGTATTTTACGATAACTGTGTTTGGCCAGGGTTTCGCCCGATGTATCGATAAAAACATCCGCATCGCTATCCTGCCAATACAGATGTATCAGCGTTTTGTTGGCTTCGGCGCCCGAGTTGGGGCGAATGCCTTTTATGGATTTTATCCTGTCGGCAATAGCATCTTTTACCTTTACATTGGCAAACAGAGGCGTAAGGATATGTTCGTTATTTACGTTTGATGATACCGAGAAATATCCGGCAAAATCAATCAGTTTTTCCCACTCAATGGTAACCAGCTCATTGTAAAGCTGAGCCGGATCATCGGCTTTAAAGCTTTTGAGTAAATAAAGCACCTGGCTGGCGCAGCGCAGGTTAAGGTTAAGCGCAATGGTATCGGTTACGGTACCTTTAAGCTCAATCCCGGTCTGGAAAACACGGGTTGGTGTAAAGCCCAGTGCCTCAACTTCTTGCTGCAGATAAGGCGAAAGCCTTTTATTGCATGTAATTACGATTTTACTCTCGGTGTGGAAAACTTGCATATTTATTTTGCGAATTTATAAATTAAAAACACCCTATTTTAATTTCTTATCTATTAACTTTACATTTTAAATTTTTTTGAGAAGATTATTATGGAAGTTAAAGGTAAGGTATATGAAGTGTCGCCAACAGTGCAGGTTACTGAATCACTAAAAAAACGCGAACTAATACTTGAATATATTGAGAACCCTCAATATCCTGAATATTTAAAGTTTGAAGCTATACAGGACCGTTGCGCCCTGCTTGACGCTGTTAAAGTAGGTGATGATGTAGAAGTGTTTTTTAACCTGAAAGGTCGTCCTTGGACTGATAAAACAGGCAAAAAAAGCTATTTCAATTCATTACAGTTATGGCGTGTTAATGCTTTGGCCGCAGGTGCCGGAAGCGCTACCACACCAGAGTATGCAGCACCATCACCGGATATTGCCTCTTCGGCCGATGATGATGATCTGCCATTCTAATTTCGCGGTGCGATAAGAAAAATATCATCTATATTAAAAAGATCCCTTTTAAAACTAAAAGGGATCTTTTTGCATTCAGGCGTTTTTAAAGCTATGGGGGGATTCCCCTATATTGGGATGGGTAGATAACAATCTAATGTCAGTCATTGGTTACCTAAGTAAGAGTAATAAGCCATGATTAGATATTGAGCTCAAAAGCCGTTAAGCAATAACATGAAGCATAGCCGCCTCACCCGGTCTACGCTTCGCTGAACCACCCTCTCTTCGCCTGCGGCGGAAAGAGGGTAGGGAAAACAAAAAAAATCCCCTCTATGCGCGAAGCGGAAAAAGGGGTGACAAGCGTAGCGCCGTCGGGGTGAGCCGATACTGCGGCTTTAGCCTAAATCTCCCTTTTATGAAAACTTGTGACACACCTAACTCTGGTTTAGCATAAGCTTCCCATTTCATTTTTGTATATTGTATAATTGCCGGTTGTTGATGAGCCGGAAAAAGGCAAAATGTTATATGTCAAAAGGTTATTGCCGGCTGATAATTGTTAAAATTTGTTAAAAGGAACTGTTGTACGGTTATTTTAAAATAATTTTGCTTGTTGACAAATGAAGAAAAGAAGCATCGGTTTAATAATTGGGTTAATGGGTTTTGCACTGCTCGGTGTAATGGCCATGCAATTATATTTTTTACGGCAATCGTACCAGATGCAATCGGAGTTGTTTGATCGCTCTGTAAACGAGGCGCTTAACAACGTGGTATCAAAGGTGAGCAAACAAGATGCTGTAAATTTTTTAAATAACAAGGCACAGCGAAAGGTGAGTAATGCTGATAATGCTACTGCCGGAATAAAGGTGGTAAAAAACGATGCCAATAAACTTTACCAGCCCAAAAGAAAAAAACAAACCCTGCGGGAAAAGAAAATAGCCCTTTTACGTGATAGTTTGGAGCGGATGATCATGCATAAAAAAATGGATGACGAACTGGCCAATTTACTGCAACAGGAAGGTACAGTTGATTTTCAGGTTAAGGTAGAGGAGTATACGGATGAGTTGGGCGTGGTGCATGGCCGGTTTACGCCACAAATTGTGCGTACGCGTATCAGCAGTGCTGTGCGCACCAAGAAACTGCATAAATATGATACCTTGAGGTATGTGTATATCGATCCTCAGTTCGGAAAACAACTGATCTCTGTACCTCAAATAAATCCTTTATGGCAGCGCGAGCAAATTCGCAAGCAAAAGGAACGCCAGGTTGCGCAGATCAAGAAAATGCTGGAAACGGATTCATTACAAAACATAAACGTTGGTAAAACTACGGTAATAGAGAATCTTGCTGAGGAATACCGTAAAACAGGCGAGCCGCTTAATAAGCGTATAAATCCGTTTTGGATAGATTCATTATTACGTTTTGAGCTGCATAATAAAGGTATTTCCCTGCCTTTTAGCTATGAAGTTACAACCGCCAACAGCGATTCACTCATATTTTCAAGCGCTATTGATAATGATGGCAACAAGCCTGTGTTTATTGCAGCCAATACCTATCAAACACCTATTTTTGGTAAAGATGTGATCAATGACCCTGGCAAGATCAAATTAGCTTTCCCACAAAAAAACTCCCTGATACTGCGTAATATGACTGCCACTATGGGTACTACCGGTGGGTTATTGTTTGTGTTAATATTTTGTTTTGGTTATACCATCTTCTCGATTCTTAAACAGAAGAAAGTTTCAGAAATGAAGATCGACTTTATCAATAATATGACCCATGAATTTAAAACTCCGGTATCAACCATCATGATAGCCAGCGAGGCTTTAAAGGACGCTGAAATCTCTGAGGATAAAAGTCGGGTATCTCGTTTAGCTAACATTATTTTTGAAGAAAACGCCCGTTTAGGTAGTCATATTGAACGGGTACTCAATATTGCCCGTATTGAAAAGAACGATTTTAAGCTGGATAAAAAACCGCTGGATGTGAACGATATGGTGACGGTAGTAATTGATAGCATGGCTCTTAAATTGCATAAATGTAACGCCAAAACCACCCTGGAGCTCACTGATGAAAATACAACCATCATAGCCGATGAACTGCACTTTTCGAACGTATTGTATAACCTGATAGATAATGCTATAAAATATAGCGCCGACACACCAGATATCACCATAACAACGTTAGTCAGAAACGGGCATGTGTTTATTCAGGTGGCAGACAAAGGTATAGGCATGAGCCGTGATCAGCAAACAAAAATATTTGAACAGTTTTATCGTATCCCAACCGGAAATCTTCATGATGTGAAAGGTTTTGGCTTGGGCTTAAGCTATGTAAATACCATTGTAAAAAGATTGAATGGGACGATAAGTGTAAAATCGGAAAAAGACAAAGGCTCGGAATTTGAGCTTAAATTTTCGCAGGTATAAGTGAGGCGCCAGTCCGGTAAGTGGGGAAGTCTGAAAAGTAAAAAGAGAACAATATAGATTTTGGATTCCCTGTGACTATCAGGCTTTCAAATAAAGGATAATCTTCCGGACTTGCCGACTTATCGGAATCCCGGACTAAAAAAAGCAAATGAAAAAAATACTACTGGTTGAAGATGATAACAATCTGGGCCTGTTACTGCAAGACTATCTGCAGTTAAAGGGCAAATTTGATGTTGTTTTATGTAAAGATGGCGAAGAGGGCCTTCGCGCCTTTACCAAGCAGGTATATGATCTGCTGATATTGGATGTGATGATGCCTAAGAAAGATGGCTTTACACTGGGTAAGGAAATCAGAAAGATAAACCCGCATGTCCCTATTATTTTTGCTACGGCAAAGGGTATGATAGAAGATAAGATGCAGGCGTTTAACCTGGGTGGCGACGATTATATTACCAAACCTTTCCGTATTGAGGAATTGTTGCTGCGTATTAACGCCATGCTTAAAAGAACGGAGCATACAGAGAAACGGGAAGAAGAAAAGCAAACCTCATTTAAAATTGGTAAATACGTATTTGATTTTACCCTGCAGATGATCTCTATCGGTGATAATCACCAAAAATTATCGACCAAAGAGGCTGAGTTACTCCGCTTGCTGTGTATGCGTAAAAATGAAGTACTTACCCGCGAAGAAGCATTGCTGAACATCTGGCATGATGACAATTACTTTAACGGCCGTAGTATGGATGTGTTTTTAAGCAAGATACGCAAGTATTTAAAAGATGACTCCAATGTGGAGATCATTAATGTTCATGGCAGAGGATATAAACTGCTGATCAACTAAAAAAATCATATAATAATCGCGTCATTGCTTCATACCGCGTAATGACGTGTCTCCATTAGGTCATTGCGAGGAGGATCGACGAAGCAATCTCCTCGCGTTCAATATACAAGCGAGGAGGTTGCCTCGCTATCACTCGCAGAAGACCTTGAGATATAAAATTCCTCCTTCTGGATTTCTTCTAAGTGACCAAAAAGTGGGTTTACATGGTTTACACTTTTTGATGATTTATTTCAATTAAATGACTGACTGTTAGATAGTTGTTTTAATTTTGGTTGTAAAAAGTGTAAACCATGTAAACCCACTTTTTTAATGAAATAATCTGCCAATTCGGGGGCTGTTTTTAAAACTTTGCCAAAGCACCCACTTGTAACAAATTTGTTAAGAGCGGATTGCTGCTTTTTCTGATGATTAATAAATAGATTTGTTATTGACTGATCACATAATTTATTATTCATGAAATTAAAACTACTTTTTTCATGCCTCATTTCTGTAGGCATTACCCTGCCTGTATTCGCGCAGGAAACCGTTGACCCGGCCATCGTTCAAAAAATAAGGGAGGAAGGTTTAAATCACTCCAAAGTAATGGAAACGGCGTTTTATCTCACCGATGTTTCAGGGCCTCGTTTAGCTGGTTCGCCAGGCTTAAAGCGCGCGCAGAACTGGGCCGTTAACCAACTTAAAACATGGGGCTTGGCCAATGCCAAGCTAGAGGCCTGGGGTAAATTTGGCAAAGGCTGGGAAGTTCAAAAAAATTATGCGGCTATCACCGTGCCCTACTACCATGCTATTATTGCTATTCCCAAAGCCTGGACACCGGGTACCGGTGGTTTGATCAAAGGAGATGTTATAGTGGTAAAAGCCGATTCGGCAATTGATCTGGATAAATACAAAGGAAAGCTGCAAGGCAAAGTGGTCATATTTGATACCAAGCCGTTAGTTGAGCGCAGCTTTAAGGTAGATGCCGCTCGCTATACAGATGAAGAGCTTACCGAAATGGCCAATGCCACCATGCAACCGGCTGATGGACGCCGGCAATTTGATCCTAACTCTCCCCAATTTGCTGCTATGCGTAAGCTTCGTGCTTTCCAAACTACTTTAAGAGCATTTATACATGATGAAAAAGCGGCGCTGATATTAAGCCAGGCCCGTGGTACAGATGGTACCGTATTTACCACCAATGGGGCATCATATGCCGATACCGCGAAAGCCGTATCGCCCGAGTTGGAAACCAGCAGCGAAGACTATCAGCGGATTTTACGCCTGGCAAAGGCCGGTCAAAAAGTGGAGTTGGAGGCGGATATCAAAACACAGTTTTTAACCGATGATTTGCAGGGGTATGACGTAGTAGCTGAAATTCCGGGTACGGATAAAAAATTAAAGGAGCAGGTAATCATGATAGGAGGTCACCTGGATTCATGGCATGCAGCTACTGGTGCCACTGATAACGCGGCAGGCAGCGCGGTAATGATGGAGGCCATGCGCATTTTAAAAGCCATCAACTTTAAGCCAAAACGCACCATACGTATAGCATTGTGGAGTTCGGAAGAGCAGGGCTTATTTGGCTCTCGCGGATATGTATTGAACCACTTTGGCGATCCGAAGACCATGCAGCTAAAACCAGAGCAAGCCAAACTATCAGCTTATTATAATCTGGATAACGGTACAGGCAAAATACGCGGTATTTATTTGCAAGGAGATTCGGCAGCCGGCCCAATATTTAAAACCTGGCTGGAGCCATTTAAAGACCTGGGGGCTACAACCGTGACTATTCGTAACACCGGTGGTACCGACCATCAATCGTTTGACGCGGTGGGCATACCGGGCTTCCAGTTTATACAGGATGCTATTGATTACGGTTCACGTACGCACCACAGTAATCAGGATACTTATGATAGGCTTATAGAAGATGATCTGAAACAGGCCGCTACTATCATTGCTTCTTTTGTATACAATACATCGGAGCGTGCCGAAATGATACCAAGAAAAGAATTGCCTAAAGCACAGGCGGCTAATTAAGAAGATTTGAATAAAAACCGCGTCATTGCGAGGAACGAAGCAGTGACGCGGTTTTTATTATATACTATTCCAATTCTACCTTCAGGTGCTGGTATGGGATCTCAATATTCTTAAATCCCGCCTCTTTCAGCTTAGTGCTAAAGTGTTGCTGCACTTCATACTCACCATGAACCAAAAATATTTTTTTAACCTTTGAAGGATCCTGACAGGCCAGAAAATGGAGCAGATCGTCATAATCACCATGGGCACTCATAGATTTGATCGATCTTACCTCGGCCTTTACTTCGTATAGTTCACCATAGATATGTACCTCATGGTCGCCATTAAGCAGGTGTCCGCCTAGGGAATTTGGCTCACAGTAACCTACCATTAAAATGGTGTTTTTATCACTGTTGATATTGTTTTTGATATGATGCTTTACCCTGCCAGCCTCCGCCATTCCCGATGAGGAGATAATAACGCAAGGGCGCTGATCATTGTTCAGCGCTTTTGATTGCTCCGTTGATTGTATAAACCGCAAACCTTTAAATCCGAAAGGATTGGCGTCAGTTTTTAAAACTTCTTTTACCCCCTTGTTATACACTTCCGGATGATTCATGAGCACTTCGGTCGCTTTTTGTGATAGCGGGCTATCTACGTAATAGTTTACATCGGGCAGTACACCTCTTAATTCTAATGCATTTAAAGCGTACAGCAATTCCTGGGTACGGCCAACGCTGAACGCGGGGATGATCACTTTTCCTTTTTTAACCTCGCATGTTTGTTTGATAATATCTAACAAGGCGTCTTCAATTGGCCCTTGCTCCTTATGGAGTGAATCACCGTAGGTTGATTCCAGTAAAATATAATCGGCCTGTTCAAATGTTTCCGGATCGTTCAACAACATATCATCATAACGGCCCACATCGCCACTGAAAGTAATATGGGTAGTCTTACCATCTTCCTGGATGGTTAAATGTACCGCGGCGCTACCCAAAATATGCCCGGCATCTGTAAAGGTGAGTTTTATGCTGGGTGTTATTTCATATGCTTCGTGATATTCAACAATTTTAAATAAGCGCAACGCCGCCATAGCCTGCTCGTCTGTATATAGTGCTTCCAACAATGGCTGACCTTTGCGGGCGCGATGCTTGTTGCTATAGGCAACATCCTGCATCTGTATATGAGCCGAATCGAGTAAAAGGATTCGTGCCAGGTCCATTGTAGCCGATGTGCAAAATATGGGACCGCTGAAACCCTCGGCTACTAGACGTGGTATCAATCCGCAATGATCAATATGCGCGTGTGAAAGTATCAGATAATCCACTTTCTTGGGGTTAAAGCCAAAATGCTCATTAAGATCTTCAGAATGCTCGCCCATGCCCTGGAACATGCCGCAATCCAATAAAATGGTTGTTTCGTCCTTAAGTCGGATCAGATGCTTGCTGCCGGTAACGGTACGGGCGGCGCCATGAAAAGTTATATTCATTTATAATAGGTATGAAAGTACTAACGAAGATGCACAATAAAGCGGATAAAACCATCATGAGCTAAAGCTCTGCAACCGGAATGTATAAAACGACTCATGATAGCTTCATCACCTTAAAAAGAAGTTTACTCTGATGAAAAATAAAAACTAAAACTTTAGTTGTTATTTTGATTTATAGTATCTAACTTAGATTAACCAATTGGATAATTTGATGCAGTGTTGGTTAATGCATCAAGAAAATTTACAACATGTACTATGGAAATTAAAGAATTAACGCGCGCCGAAGAACAAATTATGCAAGTATTATGGCAGTTGGAAAAAGGCTATGTAAAAGATGTGATCGATCAGCTACCCGAACCCAAACCCGCTTATAATACGGTATCAACCATAATCAGGATATTGGAAACAAAAGGTTTTGTAGGACATGAGGCATTTGGTAAAAGCCATCAATACCACCCTATAGTAAGCAAAGATCAGTACCAGAACTTTGCTGCCGATAAATTATTGAGTGGTTACTTCGATAACTCGGTAAACCGGATGCTGTCCTTTTTTGTAAAGAAGGAAAAGATAGACCTGAAAGAGGCTGATGCCATTATGAAACTGATTGAAAAACTTAAAGACCAATAGTTATGAGCTGGTGGCAATACTTATTACTGGTAAATATTTACCTGGTACTGTTTTATGTATTTTATGTTTTACTACTGCGAAAAGAGACATTTTTTCAGCTTAACCGCATCTACCTGGTAACGGCCGCGTTATTATCGTTCTTTATACCAATGATCCAGGCAGATTGGGTGCAAAATTTGTTTATTACACAGCAAGTAAAATATACTATATACAGCAGTCCGGTAATGATTTATAGTCTTAAGCCCGTTGTTGCCAGCCACATCAGTATTGGTCAGGTACTGGCCTGTTTGTATGGCGCTGGTATCTTGTTTTTATCGGTAAGGCTCATTTGGCAGCTTATCAAACTAAAAAGGGTGATCAACCAACCGCAGGCAACTGCCGCTTACTCTTTTTTTGGTACAGTACGACTGGATGAAGCCAATTCTAATAATACCATCATTGAGGCTCATGAGCAAGTTCATGCAAAGCAATGGCACTCGGCCGATGTAATGCTAGTTGAATTGGTTATGATCATTAACTGGTTTAATCCGGTGGTATATATGTACCGTTTCGCCATCAAGCACATTCATGAATACATTGCCGACAGGCAGGCTGTACAAGCTGGCACCAACAAAGCCGAATACGCCTTATTACTGCTGAGTCAAACATTTGAATCACCGGCACATCAGCTGGTTAATCCATTTTTTAATCACAGTTTATTAAAGCAGCGTATCATCATGTTACAAAAAAATAAATCACAACGTATCTCACTCATTAAATACGGTCTCTCTGCCCCCCTGTTCATATTGATGCTTATTTTATCATCAGCAACTATTAACAACAGCAAGCCGGTTACTGTGATCAATAAAAGCGCTCATCAATTGTTTACCACACCTGCCAGTTCTGTTGGGTTAAAAGATGTATTTGATGGTAATACGCCATCGGATGCTAAAGAAACGACACGCCCTAAAGAAACAACTGTCATTGTTAAACCAGGCGAGAAGCCTGTTTCTGTTGAGGCCGATCCTGATCAGATTTTTACGGCAGTTGAGTTGGTACCGGAGTATCCGGGAGGTTTAGATAAATTGGGGAGCTATTTGGCCAAATTCATCAGGTATCCCGCTGTAGCTCGGGAAAACGGTATACAAGGACGTGTAATTATTACCTTTGTTGTGGAACGTGACGGCTCTTTAAGCAAGGTTAAAGTTGTTAGGGGTATTGGTAGCGGTTGCGATGAAGAGGCGGTTCGTGTCATGAAAAATTCACCAAAATGGAAGCCTGGGATACAGAACGGCAGACCAGTAAGGGTTCAATATTCTATTCCGATCAGCTTTACGCTAGTCCAGGATGCAATGCCTGCCGACACAGTAAAGAAGGACGGGAAAATATTCATGTCTGTTGAACAAGTGCCTGAGTTTCCGGGCGGCCTTAATGCCTTTGGTAAATTCCTGGGTGATAATATCAAATATCCAAAAGCCGACCGTGAAAAAGGTATAAAGGGGCGGGTTATTGCCACCTTCGTTGTAGAAGCGGATGGTTCATTATCAAATATCAGAGTTGTTCGAGGGCTCAGCGAAACTATTGATGCAGAAGCGGTGCGGGTATTGGATATATCGCCTAAATGGAAACCTGGTGTACAAAATGGTAAGGCAGTGCGGGTTCAATACTCTGTGCCGATCAGTTTTACCTTAGACAACGATAAATCAGGCAAACCCGGGCTGGATAAGATAGGAACTACAGGAGCGGATCAGGATAAAAACGAAGTTAATACTATTGCTCAAAACACAAACAAAACGCTTAGCAACCCATTGACTATTACTTTTCGTGACAAGAATGCCCTGCAAGCCGAACCATTATATTTAGTAGATGGTAAGGTGATCGATAAATCGGATATGGCGTATATAATGCCCAGCTCTATCGAAAGTGTAACTGTGTTGAAAGATGGGGCAGCTACATCCATTTATGGAAAAAAAGGCGCAAATGGGGTTGTTCTGGTCAATTTAAAAAAGCAAAAGAATAAAACGGAACAACCTAAAAGCAATTAATAAAACCTTAACCTTATCCACAAAAAGCCTTTCATAGTTATGTATGAAAGGTTTTTGTGTTTGCGATATTACTTTTTCTTTTTAGTGGCTTCGCCAATAGGTTTTACCACATCTTTTTTACCTGACTGATAATCTGAAGGGGCTTTTTTGCTGCCTTCGGCCGCAGGTTTCTTTTTTTCCTTAACGGCTTGCCTGTCTTTGCTCATAGTTTTATGTTTTAAATGTTAATGATAACAGCATGTTGATATTTACACCTGTCACTAAGTACATATTGTTTGCAGTATTTTCCAGGCCAATTCGGTTAATGCCCGGTTTAGAGAAGAAAAAGGTTGCTTTAATTTAAAAACGCTATATCTTTGACCGTTTTTACAGCAACCGATTAAAGGTAGCTTATTTAAATTTAATAGCAGCTTTTATATTATGCACATTTTAATACCAAATGCCTGTATAATTGCTTAGCTTTGAAACAATTTTTGATACACATACATTTATACAGATAAATTATACAATTCGCTTAAAATGAAAAGTTTTATTTCACCAACACTTTATGCAGCTTTTAACTACGTGATCGCTATAGTACTGATTGCTTCACCATGGTTATTTGGTTTTGAAGGTCATAAAATAGGCGCGGCTTTGTTTTTGCCTATGATCATTGGATGGTTTCAGTTGATCATGGCGATTTTTAGCAACCATCAGTTTGGTTTTCTTAAACAGTTCCCTTTACAAATGCATTTCTTTTTGGATGTGCTTTCAGGTTCGTTCCTGTTTTGCTCACCATGGATATATGATTACGCTCACGTAACATTTTGGCCACAGGTTATCATGGGTGGCTTACTGGTTATTTTTGGTGCTTTTACCAAGGGTTCAAGATTTTCAACCCCAGCTGTTCATCATCATGATGGTGGCTTGGCTACATTACGCGAGGAATAAGCAAAATTCAAGATACAAAACAAAGAGGGCGCAAATTTTTTGCGCCCTCTTTGTTTTACCTGATTCCGGTATCGTAAAACTGACGTCTTAAGTCAAACTCTCTATATTAAAATACCTCGTTGAGCCCCAGGAAAAAGCCGCTTGACCCATAGCTGCCCCTGCCATAATCGATACAAAGATTAGATCGGGTGTATTTGTTAAACAACAATCGCAAGCCCACACCAGCCCCGGGTTCCCAATGGCTCAACAGTTTAATGTCGCGGTGATTATCGGCCGATTCGATGTTGACAAAAGTAACACCACTAAGCAGTTTATTATCCGTGATCGGAAAGCGATACTCCGCCTCATTATATACAAAGGAATAGCCTTTAAAACGCCCCGTAATAAAAGCGCGACCAATACGACCATAGGCATCGCTACCCGTACCCGGCAGGTCAAGGTAGGGTAAGGAACCGTTAAGCAGGTAACTGGCCCAATGCCAGAAGGCCAAAACCTTTTCTGGGTTACTTTCAGACAAACTCCAGTATTTTCTAAACTCCACTTTTAACTGCAGGGCCTTGCGGTCGCTGCCAAGCCAGGTTTCATTTTCTTTTAAAATAACATCGGCATAAATGCCCTTAAATGGCCGGTTGGGCTGGTCGCGGTTATTAAACTGAAAGTTTACCAATACGCCATTAGCCGCATAGGCATTTGGCGAATAACCGTTTTTAATACTATATCTGTAATTATGGGTGGCCGTTATCGGTACGTTTTTACGATCATCGTCAATATGGCTGTAAAAGTTGAAGCTAAGACCGGCTCCGGCATAAATATGATTAGCTAGCTTACGGTATATCCGCTCATTAATTTTGATATAAACATACCTTACCGGGTACTCATCGGGGTTATTTTCATAATATTGGCCGCCCACATGAAAGTTCCCCTCGCCAGAGCTGCGGCGCCCGGTACCCAGGCCATTATCTTTTGCAATGGTTTTTCCGATTTGCATCACGCCCTGCAGGTTCCATATATTTTGGGACGAGAACGCGTTATGCTTAAACTCAAACGTGGAGAGTTTATTGGTAGAAATATACGCACCTGCATTAATTACCGACATGGTAGTATTTTCTGGATTGCCAAAGTACTTACCACCCGATGTGATGGCCCCTATAGCAAAACCTACGCTGGGATTGTAAGCCGCAGATGGTAGTACCGACCATGTAGAAGGTTTCTTTATTTTGCTGGTATCCGTTTTGGACTTTTTGCCGCTGAAAAGCGAACTCAAAAAGCCATTGGCATCTCGCTGTGATTCCAGCGAATCGGTGGTTACGGTCCTTCCTGTTTGTGCCAATAGGGTGTTCGCGCTCAGAGTTATCAGGCATAGGGCAAGCGCGTAGCGGCAAATCAACGGGGTCAATTGAATTTTATTAATTAGAGTTCAGCTAATATAGAATTATATATGTAGGATTAAAATACCACTCCGGATAATTGATGGTTAAATTTTTTGAGACAGTAGTCGTTAAAACTTTTTAAACCTTGAATTTTAACAAATTTCTGCCCGAAAACGGCTTGTTTTGCCTCAAAAAACGCTCGAAAAACATCGATTTTAACACTTTTTAACAAATTTTAACTTGTTTTTTGCGTGTTTTTAAAACTTTAAAAAGTATTAATTTGTTGATTGTCAAATAACTATGTGTAAAATAATCTATTTTAGACCTTGTTGGGGTCTTAACAAAACAGCCCGGTTAGCTTGTAGAACGCTAACCGGGCTGGGAATCATATAAAGGTACGAAAAATTGTCGGAATTAACCAGTCCTTTTATATCGGGCGGTTTTGAATAGTTCGAGACCCGCTCTTGGCCGCGGGAGGGCCAGTTACTTTGTAGCCACAAAGTAACCAAAGGGCTTTCAGCAGAGAGGCTTCCTTGCCGCACTTGGCCTTTGCACTGCAAAGCGGGTAGAACCACGGGCTGCTAAACCTTACCTCCACTTCGTTCGCTCATTCCCTTGCTTCAGGTAATGTTCGCAATGCCCTTGCAACCGCACCCGCCCACCATTGTTCTGCCCGCTTTCGCCCGAAGCTTATCTGCTGACGAGAAGAAAAGGCGCTTTCAATCAATAATTCACTAAATCATTAATTCAATAATTGCTCCCCGCGTTAGGGATAGCAGCGGATACAGGCCTGTGGCTAATGCCTGCGCAGTATGAGCGGATAGCCCGGGCCGCAGGCAACGCCATAGATCTGATTTCGGAATTCGGATGTTCGATTTTGAATTTATTTGTGTTCTTTTTGTGGAGTAGGCTTTCTTGAAAATTATACGCTACAGTAAATATACAATCTTCAGAAAAAGCAATCGTCACCATACTTCTACCCCTAAAAACGGCGTAGCCCTCAACGGAGTTAATCAAGGTTAAAACAACACATTAATTTTCACTGCAATATTTTTCCTCAAAACCATTTGTTAATAACATAAATAGCTGTATCTTTGCAGTCCCGAAAATGCGGGGTATAATAAACGTTTAAACAATTTAATTTAAAGCAAGTGAATACGTTAAGTTACAAAACTGTCTCAGCCAACAAAAAAACCGTTAACAAACAATGGGTTGTTGTTGACGCACAAGGCGAGATTTTGGGGCGCTTGTCTACGAAGATCGCCATGATCATCCGTGGAAAAACCAAGCCAGATTTCACCCCGAACGTAGACTGCGGTGATAATGTAATAGTTATCAATGCAGACAAGGTAAAGTTGACCGGAAACAAATTAAGCGCAAAGCAATATGTTTCTTACACTGGTTATCCAGGTGGTCAGCGTTTCATTTCTCCTAAGGAGTTAATGGCAAAACATCCAACACGTGTAATTGAAAAAGCGGTGCGTGGTATGTTACCTAAAAATCGTTTGGGTAAAGCATTATTTGGTAATCTGTATGTATATGCAGGTTCTGAGCATCCTCATGCAGCACAAAACCCAACAACCATTTAACTTTTTATTTTTAAAGGAGAAAAAAAATGCCAACAACTAACACTTCAGGCAGAAGAAAAACAGCCGTTGCCCGCATCTACCTTTCAGAAGGAAATGGTGCGATCATCGTAAACGGTAAAGATTACAAAGAGTACTTCCCAACATTGCCATTACAATACATCGTTACTCAGAGCACTGAGGTTTCTGGTTCAACCGGAAAATTTGATGTTAAAGTAAATGTTGCAGGTGGTGGTATTAAAGGACAGGCAGAAGCCGTTCGTTTAGCTATTGCGAAAGCCATTGTTGAACTTGATCCTGAAAAGAAACCTTCACTACGCGCTAAAGGTATTATGACACGTGATGACCGTATGGTTGAGCGTAAAAAACCAGGTCGTAAGAAAGCACGTAAGAGATTCCAATTCAGTAAACGTTAATCAAAGGAGGACAACAAAATGGCAAGAACAACATATCAGGATTTACTGGATGCAGGTGTACACTTTGGTCACCTTACCCGTAAATGGGATCCGAAAATGTCACAGTACATTTTCATGGAGCGCAACGGTATCCACATTATCGATTTAAATAAAACCTTAACCAAGGTTGAAGAAGCTGCTGCAGCTATAAAACAAATTGTAAAATCAGGCCGTAAGGTATTATTCGTAGCTACAAAGAAACAAGCGAAAGATATCGTTGCTGATTATGCAAAAAGCGTAAACATGCCATACATCACCGAGCGTTGGTTAGGTGGTATGTTAACTAACTTTGCAACCGTACGTAAGTCGATCAAAAAGATGTCAAACATCGATAAATTGACTAAAGACGGTACTTACAGCAACCTTTCTAAAAAAGAGCGTCTGATGATTCAGCGTGAGCGTATCAAATTAGAAACCCTTTTAGGTGGTATCTCTGATTTGAACCGTTTACCTGCAGCATTATTCCTGATCGACGTTAAGAAAGAGCACATCGCGGTTTCTGAAGCATTAAAGTTGAATATCCCTACATTTGCTATGGTTGATACCAACTCTGATCCTTCAAACATCGATTTCCCGATCCCTGCGAATGACGATGCTACCAAATCAATTTCATTGATCACCAGCATTATCATCAAAGCTATCGAAGAAGGTTTAGATGAGCGCAAACGCGAAAAAGAAGACGAAGCAGAAAAAGAAGCAGCTGTTGCTAAAGCAAAAGCTGATGCTCCTGAAGTAGCTGACAGAGCTGAAGGTGGTAAAAGAGCCCGCAAAACTGCTGAAGTAGCAGACGTTGTAGCCGATGCCGATACCGAAGCTCCTGCTGCCGAAACAGAAGAGTAATATTGAAGTCGTAAGTACGGGGTCGCGAGTCTGAAGTATTTAGACTTTGGACTTCATACTTACGACTTTTTAACTTTTATGGACAGCAGAATTTAGTTTCTGCTTGTAATTACAATTTACAGTCCATAGTTTTAATATTAAAAATAGTTGCAGGTTATACAGGCCAACTAATTTTGAGCCTAAACTCACAACCGATAACATAAAACTTAAAATTCAAAAAACATGTCTACAGTACAAATATCTGCAGCCGACGTAAACAAACTGCGCCAGCAAACTGGTGCCGGTATGATGGATTGCAAAAAAGCATTAACCGAAACTAACGGTGATTTTGAAGCAGCTATCGATTTTTTAAGAAAAAAAGGTGCTAAAGTTGCAGCAAGCCGTCAGGACAGAGAATCAAACGAAGGTGTTGTTATTTCACGCACTTCTGCTGATGGTAAAACTGGTGTGATCATTGAACTGAACTGCGAAACAGATTTCGTGGCTAAAAATGCTGAGTTTATCGCTTTCGCTAACGAAATTGCTAACAAAGCGGTTGAAGCTCAACCGAAAACTATCGAAGAGCTTTATGCACTTTCTATCGATGTTGATGCTACTACCACTACTATTGGTGAAGCTGTTATTGACAAAACCGGTAAAATCGGCGAAAAAATTGGTGTATCTAAATTAGAAGTGATCACTGGCGAAAAAATCATCGCTTACGTACACGGTAACTTCCGTTTAGGTGTATTGGTTGCTTTAAGTGCTAACCCAGCTGGTGCTGATGAGGCCGGTAAAGACGTAGCGATGCAAATTGCTGCTATGAACCCAATCGCTGTAGATAAAGACGGTGTTGATTCATCAGTAATTGAGCGTGAGCTTGAAATTGCTAAAGACGTGATCCGTGCAGAAGGCAAACCAGAAGAAATGGTTGAAAAAATTGCTGCCGGCAAACTGAACAAATTCTACAAAGACTCAACCCTGTTAAACCAGGAGTTTGTGAAAGATTCATCCAAGAATGTTTCACAATTCCTTGACTCGGTTTCCAAAGGGCTTACAGTAACCGCCTTTAAGCGAGTAGCTTTAGGAGCTTAAATATTTTATCCCCCTCGTATTAACGAGGGGGATTTTTTTTGTCCTATTATTAGGGCCTGTCATCCTGAGCTTGTCGAAGGATCGCGCGCAGAGGCCCGCCCCTCCATGCTTCGACAGGCTCAGCATGACATTCGCCTTGTACAGGGACACAGAACGACGTTATAAATATAACAGCGCTTCACAATCTTAAATTGATCTCTGGTGGCCAGATCACCGAAGGTAAAGCCGTTTTAATTTTAAACGGTAGTATTATTGATGTTATTGACGAGACTGGTATCCCGGCCGATGCTATAAAAAAAGATCTGCAAGGGTACTATTTAGCACCCGGATTTATCGACTTACAGATATACGGCAGCGGCGGACAGCTGTTTGCCGGTAAGCCAACCGTTGAGGCGCTTGCCCAGCTGGAAAACGACCTGCTGAACCAGGGTACCATTGGTGTATTTGCCACTATTGGTACCAATACCAATGATATTGTAGAAGCCGGTATTGATGCCGCCAAAATATACCGTACACAAAGTAAAGGCGCTTTCTGGGGTTTGCACCTGGAGGGGCCATATCTGAACCCTGCCAAACGCGGGGCACATCCCGAGAAATTTATCAAAAAGGCTACGTTGACCGAAGTGAAAAGCTGGTTGGAACGTGCCGATGGGGTGATCAAAATGATTACCATAGCGCCCGAGCTGCAGGATCAGGAAGTAATTGATTATCTGTTTAGCCAGGGTATCATTATTTCATCGGGCCATAGCAATGCCACTTATGCCGAAGGGAAATCATTTTTGAACAAACCGGTGCAGGCGGTTACACACCTGTTTAACGCCATGCCGCAAATGCATCATCGCGAACCAGGTTATATCCCGGCTATTTTTGAAGAGCGGCCATATACCAGCGTGGTGGCCGATGGCATCCATGTTGATTTTGCTATGATCCGTTTAGCCAAACGCGAACTGGGTGATAAGCTTTTTTTAATAACCGATGCCGTTACCTCAACCAAAGAAGGCGCCTATCAGCATGAATTAAGAGGCGATAGGTATACGATGCCCGATGGTACCTTGTCTGGCTCTACTTTAACTATGCTTAAAGCAGTTGAAAATTGCGTTAAAAAGGTGGGTATTGAGTTGGCCGAGGCGGTAAACATGGCATCCCTGTATCCGGCACAATTAGCCAAACAAACTAAAAAAGGTAAAATTGAAAAAAACTTTGATGCCGATCTGGTTGTTTTTAATGCTGATTTTGAGGTGAAGGGCACCGTGTTAGGAGGTGAATTTTTATAACACTAATTAGTTCTAATTTTTGCGAATTTCACAAATTAGGAAAGCAATTCGTGAAATTAGATTCAATTAGTGCACATTAGTGCCCACTTTTTTAACAAATACAACATAAAATTTTAACACTGGCTTTTATTCTTTATTTTTGGCGAACTCCATTATATGAACAGAGCTTTATCAATTCATGATATCAACGCAAGCAAGTTCTGTCTATTTTTATTACATCTATTTCTATTCATAACAAACCACACCAGATGAAGTACAAAAGAATCTTACTCAAACTTTCGGGCGAATCGCTGATGGGCGCAAGGCAATACGGTATTGATAACACCCAGGTATTGCAATATGCTCATGACATTAAAAACGTATATGATGCAGGTATTGAAATTGCGATAGTTGTTGGTGGCGGTAATATTTTCAGGGGATTAAGTGCCGAGAAATCGGGTATGGAACGTGCCCAGGCCGATTACATGGGAATGCTGGCCACGGTAATTAACTGTATGGCATTGCAAAACGCGCTGGAAAGCATTGGCGTGGAAACACGTTTGCAATCGGCCATCAAAATGGAGCAGATCTGCGAGCCTTACATCCGCCGCCGCGCTATGCACCACTTAGAAGTGGGCAAAATTGTAATATTTGGCGCCGGTACCGGTAACCCGTATTTTACTACCGATACAGCAGCCTCATTACGTGCTATTGAAATTAAAGCCGATGTGGTACTGAAAGGTACCCGTGTTGATGGTATTTATACTGCCGACCCGGAGAAGGATCCATCGGCCACTCGTTACGACGAAATATCATTCCAGGAGGTTTATGACAAAGGACTGAACGTGATGGACATGACCGCCATAACCCTTTGCCGTGAAAATAAACTGCCAATCATTGTGTTTGATATGAACCAATCCGGCAATTTCATGAAAATAGCCCAGGGAGAAGCCGTAGGTACCCTGGTACACTAAGTATTCCTGCAGGTTTTAATTTAACACGCGGTTTATACTGTTTGTAAAAAACTCAGAGCCCTGTTATTCCGTAATTGTGAATAACAGGGTTTTATTTTTTTAGCATGAAAGCAGTATACTCGGTAGTTGTTTTATTATTTACCTTATTGTGGAGTACAGCCAATAAGCCGGTAAATAAGGTTGATCTGGACCGTTTTTCGGGTAAATGGTATTCCCTATACTCGATACCTACGATGTTTGATAAAGGCACGCGGGAAACTACTACTACCTATACCCTTAATAGAGATGGTTACTATAATGTGGTAACCGTAGCCAAAAAAGGTGATGATAATGATCTGCACACCTATAAATCGAAACTTTTTCCGGACAAAAACAGGAACAATGCCGAAATGAAGGCGCAGTTCATCTGGCCCATCAAAGTTGATTATTGGGTAATTGAGCTGGCCGACGATTATTCGTGGACAGTGGTTGGACACCCTGATCATAAATTCCTTTTTATCATGAGCCGAAAACCCACTATTCCCCAAACAGAATATAATGAGATCGTGGCCCGTTGTAAAGCCATGGGTTACCCGGTCGAAAAATTGGTTTCGCAACAGCATAAAGCCAATTAACTATTGATTCCCCAATAAAAAAGGCCGCCATAAAATGGCGGCCTTTGCTGTATAAGCAATGAAGATTATTTGGCGTCTCCACCAAGCTCTTTAGCCACATTCTCGGCAGCTGTAGCTGAGGCGGCATCATTTAACTGGGTACGTTGTGTTTTAATGGTTTGCATTAAAGTAGCTACAAATTTGTCGGCACCATACATTTTGTATTTGATACCAAAATCCTTAAGCTCTGCAATACCCTGCTGGGCATATTCCGGTTTTTCGACCCTTCCGGTCATATCGGCAAATGCCCTTACACCATTGAACTTGTTTTGTACGGTGCCATTTTTAAAGGTATCATAAATGTATGGCCACTCGGCTGTTCCTCCTTTAGTGGCATACAAATTAAATATAGCGGTTGTTAAAGCGCCTTTATTGTCTTTCTCAAAAGCTTTGGCCTGTTTCAAGGCCTCGGGGGCATCTATCTGACCAATAGCTTCCAATGCAGCTCCCTGCACGGCGTACGACTCACTGCTGAGCGCTTGTTTGAACAAAGTTAAATTGCCAGAAGCTTTAAACTTACCTAAAGCAGTAATGGCCGCAGCTTTGGCTAATGTATTATCATCGGTTTGAGCCAGCGACGCCAATATAGGCTGAGCCGCGGTGCGGATGTCATCATTGGTGAGGTTGAGCGCTTTGATAGCTTTAATACGCAAGCCGTAATATTTATCTTTTAAAGCGGCAATGATAATTTTTTGATTGGCTTTTTCTTTCTGATTGGCAGCAGCAGCTTCAATAGCCTCATATCTGTCCATATACAATGGCGCGTTGAAGTACTGGAATGAGAACTCTTCTATGCTTTTATTATCGGTTTTTTTGGCCAGTAAAATTTTATCACCATCTACATTTACCAGGTCGGGTTTGGTAGCTACGTGGAAAGTTAAAGTATCGGCCTTATCATTCATCCACACTTTATGGCGTTCTTTTTTACCGCCTGCGTATATATCAATAGCAAAAGGCAATTTAAAGGTTTGTCCATCCTGGTTTTGCTGCAGATAAACGGTTTGGGTTTTGGTAGCATCGTCCCATTTATAGCTGATGTTTAAAATGGGGTGACCTGCACCGTAATACCATTGGTTAAAATACCAGTTCAGATCTAACCCGCTGGCTTCTTCCAGCGCCAGGCGCAATTGCTGGGCTTCGCCATTTTTGAAGGCATTTGTTTTCAGGTAGATACCCAGTCCTTTAAAAAATGCGGCATCGCCCAAATAGTTACGCAGCATGTTTAAAATGCGGCCACCTTTTTGGTAAGTAACTACGTCAAAAACATCTTCCTTATCGTCATAATAAAAACGTACCAGGTTTTTAACTTTAGCATCAGGCGTTCTTAAGTAGTTAAGCAAAGCATCATGATTATGCTCGTCGCCAACATCTTTGCCGTATTTATGCTCGGCCCAAAGCGTTTCGCTAAAATCGGCAAATGATTCATTTACGGTAAGGTTGCTCCAGCTTTCGGCGGTCACATAATCACCAAACCACTGGTGGAACAGCTCGTGCACAATGGTGCTGCGACCATTATTGTAATAAGCATCAAGCAGTTCGCGGTGAGTGCCCTGTACATATTCACCATGTAAGGTAGCGGTAGTGTTTTCCATAGCGCCGCTTACATAATCGCGCACTACAATCTGCGCGTATTTATTCCAGGGATAATCAACACCTAAAGTTTTGGAGTAAAACTCAATCACCTCTGGTGTAAAGCCGAATATTTCTTTGGCATAAGGAGCATATTTGGGCTCCAGGTAATAGTTTACCTCTTTATCGCGCCACTTGTCTTTATAGATCTTAAAATCGCCAACGGCCATCATGAACAGATAAGGCGAATGCGGTAGGTCCATTTTCCAGTAATCGGTACGGGTACCATCGGCGTTGGTTTTTTGCGATACCAGTTTTCCGTTGGATAGCGTAACATACTTGGAAGGTACCGTCATAGTGATCTCTTCGGTAGTTTTTTGGCTTGGCTTATCAATAGTTGGGAACCAGGCCGATGAGCTTTCGGTTTCGCCTTGTGTCCAAACCTGTGTTGGTTTATCTTTTTCGGTGCCGTCGGGGTTGATGAAATATAAGCCTTTGGCATCATTTATAGCGGCGCTGCCTTTTGATTTTAATTCGTTTGGCTTGGCGGTATAGTCGATATAAATGGTATAGCTTTCGTTGTTATGATAAACCTTATCCAGCTTTATAGCCACTGACAAGCTATCCTGGTAAGTAAATTTCAGCGGAATATTCTTGCCGTTTTTTACCACCGATATATTTTTAAGATCCATGCCTTTGGCATCAAGTCTTAGGCTGTCGGTAGGATAAAAGTGAGGTTTTAAGGTAACCCATTCTTTACCGTACAGGTAACGCTTTTTGTAATCAAAACGGACGTCGAGTTTGGTGTGTATCAGGTCGTTAACCTTGGTGGGTACAGCGCGGTAAATTTTCATTTCCGGATCGTCCGGTTTCGGCGCTTGCTGCGCGTACGATGAGGTAAGGGCTGCCGTTAGCGCACACGATAACAACAGCGTTGAAATTGGTTTCAGATCAGTCATATAACAATATTAGTATTTTGTCTTCAAATAAAGTATAAAATAAGGGAGTAATTATCAGTTTACACACCCCTGGCTTATGCAGATTAACCTTAAATAGCTATGACGTTTTGGGTATACTATATGTTACGACTAGTAAAATTTATTTTAATACATACCGCATAAAAGCGAACACCATCTGTACGGATTCGAACAGTATAAGTTATTTTTTCTATTTAAATTATTGATATTCAATATTTTAAATAAATGGCACAATATTTTAGCCTGTATTACCTGCGACGGTGGTACCTAATAAATTTTTAGTATGATCAAGAATTATTTAAAAATAGCATGGCGTAATTTAATCAAGAACAAGGCGCATACTTTTATAAATATGGCTGGCCTGTCGGTTGGTTTGGCTTGTAGCCTGCTTATTATGCTATGGGTGCAAAATGAGCTGAGCGTTGATGGTTTTCATAAAAATAAATCCCGTTTATATAATGTATATGAGCGCCGGTATTTTGATCATAAAATATCCGGGCAGTATAACACACCAGGGGTACTGGCCGCCGAAATGAAAAAAGTGTTCCCCGAGATAGAATATGCCGTAAACGGGGTATACAATGAGAATAATACCTTCATGGCTCAAAACAAAATACTAAAACTTAGGGGTGGAGCCGCAGATGCCGATTTTTTTAAAATGTTCAGTTACCCGCTTTTACAAGGCAGTGCACAAGCGGCATTAAATTCGCCTTTAAGCGTGGCTATATCGCGCAATATGGCGGTAGCTTTTTTTGGCAGTCCGGAGGCGGCTATAGGTAAAACCATTCGTTTTGAAAATAAGAAGGATTTTACCGTAAGTGCTGTGTTTGAAAACCTGCCCAATAATACGCTGGAAAAATTTGAGTATCTTATGAGCTGGTCTGCTTTCCAGATAGAAAATCCATCGGCAAAAGAATGGAATAATAACTGGCCGCGCACTGCTATTATGTTGAGGGCCGATGCAAACCCTGTTCAGTTTGAAAAAAAGATAACCCATTTTTTAGATAATTACAGCACTGGCCAAAAGAAAGGGGTTTTTACTACAGATCTTGATATACAGCCATTTGATCAAAAATACCTGTATGGCAATTTTACAGGTACTAAATTTAGCGGAGGCCGTATTGAATATGTACACCTTTTTAGCATTGTAGCCATTTTTATTTTACTGATAGCCTGCATCAACTTCATGAACCTCACTACCGCGCGTTCTGTTAAACGGGCACGGGAAATAGGTGTGCGTAAGGTTGTGGGCGCTGTGCGTTCGGTGTTGATCAAACAATTTATCGGCGAATCATTAATGGTAACTTCATTAGCCGTTATTGTTTCTTTGATGTTATTGATATTACTATTGCCATTGTTTAACCAAATTACTCAGAAACAGATCGAGTTGCCATTTAACCAGGTTGATTTTTGGCTCAAATTGGTTGCTATAACACTGATAACCGGTTTGGTAGCGGGTAGCTATCCCGCCCTGTTCCTTTCTTCATTTAACCCGGTTAAAGTTTTAAAAGGCACACTGAAGTTAGATGCCGGCACTACCTTATTTCGTAAGGGGCTCGTGGTATTCCAGTTTGTGTTATCTGTTGTTATGATCATCGGAACTATGATTGTTGCGCGGCAAATGAATTTTATTCAGTCCAGAAACCTGGGTTACGACCGCGAAAACCTCATTTATTTGCCCATAGAAGGAGAGCTTAAAACGCAATACGAGGTTTTTAAATCCGAAGCCCTAAAAATGCCGGGAATACAATCTGTATCTGTTTCGGGCTCAAGACCAACCATCATTGACAACGGTACGGTTGGTGTAGAATGGACGGGAAAAGACCCCAACAACAGCATTCGGTTTGTACAAACCACCATCAATTATGATTTTATAAAAACCCTGAAACTAAGTTTGCTGGCCGGGCGCGATTTTTCCAAAGATTATCCTACAGATACAGCGGGTTATATTATCAATGAAACCGCTATGAAGCGGATGGGATATACAAGCGCTATCGGGCAGCCGTTGGCGTTATGGGGACAAAAGGGTAAAATTATTGGCGTAGTTAAAGATTTTCATCTTAATTCCTTACATGAGCCAATCCTGCCCCTGATTCTCTGGCTTTCACAAAAAGTGGATTATGGCAGTGTACTGGTCCGCACCGAACCGGGTAAAACCAAAGAAGCATTGGCCAGCCTGGAAACTCTGAGTAAACAAATTAACCCGGCATTTCCATTTAACTATTCATTTTCTGATGCAGAATATCTGAACCTTTATCAAAGCGAGCAGATAGTAGGCAAGTTAGCTAACGTATTCGCGCTGCTGGCCATTTTTATTTCATGCCTGGGCCTGCTTGGTTTGGCTATGTTCACGGCCGAGCAACGTATCAAAGAAATTGGTATCCGTAAAATATTAGGCGCCAGTGTCAGCTCGCTTTTTAAACTGCTATCCTCAGAGTTTTTGGTATTGGTTATAGTTGCCCTGCTCATTGCATCGCCTATAGCCTGGTACGCTATGAATAAATGGCTGCAAGGCTTTGCTTTTCATACAGAGATACAATGGTGGGTATTTGCCCTTTCGGGAGGTTTAATTGTATTGATAGCGCTGGCAACCGTAAGCTTTCAGGCGGCCAGGGCCGCATTAATTAACCCGGTAAAGAGTTTAAGAAGCGAATAAGTTTGGTTTCGGATGTCGGATGTTCGATATCGGATTTTTCACCATTGCTTGTTTTTAATGGAGTTCAAGAGGTCTTCGACATTTAGAGGTTAGAAATTAGTTTTTAGGATATTAAGAAATCATGTTAAAGAACTATTTAAAAATTGCCTGGCGCAACCTGATCAAAAACAAGGTGCACACCTTTATTAATATAGCCGGTCTTTCGGTAGGTTTAACCTGCAGCCTGCTTATTTTGTTGTGGGTGCAAAGTGAACTCAGTGTTGATGCGTTTCACAAAAACGGCGCCCGCTTATACTCGATATATGAACGGCAATATTATGATAATAAAATACATGGACAATATAATACCCCGGGATTACTAGCTGTAGAGTTAAAAAAACAAATCCCCGAAATTGAATATGCTACAGGTAATTCATACGGAAGCGAAAGTACTTTCCAGGTTGGTGATAAGATATTGAAAATGAGTGGTACCGATGTTGGTGACGACTACCTTAAAATGTTCAGTTTCCCCATATTGCAGGGTAGTGCGCAAACCGCTTTAAATTCGCCGGTGAGTATAGCCATTTCCCGTAAAATGGCCGTGGATTTTTTTGGCAGCCCGCTGGCAGCTATTGGTAAAACTATCCGTTACGAAAATAAAAACGATTTTAAAGTTACCGCCGTATTTGAGGATATGTCTAAAAACTCATCCCAAAAATACGATTACCTGATGAATTGGTACCACTTTGTAGATGCTAACGGGCAGGTTAAAGACTGGGGTAATAACTGGCCCGCAACTGTTATTATGTTGCGCGCTGATGCCAACCCCATATTGGTTGAAAAAAAGTTAACCCATTTTTTAGATAACTTAAACAAAGGCCAAAAGAAAGGCACTTTTACCATAGAGCTGGGCATACAACGCTTTAGTGATTTATACCTGCATAACAACTTTGTGGACGGAAAAATTGAAGGTGGCCGTATAGGATATGTACATCTGTTTACTATAGTGGCTATTTTTATTTTGCTGATAGCCTGCATTAATTTTATGAATTTAACTACGGCCCGTTCTGTAAAACGCGCCCGTGAAATAGGAGTGCGTAAGGTGGTAGGTGCAGTGCGCTCTGTTTTAATAAAACAATTTATTGGCGAGTCGTTATTGATAACGTCACTGGCTATTATCGTATCGCTGGTGTTACTGGTGCTGTTATTACCTGTGTTTAATCAGGTTACCAGAAAAGAAATCGAACTCCCTTTTAACCAGGCTGGGTTTTGGCTTAAGCTGGGAGGTCTCACTTTAATTACTGGCTTAATATCCGGCAGCTACCCAGCTTTATTTTTATCGTCTTTTAATCCGGTTAAGGTTTTAAAAGGAACATTAAAGTTAGATATAGGCACTACCCTGTTCCGTAAGGGCTTGGTTATATTTCAATTTACCCTCTCAGTAATATTGATAACAGCTACTATTGTTATTTCCAGG
Organism: Mucilaginibacter inviolabilis; assembly: GCF_011089895.1. Classification (NCBI taxonomy): domain Bacteria; kingdom Pseudomonadati; phylum Bacteroidota; class Sphingobacteriia; order Sphingobacteriales; family Sphingobacteriaceae; genus Mucilaginibacter; species Mucilaginibacter inviolabilis. Next base: position 546,901 of record NZ_JAANAT010000003.1, read on the forward strand.
CAAATGACTTATGTGCAGTCGGCAAACCTGGGTTATGACCGGGAGAACCTAATTTACTTGCCAATGAATGGCGAATTAACACCCAAATACGGCACCTTTAAGGATAGGATATTAGGCATGCCCGGTATACAATCAGTTACCCGCGTTAGTAATACACCAACAATTATCGAAAACGGTACCGGGGGTATTCAATGGGTGGGTAAAGATCCAAATGTTAATATTGAGTTTACGCAAATTTCTGTCGGGTACGATTTTGTAAAAACGATGAAACTAAAGGTGCTGGCCGGGCGCGATTATTCAAAATCCTTTGCAACCGACTCGGTGGGCTATATCATCAACGAAACGGCTTTAAAAAGAATAGGTTATAAGGATCCGATAGGGCAACCGATCACACAATGGGGAAAACCGGGTAAGATCATTGGACTGATAAAGGATTTTCATTTTAACTCTATGCATGAACAGATCAGGCCACTGATCATCAGGTTTGGGGAACAGGAAAATTATGGAAGTTTATTGATCAGAACAGAGCCGGGTAAAACCAAACAGGCGCTTGCCAGCCTCGAAACCCTGTGCAGGCAAATTAATCCGGCATTTCCGTTTACCTACACTTTCTCTGATCAGGAATACCAGAAGCTATATCAAAATGAACAGATCGTAACCAAATTATCAAATGCCTTTGCTTTTCTGGCCATATTTATTTCGTGTTTGGGTTTATTAGGTTTAGCCATGTTCACGGCCGAGCAGCGGGTCAAAGAAATAGGTATCCGTAAAGTATTGGGAGCAAGTGTGGGTTCATTATTCTCCTTGTTATCATCGGAGTTTTTGATATTGGTGATCATCGCTTTGGGTATTGCCCTGCCGGTATCCTGGTATGCCATGAACAGCTGGCTGCAGGGCTTTGCCTATCGCACCTCCCTGCAATGGTGGATGTTTGGCCTGTCTGGAATGATCATTATTTTAATAGCTACGGTAACGGTAAGTTTTCAGGCGGTTAAGGCTGCCCTGGTAAACCCGATTAGAAGTTTAAGAAGCGAATAATAAGCTTAAAGCATAGGCAAAAAGTAAATAAACGTATTACGTATAATTTAGAACGTACAACATGTTAAAAAACTACTTAAAAATCGCCTGGAGAAACCTCATCAAAAACAAGGCTTCTTCTTTCATCAATGTGGGGGGCCTGGCCGTTGGTATGGCTGTAGCTATGTTAATTGGATTGTGGATATGGGATGAGCTATCATTTGATAAATATCATCAGAACTACGATCGCGTAGCCATAGTGATGCAGCACGAGGTTTTTAATGGTAACATCAATACAGGTTCACCAATTCCCCTGCCACTGGATGCCGAGCTGCGCAAAAACTATGGAAGCGATTTTAAACATCTGGCTCTATCATCATGGACAAACAATCATATTTTAAGCGTTGGTGATAAAAAAATCTCCTATAAGGGGAATTTTATGGGGGATGAAGCTCCCGAAATATTTTCGCTCCGGATGCTGCAGGGCTCGCGCAGTGGTTTAAAAGATCCTTCTTCTATGCTCATCTCGCAGTCGGTAGCCAAAGCATTGTTTGGCAATACCGATCCCATAAACAAGGCCATCAGGATTGATAATAATGAAAACCTTAAGGTTTCAGGAGTTTACGAAGATCTGCCCGGTAACACTACTTTGCATGATGTTGCCTTTATTGGGCCATGGGGATATTATATCCATGCGCCGGGTAATGACAGGTCGCCTACTGACTGGGGCGATAACTCCCTGTTCATGTACGTGCAGATAGCCGATCATGCGGATATGGCCAAAGTATCTGCCAAAATAAAAAACATAAAGCTCGACAAGCTGGATAGAGAGGATAAAAAGTTTAATCCCCAGTTGTTTCTTCAGCCCATGAATAAATGGCATTTGTATGCCGAATTTAAGGACGGGGTTAATACAGGGGGCGCTATTCAATATGTATGGCTTTTTGGTATCATCGGCATATTTGTATTGCTGCTGGCTTGCATCAATTTTATGAACCTGAGCACAGCCCGAAGCGAAAAACGGGCCAAAGAAGTGGGCATACGTAAAGCCGTAGGTTCGTTACGGGGGCAGTTGATCAAACAATTCTTCAGTGAGTCGTTTCTGATAGCCGGTTTGGCTTTTATATTATCACTGCTGCTGCTTTGGCTGGTAATGCCCTGGTTTAATGATGTAGCAGGTAAACAGATAGCTATTTTATGGAACTCTCCGTTTTTTTGGATAGCTGGTATTGGGTTTACTTTATTTACCGGAATAATTGCCGGGCTTTATCCGGCTTTATATCTTTCTTCATTTAACCCGGTTAAAGTATTAAAAGGTACTTTTAAAGCAGGACGCTTTGCCGCCATTCCGCGTAAAGTATTGGTGGTAACCCAGTTTACGGTATCTGTTATTCTTATTATAGGCACTATTATCGTTTTTAAACAAATACAATTTGCCAAAAACAGGCCGGTTGGATACAGCCGGGATGGGCTGCTGGCCATTGAAGTAACCAATGAAGACCTGCATAAACATTTTGATGCTTTGCGGACCGATCTACTCCAATCCGGAGCTGTAACCGAAATAGCAGAATCATCCAGTTCAACCACCGGGGTAAACAATCACCGGGGAGATGTTAGCTGGAAAGGGAAAGACCCATCAATGACCTCTTTTTTTGGAAACATCAATGTTACTACCAACTATGGTAAAACAGTAGGCTGGCAATTTACAGATGGGAGGGATTTTTCGAGCCAGTCTGTTGCCGACTCCACAGCCATTGTATTGAATCAGGCTGCTGTAAAGTATATGGGACTGAAAAATCCTGTTGGCGAAATGGTGCAGGTAGGAAAATGGAATATGACCGTAATTGGTGTGGTAAAAGATATGGTGATGGAATCGCCCTATGAGCCGGTTAAACAAACTATTTTCCGTATTGGCCGTGGTACACTGGATGATATCCTGATCAAAATAAATCCGAAGATAAGCACGCATGATGCACTCGGTAAAATAGAAGCTGTTTGTAAAACGTATTCCCCATCAGTTCCATTTTCTTACCGGTTTGCGGATGATGAATACGCCAGAAAATTTGCTACCGAAGAGCGTATTGGCAAGCTGGCGAGTTCATTTGCTATGCTGGCTATTTTTATCAGTTGCCTGGGCTTGTTTGGCATGGCATCTTTTGTAGCCGAGCAAAGGATAAAGGAAATTGGTGTACGCAAGGTTTTGGGAGCAAGTGTTTTTGGCCTATGGCGCCTCATGTCGCGCGATTTTGTGTTGCTGGTAGTTATCGCACTGTTTATAGCCACACCGGTTGCTTATTATTTTATGCACGGTTGGCTGCAGCACTACGCTTACCGGGCCGAGCTTTCCTGGTGGATATTTGCATTAACCGCTGCTGGGGCAATTATCATAACCTTGTTAACCATAAGCTATCAGAGCATCAGGGCAGCGCTGGCTAACCCGGTAAAGAGTTTAAGGAGTGAATAATAGGCTAAAAACAATAAATTGGATAGATAAAAGCTTTAGGCTTTATGCCTTGAGCTAAAAACGTATAGTATGTTAAAGAATTATTTAAAAATAGCATGGCGTAACCTGATCAAAAATAAAGCGCATAGTTTTATTAATATAGCAGGTTTATCGGTTGGGCTGGCTTGCAGTTTGCTCATTTTACTGTGGGTGCAAAATGAGTTGAGCATTGATCAATACCATACCAATGGCAAGCGGTTATACTCGGTTTATGAACGCCAGTATGTTGATAATAAAATTCTGGGTCAGTACGGTACACCCGGTTTGCTACCCGAAGAGCTAAAAAAGCAGATCCCGGAAATTGAAGCCAGCACAGGTATCTCCTATGGCGATGAAAATACTTTCCAGGTAGGCGACAAAATATTAAAAATGAATGGTACCGATGCCGGTGCCGATTGTTTTAAAATGTTCAGCATCCCGTTACTGCAGGGTGATGTGCAAACGGCCTTAAACTCGCCGGTAAGCATGGCTATATCCCGTAAAATGGCTGTTGCCTTTTTTGGCAGTCCGGCCGCTGCTATGGGTAAAACCATCCGCTATGATAACCGTAAAAACTTTACAGTTACCGCGGTATATGAAGATTTGCCTAATACAGCCTCGCAAAAATATGATTTCCTCATGAACTGGTATAACTATATAGATGAGAACCAATGGGCCAAAGACTGGGGTAATAATGGTCCCTCTACAATTATTATGCTGCGCGCGGATGCTGATCCGGATGCGGTTGAGAAAAAGATCACTCACTTTTTAGATAATTTATATAAGGGACAGAAAAAAGGAACTTTTACCGAAGAATTAGGCCTGCAACGCTTTGGCGACGGATATCTGCATGGCAATTTTGAAAACGGAAAAATTGAAGGCGGTCGTATTGAATATGTACGTTTATTTACTATTGTAGCCATTTTTATTTTACTGATAGCCTGTATCAACTTCATGAACCTCACCACGGCCCGGTCGGTTAAGCGTGCCCGCGAAATCGGTGTACGCAAGGTTGTTGGTGCAGTACGTTCTGTTTTGATCAAACAATTTATTGGCGAATCGATGCTGGTAACTGCGCTGGCGGTAGCGGTTTCCTTGATACTGCTGGTACTGTTGCTGCCGATGTTTAATCAGATCACGCATAAAGAAATAGAGTTACCATTCGGCCAGCCCTTGTTTTGGTTAAAGCTGGCTGGTATCACTTTAATTACCGGATTAGTATCGGGTAGTTATCCGGCTTTGTTCCTATCGTCATTTAATCCGGTTAAGGTACTTAAAGGAGCTTTGAAATTAGATTCTGGTACTACCATGTTCCGTAAAGGTCTGGTAATATTTCAATTCGCACTATCCGTTATACTTATAACCGCAACTATTATTGTTTCCAGGCAGATGGCCTATATCCAATCAAAAAATCTGGGCTACGATAGGGAGAACCTGATATATATCCCCATGAGCGGCGAACTGATAAGTAAATACAGCACCTTTAAGGATGAAGTTTTACGCATGCCTGGCATACAATCGGTTACCCGTATCAGCAACACCCCCACCAATATTCAAAACTGGACAGGTGATGTTCAATGGGAGGGTAAAGATCCCAATGTAGTTGTTCAGTTTACGCAGGTATCTGTTGGATATGATTTTGTAAAAACTATGAAATTGAAGATGGAAGCCGGGCGCGATTTTTCAAAAGCCTTTGCAACCGACTCTATAGGATATCTGATTAACGAGGCCGCTTTAAAAAGAGTAAAATATGCCGATCCTATTGGCAAATCGCTTACTTTCTGGGGTAAAAAAGGAACTATTGTTGGCGTGATCAAAGATTTTCATTTCGCTTCTATGCACGAGGCGATCAAACCACTGGTAATCAGGCTTCGTGAGGATGAAAAATATGGTAATGTATTAGTAAAAACGCAGCCTGGAAAAACCCGCGAGGCACTGGCCGGCCTGGAAAGCTTGTGTAAACAAATTAATCCTGAATTTCCGTTTACCTATAATTTTTCGGATCAGGAGTATCAGAAATTATATCAAAATGAACAGATTGTAACGATGCTGTCAAACGCCTTTGCGTTTCTGGCCATATTTATATCATGCCTGGGATTGTTAGGTTTGGCTATGTTTACAGCCGAGCAACGGATAAAGGAAATCGGTATCCGCAAAGTACTGGGTGCCAGCGTAGGTTCATTGCTCGCTTTATTATCATTAGAGTTTTTGGTGCTGGTTGTTATTGCTTTAATGATTGCTTTACCCGTATCGTGGTATAGTATGAGTAAATGGCTGCAGGGGTTTGCTTATCGTACAACCATGCAATGGTGGATGTTTGGTATGGCAGGTGGTATTATTATTATAGTAGCCATGCTAACGGTTAGTTTCCAGGCCATTAAGGCGGCCCTGGTTAATCCTATAAAAAGTTTAAGAAGCGAGTAAGATGATTTCGGAGTTAAGATGTTCGAATTCGGGTTTAGTATTTAGATTTTAGAATTTTAAAGAATCATGATCAAAAACTATTTAAAGATTGCGTGGCGAAACGTTGTCAGAAATAAGGCGCACACTTTTATTAACGTGGCCGGTTTATCGGTAGGTTTGGTATGCAGTCTGCTTATTTTGCTATGGGTACAAAATGAATTGAGCGTAGATAGTTTTTTTAAAAATAGCTCCCGTCTGTACTCAATATATGAGCACCAGAATTATGACCATACTATGCATGGTTCCTATAATAATCCCGGGCCAACTGCCGAACAGATGAAAAAAGTGCTGCCCGAAGTGGAGTACGCTACCAGCGCCGGGTTCGATCAAACAAACACTTTCCAGGTTGGCGATAAGATATTGAAACAAAGTGGTTCTGCTGGTAGTGCGGATTATTTTTCCGTATTCAGCTATAAGCTTTTACAGGGCGATGCCAAAAGCGCTTTGAATACACCGGCGAGTCTGGCCATTTCCCATAAAATGGCCGTCGCGTTTTTTGGAAGCCCTCAGGCTGCAATAGGTAAAACCATTCGTTACGAAAACAGCAAAAACTTTACGGTTACCGCCGTATTTGAAGACCTGCCTAAAAACTCATCACAAAAATTTGATTACCTGATTAACTGGTATGCCTTTCTGGATGAGAACAATTGGGCCAGGGAATGGGGTAACCAGGGGCCCGCCACCTTCATTATGTTAAAGCCTAATGTTAATCCTGTGGCATTCGAAAAAAAGATAGCTCATTTCTTAGACCCCTATAACGGCACCAATCGTAAAACGTCAACCTTTATTATTGACCTGGGTATTCAGCGTTATGATGAAGGTTATCTGCATGGCAGGTTTGAGGGCGATAAATTTGTGGGGGGACGTATTGAATATGTACGCATTTTTAGCATCGTAGCTATTTTTATACTCCTGATAGCCTGTATCAACTTTATGAATTTAACTACAGCCCGTTCTGTTAAGCGGGCTAAGGAAATTGGTGTGCGTAAAGTGGTTGGTGCCGAGCGTTGGGTTTTGATACAGCAGTTTATCAGCGAATCGTTATTGATCACCACTATCTCGGTGGGTATATCACTATTGTTGTTGGTTGTATTACTTCCCGTATTTAATCAGGTTACGCAAAAGCAAATAGAACTGCCGTTTAACCAAGCCTCATTCTGGATTAGGCTGGGATTAATCACCTTAATAACCGGGCTGGTATCAGGCAGTTATCCGGCACTGTTCTTATCATCATTTAATCCGGTAAAGGTTTTAAAAGGGGCGTTGAAACTGGATGCAGGCACTACGTTGTTCCGGAAAGGACTTGTTATATTTCAGTTTGTGCTATCGGTTATACTTATCTCCGGAACTATTGTTATATCCCGCCAGATGAATTATATCCAATCGAAAAACCTGGGTTATGATCGTGAAAACATGATCTATATACCGCTCGAAGGGGATCTGCTGCCTAAATATAATCTATTTAAAGAAGAAGCTCTGCGAATGCCCGGAATACAGTCGGTAACCCGCATCAGTACCGAACCCACTAACATCCAAAATGGTACAGGCGGAGTAAATTGGACGGGTAAAGATACTACGGTTAATATTCAGTTCACCCAGGCTTCTGTGGGGTATGATTTTGTGAAGACCATGAAACTGAAAGTGCTTTCAGGTCGCGATTTTTCAAAGGAATATCCAACAGATTCAGTTGGTTATATATTGAACGAGGCGGCCCTGAAAAGAATTGGTTATAAAGATCCCATCGGTCAGCCCCTCACCTTTTGGGGAAAACGAGGAAAGATAGTGGGACTGATCAAAGATTTTCATTTTAACTCTATGCATGATGAAATAAGGCCACTGATACTGAGATTGAGGGAACATGAAACATACGGAAGTATCCTGGTAAGAACCGAGCCCGGTAAAACCCGCGAGGCACTAGCCACTATGGAAAAAATATGCCACCAGCTGAACCCCTCATTTCCGTTCACTTATAATTTTTCAGATCAGGAATATCAGAAGCTCTATCAAAATGAGCAAATTGTTGGTAAACTGTCCAATGGCTTTGCTTTCCTGGCCGTGTTTATTTCTTGTTTGGGCTTGTTAGGCCTGGCTATGTTTACAGCGGAACAGCGGGTTAAAGAGATCGGGATCCGCAAAGTGCTGGGTGCCAGTATAGGTTCATTGTTTGCTTTGTTGTCATCAGAGTTTTTGGTATTGGTAATTATTGCTCTGTTTATTGCATCACCAATTGCGTGGTACGCCACAGGCAAATGGCTGCAGGATTTTGCTTACCGCACACCGGTGCAATGGTGGATGTTTGCCCTATCGGGAGTGATCATCATCTTCATTGCTCTGATTACCGTAAGCTTCCAGTCGGTTAAGGCAGCATTGATCAACCCGATAAAGAGTTTACGAAGCGAATAGGAAGATTTAGGATTTGAAGTTTCAAACTTGAAGATTAATATTTAAGCCTTAGAATTTTAAGGAATTATGTTAAAAAATTATTTCAAAACTACAGTAAGGTATCTGTTGGCTAATATGGCATTCAGTATTATTAATATTGTAGGTCTTGCAACAGGTATTTGTGTTTGTTTTTTTGCTTTGCTATATGTGCAATTTGAGCTTAGCCGGGATAGTTATAATAAACAGGCCGATCATATTTATCGTCTGGTAACGGATGTTAAGACCCCTGTGGGTATTAATTATGAAAGCGCATCGGCACCCATGGGGCCGGCTATGGCGACCGCCTATCCCGAAGTAAAAGCCGTTACACGGATATTTATGGATGATATGATCATCCAAAGTAATCCCAATAATGCCATTAAAGAAGAGGTGGCGTATGCCGATGCTTCCGTATTTTCCATTTTTACATGGCCCCTATTACGTGGTGATTTACGGCATTTGTTTGATGCACCTTATAATGTGGTATTATCAGAGTCGGCTGCAAAAAAATATTTTGGCAATGCAGATCCAATTGGTAAAATATTAGTAATAAACGGGCAGCAAAATGCAGCGGTAACAGGCATAATGAAAGATATACCTTACAATTCACACCTTAGGGTTGATATGCTTTTTTCTATATCGTCGCTGGTTAATGCTGATTGGGATCATAATTGGAAGCGTTTTGGCTTTTATACTTATTTACTTTTACAGCCAGGTGCTGATGCCGCGAAATTAAGTGCTAAACTGCCTGCTTTTGTAAAGGCCAATATGGATCAAAGCCATATAAAATATAAGTTATCAATTGAACCATTAAAAAAAGTATATCTGTACGGTTATCCGAGGGGGCACCGTACTGGTAGTTCAGAAAGCGGCAGTATCAATAACATATATGTTTTTTCGATCGTAGCAGCATTTGTGCTTTTTATCGCTTGTTTTAATTTTATCAATCTTACTACAGCTTTCTCCCTAAAAAGAGCCAGGGAAGTAGGTGTACGCAAAGTGCTTGGTGCATCAAAAAAACAATTGGTATTACAGTTTTTTATGGATGCAGTTTTTCTTTGTTTAATTGCCTTTTTTATTGCATTGCTATTAGCGGTCTTTTTATTACCTCTGTTTAACCAGCTTTCAGGCACAATTATAAGTGCGGATGTATTTGAGCATTTAAGTTATATTAGTTATTTGTTGCTGATAGCTGTAATGGTTGGTTTATTATCCGGCATTTATCCCGCTTTGTTTTTATCTGGATTTAAGCCTGTGAATAGTCTTAAGAAACAGCTTATGCCGGGAACTAATAGTTTGCTGTTTCGTAAATCATTAGTGGTTGCGCAGTTTACCATTTCAATTGTACTTATTGTTGCCACTTTGGTAGTTTACACCCAGCTTGATTTTATGCAAAATCAAACGTTAGGATTTAAAAAAGAGCATAAACTAGTAATTGATTATCAGTTTGACAGGCGCATTAACGAGCATGCTACTGCTGTAAAACAACAGCTTTTAAATATAACCGGAATAAAGGGGGCTTGTTTATCATCAAGCATACCGGGTACCCCCAATAATAGCTATAGCGTGTTTTTAGATGATAGTCACAACGTGCAACAGGAAATAACGGCGGATTCTTATTATACCGACAATGACTTTTTAAAGCAGTATGGCATAAGGGTTGTTGCCGGACGTAGTTTTGCAGCGCAATATGATACTGAGCGAGACAACGCTTTACTAATTAACGAAGCCATGGTGGAAATGCTGGGCTATAAAAATGCGGATGAAGCAATTGGTAAGCGATTTAGACAGTTTTCCGGGGAAGGTACAGTTGTTGGTGTGGTAAAAAACTTTCATGTCCATTCTTCACAAGAAGTGATAAAACCTTTGTTTATAAGGCCGGCAAGTGGCTTTTTTACTTGCCTTACTTTAGATGTTAATTCTGATCATATACAACAAACCATTAATCTGGTTGAAGCGCAGTGGAAAAAAATAGCCCCGGGCCTTCCTTTTGTTTACTTTTTTGCTGATGAAGCTTACAACAAACAGTTTGTGGCTCAATTACGTTTTGGCCGGTTATTCATTTGTTTTTCGGCATTGGCCATATTAATATCTTGTTTGGGGTTAATTGGTCTTTCGGCCTTTAGCGCAGCGCAGCGTAAAAAGGAAATCGGGGTACGGAAAGTTTTAGGGGCCTCTGTCATGAGTATCGCCGCCTTATTATCCAAAGAATTTGTAAAGCTTGTTTTATTGGCGTTTATTATTGCTTCGCCACTGGCTTGGTGGGCCATGCACAATTGGTTACAGGAGTTTGCTTATCGTATCCAAATATCATGGTGGTTATTTATGTGCTCAGGTGCGACAGCATTGCTGATTGCCTTATTCGCTGTAAGTTTTCAAACTATCAAGGCTGCGATAGTAAATCCTGTAAAAAGTTTAAAAACAGATCAATAACTCAGATGAAAAGCAAATTTTACCTTTTTTTAATGCTGCCAATAATAGTAATCAGCAGCCTGGTTAACTCTGCCAAAGCACAGGACACCGTTATCACGAAGGTGTATCATGGCAAGCTCGATTCTGTAAACTCCGATATATTAAAGCAAAAGCGGCTAATACAGGTTTTTACTCCACCAGGTTATAAACCTGGGAGTACCGATAAATATGATGTGTTGTATGTACTTGATGGGGGTAACTGGAATGCCGGGCTGGTAATGGATCTGGAGCGCCTTTTACAGGGCGAAGCGTATATGCCCACAACCATAGTTGTGAGTGTTTTAAATATCGACAGGAATAAAGATCTTACGCCTACACACGTCAATGAAAATAGTACATCAGGCGGGGCAGATCAATTCCTGGGTTTTTTAAAAAAGGAATTGATTCCCTACATAGATAAAACATACCCATCTAACGGCAATAATATATTATGGGGGCATTCATTTGGTGGCTTATTTGTAATGTATGCACTATTAAATGAGCCCAAAGCTTTTAATTCATACATCGCAGTCGACCCTAGCTTTTGGTGGGATAAACAGTACTTACCCAAAATAGCTGGCAATAAACTACCTGCTTTAGCTGATGTAAAAGCCTCTTTATTTATAGGGGGACGAGCCGGCAACGATGGTAAAGGCATGAAGATTGATACCATGGAGGCTATTCTGAAAAAAATGGCACCCGCTGGTTTAGACTGGAGAGTTTCAATGTACCCTGATGAGACACATGGTTCGGTGCGGCTAAAAACTACTTATGACGGTTTGAAATTTATTTATTCAGGGTATGGTACCAAAGGTCCTACCATTCATCCAACCAACGGGATTCTCCTAAAGAACAAGCCGATTAAAATGTGGTTTTTCGGCGATTCATCAAAAGTAAGATATACTACCGACGGAACGGAACCCACCCTGGCGTCTGCGGCAATAAAAAAAGAGTTTACTTTATCCGCACCAGGAAAACTGATCGCGAAACGATTTTCGAACAATGGGATGTATGATATCTCCAGCGTTGGTGAATTTAAAGAAGGGAACTATTTGCCCGCGCTTTCAAAGGTAAAAAACATAATACCCGGAGGCTTTAATTATACTTATTATGAAGGTAAATGGGATAAAGTGCCCGATTTTAGTAAATTAAAACCTGTTAAAACAGGGCTTACGGATACAGCCTTTAGATTTAGTAAACTCCCCAGCAAAAATAATTTTGCACTGCTTATTGATGGTTGGATACAAATAAAAGAAGAGGGCTATTATCTTTTTGGGCTGGCTTCTGATGATGGTTCAAAACTATATATCAACAACAGGTTATTGATTGATCATGATGGCTTGCACGATAATAATAGTGCCAAATCATATATACTACCCTTACAAAAGGGCTTTTATCCCATCAGGGTGGAGTACTTTCAGAAAGACGGGGACTATGACTTGCAACTACTATACCTCACACCGGGTATTTCTGATATTAAAAAGATAGTCCCGATACCTTTTGAGTTGCAATACCATCATCAGTAGAAATAAAAAAAGCTGAAAGGATAATTAAACTCCTTTCAGCTTTTTGCTTTAAGCCTTCTGCTTAATTAGCAATATTCTTCAAACGCGCCAATCAGGTTGTCGGCAATCATTTGTGCCGGGCGACCTTCAATTTGATGGCGCTCGATGATATGTACCAGTTTGCCATCTTTAAACAAAGCCATAGCTGGTGATGATGGTGGATATGGCAGCATATAGTTACGGGCAGCATCAACAGCTTCTTTTTCCATACCTGCAAAAACGGTTACCAGTTTATCGGGATGTTTTTCGTTAGCGGCGGCAATTCTGGCAGCAGGGCGTGCGTTAGCTGCGGCACAGCCACAAACCGAATTTACCATTACAAATACAGTGCCTTCGCTTTCAATAGCATGCTTTACAGCATCGGCATCCTTAAGCTCCTCAAAGCCAACTCTTGTCAAATCTTCCCGCATTGGGGCAACTAAATATTCCGGATACATAATGTTTTTTGTTTACACTAAAATTTACTTCAAACAAAAATAATAAATGATTGGCAGCTTGTATGTAAAAAACACAATAATAACACTTTGCTGACGATGGCCCCACACCCAAACCCAGGCTATTAATTGCTTATTAGTTATAGTTTTCTTGAAAACCGGGGTTGATTTATAAATAGTAATAAGTATATTGCGTACCCCTAAGTAATGAATTGGATGAACAAAAAACCTTCTGAAATTAGTACGGTTGTTATCATTAGCAAGAACCATCAGCATACCCAATCGGTACAAATAAAAACCAAACATCTTAATAGAATACGTCACTATGTGTATAGCACCCTGTCTGTTGTGGTGGTATTGGTAGGTTTAGTGATCTATTTAAGAGCAGAAAATTTTAGGCAGGAACAAGAAAAACAGCAACTGCTGGCCCAGATAGTAAAATTGAAGGGCGCCATTCCGGTAGCATCAGCCCAGACTAAAGAAGGCAGTGCCCAATCATATATCCAGGCTATTGAGGGAAAGTTAAAAACCATTAACAATTATTTAAAACGCCGGGGATTAAAAGGCTTCTCCAACAAAGGTATTGGCGGTGATGATAACGCAGAGGGTAAAAAACTAACCGATAAAGAAGTATACTCCTTGTATAACGACTACCTGAGCCGTTTAATGGGAACCATTGCGTTTACACCCATGGGATACCCGCGTATAAGTTCCTTTACTTCATTTTTTGGTTACCGAAGCGACCCCTTTGATGATGGTCGTGCCGAATTTCATCCGGGTATCGATTTTAAGGGCCGCAAGGGCGATGAAGTAAAATGTACCGCCAGCGGTAAAGTGGTTTTTGCAGGCTGGAGTGGTGGTTATGGCAATTGCATCCGCATAGCGCATATCAATAACCTGGAAACCGTGTATGGTCACCTGTCGAAAATAAAAGTAAGAGTAGGTCAGGAAGTAAATGTTGGAGACGAGATAGGTTTGGTAGGTTCAACTGGTCATTCTACCGGGGCACACTTACATTATGAAGTACGTAAAAATGGCAAGCCTATCAATCCGGTTAATTTTTTAACGCTCAATAAATAAAATTGATGAGTGGTGAATAGAGAGTAGTGAATGGTTTTCTTAACTACTCTCTATTCACCACTCACTACTCACCAATTCATACAACATTTCAATGGCTATTTTCGGAAAAAAAGATAAAGTTGCGCTTGATCTTCAGGCTATCTCCACGCTGATTGGTGATGGCGGCGTTTTAGATGGTAACCTTAAAGCCCCTGCCTTTGCCCGGATTGACGGCCAGGTAAATGGGAACGTAACCATTGACGAAGGGCTGATATTGGGCGAAAAAGGATTGATTACCGGCAACATCCACACCAAAGAAATTGTTGTTTACGGAACTGTTAAAGGGGATATCCAAACCGAGTCGCTCGAAATAAAAGCCACCGGCAAAATTACCGGCGAAATAAGTACACAAACCCTGCTGGTTGAAACCGGTGGTGTGTACAACGGCAAGCTCACTATGCAACAAGGAGATAAAAAGCTTTTGGGAGCGTAATAGGTTTTACGTTAGATCGTGATACGTTTTATGTTATTATGTTTAACTCAAAACGTATAGCATAAAACGTTGCACGTATAACCTCCTCCGTAGAATTGCCATATGGCAACTAATTCCTTACGCTGGGTGCTTCATTTCATTTTGATGTTTTTATGACTTATTTTTGTGTCTCATAAAAATTGAAATGTTATGTCATCAGTAGAAACTGCATTCGTTAAATACAAAGTAAAAGACTTTTCATTGGCCGAGTGGGGCCGTAAAGAAATTGAGCTGGCCGAGGCCGAAATGCCTGGTCTGATGGCTCTGCGTAAAGAATACGGCCCGTCGCAACCTTTAAAAGGTGCGCGTATTGCAGGTTGCTTGCACATGACCATCCAAACCGCTGTTTTAATTGAAACTTTAATTGCCCTTGGTGCCGAAGTTACCTGGTCGTCATGTAACATCTTCTCTACCCAGGATCATGCTGCTGCTGCTATTGCTGCTGCCGGTATCTCTGTTTATGCCTGGAAAGGTATGAATGCCGAAGAGTTTGACTGGTGTATTGAGCAAACTTTATATTTTGGTGAAGACCGCAAACCGTTGAACATGATATTGGACGATGGCGGCGACTTAACCAACATGGTGCTGGATAAATATCCTGAGCTGATTGGCGATATTAAAGGTTTATCTGAAGAAACCACTACCGGTGTTCACCGTTTATATGAGCGCATGAAAAATGGTACCCTGCCAATGCCTGCTATCAACGTAAATGATTCGGTTACCAAATCAAAATTTGATAATAAATACGGTTGCCGCGAATCATTGGTTGATGCTATCCGTCGTGCTACCGATGTAATGATGGCTGGTAAAGTAGCTGTTGTTTGCGGCTATGGCGACGTTGGTAAAGGCTCTGCCGATAGCTTACGTAACTCTGGTGTACGTGTTATTGTAACCGAAATTGACCCTATCTGCGCCCTACAGGCCGCTATGGAAGGTTTCGAAGTGAAAAAATTAGGCACTGCCATTGCCGAAGCTGACATTGTAGTTACGGCTACCGGTAACAAAAACATCGTTCGTGAGCAACATTTCCGTGCTTTGAAAGATAAAGCCATCGTTTGTAACATCGGTCACTTTGATAACGAGATCGATATGGCCTGGTTAAATGGCGCTTATGGTAATACCAAAGTTGAAATTAAACCACAGGTTGATAAATATACCATTGATGGTAAAGACGTGATTGTATTAGCCGAAGGCAGGTTAGTGAACCTGGGTTGTGCAACCGGTCATCCAAGCTTTGTAATGAGTAACTCGTTCACCAACCAAACTTTAGCTCAATTAGAGCTTTGGACAAATGGTGCTGCTTACGAAAACAAAGTATACACACTGCCAAAGCACCTTGACGAAAAAGTTGCCCGCTTACACTTAGCCAAAATTGGCGTAGAGCTGGAAGTACTTGATCAGGATCAGGCCGAATATATCGGCGTGACTGTTGAAGGTCCGTTTAAACCGGAATACTACAGGTACTAAGTCAAAAGATAAAATTCAAAAATAAAAAGTCAAAAGGCATGGTTTTAGGATCATGCCTTTTTTATTGACTTTACTTTTTTAATCTCCCAGTTTCCGCAAAATCCTGCTGTCAATATAAAATGTTCCGAATGGGATAATACAGGCAATAAGTACTTTCCAGGTAGTTGTTTTAAACTTCCATTGCTGTTCAACACCGACACTCAGCGTGTTAAATACAAAAAGCAAAAATAAAGCGCCATGTATAGGCCCCATAGCCTTCACCATATGCGGATCATGCCCGAAATACTTCAGTGGTACAGCTATAAAAACGAGGACAAGTAAGGATATGCCTTCCAGAAAAGCAATGATACGTAAGCGACCGGTGTTTGATTGGATTAAGTTTTTCATGTATGGAGTTTAAAATGATCTTAAATACGGACGGTGTGCAAGTGGTGAAAAGGGCCAGGGAATAGCCATGAGAATAAGGAGCAGGGCTATGCTGAAACTAATGAGCATTACCCTGAATTTTTCATGAGCAAAAATGAGTCGTTTTGCTTTAGCCGAGCCAATAGTAACCACAATAATGGCGGTTAACATCAAGCTGATGTGAATGATGCCAAAGAAAACCGGTTCTGTAATATGCCCGCTATTGCCCGGACCTCTGAACAGGGCTTTAACTGTATCGCTTTGCGTATACAAAATAATACCTAACAAAAGTTGAATGTGAGCGATGGTAGCTGTCCAGTGTCTTACCAGATCGTCTATTTTGGTAAATGGACTTAGTTTAAAATATCCGCGGTACGATCTGTAAATGGCATATAATAAACTGCCTAAAACAAGCCAGCGGAAGCAAGAATGGAAAAAAAGAAGTGTATTCATATACGGATAAATTAAAACATACTATATGGTATGTTTTGTGATAAAAAATTTTACTGTAGTTGGTCCAGGTATTTTTTTAACTCTCGTAGGTAGGTATGATAACAGGCAGCACCTAAAAGCTTACCTATATTCCGTACTCCGCTGTAACCCGCGGTTATGAAACAAGCCACCTGTTCGGCATCGGTATCTGGTTTTATACGGCCCGCGTTCTTGCCATTATTAACATTGGTTACCATCGCTTTTTGCCATTGTAATATGAGTTTTGATAGGGCCTGTTTAAAAGCAGTATTTAAGGGAGCCATTTCTTCAATAAGATTTACCGCCGGGCAACCATACTGTACTTGAAAAAAAGGTGATTTTAATAACAAATTATGCATCATTAAATAAAGCTCTTCAACCGGGTTAGCTGAATTAGTAAGCGGTGTTACCATGGTCTCGTACATTCCGGGATACATAACTTCTTGTATCATAGCCAGGCCCATTTCTTCCTTGTTTTTGAAATGGTAGAAAAAAGCACCCTTAGTTACCGGGCTATCAACAAGTATATCATCAATACTGGTCGCCTGGTAGCCTTTTTGATATATCAGGTTAAATGCTCTTTGGAGTATACCAGAGCGGGTTGCTTCTGCTTTAGTCATAAAAGATACTACTTAGTATGTTCTACGACAAACATACTAAGTAGTATGTGAATTGCAAAGGAGATTTTTATTCAGGACATTTAAATGACTTTAGCCAGTGTAAAATCTATATAAACGCCAGTTGTCAAAACCCTTATCCCATTGGTCAAAATGCAATGTTACTTTCAGGAATCCCTGTTTATCTTTAATCTATGAAAAGAATAGCGATCCTCCTTTCCCTGGCTTTTATAGGTAATCTAAACAGCTTTGCCCAGATACGGATTGATACTGCCGGGTATATCAAAAACAATTCACTCATTTATTCACTGGTTATTTCGAAGAACAATAAGATCATCCATCAGCAGTATTTTAACGGACAGGATAGCACTACTTTGTTTAATGACCAGTCGCTTACTAAAAGCGTTATGGCATTGCTTATCGGTATAGCTATTGATAAAGGTTACATCAGATCGGTAGATGAAAAGGTTGCCGACTTTTTCCCCGAACTAAAAATCGATACCGATAAACGGAAACAAGATATTACTATCCGCCAGGTGATGAACCAGGCCTCAGGTTTTTACCATGAAGGTGTTAATGTGGGCGCCTTGTTAACCCTCCCTGATCCATCGGGTTATGTGATCAAAGCACCACTGGTGTCGGAGCCCGGGAAAGTGTTCCGGTATAATAACGCGGCTACGCATTTGTTATCCGTCATCATTACCAAAAGTACGGGGATGGATACCCGCGCATTCGCCAAAAAATTCCTGTTCGATCCATTGGGAATTACCAGTTGCGATTGGAAAAAGATGAAGGACGGTTATTATGATGGCTGCGGACTTTTAAGCATCCGCCTGCGCTCCGTTGATATGTTGAAACTGGGTAACCTGGTACTAAATAAAGGGAAATACCATAACCGGCAAATTGTTCCATCCAAATGGATAGCGACCATCATCAACCCCGAAGTTACCTATCAAACACCCTGGGGACTGGATGATTCATTATACGGCCTATGCTGGTACCATGCCGATTACCAGGGAACAAAAATAGTTTATGCCCTGGGCTGGGGCGGGCAGTTTATGTTCGTGATACCATCCTTAAAAGCCGTCATCATGACCAATTCCAGCGTAGCTGATGTAACGGCTATTAAAGAGGCGGCTTTAATCACAGGGAGGCTTTTTCCTGAATTGATGAAGCAGTTGAAAGGCGAGTAGTTCGGGTTTAATTACTCCCCTCGAACTCCTCCTCCACGCTTTCCCTTAAATCATACAGCAGCCATTGCTTTTTAGCAATGGAACCGGCTTCGGATTGCAGCAGTTTGATAAAATCATTTACGCCGGTGGGTTCGTTGCCATTGCCGTGGATGAGTACAATGCTGCCGGCTTGTGGTTGCTGCCCTTTGGCCAGCCAGGCATCGGTACCAATCGGTATCAAACCATAGTCGGTTAGTTTATATACCAGTTGCTGATCGGATACCAAACCCGGAAACCTGAAAAATACCGACGGTAGCAAGCCGTTTTTGAGCATGGCTTTTTCGGTTTCCAGTATCTCGTAGTTCATATCGGTACCCGGCTCCAATAAAAAGTTTTCTTTAAGCGGCGCTTTGAGGCTTACCCTGTGATTAAAGGAGTGGTTAATCCAGGTGATATAGATCTCGCGTTTGGCCTGCATCTGTTTGAGCCATTCCAGGTCCTGTGGGTGCTGACGCATCCATACACCGGTAACCGAGAGGGCAATGGGCGCCGGGCGTTCCACCTTCTGAAACTCCGTAAAAATGTCGGTAAATATGCGCCTGTCGAGCGGGCGGTGCGAAGGACAAAGATCGGCTGTTAAACTGATGCCCGTTTCTTTAGGGATGCCGCTTTCAATGCCTGCGTCTTGCAGGGCTACGGATTGTTTTTCGGCTTTGCGCAGCGCTTTCTGGTAAGGTGTGCTTTTGAAAAAGTCGCGCGCTTGGGTAATGGTCATGGGTTTTACCTGGTAAAAGCTGGGCTCATCAATTTTGGTGACCAGTGTTTGCGGGTTTACCAGCAGGTAATAGCTTTTGCCTTCGTTTTCAAACTGGCGCAGTATCATCCAATCCTGCGGGGCATGATGCGCCCAGCCATAAAAAACCTTATAATTTTCTATTTTACGGTAATTGGCTTGCGCGGCGGCTTTATATTGTAAGCTGCTCAAGATCAATATAGCGAGCAGGTATTTAAGCAGGGCTTTGTTCATTCTTATTTAAATTCCAGTTTTTGCCTGTAAGTATAGCGGTTATTACCAATATCAGCATAAAAATAATAATCAGGGCCGGGGTTATTTGTTTAATAAAGTAAAGGATGTTCTCACCCTTATCGGCGGTAGAGATAACTCCATTGGGTAAAGCCGATAGTGGTGGATAAATTGTCCAGTCCGGTTTGGGTATCATATTCAGTAATGCAGAAAGGGGATATATAATTAGAAGGAACAAAAAATTGGCTATTATCAGTATCAGATTTTGTAGCCTTCTTTTATAACAATAAAAGCTTTCCTTAACCAAATAAATGATGGTGGTAAGCATTAAAAATACCGGAATAATGATAACCGACCAGTCAATAACGAAATAGGTGTCATGAAGATTAATATCAAGAGAGGCATTTCCTTCCCATGATCCGGCCAGAAAAGGTACAAACAATCGTGTTGCCAAATAAATAGCAATTAGAATAATAACTTCTGTGATAATGGGTTTAAGTTTCATAACTTAAAGATAAAACTTAGTAAATAAGATTAGGTTTAGTATTGTATAAATGATGTATTAACTTTGAACCATGACCCGCTTATCTGTCAATATCAATAAAATAGCTACCCTGCGCAATTCGCGCGGCGGTAATAACCCCGACCTGATACAGGTTGCCAAAGATTGTGAACGTTTTGGCGCCCAGGGCATCACCGTACATCCGCGCCCGGATGAAAGGCATATCCGCTATAGTGATGTTTTTGAACTGAAAAAGATCGTAACTACCGAGTTTAATATCGAGGGCAATTGTCAGGAACAAAAATTTATCGACCTGGTATTGGCCAATAAGCCCGAGCAGGTGACCCTGGTACCTGATGTACTGGGACAAATCACTTCCAACCATGGCTGGGATACCATCACCAATTATCATTATTTAAAAGACATGATAGCGGTTTTTAAAGAAGCCGGTATTCGCGTATCTATATTTGTTGATCCGATAGCCAAAATGGTAGAAGGTGCCGCCAAGACCGGTACCGACCGGATTGAGTTATATACCGAAGGCTATGCCACGCACTACCACCAGGGCCGCGAACTGGCGATAGCACCATATATTGAAGCTGCCGAAGCCGCGCAGGCTGCAGGCTTGGGTATCAACGGCGGGCATGATCTTGATCTGCATAACCTCCGATATTTTGCCGAGCATGTTCCCGGTTTACAGGAAGTAAGCATAGGCCACGCACTTATCAGCGACGCGCTTTATTATGGTCTGGAAAATACCATCCAGCAATACCTGCGGCAACTGGTTCCGGCCGAGACGGATCTTTGAGCTTTTGAATATTGAACACAGAATATCGAATGTTGAATAATGAAGTAAGTTTCGACATTCGATATTCAACATTCATTATTCGATATTACCGACTGATGGCTGTCACCCTGAGCTCTGTCGAAGGGTGGAGCGCAGAGGCCTGCCCGCCATGCTTCGACGAAGCTCAGCATGACATCCTTTGAAAAACACAAAATCCGAAATTATGTCATCAGCTTACCCAATAATATCGCTTTTTCTTGCTCGGGCACAGATGCGGGATCATACAGGCATGAGTGGATGCCACAAATTTCAAATCCATTTTTAAGATAAAAGTCAATTGCAAGTGTGTTGGTGCTTTGCGTTTCCAGTTCTATAAGCCGGATATTTTGTTCTGTAGCTGTAAATGCAATTTTGGTTAAAAGCAATGTCCCAATGCCCATTTTTCTATGGCTGTCAGCAACCTCAATGTAATCTACCCACAGCGAATTATTCCATGCGCGTTTTTGGGCAATGGCAACCCCAATCAGCCGGTCTTTTTCAAAAGCACCCAGGGAAAGGTTCTCGGCAATTAATTCGGCGTAATGATCGGTATCCTCCCGGGTGTAAGTCCAGCGTTTAATATAAGGCTGTTCCAGTTTTACCCTGGTTAATTTAATAGTAAACTCATTTTTACCTTGAGTTCTGCTGAGCTGATATATTTCATGAGCATGATACCCGCTAAAGCCAAAAGAATGTTGATCAGCCAAACTAAATTCTTTTAGTGTTTTTATTTCTATCATGTTTTGCTGTAGGTATTCAATTTCTATCTAAAGATAGGTCGAATTCTTAATATTAGTTTGGATGGAATATCGAACACGGAATATCGAATGTTGAATAATGAAGTAAGCTTCAACTTTTGTTATCCCCTTAGGGCCATCTGCGATAGACTTTGAGTGGACAAAAAGTATATTAATGGATATTCTTGCTTAAAACCAGCTTTTAAGCTCGCCCGTCATTTTATCCTGTTCAGGTGGTAATTCCGTTTTACCGCATATCAATTCATCAATTCCTATGGCTATATCAGTAGCTACAGTTCCATGTCTGATAGCGCTTATAATCCAATTGACACCGCATAGCCATAAAAATGCCACTATACCTACCCACCATGGGCCGCCATTTACTAACATAAAAACGCCCAAAATAATTGATATTGCTGATGTGCCGATAAATAACTGACGCATATTTATTTGATAGTTAAGGAACCAACAGTTGTTTTCATGAACCAGATTGAAAACACCATTATCAATACCACCAAACAACGAGCCTCTCCAATTAGATGTTGAGCCTTTGTAACTAACAGACAGGTCTTTAACAATAACGTGATCTGCTTTGTCCTTCAATATGCTTTCTCTAATATATTGTAATATCTGCCCTTTGTTGTCAGGTGTTATTACTGTTTTTAACGATCTATTAAAGATAACAGAGAAAGGAAAAATCATTATTGGCAAACTTTGTATAAAGATAATAGAATATTTCGTCCCCTTAGGGTCTCCTGAAAGGGACCCTAAGGGTGTCTGGGAGGTCTATAAATCGAACACTGGATATCGAATGTTGAATAATGAACTAAGATTCGGCATTCGATATTCAAAATTCATTATTCAATATTATGCTCACCCCTGTAAACCCTTTGTCAATAATATATTAGACAATTGTTACTCATCGACTAAAACTGTACCTTTGCGGTAAATTTAGAGGGACACTTGATTCATGATGTTGAACGCAGACTACCAGGAGAAGTTTCAGTCGAGACACATTGCTCCAAATGAGGCCGATACGGCTAAAATGTTAAAAACCATCGGGGTAAAATCATTGGACGAGCTTATAGCTCAAACCGTGCCCGATAGGATCCGTTTGAAAGCACCGCTTAACTTACCACCCGCCAAAAGCGAATTTGATTACCTGAACACTTTAAAGCAAACTGCTTCCAAGAACAAGGTTTTCAAATCGTACATCGGTAAAGGTTATTACGATGTAATTGTACCGGGTGTAATTCAGCGTAATATCCTGGAAAATCCGGGATGGTACACGCAGTATACGCCTTATCAGGCCGAGATAGCCCAGGGTCGTTTACAGGCGCTGCTTAACTTCCAGACCATGGTAGTTGACCTTACCGGGATGGAAATTGCCAACGCTTCGTTGTTGGACGAGGGTACTGCAGCTGCCGAGGCGATGTTTATGCAGTACAGTCTGCGTAAAAACACTGATGCCAATGTGTTCTTCGTATCTGAGGAGCTGTTCCCGCAAACTATTGATATTTTAAAAACCCGTTCGGAGCCTTATGGCATCGAACTGCAAATAGGCGATCACCGTACGGTTGAATTAACCGAAAAAATGTTCGGCGCTATTGTACAATACCCTGCCGGTAACGGCGCGGTTTATAACTATGCCGACTTTGCCGCTAAAGGGCATGAAAAAGGTATTAAGCTAACCGTTGTTGCCGATATCATGAGCCTGGTGCTGTTAACGCCTCCGGGCGAATGGGGCGCCGATATTGTGGTGGGTTCTTCACAACGTTTTGGTGTGCCTATGGGCTTTGGTGGTCCGCATGCTGCGTTTTTTGCAACTAAAGAAGAGTACAAACGCTCTATCCCGGGTCGTATCATCGGTGTTACTATTGATAGTGCCGGTAACTACGCGTTGCGCATGGCACTGCAAACCCGCGAACAGCATATTCGCCGGGATAAAGCAACTTCGAATATCTGTACTGCGCAAGCTTTATTGGCTATAATGGCTGGTATGTATGCCGTATATCATGGTCCGCAAGGGGTTAAATTAATCGCCGAGCGTATCCATGGCTTAACTGTTTTGTTAGCTAAAGCCCTTGGCGAATTAGGTTACGAACAACTGAACGAATCGTATTTTGATACCCTGAAGTTTGATGTTGCTCATTTAGCTGGTCCTATCCATTCAGAAGCTTTAAACAACGAAATGAACCTGAACTATGATGGTTCGGTGGTTACCATTTCGCTTGATGAAACTACTTCTGTTGAAGATGTTAAAACCCTGGTTAGGTTTTTTGCCAAAGTAAAAGGCAAATCGCTTACCGATGTGAATATCGACGAGTTGAAAGCTAAACTGGAAACAGTTATTCCAGCTGATCTGCAACGTCAATCGGCTTATTTGACACATGCCATATTCAATACGCATCATTCAGAACATGAAATGCTGCGTTATATCAAATCACTGGAAACCAAAGATCTTTCGCTTTGTCATTCCATGATCGCTTTGGGTTCATGTACCATGAAACTGAACGCTACTACCGAAATGGTGCCGGTTACCTGGGCCGAATTTAGCAAGATACATCCATTTGCCCCTGCCGATCAGGTAGGCGGTTATATGCAACTGTTTGACGAGATCAACAACTGGCTGAGCGAGATCACTGGCTTTGCCGCCATGAGCTTACAGCCAAACGCAGGTGCACAGGGCGAATATGCTGGTTTAATGGTAATTCGCGCGTATCATCATGATCGTGGCGATCATCACCGTAACATAGCTTTAATTCCTTCATCTGCACACGGTACCAACCCTGCATCTGCAGCCATGGCCGGTATGAAGATCGTAGTAGTAAAATGCGATGATAATGGTAACATCGATGTGGCCGATATGAAAGCCCGTGCCGAGCAATATAAGGATGAACTGTCCTGCTTAATGGTTACTTACCCATCTACCCACGGGGTGTTTGAGGAATCGATCATCGAGATATGTGATATTATACACCAGAACGGCGGCCAGGTTTATATGGATGGAGCCAACATGAACGCTCAGGTAGGCTTAACAAGTCCGGCCAATATCGGTGCCGATGTTTGCCACCTCAACCTGCACAAAACGTTCTGTATACCACACGGTGGTGGTGGCCCTGGTATGGGTCCTATTGGTGTGGCCAAGCACCTGGTTCCTTATTTACCGGGACATGCTGTGGTTGATATCGACAGGGGTAAATCAATCCACGCCGTATCGGCAGCTCCGTGGGGTTCGGCTTCTATCCTCATCATATCACATGCTTATATAGCTATGATGGGCGCTGATGGTTTAACCAATGCTACCCGTTATGCTATTTTGAACGCCAACTATATCAAAGCACGTTTACAGGATCATTACCCGGTATTATATACCGGTGCCAATGGCCGTTGCGCGCATGAGATGATACTGGATTGCCGCTCATTTAAATCATTTGGCATTGAGGTTACTGATATTGCCAAACGTTTGATGGATTATGGTTTCCATGCGCCTACCGTATCGTTCCCGGTTGCGGGTACGGTGATGGTGGAGCCTACCGAATCGGAGCCCAAACATGAGTTGGATCGTTTTTGTGATGCGATGATCGCCATCCGTCATGAAATTGCTGATGTAGCCGAAGGCGTATCAGATAAAACAGATAATCCTTTAAAAAATGCTCCGCATACAGCCGCTGTAATTACCGGCAACGAATGGGAGCATAGCTATACCCGCCAGAAAGCGGCATTCCCGCTTCCTTATGTGGCTGCTTATAAATTCTGGCCATCTGTAGGTAGGGTTAATGATACCCACGGCGACCGGACACTGATCTGTTCATGCCCGCCGCTGGAAGATTACGCCTTTGAAGAAAGCGTGATTGAATAAATTTTATTAATGTGCAGATTTCAGATGTGCAAATGAAATCTGCCATTGAATATAAAAATGTGCAGGTGGTTTAAGGAGCCATCTGCACATTTAATTAATAATTAATTGCTGAATAGTGATTTCAGCTGCACATTTGAAGTCAGCATATCTGCCCATCTTCAAGTATCCTTCTCTTTTTAATCATTTAATCTTTAACCGGTCATTTTATTCACTGATTTTCTCTGTCATGTTGTTTGCGTGTTTATTGAACTTTCGATACACCAATGACTTTTTCTGAGGCAACTAAAATGTGCTTTTAGTGTTTTAATTATTTGATTTTTAGCTTTTTTAGCGTATTTTTATTTTTTGAGAAGAAATTTACCTAAGTGCTATTTGGAAAATCCGATACACTTTTGCCCAATGTTTTTATTGGAAAAAGCAGATAGCTGTAAAATAAATACAATACTTTGAGGTTATTAATACGTCCTGTTAAAACAATATCGGTGTTGACAACTTATAGGAATATAACTTTTTAATTTAACGTAGCGTATAAGTATATCTATAAAAAGCACATCTATTTTAAATGCCTTATGACCATTAATGATAAACCTGTGAGTGTATTATTAATTGATGACGATGAGATCAATAATTTCATCTCTATTAAATTAATAAAAAAAGCGTTGCTTAATACCGAGATCATGGCGTGTTTAAACGGAAAATTCGCCATTGAACAATTATCCGATATACAGCGGAAAGATCCGGCAAAAATGCCTGATTATATCTTATTGGACATTAATATGCCTATTATGAATGGCTGGGAATTTTTAGATGAGTTTAAGCGCCTGAATATCGATCCGCAGGGCAAAAGCAAAATCTATATCATTTCGTCATCGGTATTCAGTAATGATATCAATAAGGCCAAATCGTACCCGTTGGTAAAAGACTTTATATCAAAGCCTCTTAATGTCGAAAAAATAAAAGAACTTTTTGAAGTAGGCGCCCACAATTAAACGGGCTCAACTTTAAAATGTTCGTCATTACGTGTTACACTTCCAATAGCAAATGATTTAGCATGATAAAACAGGCAGATCCATCCTTCTTCGGCTGCCTTTTTTCCATATTCTTCGCGTAACTGCATCGCCTTACGACCATCCATATCATATTTGGCAATAAATTTTCTGATCAACTGCTCAGGTTCGGGTAGCTCATCTCCTCCAAAAAATATTTTTTTACCTTCCATCTCAATCCAGAATACCTGGTGATAAGGGCAGTGTCCTCCTGAGTGTTCGTACCTGATGCCTGGCTGTAATTCTCCATTGCCTTCTACAAACGTAATGTTGACTCCCCGTAGCGCTTCGAATATTTCTTTATGATAAGATGAGGATTTGCCCGCCAGGCCGGTTTCCCATTCCTGGCGCTGTATCACATGCCGAGCCTGCGGAAAGCTGGGCTCCAGTTTTCCGTTCCGCTCCACAACCAAACCGCCGGAGTGATCATAATGCAGGTGCGACATGAGTACCAGGGTTACATCCTCCGGATCAAAACCGGCGTTGCGTATATGTTGATGGAGTAATAATTCGTCCCGTGTATCCTTAAAACCAAGGCCGGTATCCAGCACAATCAGATCATGATCTGTTTTGATCAGAAAAGGGTTAACGTGGATAAATAATGACGCAGGGCGATCTTTCGGGTTGTCGGTTTGCGGGTCAAACGGGATAAATTTTTTGGTAGCATCAACTGAATAAGAGCCCTCACCTAAAGCGAAAATTTCCATAGTGAAATAGTATCAAGTAGCTAGTATCAAGTATCAAGACAACTGCATTGTTAATCAAGCTTCAAAAAATCTTGATACTTGATACTAGCTACTCGATACTAAAAAATTATCTTTACTGTTTTTATTTGCAAATGTATGAATAAACGCTGGACGGTAAGGGATAATGCTGATCATGAAGTAGTCAAAAAATTAGCTGCTGATCTGAATATTGATACCGTTTTAAGTACCCTGCTGGTTCATAGGGGAATAAGTACGTTTGATGAAGCCCGTTACTTTTTCAGACCCGATATCCTGCATCTGCATGACCCTTTCCTGATGAAGGATATGGAAAAGGCTATAGAGCGCATTGATGATGCCATAGCCGCAGGTGAAAAAATACTCATCTTTGGCGATTACGATGTAGATGGCACTACTGCTGTTGCTACCGTATACAGTTTTTTTAAGGAGCGCTACGAAAGTCTGGAATATTATATCCCTGATCGTTATAAAGAAGGTTATGGGATATCAACCCAGGGTATAGACTATGCCGCCGATAATGGTTTTACCCTTATCATAGCCTTGGATTGCGGTATTAAATCGGTTGATAAAATTGATTATGCTAATGCCCGGGGAGTTGATTTTATCATTTGTGATCACCACCTTCCCGGAGCCGAATTGCCCGCAGCTGTGGCCATACTTGATCCTAAGCGGAACGATTGTGAATATCCATATAAAGAACTTTCGGGCTGTGGTATTGGTTTTAAGCTGATACAAGCTTATGCAGAAACACACGACATTCCATTTGAAGAGGTAGCCCGTTATCTGGACCTGGTAGCCATCAGTATATCTTGTGATATTGTGCACATCACCGGCGAAAACCGCACGTTGGCTCATTTCGGTTTGCAAAAGATCAACACCGATCCGTGTATGGGGGTAAAAACCCTGGTAGAAATTGCCGGCAGAACGGGTAATAATCTTAGCATATCGGATGTAGTGTTTTTATTGGGCCCCCGTATTAATGCTGCCGGCAGGATAGATGATGCCAAACATGCCGTTGAGCTGCTGATTGCCTGCGACGAGAAGCTGGCCCGCGAAAAAGGCATGATGATCAATACGCATAACGCCGAACGTAAAGGGCACGACCTGGATATAACCGGCGAGGCTTTAAATATGATTGATAATGATGAAGAGCTGATCGGGCGTAAATCAACAGTGGTTTTTAATGAGCACTGGCATAAAGGGGTTATTGGAATTGTAGCATCACGCCTTACCGAAAAATATTACCGGCCAACTATTGTACTTACCCGCTCCAACGGGCATGTGGCAGGTTCGGCCCGTTCGGTATTAGGGTATGATCTGTATGAAGCCTTGTGTGAATGTAAAGATCTGCTGATACAGTTTGGTGGGCATAAGTACGCGGCGGGCTTAACGATGGAGCCTGAAAATGTGGAAGCCTTTAAAGCCCGTTTTGAAGAAGTGGTAAGCGCTACCATTGCACCTGAACAATTGATACAGCAGATACAAATTGACGCCGAATTACGTTTAAGCCAGATAGAACCGAAATTTTTCCGGATCCTGAACCAGTTTGCACCTTTCGGACCTGAGAATATGTCGCCGGTTTTCATCAGTAAAAATGTGTATGTTAGTGGCAATGCCGCTTTGGTGGGGGCTGCTCATATTAAAATGTCGGTGATGCAGGAGGACTCGGCGGCATTTGATTGCATCGCCTTTAATCATGGCGAATATCTGTCGCAGTTAAAGCCAGGCGTGCCATTTGATATTTGCTATAGCATTGAAGAAAACGTATGGCGCGAAAGGCGTACTATACAATTGAACATAAAAGGAATAAGGGTTTAAGTTAAGTCAAAATTAAAAATTCGAAAGTCAAAAATCAGGACTTTTGAAATATACATGTAAGTTGAAGCTTAAGTTGGAAATGTGTTTTTTGACTTTTGAATTTTGACTTTTGAATTTACAACATGATTTTAAGAGCAGACCATTTAGTGAAAAAATATAAGCAACGTACAGTTGTTAATGATGTATCATTTGAAGTATCGCAGGGCGAAATTGTAGGTTTACTTGGGCCGAATGGTGCTGGTAAAACTACGTCGTTTTATATGATCGTAGGGTTGATAAAACCCAATGAAGGCCTCATTCATCTGGACGATCAGGATATTACACAGGACCCGATGTATCGCCGGGCACAAAAAGGTATTGGTTACCTGGCCCAGGAAGCTTCGGTGTTTCGTAAACTTTCTGTCGAGGATAATATCAGGGCTGTACTGGAAATGGGTAAAATGACCAAAGAAAGGCAACGCGAAAAACTGGAAGAGCTTATTGACGAATTTAGTTTACACAAGGTTCGTAAAAACCGGGGCGACCTGTTATCAGGCGGCGAACGTCGTCGTACCGAAATTGCCCGTGCCTTGGCTGCCGAGCCCAACTTTATTTTACTGGACGAACCTTTTGCCGGTGTGGATCCGATAGCGGTAGAGGAGATACAGGCCATGGTAGCTAAACTAAGGCACCGTAATATCGGTATCCTGATTACCGACCACAACGTACAGGAAACATTGTCTATCACTGATCGGGCCTATTTGCTTTTTGAAGGTAAGATACTGGAGTCGGGTGTTCCGGAGGTACTGGCTGAAAATGAAATGGTACGTAAGGTTTACCTTGGTGCGAATTTTGTTTTGAAAAGAAAAGTATTCCCGCAGTAATTCGGGGAGCAGGGATTTTGAGAATATAGATTCATTTTTTGTCCTGTATTCAAAAACTTACCTTCTACCTGTTAATGTCTTTGCTCTAAAAATCCATATTCATAACGCCGCCTATGGATAGAGCTTTTACGATTAAACAGATTTTTCCTATCTTGACTCTTGATTCTTATATCTTGACTCTACTATACTATGACGATCTTTAATTCGGTATTCACCTGGTTCATGAAAAAGCGTATCCATCAGATAGAGCTTTTTATGAAGTACCCCAATGAGGTGCAGGAGGAATGGTTTGAACAACTGATATCCGGTGCCGAAAATACCGAATGGGGACGCAAATACCAGTATAAAAGCATTGAGAACCTTAATCAGTTTAAAGAGCGGGTACCTATACAAAGCTATGATACGCTTAAGCCCTATATCGAGCGTATGCTCCTTGGCGAGAAAAATGTATTGTGGCCTTCGGAGATTCGCTGGTTTGCCAAATCCTCAGGAACGACCAATGATCGGAGCAAGTTTATTCCCGTAAGCGAGGAAGCGCTGGAGGAATGCCATTTCAAAGGCGGTAAAGACCTGCTCACCATTTATTTTAATAACCAGCCGAATGCCCGCATGTTCACCGGGAAGATATTGACATTGGGTGGTAGTCACCAGATGAGTCAGCTAAGCGCCGATACTTCTTTTGGCGATCTTTCTGCAGTAATCATGAAAAACTTACCTCTTTGGGCTGAGTTTCACCGTACGCCCGATCTGGACATAGCCCTGCTGGAAAACTTTGAGGAAAAGATAGAAAAGATTGCACAGGCCACCAAAGATGTGAATGTAACCAGCATCAGCGGGGTACCCACCTGGAATCTGGTGCTGTTTAAACGTATACTGGAAATTACCGGCAAAAAAAATCTATTGGAAGTATGGCCCAACCTGGAGATGTATTTTCATGGCGCGGTTAATTTTACCCCCTATCGCGAGCAGTTTAAGGCGCTGATTCCAAGTGATGATATGTATTACCTGGAGAATTACAATGCCTCTGAAGGCTTCTTTGGTATTCAGGATACCAAAGAGCCGGGAGATATGCTGCTGATGCTGGATTATGGGATATTTTACGAGTTTTTACCTCTGGAGAACCTGTATGACGAAAATCCCAAAACGCTTACATTGGATGAGGTGGAACTGGATAAAAACTATGCACTCATTATAACCACTAACGCCGGATTGTGGCGTTATATGATAGGCGATACCATTAAGTTTTCCTCGTTGTCGCCATTTCGCATACAGGTTACCGGGCGTACCAAGCATTTTATCAATGCGTTTGGTGAGGAAGTAATTATTGACAATGCCGAGCGGGCCCTGGAAGAGGCTTGTCGCCAAACCGGTGCTATCATCAGGGAATACACTGCCGCTCCGGTCTACTTTAATGGAAATGATTGTGGTGCGCACGAGTGGATCATTGAGTTTGAAAAAAAACCCGCCGAATTTGAACGTTTTGTTGATCTGCTTGATGAAACCTTGCGCCGTATCAATTCCGACTATGATGCCAAGCGTTTTAAAGATATGGCCCTGCGCCGCCCCATTGTGCGCCGTGCACCCGAAGGCACTTTTTTCAATTGGATGAAAGAAAAAGGCAAATTGGGCGGTCAGCATAAAGTACCCCGCCTGGCCAACAACCGTGAATATATTGACGCCATTTTGAAAATTATGGAGCCGGTGGGGAGTTAGATTCGTCGGCAGGGGGCCAGGTTATAACCGTCACTCGGCTGGAGCCAAGCGACTGCAGGAGTCTATTGGATAGATTTAGGTAGAAAATAAAACGATTAAAAAAACAACAGCCGTCGCTCGGCTCCAGCCGAGTGACCACTATTACCCGGCCTCCGGCCGATATCAAAAGACACAAATGTCCGAATTCCGCAAAGCCAATACCGATCGGCCATTTTTTATTACGCTTACAGTAGTTGGCTGGATAGATAGATGTATTTACCAGAAGCGAATACTGCGAAGAGTTTTTAAAGAATCTGGAATTTTGTCGTACCAACAAAGGCCTGAAAGTATATGCTTATTGTATCATGAGTAACCATATTCATTTGATTGTAGGTTGCGAAGAAGCTAAACTTCCTCAAATTTTCCGGGATCTTAAAAGCTATACAGCGAAAAGGTTGATAGAAATGATAAGCAATGACCCTGGTGAAACCAGAAAGGAATGGTTACTTTATCTATTCAGATATTTTGCCAATAGCACCTTACAAAACAAGGAGTATCAATTTTGGCAAAAAACAAATCATCCCACGGAATTAATAACTGCAAGTGTATTTGATCAGAAGGTCGATTATATTCATCATAATCCGGTACAGTCGATGACGGTTAATGATCAGACAGCTTTTGTGTATAGCAGTGCTAATCCAGATTCTACTTTTAAGGTTGATGAAAGTTAATTGTCTTCGTCGGCCGGAGGCCGGGTTATAGTCATCACTCGGCTGGAGCCGAGCGATTGCTTGCTCTTTTTTGTTTCATGATATGATGTGCCGTCGCTCGGCTCCAGCCGAGTGACCGATATTACCCGGCCTCCGGCCGATAGCTTCAACACAAAAAAAGCCCTGCATGAAAAACGTGCAGGGCCCATAGTAATATGATAATAGGTCAGTTATGACATTTTAAGCTTCTTTTGAATGTCGGCAACGTAACCCTTAAATTTCTTATCGGTATCAATAAGGTCTTCAACGGTTTGGCAGGCGTATATCACGGTAGAGTGGTCGCGGCCGCCAAAGAAGTGACCGATTGATTTTAATGAACTTTTGGTGTGTGCTTTGGCCAGGTACATAGATATTTGACGAGCCTGTACAATTTCGCGTTTGCGGGTTTGCGATTTTACCATTTCAATAGGCACTTCAAAATACTCGCAAACCAGACTTTGGATATACTCCATCGAAATTTCTTTGGATGAGTTTTTCACAAAGTTCTTCAGCATTTGCTTAGCCAGGTTCAGGTCGATCTCCTTGCGGTTCAAGGTTGATTGAGCCAGCAGGGATACCATGGCGCCTTCCAGTTCACGCACATTGTTATCAATGTTATGCGCTACATACTCAATTACATCGTTTGAAAGCTCGATGCCGTCCTGGTAGATCTTGTTTTTAAGGATAGCCATACGGGTTTCCAGATCAGGGATCTGCAAATCGGCAGAAAGCCCCCATTTAAACCTCGAAAGCAAACGCTCTTCTAAACCGGCCAGGTCCTTAGGCGCTTTATCTGATGTGATGATCAGCTGCTTGCCCGATTGATGTAAGTGGTTAAAGATGTGGAAGAAGAAATCCTGTGTTTTTTCTTTACCGGCAAAATTGTGCACATCATCCATGATCAGTACATCAATAGCCTGGTAAAAGTTCACAAAATCATTAATGTTATTGTGTTTAAGCGCATCAACAAATTGCTGGGTGAATTTTTCGCACGATACATAAAGTACCAGTTTATCGGGCAATGAGCGCTTTATCTCGTTACCAATGGCCTGGGCCAGGTGGGTTTTACCTAAACCAACACCGCCGTATATCATTAAAGGATTAAAAGAAGTACCTCCGGGTTTTGCAGCAACGGCATAACCGGCAGAGCGGGCTAAACGATTGCAATCACCTTCAACAAAGTTTTCAAAAGTGTAGTTTCTGTTTAACTGCGGATCAACATTTAATTTTTTCAAGCCGGGGATCACAAAAGGGTTTTTAATGTCCTTATTGATCGAGATCGGGATCGGCATTGACTGATTTTTGGACTCGGCACCATTTCCGTTCGAAGGCATATTAGTGGTGTATGGTTTACTTGATGATTGCTCAACAACTATATTATACTCTAAACGTCCTTCGTCGCCTAATTGTTTTTTAATTGTTTTGCGCAGTAAACCTACATAGTGCTCCTCGAGCCACTCGTAAAAGAATAAACTTGGTACCTGTATCGTCAGAACGCTTCCTTCCATGCGTAAAGCTTTTATTGGCTCGAACCAAGTTTTAAAGCTTTGTGCTGGTATGTTATCTTTTATGATCTGGAGGCAGCTATTCCAAACAGTAGTACAGGTTTTTTCCATATAGATATTAGTAATATATTGATTTCCAACCCCCAGCGAAACAATTTTTGGGCCTGCTACGGAACATCGAATATTGCCAAAAAAAGCTTATAAAAAAATTAAATTTTCACTTTTTTGGCAAATAAATTTCTGGCATGATAATCAGCTTTTTAATAAAAAAACCTTATTAAATATTGCTTTTTATGACAAAAATTGCAATTATATTTCCGTTAGTCCCAATTAATATGAACCGATTAATTTAATAAAAAATCAGGATAATTACCAGGGGGATAATTATTTTTTATACCGTGGCGTGCAACAATAGTTGAGCCAAATTGTTGTTTGTACAACTGTTAAAAATTAATGTTCTGGTATACTGGTAAATAAAATATGGCCCTGCTTTTATTTATTGGTATGAAGGTATAAGCAGTGTCTGCAAAAATTTACACTATGTGATACTATCTATTACTAACCAAACGCAGTGCGTCAGCAATTTTCCCAACGGGGCAGGCTTTGCCCATACATCTTTACTGCCGGATGCTTTGCTATGAAGTTAAAATAATTCTTCTATATCCTGCCGTACCAGGCCGGTAGCTATTTCATATGGATCCTGTTCCTGTTTACTTAAATGGATCAATATAGTTTTGCTCATTTCTGTACCGGAAGCATCCTGTGGAAGGGCCTTCATCGTATTGTTCACCAGGGCCAGTGTATCATCCTTTACCCTTTTTACCACATTCCATACCCGTACGCTCACATAAATTTGCTGGGTAACATTATGCTGAAACTCATTCCTGATCTCGGTAACAACCATCATATGTAGTTCGGCAGCCGAAAGGCCCGAAGCGTTCAGGCGGATAAGCATACTGGCCGGGTTAGCTCTTTCAATAAATAAGATAACGCGCTCATAAGCCTGCAGGCGTAAGGGCAGCGTTTGACTGCTAACGGCCCTTTTGAGCTCCAGTATCTGTATTTGTTCGGCTTTATCCAGATAGGGTTTAAATAAATAAAGGGCTACCCACACCACCCCAATGCCGGCAACGGTGTATTTTAAAATATCAAGTATATAGGGTAATGTTTGCATGTTTTATAAAATGTTAAACTGAGGTCATAAAATACCGGTTGCAACAAAAATCTACATTTTACATTATATTTGTATAGTTAAATAAAAATAAGATGAGTACTGCTGTTGAAATTGCACCGGTAACCTTTACTCCGGGAGCCGTTAAAGAACTTTTTAAATTAAAGGATCAGCAAGAGATAGGCGATGATTTTGGCCTGCGTGTTGGTGTTGAAGGTGGTGGCTGCTCGGGCATGAACTATGTGCTTGGCTTTGATCAAAAAAAGGATGGCGACCAGGAATATGATATCGACGGTATAAGGGTATTTATGCATAAGGCCCATGGTTTGTATCTGGCTGGTATGCAGATTGATTTTCAAGATGGCTTAAATGCACGCGGATTTACCTTTAATAATCCTAATGCTGCCAGTACCTGCGGCTGTGGCACTTCTTTCTCGGTATAATTTCTAATCTCCAGATAGAAGATATTATTTTAAAGGCAGCCCACGGGCTGCCTTTTTTGTTAGTTAATTTCATCGATAGTTTTCCGTATCCAATATGGAACAGCGCCTTCGCCATACCCCTGACTGTTAAATCTGATGGTCCCATCTTTATCCACTACCAAACTTGCCGGACATTGGTCAACTCCATAGTAAGCAAATAATGGCATTGAATCACCTACGATGTGGTATTTAAATGGCGATACTTTCAGAAATCGCTCAATATTATCCGTTTTATCTAAAGAAATTCCAATAAACACAACATCTTTCCGGCCTTGATAGGCTTCTGTGAGGCGGTTAAGTTCGGGCATTTCATACCTGCATGGCGGACAGGCTATAAACCAAAAATTTAATACCACAATTTTTCCTTTCAGATCAGCCTGTCTGAGTATGGTGCCATTAACTTCTTTCATGTCAAAAAAGGTGAATGAATTGCCGTTTTTAAAAAACTTGGTTTCTTCAGGCTTAGGGGCTTTAGCCATTACCTTATTTTCAGCGGTTTCATCCCTTTCTGTCAGTATAAAAGCAGTGCTGTCGCTATCATGTTGAACGGGGCTTAATTTGTACTTACCGGTTGACATTAATTTACTCCAATCCTGATAAGTGAGTTTTTTACCCCGGGCGTTGGTAACTATAGTGGTTTTGTTAAACCCTAGTTGTTCAATAGGGCGTGTGATCTCAATTTGAGCCTGAACGCTTAATGCAAAACTGAAAGCTATAACGAATGATAGTAGAATTTTATTCATGAATAAGGTTTTTCTCCCTGAAAGTAGATGATTATTGCTATACAAACAAGTAAGCTGTATATTATTTAGTTTAACGGTTGAGTTTGCTGTAACAAAATGATACGGTGCACAGTCAAACCGCAAAGTTTTTTTATTTTTATACCATGCCGGTAAAAACGTCCTACAAAGAAAATGTCTCCATTGCATTACAATCTATAGCCGGCAACAGGCTGCGTACATCGTTAACTTCGCTCATTATTGCCATAGGTATTATGGCCCTGGTAGGTATTTTAACCGCCATTGAGGGTATACGGCAGTTTACTAATGATGCCTTTGCCGATTTGGGCGCCAATTCATTCACTATTCAAAACCGGGGCGAAGGATTAAACTTTGGTAATGGTGGAAACCACAAGGCTTACCCGGCAGTTACTTACGACCAGGCCGAACGATTTAAAAATACGTTTAAATTACCTGTATTAACGGCCATCAATCTGGATGTTACAGGTACGGCAGTGGCTAAGTATGGTAGTGAAAAGACAAACCCCAATATTTCTATTTCGGGATCTAATGAAAATTATCTGGCTACCAGCGGCAAAAAATTATCCTTCGGGCGTAATTTTTCATCGTCAGAGCTGGAGCACGGCGCCAATGTGGTGCTTATTGGTGACGAGATCAAATCAAAACTTTTTAAAAAGGAAGATCCTATTAATAAATCGCTTTTTATTGGGAGTAATAAATACCGTATAGTTGGCGTAATTGCGTCAAAAGGATCCAGCTCATTTGGCGGCGACAAATTTTGCATTATACCTAT
This sequence comes from Mucilaginibacter inviolabilis, assembly GCF_011089895.1. Taxonomy (NCBI): domain Bacteria; kingdom Pseudomonadati; phylum Bacteroidota; class Sphingobacteriia; order Sphingobacteriales; family Sphingobacteriaceae; genus Mucilaginibacter; species Mucilaginibacter inviolabilis. Next base: position 583,992 of record NZ_JAANAT010000003.1, read on the forward strand.
TTTGAAAGCCAAACAGATAGATACAGTACGTAATATATCCTATACCATAACTATTAAGGTTGCCACTCCGGGTGCGCTTGATGCCACTATTGGCGAGGCTACCTCTTTATTCCGCAATATCCGCGGCCTCAATATCGCCAACGACACTAATTTTGATATTACCCGCAGCGATTCTATACAGAAGGAGCTTTCGGGCCAGTTAACAGGTATTACAATAGCTGGCTTTGCCATAGGTATCATTACCCTCATCGGGGCCGCCATCGGGCTCATGAACATTATGCTGGTATCGGTTACCGAACGCACGCGCGAGATAGGTGTGCGTAAAGCTATCGGCGCCACGCCTGCAGTGATCCGCAAACAGTTTTTAATTGAAGCTATTGTAATATGCCTTATAGGCGGGGCCGTTGGTATATTATTAGGAATGGCTATAGGTAACCTGATAGCGGTTCAAATCAGCGGAACGTTTGTTGTGCCATGGGCATGGCTGTTTTTTGCTGTACTGTTATGTACTTTTATTGGTCTGATATCAGGCTATTATCCGGCAAAAAAAGCCTCCAGGCTTGATCCGGTAGAGGCGTTGAGATACGAATAAGAAGAGATGCAAGAAGTAAGAGTCAAGAATCAAGACTCAGTATTTTATATCTTGATTCTTGACTCCTATGACTCCTATCTCTTGCATCTAAGTTAAAGCAGTAAAGTATTTTTCAACGGGTAGTCAAAAAGCAATTTCTCCACGTAAGTAGTACGCAGTGCCTCTTTTAACGCAGCAGCGTGTTTGGGATGGTGCATATCACTTGATATGAAATCGATCAGCTCATTATCAATCAAACTTTCGGCCATTTTCTTTGATTCGCGGCCATAATAACCGGTTAGTGAAATGGTATTCAACTGAAAATTACAACCCCAGGAATGCAGGTTTTTAAACTGTTCCAAATCCATGTAAGGATACCTTTCGGGATGGGCCAGGATCGGCTTATAACCCATGTCGTTCATTTTTTGAATAACAGGTATGGCATTTGGAGGTTTATTAATAAATGAAAATTCAAATAGGGCATAATTATCCCCCATCGTAAGCAGTCTGCGTTCTTCTACACGGGCCTCAAAAGTTTCGTCGAAATAGTGCTCTGCGGCCGCTTCAACGGGTATATCAATGTTTTCTTTTACCAGCTCGGCCTTTAATATGTTAAGTGCATTATTAATGGTTTCAGGGGTGTTCCTGTAAAAATCAACCATGATATGCGGGGTGGCAATAATTTTTTTTATGCCCAGCTCCATCATCTTACGAATCAGTATAATGGAGTCTTCCGGCGTTTTGGCGCCATCATCAATTCCGGGTAATACATGCGAGTGCATATCAACCATGATAGAATCATAGTTAAAGTGTGCATGTCTTTTTTCCGGTTTCTTTTTAAATAACCCAAACATATTATTCGCAGTTAATCATTGCTCTGGCGCTCATGCCCATGGTGCGGTTAACGGTTAGCATACTGTTCACTATAATATTGCTGATAATGACCCGATGTAACGTTTTCCAGCCATTCTTCATTCGCCAGGTACCAGTCAACAGTTTTTTCCAGCCCCTCTTCAAAGGTTATCCCGGGTACCCATCCTAATTCATCTTTAAGTTTGGATGCGTCTATAGCATATCTTAGATCGTGCCCGGCCCTGTCTGTTACAAAAGTGATCAGTTTGGCCGATTCACCTTCGGTCCTGCCCAATTTCTTATCCAGTATAGTACATAACAAATTGATGAGGTCAATGTTCTTCCATTCGTTATGACCGCCGATGTTATAGGTTGAGCCAGCTTTTGCCTTGTGGAAAATAAGGTCGATAGCGCGGGCATGATCTTCCACCCAAAGCCAGTCGCGTATGTTTTCGCCTTTGCCGTATACCGGTACAGGTTTGCTTTGTTTAATGTTATTAATGGCTAAAGGAATCAGTTTCTCCGGAAAATGATAGGATCCATAGTTGTTTGAGCAATTGGATAGTACCGTGTTCATGCCATAGGTGTCCTGATAGGCACGTACAAAATGATCAGAACTGGCTTTTGATGCCGAATATGGAGAATGCGGATCATAGGCTGTTGTTTCAGTAAACATGCCATCATCGCCCAGAGTGCCGTAAACCTCATCGGTTGATACATGATAAAAACGGGTTTGGTCATAGCGGCCTTTCCAGTTTTCGCGCGCAGCGTTAAGCAGGTTAACGGTGCCCACCACGTTGGTCATCACAAATTCCAGCGGACTTACGATAGAGCGATCCACATGCGATTCTGCTGCCAGGTGTATCACCGCATCGGGTTGTTCTGTGGCAAATAGTTCGTTAATAAATGCAATATCAACAATATCGCCTTTTACAAAACGGTAGTTGGGTTCATTTTCAATATCGACCAGGTTGGCCAGGTTACCGGCATAGGTAAGCTTATCTAAATTGATAATGGTATAATCGGGATAGTTTTTTACAAAACGCCGCACCACATGTGATCCTATAAAGCCAGCACCACCAGTAATAATTATTTTCTTCATCGGTAGAATATTAATAAACACTAATTGCACGAATTTAATCGAATTTGATTAATTGGCGCATTTTGATCAATGCAATTTAACCCTTGAAATTGGATTAAATTCGTGCAATTGGGTTTATTTTGTTTTTTATAAAGGATTTTGTGATATGTATTTTTCCCATTCCCAGGCTGATTGCATCATGGTTTCAACACCCAGTTCGGCTTTCCAGCCCAGTTTATTAGTTGATTTGGTTACATCGCCCCAAACTTTTTCTACATCACCCGGGCGGCGCGGGCCAATCTGGTAATTTAATTTTACACCCGTAGCGCGTTCAAAGGCGTGTATTACCTCTAATACGGTGCTGCCATTCCCGGTGCCTATGTTAAACACATCATAACCGGTAAAGCTTTCTTTTTCGGCCAGTTTTAGGGCGGCCACGTGCGCTTTGGCCAAATCAACTACGTGTATGTAATCGCGAACACAGCTTCCATCTGGAGTGTCGTAATCGTTACCAAATACGGTCAGTTTTTCGCGTTTACCTATAGCTGTTTGGGTAATAAAAGGTACCAGATTTTGCGGCACACCAATAGGTAGCTCGCCTATAAGTGCAGTTTCATGAGCGCCTACCGGGTTAAAATACCGTAACGCTATTACTTTATAATTGCTTCCCGAAGCTACCATATCGCTCAGTATCTCTTCGGCAATTTGTTTGGTGTTGCCATAAGGTGATTCTGCGGGTTTTACCGGTGCGCTTTCGGTAACGGGTAATATGTCTGGCTGCCCGTAAACGGTACAGCTTGATGAAAATACAAAGTTTAATGATTTACCATAATAAGCTTCCAGCAAATTGATGAGGGAGTAAAAATTATTGCGGTAGTATTTTAATGGTTTTTGTACCGATTCTCCTACTGCCTTGAAAGCAGCAAAATGAATGATGCCGTCAATATCGGGCTCATTTGCAGCCAGCTCTTTTACGCTATGCTCGTTGCTGAGGTCAAGTTTATGGAAAACGGGCTTGTAGCCTATTATCCTGGCTATCTGATCCAATATTTTAGGATCGGAGTTTGACAGGTCGTCAACAATAACAGGCTCGTAGCCTGCATTTACCAATTCAACAACGGTATGTGAGCCAATAAAACCCAAACCGCCTGTTACTAATATTTTCATTTTAAGTAGGTATGTTATTTATTATAGTACGCAAAATCCTTGTGGTTTATTTCTTTTTCGGGCAGAGATTTAAAATAATCCAGCGTGATCTTCAAACCCTCGCTCCGGGATACTTTGGGCTCCCAGCCTAAAATGGCTTTGGCTTTAGTGATATCCGGCCGGCGTTGTTTAGGATCATCAACCGGCAATGGCAGGCTGATGAGTTTTTGATCGGTACCGGTTAGCTTGATAATCTCTTCGCCAAATTGTTTTATTGTGATCTCATCGGGGTTACCGATGTTTACCGGCTGTGCATAATCACTGTGCAGCAGGCGGTAGATGCCTTCAACCAGATCGTCTACATAACAAAATGAGCGGGTTTGTGAACCATCGCCAAACATGGTTAATGATTCGCCCCTCAAAGCCTGACCAATAAAGGCGGGTAATACACGTCCGTCATTTAACCGCATACGCGGGCCATAGGTGTTAAAGATTCGCACAATACGGGTTTCCAGTCCGTGGAAGGTATGGTAAGCCATAGTTATAGCTTCCTGGAAGCGTTTGGCCTCGTCATAAACACCACGTGGCCCAACCGGGTTTACATTGCCCCAATATTCTTCGGGTTGTGGGTTTACGTTAGGGTCGCCATAAACTTCTGATGTAGAGGCAATCAGCATCCGGGAACCTTTGGCACGGGCCAGCCCAAGCAGGTTATGGGTACCCAGCGAACCCACTTTTAGGGTTTGGATCGGTATTTTTAAATAATCAATCGGACTTGCCGGCGATGCAAAGTGTAGTATATAGTGAAGTTCGCCGGGAACATGCACAAATTTGGATACATCATGGTTGTAAAACTCAAAGTTCTCCAGTTTAAACAAGTGCTCAATATTACGCAGATCGCCGGTAATCAAATTATCCATACCAATTACATGGTAGTCTTCTTTGATAAACCTATCGCACAGGTGCGAACCCAGAAAGCCGGCTGCTCCGGTTATTAATATCCGTTTACGAGTTGACATATTTGTTCCGTTATCACGGGTGAGTGGTTGATTGGGTGAGTAGGTGAATGGTTAAATAGAAACAGTTATAAACTTAATCAACTACTCACCCAATCAACTACGCACCTCATATTGTAATTATTGTTATTACTTTTATGCCCGGCTAAGATAATCATTCATACTTAAATTGATGTTTTTATATAACATTGGGATCAAATTATATTACTTCGTTATATGGCTCGCTTCGTTTTTTAACACAAAAGCCGGCCTGTGGATAAACGGGCGCCGGCAACAAAAAATAAAGCCACGTAATAGCAGCATCTGGTTCCATTTTGCATCCCTTGGCGAGTTTGAACAGGGCCGGCCTATTTTAGAAGCTGTGCGCGAACAGTACGCCGGCAAAAGTATTGTGATTACTTTTTTTTCGCCCTCCGGTTATGAGATCAGGAAGAGCACTCCCCTTGCCGATGCGGTTTACTACCTGCCTTTGGATACCCCAAAGAATGCCCGCGAGTTTATTGATACAATAAAGCCGGATATGGCCATATTTACCAAGTACGAGTACTGGTATCATTATTTTAAAGAGCTGAACAGGCAAAACATTCCACTATATATCGTCTCGGGTATATTCAGACCAGGACAGGTTTTTTTTAAATGGTACGGAGGCTTACACCGTAAAATGTTAAGTTTTGTAACACACTTCTTTTTGCAGGACGAAAGTTCCGAACAATTGCTCAACAAGCTTGGCCTTACTAGTATAACCGTAAGCGGCGACACCCGTTTTGACCGGGTTTGGGCCAACGCGCAAAACCCAAAAGAAATAGCCGGAGTAAGAGAGTTTAAAAACGGACAAAAACTTTTTATAGCAGGCAGCACCTGGTCCGAAGATGAAAAGCTGCTGGCTACCCTGCCTGCCCTGTACCCTGACTGGAAATTTATTTTTGCCCCGCATGAAGTTGGTGAGGAAAAAATAAACCACCTGATAGGTTTATTACCCTCAAGCTTAACCGTCAAATATTCACAACTCACAACGCACAACGCACAACTCCAAATCCTCGTCATTGATAACATTGGTATGCTGTCGTCTTTATATGCCTATGGTGATATTGCTTATATTGGTGGTGGCTTTGGTGCCGGTATCCATAACACGCTCGAAGCCGCGGCTTTTGGTCTGCCTGTAATATTTGGCCCCAGGTATTTGAAATTTAATGAGGCTCGCGAATTAATAGCACTGAAAGCTGGTTTCAGTATCAGCAATGAAACCCAGCTAAAAGGCATTGTGGATACTTTGATTACCGATGAGGCTTTTTACAGTACAACCAGCAAAAAAATATACAACTATGTACAGGAACATACCGGTGCCACGGAAATGATCATGAGCCATATTGTCTGAACCCGAATTTTTAGAATGAAAGAATTAATGGAATCTGAATGAAATAAATTCATAAAATTCCCTAATTCTAAAAATTCAGGTTCAGACAATTTGCATATTTGCAGATCAAAAATTCCCCCTTTAGGGGGCTAGGGGGCTAACAATGGGTTTTTTACATCTGCCCGGTTTGGGTAAAGCGCATTTTCATGAATATGGTACCGGTCATAGGCCGCTGCTGGCTTTTCATGGCTATGGCATGACGGGGAAGCAGTTTCAGGTGCTCGAGCGTTCTATCCTGCCCAAATATCATATTTACGGGTTTGATCATTTTTTTCATGGAGACAGCAAACTGGAAGGCTGGACAGAGGAACAGATTACCACTGGAATGTCCAAAAACATGGTGCATAGCTATATGCGGGAATGGTTCAAAATGTATGGTGAACAGCGGTTCTCGGTGATGGGTTATTCCATTGGCGCCAACCTGGCCCTGATATTATTGGAAGAATATGCGCATTTAATTGACGATGTGATATTAATGGCCCCAGACGGGCTGTCGGTATATAAAGGTTTTCATTTTTTATTGCACAACCCCTTGGGTAAATTTATGTTCCGCAGGGTAACCAAAAGTAAATGGCTGGCTCCTTTTGTATTGAAAACCGCGAAACGGGCAGGCATGATAGATGATAACCTGTACCAGATAGCCTATAATGAAATTGATACGGAACAAAAACGGCTGGATACATATTATACCTTAAATTTGATCCGTTTGCTGAAACCAGATGTGGAAAAAATAGCCATGCTGATCAATCAATATAAGATCAATTGCCAGCTGATATTTGGTAAAGACGATAAGCTGTTCCCCAAATCGGCAGCGATGCCCTTTATTGAAAAGTTGGATAATGCCGAGGTGCACGAACTGGCCCTGGGCCACTGGTTGGTTATTAAAGCATTGGATGAATATTTAGTACGATAAATTATGTTGCCATCGCGCCAGAATGATACTTTAAGCCGAATGTTTTACCGCTTTATGCGTTGGTGGATGGGGCGTAATTTTAAAGAGATCAGCATACAGCCATTTGAGCCGCGTCCCGGGCATTCCATCCTGTTGCTTACCAACCATTTTAGCTGGTGGGATGGTTTTTTTGCCAATTATGCAGCCTTCAATAACTTAAAGCGACGCCTTTATATTATGATGCAGCATGATCATTTTTTAAAGCATTGGTATTTCAAATACCTGGGAGCTTTTTCCATGAAAAAAGGATCGCGCGAAATGCTGGAATCGCTCACCTATTCGGCCGGACTGCTGAACAATCCTGAAAACCTGGTCACCATATTTCCGCAGGGGGCGCTTTACTCTAATCATGAAACGTATATCCATGTGGAGAATGGGATTGAGCGGCTGATCAAACAGATCAAAGGCCCATGCCAGATAGTTTATCAATGTACGCTGATTGATTATTTTGAGGGTCTGAAACCGCGGGCCTATATGCATCATTTTGATTGCGGTGTTGCCGGCGAGGTACCCTTTGAAGAACTGAAACAACGCATTAACGATTTTCATCAGCAGGCCTTAAAAAAACAGGCCAACATGGAACATTGATAGCTGTTATTAGTTAACTTGCGATAGCATGCTGTACGATAAAAAGAACTTTTTTATTAATCGCTTTATGCACCACTATATCAGGTGGATAGTTGGCAGACATTTTCATAAATTATCGTTTAACAGTATCGATGTTGACCCTCAGAAATCGATCCTGCTCATCGGCAATCATTTTAGTTTTTGGGACGGACTGATATTATACTGCGTTAATGACCAGCTACTAAAAAAGAAATTGCACGTGATGATGCTGGAGGATACGGCCCGCAAAACACCCGCTTTACGATATGCAGGTGCTTTTTCGGTTAATAAAAACTCCAGGGATGTGTTACAGTCAATAAACTATGCCGCCGGGCTGCTTGATGATCCGCAAAACCTGGTATTGATATTTCCGCAGGGAAAATTGTACTCCAATTTTATTGATCAAATACATTTTGAAAAAGGGATCTGGCGGATCATAGAGCAGGCACAGGATAAGTTCGGGCTTATATTTTCGACAACATTTATTCAGTACCTAAAACATAAAAAGCCAACAGCTACCGTTTACTTAAAAAGTATCGAAAGCAATTCGGCTTATAAAAATATAGATGAGCTGACAAAAGCTTATCAGCAGCATTATGATTCATCAAAACAAAGTGAAACCGAAATAATATTATAAAAGTGATCATTGCCATATCAATAACCCTCTTTTTTATTATTCTGCGTTTTACAGTTACCCTGTTTAATTTTATATCCAACCCCAAATTACACCGGGTAGCTAAGGCCTATCAGGATAGGGTATCCATCCTCATCCCCGCTCGTAACGAGGCCGATAATATTCTTTTGCTATTACAATCTATCCACCAGCAAGAGTACCAAAATTATGAGGTGATCATATTGGATGATGAATCAACGGATGATACCTATGCTGTTTGTGCTGCTTTTGCCGAAAGGCACCCACGTTTCCGGGTAATTAAAGGCGGCAAACTTCCCGATGGCTGGATAGGTAAAAACCACGCCTGTCATCAGTTGGCCCAACATGCCGACGGTAAGTATTTACTCTTCCTGGATGCAGATGAAGAAGTAAAGGAGGGTTTGATCAACAGCGCGGTACACCGGATGCACCTGCACCAGTTGGGTTTATTGAGCCTGTTTACCAACCAGCAAATGGAAACATTAGGCGAAAGAGCTGTTGTGCCGCTGATGCATTTTATATTGTTAAACCTATTGCCCGTAAGGCTCATCTATTTGGTGAAAAATGCTTCGGTAGCAGCGGCGAGCGGGCAGTTTATGCTGTTTGATGCCAATACTTACCGCCTGCACCAATGGCACAAAGCGGTAAAAAATAAAGTGGTGGAGGATGTAGAGATCATGCGGCTGGTTAAAGCCAACGCCTATAACGGTGAGGCCCTGCTGGCCAATGGTATGATTAGCTGCCGCATGTATAAAAGCTATAACGAGGCCATCAACGGGTTTAGTAAAAATTTCCTGGCGGCGTTTAACTACAGTATCATTGGCTTTTTAATTTACATTGTACTCATCATCGGCGGACCGATGATCGTGATCATGACATTAAATCTGCCCTTACTATTTTTTATGCTGGGATTAATAGCTTTGAGCCGTATTATGATCTCGCTGTTATCAGATCAGAACCCGGTGAGTAATATCATCATACACCCGGTGCAAATGTTCAATATGCTCATCATCGCGGTTTTATCCATACAAAAGCATCTCACCAAAACAACGGTATGGAAAGGTCGCAGGATTTGAAAAATCCATTGAAGGCAGCCATTACACGGCCGCAGCGGATATCCATTATCATCATTATATTATTTCATGCGGTGGGCTTAATAGGATGCTCGCTGCCGGCAACCGATGTGTTGTTTTTAAAACTGGTGCCCTGGCATTTACTATTGATGACCGTTGTAATTATATATAACCATGACCAGTTGGAAGGCCTGTTTTTTCTTTTTGCCATGATCGTTTTCCTTACTGGTTTTGCTGCCGAATGGATAGGTGTGCATACCGGCTGGCTGTTTGGTAACTATGTTTATGGCGAAACACTAGGTATTCAATTATCCCGGATACCGCTGATGATTGGTGTAAACTGGTTTTTGCTCATCTACTCCACCGGAGTATTGCTGCAACGAACCCGTATCAAAAGTAGAATCATAAGAATATTAACCGGCGCAGTTATCCTGGTATTGCTGGATATATTGATAGAGCCCATGGCTATCCATTTTGATTACTGGCACTGGGCCAATAACCACATCCCTTTAAAAAATTATGTTTGCTGGTTTGGATTGAGTGCTGTGCTGCTTTTTGGTTTTGACCAATTTAAGTTTAAGCAGCAAAGCATAGTTGCGCCCGCATTGCTCATCATACAGTTTGTTTTTTTTATGGCACTGGAATTACTAAACTGAGGCCCACAGCCTCCTGAAGGGGGGATTTAAAGATGATGATATCGAACACAGAATATTCAATATCGAATAATGAAGTAAAAAAGGTTGGTGTTGGGCATTCGAAATTCTTTATTCGATATTATTTTATCACTGGTGCATCACCACAAGACCTGTGCTAAAGCAAGATATCGTTTTAACAAAAATCAACGAAATCACATAATCATTACCATCAACGGTTATTTTTGCTGTAAATTTGCAACACCATGGGAGAGTATCAGTTAAAGGTTACTATTGATCAGGATTCGGGCTTTTGCTTCGGGGTGGTATATGCTATTGATATGGCCGAAGAAATACTGGCCGAAGAGGGCTATCTGTATTGCCTGGGCGATATTGTGCATAACGACGAGGAGGTGGAACGCCTGAAAGCACTGGGCCTGCGTATTATTGAACATGCCGAACTAGCCAACCTGCATAACGAAAAAGTGCTGATCCGCGCGCATGGCGAGGCACCTGATACCTATCGTATAGCTTTAGAGAACAATATTACCCTGATAGATGCCTCTTGTCCTGTGGTTTTAAAGCTGCAAAACCGCATCAAGACATCATATGATGCCAATGAGAAGATCCTGATTTTTGGCAAGCATGGGCATGCCGAGGTTATTGGCCTGGAAGGACAAACCAATAATGAGGCCATCGTTTTTCAGGATATTGCCGAGCTGGACAATGTAGAGCTTCCCGAAAATATCACGCTGTACACCCAGACTACCAAAAGCATGGAAAAGTTTTATGGTATCAAAGACGAGCTGATATCCCGCGGATACAATCTTAAAGCAAATGATACTATTTGCCGCCAGGTATCCAACCGGGATAAGGATCTGCCCAAATTTGTAAGTAAGTTTGATAAGATTGTTTTTGTATCCGGTCGCAAATCATCAAATGGGAAGGTATTATTTGAAGTATGCCGCAAGCATAATCCCAATACCTACTTTATATCGTCGGCAAGTGAGCTGGATAAAGCCACGTTTTCGCCAAATGATACTATTGGTATAGCCGGGGCCACATCAACCCCCATGTGGCTGATGCAGGACGTAAAAGCCGCGCTCGAACAATTTTAACAGCACGCTTTTTGCGGTTGTATGATCACCATGCCGAAAAAGCCATCAAATACAGGTTTATTTATTGCTATACTGCTCATTGGCTGCTGGGCTACCAGTATTGTTTTACTGATGCGCTGGCATTTCAGCTTTGCTAATCCCCTGGTATATTTATTGATGCTGGTTCAAATGCACCTGTACACGGGTTTGTTCATTACCGCGCATGATGCCATGCATGGCACTGTATCACCTAACCGCATACTGAATAATCTTACCGGGTACATTTGTACCTTTTTATATGCCTCGTTCTGGTATCCCAAACTTTATACCAAACATCACCTGCACCATAGTCATGTACATACTGCCGATGATCCCGATTATCATGAAGGCGGTTTCTGGAGCTGGTATGTAAGGTTTATCCGTAATTATCTGTCTATATGGCAAATTGTGGTGATGGCTATTGTATTCAATATTTTAAAATTGTGGATACCGCAGCCCAACCTGATACTATTTTGGGTGGTGCCCTCATTGCTAAGCACGCTGCAGCTATTTTACTTCGGCACTTATCAGCCACATAAAGGTGAGCACGATAATCCATATTTTGCCCGAAGCCAGCGGCGCAATCATGTACTGGCTTTTTTGAGCTGTTATTTTTTCGGTTATCATTATGAACACCATGATGCGCCGGGGATACCCTGGTGGAAATTGTGGAGAGCCTTGCCCGGTGCTGAGTCTAAAAAATAGTTTGTCATTCTGAACGGAGTGAAGAATCTATTAATCTACAAGCATAGTTAAACAATAGATCCTTCGTTCCTCAGGATGACAAACCTGCGGAACACGTACCGATCATTTATTTGTAAATTGTTCCCCCTTTAGGGGGTTAGGGGGCTAATATTTTTTATTTTTGCAGCTTAGTTATGGGTAAAAAAGCAGTTTTATTAGTGAATTTAGGTACACCTGACAGTCCTTCAACGGCGGATGTACGTACTTATCTGAATGAGTTTTTGATGGATCCGAGGGTAATTGATATCAACCCTATATCACGCACCCTTTTAGTTCGTGGATTAATTGCTCCGTTCAGGGCACCAAAATCGGCTAAATTATACCAGGCTATCTGGGATAAGGAAACCGGTTCGCCATTAATGCATTATAGTTTGTTACAGCAAAAGGCTTTACAACAGCGCCTGGGCGATGAATACATTGTAGAACTGGCTATGCGTTATCAGAACCCTTCTATTGAATCGGCATTGAACAGGCTTAAAGCCGCTTTGGTGGATGATATACAGGTTATCGCGCTGTTTCCGCAGTATGCATCGGCCAGTACCGGCTCTGTTTATGATAAGGTGATGGAGCTATTGGCAGCCTGGGGTACTAAACCCAATATCTCTTTCGTAAATTCTTTTCATGACAACGAAGGCATGATAGCCACCTTTGCCGATAACGCCCAAAAATATAATCCCGAAAGCTATGATCACGTGTTGTTCAGCTTTCATGGTTTGCCACAAAGGCAGCTGATTAAAGCCGACCATACCCAGAAACACTGCTTAAAATCCAGCGATTGCTGCGAAACACTTACCGATGCCAATAAAAATTGTTATTCGGCGCAATCCCATCATACAGCTAAACTCATTGCCGGGAAGCTGAATATTCCCAAAGATAAATATACCATTTGCTTTCAATCGCGTTTGGGTAACGACCCATGGGTACAGCCTTACACTAGCGAAATTGTAGCCAAACTGGCCAAAGAAGGTAAAAAGAGCTTGCTGGTATTTTGCCCGGCTTTTGTGGCCGACTGTCTGGAAACGGTTTACGAAGTAACTACCGAATACGGCGACGAATTTAAAGCCCTCGGCGGCGAGAAAGTTCAGCTGGTAGAAAGTTTGAACGATTCACCAATTTGGATAGATGCTTTGGAGAAAATGGTTAGGGAAAACCATATTGCAGTTTAAGATATTCAAACAAATATGTCATTGCGAGCGTAGCGTGGCAATCTCGTCGCATGTATAAACGCGAGGAGATTGCTTCGTCGTTCCTCCTCGCAATGACATAAAATAATAGACCTTACCCTCTCAACCCTTCAATCTCTTTCAAAGTCTTCGGTAAATATTTACCTAATAGATGACTGCCGGTATCGGTAATCAAAAAGTTGTCTTCAATACGGATGCCGCCAAAATCACGATAGGTGTTCAGTACATCGTAATTGATAAAATCAGCGTATTTGTTTTCAGCCTTCCAGCGGTCGATCAGTTCGGGGATAATGTAGATGCCCGGTTCAACGGTAAGTACATAACCAGCTTCCAGTTCGCGTCCCAGGCGTAGGGATTTTAACCCGAACACGGTTTCTTTTTTCAGCGTATCAGTATAACCTACATATGGTTCGCCTAAATCTTCCATGTCATGCGTATCCATGCCTAACATATGACCCAATCCGCATTGGAAAAACATGGTATGCGCACCCGCGGCAACAGCTTCGGCAGCATCGCCTTTCATCAGGTTCACTTGTTTTAACCCTTCTACCAATTTTTGGCAGGCGGCCAGGTGAATATCTTTATAACGTGTACCGGGTTTTAGCAGGCTGATGGCATGGTCCATAGAGTTAAGCACCACCTCGTATAATTCCTTTTGTTTATTGGTAAAGCTACGCCCAACCGGGAAAGTGCGAGTAAGATCGCCGCCATAGTGCATATCATTCTCGGCACCAATATCACTTAATACCATGTTACCATCCTGCAGGGTATTGCCATAATAATGGGTATGCAACGTTTGGCCATGCGTAGTAATAATGGCCCCATAACCCAGGCGACCGTTAGCTGCCAGGGCTACTTCGTTGGCTATAGCAACCAGTTCATACTCCTTAATGCCGGGGCGAGTAGCTTTAATAACGGCCAGCTGCATATCTACACTGATAGACACCGCTTTTTCCATCTCCTGTATCTCTAAAGGCGTTTTGATTACCCGCTGCGCAATCACCGCTTTAATCAACTTAACGGATACATGATCCTGTACATCCTCTAAACTTACATTAAACCAGTTAGCCAGTTTTATGCGGTTTTCGGGGCGGTATGGAGGCAGAATATGCACTTTTCTGCCGGCGATCAACGCTTTGTGTACATAATGCAGTATCTGATCGAGCGGTTTGGTTTGGGTAACGCCAACCAATCCGGCCATTTCGTGTACAGTAGGCAGGGTGCCTGTCCAGATGATATCGTCAATGGTCAACTCGTTGCCGAAAACTACTTCTTCGCCGGTATCGGTATCAATGATGGCAGCCAGGTTTTGCACATCCAGGCCAAAGTAATAAAGAAAAGTGCTGTCCTGCCGAAAGGGGTAGCAATTGTCTTTATAATTCATGCTGCTATCCTCGTTCCCTAATAACAGGATAATGCCGTCATTCGGCAGGCTTTGCTTTAATATATTTCTTCTGTCGGTATAAACCTGTTTATCAAAAAGCTGAAGTTTCATAGGTTATTATATTGAATGGGTAAAGATAAAGGGTTTTTGCTTTATCATGCAATGGCGCAACGTGGTCTTTACTTTGTTGTGTGATACTCCTTTAACTGTACCTGCTATTTTCTCCACACGTCATTGCGAGGTACGAAGACAACCCCCGTTATACAGGGCGAATAATACAAATCGTAGAGCGCTCAATTGCCGCTGGGGCTGTCACTTTTGTCGCCACAAAAGTAACCAAAAAGGCTGTCACCAGAAATGCTTCTTTGCGCTCATAGCCTCTGCCCTGCAAACCGGGCAGAACCACGGGCTGCAATTATTTTGCGCGACTTCGTTCGCTCTTACCCCCGCCCTTCAGCAAAAACTTGCTATGCCCCTCCAACCGCACTTGGCCACCATTGTTCTTCCCACTTTCGCCCGAAGCTTATCTGCTGACGGGAAAGGAATAGAATCAAGATATTAGAATCAGGAATCAAGACAATTGCAACTAAATATGTCCCCGTCCCATTCAATAATTCACTAAATCACTAATTCAATAATTAAACGAGGTCGCTTACAATTTTGGCCGAAAGCAGGCAGAGTGGAATACCGCCGCCCGGATGCACGCTGCCGCCGCAGAAATAGAGGTTTTTAATGGCCGACGACCGGTTGGCATGTCGTAAAAACGCAGCGAACTGACTGTTGGAGCTGGTGCCGTATAACGAGCCTTGGTATGATGATGTTTTACTTTCGATGCTACGAGGGTCGAGGATGCTTTCGGATACGATGAGGGGACTAACATCTTCGTTCAGAATATAGCTCAATTTGCTTAATATATTTTGACGTGCGGTGTTGATCAGGCTGTCCCAATCCTGCCCGGTATTGGCCGGCACGTTGATCATGGTGAACCAGTTTTCGCAGCCCTGTCGGGCATCATCAGATTTGTATTTGGAGCTGATATTAAGATAGATGGTTGGATCGTGGTAAATGTCTTTTTGCTGCCAGATATAATCAAACTCGGTTTTATAATCGTTACTGAAAAAGATATTATGCAGGTTTAGCTGCGCGAATTGTTTGTTGATACCCCAATAAAATATCAGGGCCGAGCTGCTGCGTTCCTGCCTCAATATCTTTTTAGGAAACAGGTGCGGATGTTGCCTTAACAGCCTGTTATAAGTGAACCAAACATCCATGTTGGATACGATGCTGTCGGCAGGTATCAATTCCCCCTTTACTTTGATGGCTTTTGCGCTTTGTTTTTCCAGGATGATCTCATCAACTGGGGAATTATAATGAAATATCACACCCAGCGATTCGGCCAGTTTTACAAGGCTGTTTACGATGCTGTACATGCCGCCATCAGGAAAATAAGCACCGTAATGCTGTTCCAGGTGCGGGATCACATTGAGGGTAGCCGGCGCCGTGTACGGGTTAGAACCATTGTATGTAGCATACCGGTCGTAAAATTGAGTAAGGCGTTTATCCTTA